>NZ_JBIVUE010000028.1:0-91392 GCF_044757045.1 Streptomyces sp. NPDC091377 | reverse complement strand
AGCAACGGCATCGCCTCCGACACCGTCACCAGCTCCCGCAACGGAGACCGCTCCAGCACCTCCACCACCTCCGGCACCAACGCACCCGCCAGCCGCTCCAGGACCGGTCGGTCGTCGTCGCGCAGGGAGTGGGCGGCCCGCAGCACCGTGGCGCGTCCGGCGCGGTCGGGCACCCCGGCCGCCGCGCGCTCGTGGAGTTCGGCGCCCTCCTCCAGGACGAGGCCGGTGTCGATCCCCGCCGGGATCTTGATCTGGGCGTTCCGCCGCCAGGTGGTGATCGGATCAGCCCACCCCTCCACCCGGAACGTCCAGTGGCCCTGGGCGTCGGGGGTGACGTCGGCGCCCCAGCGGTCGCTGCCGGGGGCCAGTTCACGCAGGGGGGTCCAGGGGGCTATGCGCCCGTCGGGTCCGGTGAGGACGACATTCGCGCCGACGGCGCCGTCTCCTTCACGGAACACGGTGGCGGAGACCTGGAACGTCTCGCCGACCACCGCCTTCGCCGGGTGGCTGCCGCCCGCCACCGCCGGCCGGACATGCCGTACCGGGATACGCCCGATGCCGGGCCTCGCGCCCATGGTCCTCACCTCCGTCGTGCCGCGAGCCGGACCTTCGACGGCCCGGCTGATCCGATCGCCCCGAGCCCGAGCCCGGCCCTCCCATGCCCGAGCCCGATCACCCAAGCCCGAGCCCGATCACCCTCACCCATCACTCACCACCGGTCACCCGCCATAAGTCGCCCACGACCCACCACGATCCGATCACCACCAGCCACCAGCCACCAGCCACCGGCCACCAGCGGGCAGCCACCAGCCACAGCCCGACACCCCGGGTCCGGATCCACCCGGCGCCCTGACCTACCCGTCAAGGCCCCGCCGGCCGGAACCCGCCTACATCCCCACCGTCGTACGCAGCACCCCCGGCGGGCCCCGGCGCACCGGACGCCCCTGACGGCGGCGGCCGTTCTGCTCCCGCATGTATGTGGTGAGGGTGGTGCGGAGATAGCGTTCGGCGGCGTCCGCGGCCTCCCGGGCGCAGCGCTTTCCCATGAGCACACACAGCGTGTAGCCGGAGTCCTCGAACACGGCTCGCACCGCGCGGTCGGCCGGTGAGGCGAGCATCATCCGTTCCCAGGACCGGTACCGCCGCAACTGCCGGGTGACCTCGGCCTTCGCGGGTAGCAGCATGGCGCGGTTCACCTTCCGGGCGACGAAGGCACGCTCCCGACCGTCGGGCGCCGCTCGAAGCCTTCACTCATGGTGCACGGACGGCGACGCAGCGTCTTGTTGGTGCTTCAACCATCTGAGAGGTCCACCCGTTCATCCCGCATATGCACTCGAACGCCCCAACCATCACTCCCGCCCCGGCCTTCACCCCCGGCCCCCACCGCCCCCGACGCCTCACGACCTCTCTCGTGTTGCACGAATGGCGTAGTGCCCGCACGGTGGAGGTGACTCAGAAGCGATCGGCGCTCACATTCCGTGCTCGGGTCCGGGTCCGCCCGGCCCCGGAGGGATGCGCGCCGCCGGTGAGGAGCCGACGACGATGAAGACCGCAGTGCCCTGCTATTACCACCTCGACGTGGAGGCCGACCCGGAGCGCGTGGGACAGGTCAAGCGCATCCTGACGGCCCACTTGCGCTACTGGGATCTCGACCCGCTCGTGAACCTCGTCTGCGACGGAGTCGGACTGCTGCTGGAGGCCATCGGGGAACACGCCACCGACAAGAGCGCGTCGGTCGAGCTGTGGTGGAACGGCCAGCACCTGATCACCGCCGTGGCGGAGAACGACCGCGACCTGCGTCCGGACCTGGAACTGCGCGGCTGTCTGGAACGCATCGCCGCGCAGAGCGACGGCTGGGGCTGTTGTGCCACCGGCACCGGCAGCCAGGTCATCTGGTTCTCCCAACGCGCCCGCGACGGGGAACGCGTCCCCCTGGTCCCGACGGCCCCCGAACCGCGGCTGCGCGAGGTGCTCCCGTTGCCCCGCGCCCTGCCCCTCGCCGCCGTCGCCGCGGCTGCCCCCTGGCTGCCGGAACATCTGCCGGACCGCGTCCTGAACGGCGTACCCGCACCGTGTCCTGAACGGCGTACGGCACCGTGTCCTGAACGGTGTACCGGGCCGTCTCCCGGAGGGCGTACCGGACCGGATCCCCCGCGGTGTCCTGGAGGGCGCGCGGTGACCCAGAAGCCGTACCGGAAGAAGAACAGCGGGGCGGGGACCGAGGCCGGGGTGTCCGCGTGGAGCGGGCACCCCTACCCCTTGGGTGCCTCCTTCGACGGACAGGGCACCAACTTCGCCCTGTTCAGCGAGGTCGCCGAGCGCGTCGACCTGATCCTCGTGGACGACGACGGACCCGGCCGGAGCGTCCCGCTCACCGAGGCCGACGGTTTCGTCTGGCACGGCTATCTGCCCGGCGTCCGCCCCGGCCAGCGCTACGGCTACCGGGTGCACGGCCCCTGGCACCCCGCCGCCGGCCGGCGCTGCAACCCGGCCAAGCTGCTCCTCGACCCGTACGCCACCGCCGTGGACGGGCAGATCGACAACCACCCCTCGCTCTACGAACGCGCCCCGAACGGCCCCGACCGGGCCGACAGCGCCGGGCACACCCTGCTCGGTGTGGTCACTGACCCCTTCTTCGACTGGGGCGACGACCGCCCGCCGCGCCGCCCCTACGCGGACACCGTGATCTACGAGGCCCATGTCAAAGGGCTGACCATGCGTCACCCGGAGCTGCCGGAGGAACTGCGCGGCAGCTACGCCGGGCTGGCCCATCCGGCGGTCGTGGAGCATCTGACCTCGCTCGGGGTGACGGCCGTCGAGCTGATGCCGGTCCACCAGTTCGTCCAGGACGGCATCCTCCAGGACCGGGGCCTGACCAACTACTGGGGCTACAACACCATCGGCTACTTCGCGCCCCACAACGCCTACGCCGCCGGCGGCACCCGGGGCCAACAGGTCACCGAGTTCAAGGCCATGGTCAAGGCGCTGCACGCGGCCGGTCTCGAAGTGATCCTGGACGTCGTCTACAACCACACCGCCGAGGGCAACGAGAACGGCCCCACGCTCTCCTTCCGGGGCATCGACAACGCCTCCTACTACCGCCTGGTCGACGGCGACCGGGGCCACTACTACGACACCACCGGCACCGGCAACAGCCTGCTGATGCGGCACCCCCACGTCCTTCAGCTGATCATGGACTCGCTGCGCCACTGGGTGACCGAGATGCACGTCGACGGCTTCCGCTTCGACCTCGCGGCGACCCTGGCCCGCCAGTTCCACGAGGTGGACCGGCTCTCCGCGTTCTTCGACCTGATCCAGCAGGACCCGGTGATCAGCAGGGTCAAACTGATCGCCGAGCCCTGGGACGTGGGGGAGGGCGGCTACCAGGTCGGCAACTTCCCGCCGCTGTGGTCGGAGTGGAACGGCAAGTACCGGGACGCCGTACGCGACTTCTGGCGCGGCGAGGAGCACACCCTCGGCGAGTTCGCCTCCCGGCTCACCGGCTCCGCCGACCTCTACCAGCACAGCCGGCGTCGACCGCGCGCCAGCGTCAACTTCGTCACCGCGCACGACGGATTCACCCTGCGCGACCTCGTGTCGTACAACGACAAGCACAACGAGGCCAACGGTGAGGGCGGCCGGGACGGCGAGAGCGACAACCGCTCCTGGAACTGCGGGGCCGAAGGCGCCACCGACGACCCCTCCGTCCTGGAACTCCGCGCCCGCCAGCAGCGCAACTTCCTCGCCACCCTGCTGCTGTCCCAGGGCATCCCGATGCTCGCGCACGGGGACGAACTGGGCCGCACCCAGCGCGGCAACAACAACGCCTACTGCCAGGACGGCGAGATCTCCTGGACAGACTGGCGGCTCACCGAGGAGCAGCGCGAGCTACGGGACTTCACCGCGTACGTCATCGCGCTGCGCGCGGCCCACCCGGTGCTGCGGCGCCGGCGCTACTTCCGCGGCGAGCCCCTCACCGGGGCCGGACGGCCGCTGCCCGACCTGGTCTGGCTGGCCCCGAACGCCCGCGGGATGACCGAGCGGGACTGGCAGCGCCCTGATGCGCACACCGTCGGTGTCTTCCTCAACGGCGACGCCATCGCCGAGCGCGATCCGCACGGGAGGCGGGTCGTGGACGACTCGTTCCTGCTGCTGTTCAACAGCTACTGGGAGCCGGTCGACTTCCGCCTCCCCGACACCAGGTTCGCCGAGCGCTGGACAGCGCTGATCGACACCTCCGACCCCCGGGGCACCCCCGACGAGACGGAGCACAAGGCGGGCACCGGCCTGACCGTCGCACCCCGCAGCCTGGTCCTGCTCTCCCGCCCCGCACGCGTCCACGGGGACGAACCGGACCACTGAGGGGAAGGAAGGGGTGATCCGCGGGCAGCCGCCACCCGCGGAGCCCCTGACCCGGGTCTGACCTGGGTCTGCCACGGAATCCCACGGGAATCCCACGGGAGTCCACCGGGATCCACGGGGATCCCCTCGGACTCACGCTAGGGCCGCCGCTGCGACGTCACCGTGAACTGCGCCCCGTCCGGATCCCGCAGCACCGCTTCGTCGGCCGCCTTCGTCAGCACACTGCCGCCGTGCTGTTCCGCCGCGCGGGTGCAGGCCGACACGTCGTCCACCGCGAAGTGCACCTGCCAGTGCGGCCGGACCGTGGGATCGGGGGCCGCGCCCAGCGCGCCCGAGCGGATCCGCGCGACTACCTCCTGACCCCGGCGCAGCACCACCTCGTCGCCCTCGTAGTGCACCTCGCAGGAGCCCGGCCGGTCCGAGGCCCACTCCAGGACCTCGCCGTAGAAGATCGCCGCGTCGAAGGCGTCCCGGGTGTGCAGCCGGATGAAGGCCGGGGCCGAGCGGTGCCACACCTCCCAGTGGCCCACCAGCTCGCCCTCCCAGATCCCGAAGGTGGCCCCGTCCCGGTCGGCGACCAGCGCGGCCCGCCCCGGCGGCAGCGAGATCGGCCCGACGGCCACGGTGCCGCCCCGCTCCCGGGCCCGGGCCACCGCCGCGTCCGCGCTGATCGCGGCGAAGTACGGGGTCCACGCCACCGCCATCTGCCACATGCCCGCCACGGCCGCTATCCCGGCCACCGGCACACCGTCGGCGAGCGCGATCCGGAAGTGGTCGCCGAGGGTCGCCTGCCGCCACTGCCAGCCCAGCACCGCCGTGTAGAACGCCTCCGTGGTGTCGAGGTCGCGGCTGGTCAGACTGACCCAGCAGGGGGTGCCGAACACCGAGTCCGTGTAGGCGACGTCCGGCGCGGGCCTGGCGGGTGTCGTGCGCTGGTTCATGAGACTCGTCCTGCTCTCGTCGGCCGTCGGCCCTCGGTCGCCCGGTCAGACACCAGTCTCCAACCGGAATCGCCCAGGGGCCTGCCGAATGCCTGGCACTTCCGCCCCCCACCTGTGTCGGAAGGATCGTGGACCGAGGGCTGCTGAGGGAAAGCGGAGGCGTTCTTGACCTGCCCTTGGGGCAATACCTCTGTAACAGAGCTAATGTAAATCATATGGACCAGGAATCGTTCCCCGAGGAATTCGCCGACGCGCTGGTGGGCGTCCAGCGGCTGATCCGCCGCCGGGTGCGCGCCGAGATGCCGGACCCGAGGCTGCGCGGCGCCGAGGTGGAACTGCTGCGCCTGGTGACCGCCCGCCCCGGTATCCGGATCTCCGAGGCCGCCAAGAAGCTCTACCTCGCGGGCAACTCGGTCTCGACGCTGGTCAACCAGCTCGCCCGGGACGGCTGGCTGGTGCGGGAGACCGACCCCGCCGACCGCCGCGCCGCCCGACTGGTGCCGACCCCGGCCGCCGAGACCCGGCTCGCCGACTGGCGCCGCCGCCGGGCGCGGCTCGTACGGCAGCAGGTCGCCCGATTGGACGACGCCGACCGCGCGACTCTGCGCGCCGCGCTCCCCGCGATGCGCCGCCTGGCCGAGTCCCTGCGTGAGGAGGACGTGTGACCACCGAGAGCGCTGTTTCCTGCACCGGCCTGACCTATGCCTTCGGCCAGACCAAGGCCGTGGACGCACTGGATCTGGCCGTGCGCGAGGGCGAGGTCTTCGGACTGCTCGGCCCCAACGGCGCCGGGAAGACCACGGCGATCCGCTGCATCACCACCCTGCTGCCGGTCCCCGCCGGAATGGTGCACGTCTTCGGCCGGGACACCGCCAAGGACAAGATGCGCGTCCGCCGACTGCTCGGCTATGTGCCGCAGCAGCTCTCCGCCGACTCCGGGCTGACCGGCCGCCAGAACGTCACCCTGTTCGCCCGTGTCTACGACGTGCCGCACCGCGAACGTGCCGAGCGGGTCCGCCAGGCGCTGTCCGCGGTCGGTCTCTCGGATGCCGCGGACCGGCTGGCCGGCACCTACTCCGGCGGCATGATCCGCCGTCTCGAACTCGCCCAGGCACTGGTCAGCGCGCCCCGGCTGCTGATCCTGGACGAACCCACGATCGGCCTGGACCCGATCGCCCGCACCGACGTCTGGGAGCACATCAACGCCGTACGCACCGCCACCGGCATGACCGTCCTGGTCACCACCCACTACATGGACGAAGCCGACCAGTACTGCGACCGCGTGGGCCTCATGCACCACGGCCGGATCCGCGCCCTCGGCACCCCCACCGAACTCCGGCGGGGCCTCGCCGAACGCCGCTCCGGCACCACCGCGGCCGACGGACCGCTGCCGACGCTGGAGGACGTCTTCCGCGACGTCGCCGGCGGCGGCCTCGACGACGAGCCAGGAGACTTCCGCGATGTCCGAAGCACCCGCCGCACCGCAGGCCGCGTCGGCTGACCCGGCCGCCCCCTCCGACATAGGGCTGCTGCTGCGCCCGCCCCAGCCCCGCGCGGGCTGGCGGCTGCTGCCCGCCCGGGTGGCCGCCATGTGCGCGGTCGAACTCCAGAAGCTGAGCCACGACCGCACCGAGCTGTACACCCGGGCCGTCCAGCCCGCCCTCTGGCTGCTGATCTTCGGCCAGACCTTCACCCGCATCCACGCCATCCCGACCGGCGGCGTCCCCTACACGGACTTCCTGGCCCCCGGCATCATCGCCCAGTCCGCGATGTTCATCGCGATCTTCTACGGCATCCAGATCATCTGGGAGCGCGACGCGGGCGTCCTCAACAAACTCCTCGTCACCCCGACGCCGCGCGCCGCGCTGATCACGGGCAAGGCGTTCGCCTCCGGCGTCAAGGCGCTCATCCAGGCCGTCGTCGTGATCATCATCGCCGCGCTGCTGGGCGTCGCCCTCACCTGGAACCCGCTCAAGCTCCTCGGTGTCGCCCTGATCGTGATCCTCGGCTCCGCGTTCTTCGCCTGTCTGTCGATGTCGATCGCCGGGATCGTCCTCAACCGCGACCGGCTGATGGGCTTCGGACAGGCGATCACCATGCCGCTGTTCTTCGCGTCCAACGCCCTGTACCCGGTGGACATCATGCCGGGCTGGCTCCAGGCCGTCAGCAAGGCCAACCCGCTGAGCTACGAGGTGGACGCGCTGCGCGGGCTGCTGATCGGCACCCCCTCGCATCTGGCGCTCGACTTCGGGGTGCTCGCCTTCGCCGCGGCGGTCGGCATCGCCGTCGCCTCCTCGCTCCTCGGACGACTCGCCCGCTGACCGACCGTCGCGACCGGACCGTCGCGACCGGACCGTCGCGACCGGACCGTGGTGACCGGACCGTGGTGACCGGCCGTCGTACCCTCCCGCCGTGACCGGACCGTGGACGGCCGACGTGATGTGCAGCACGCGCGCCCCCGGCCCCGCGCCGGCTCCCCGAGCGTTCTTCCTGGGCACGGCTTGATCACCGATCACCGCGTCAAATTCCCTGATCACAGTGCGTTCCGTGTATTTGACAGTGTGCTCGGGGCACGGATAGGAAGCAGGCTCTTGGAGTGCGAGGGGTGCGAAAAGGTGCATGAGCCGAATGTGGTCGGGGATTGGCAGGAGTACGACGAGCACCCCGGTCTGCGTGTCCGCGTCCACCGGCTGCACGCCCAGGAACCACCGCGCGGTCGCGACGACACCGCGGAGGGGCTGACGTACTTCACCCTCCGGGTCACCGTCGAGAACCGCGGCTCCCGCCACTTCGGCGTCCACCTGGAGGACGGCCAGCTCGATGTGCGCGTCGGCCCCGACGGCGAGAGCGCCTTCCTCGACTGGCGCAACTCCCAGTTCATCGAGGGCTACGACGTCTACCCGCTGCGCCGGGCCACGGCCGTACTGTTCGCCGCCGCCCCCGAGACGGCGCTGTCCCGGGTGGACGTCCAGGTCCAGCTGCGGATCGACGAGGAGTGGACCGAGCGCCGGCTCTGGTCCGGCGGCCTCGGTCTCCAGGACGACACCACCGGCCCCTGCGCGCCCACCGTCCACGAGAAACTGGCCCACCAGATCAGCGACTTCCTGCGCGACCAGGCGGAGGAGGGCAGCGCGTGAGGCGCTGAGCCGCGTCCGGTCGGCCGCCCCGCCGCGGGTCCCGTCAGTGCGGGATGCCGTCGATGATCTCGCGGGCGCCCTGCCGCAGCAGCGCCACCGCCACCGACGTGCCGAGCGTCGCCGGGTCCAGCCGGCCCGCCCACTCGTGCGCGTTGAGCCGGGTCTTGCCGTCCGGGGTGAAGACACAGGCCCGCAGGGACAGTTCCCCGCTCCGGTCCACGCGGGCCACACCGGCGATCGGGCTGTTGCAGTGCCCCTGGAGCACATGGAGGAACATCCGCTCCGCCGTCGCCTCGCGATGGGTGTCCGGGTCGCCGAGCGCGCTGACCGCCTCTATCACCTCGGTGTCCCCCTCGCGGCACTGCAACGCGAGGATGCCCGCCCCGATCGGCGGCATCATCGTCTCGGTGGAGAGCACCTCGCCGACCATCTCGGTCCGCCCGATCCGCTCCAGCCCCGCCAGCGCCAGCAGCAGCGCGTCCGCCTCCCCGGCGGCGAGCTTCTCCAGCCGCCGGTTGGCGTTGCCGCGGAACGGCACACACTCCAGATGCGGGTGGGTGGCGGCGAGTTGCGCGATCCGGCGCACCGACGAGGTGCCGATCCGGGTACCGGCCGGAAGCGCGTCCAGCGTCAGCCCACCCGGATGGACGAGCGCGTCGCGTACGTCGTCCCGCTCCAGGAACGCCGCGAAGACCGTGCCCGCCGGCAGCGGCCGGTCGGCGGGCACGTCCTTCACGCAGTGCACGGCGAGATCGGCCGCACCGGCCAGCAGCGCCGCGTCGACCTCCTTGGTGAACGCGCCCTTGCCGTCGACCTGGGACAGATCTCCCAGCCACTTGTCACCGGTGGTCTTCACCGGGACCACCTCGGTGCGCACACCGGGGTAGTGGGCGGTCAACTCGGTGCGCACCCGTTCCACTTGGGCGAGTGCCATGGGCGAGTCGCGGGAGACGATGCGGATCAGTTCGGGGACCGGCATGGGGACACGATAGTGGGTCGTCGCGCGCCCCTGTGCCGCGCACCGCTCAGGCGTGCGGGTCGAACGGGATGCCGGACGGCTTGGCCGTCGCCAGGTGCGAGGCGAAGCCGCTGTCCCGCAGCCCGAAATTGGCGCTGCCGAAATCGTGGGACGTCAGCCGGTCGCGGATCCCGGCCGGGTAGCCGTTCCAGCCGACCAGCGGCGGGTACTGCCAGGTGCCCTTGTGGTTCTCCGGTGGCTCGTCGTTGAGGCCGGCGGCGCGGAAGCAGTGGGTGCTGATGCCGTCCTTGTGGTAGACGATCTTCGGGTGGGTGCCGTCGAAGCGGATCGCCGAGGCGTTGTGCACGGTGAACGAACCGTGGTTCGACGTGGAGACGTACTGCACCTGGTTGTCCCGCACCCACACCACGACGTGCTCCCAGTCGTGGCGGTGCCCGCCGAGGCCGGTGCCGGGCAGGGCCTGGTCCTTCTCGAAGTACAGCGCGTAGACGATGCCGCACCAGCCGTTGTTGCACTTGTAGCGCGCGTAGCCGTTGGTGGTGTCCAGGTCGACGGCGTCGCGGCAGTTGCCGTTGAGCGCGCCGGTCGGGGCGAGGCCCGGGTTGAGGGTGCCGTCGGGGCCGATCGCGGCCGTGGAGTAGCAGCCGTCGGTGTCGTAGTCGTAGGCGGGCTGGAAGGTCCGCTCGAAACCGTCGGCGTCGGCGGGGAGCGCGGGCGGCGGGGCGGCCAGCGCGGTGCCGGGGAAGGCGAGCACGAGGGCGGCGGCCCCGGCGAGAGCGGCCGACAGCCTTCGGGAGCGGCGGGGGGACTTCTGAGACCTCTGGGGGTTCTGGGACTTCTGGGACGGCACGGCTTCTCCTCCGGGCAGGGCCCAACGGGGTGGGGGGAAGGACGGGTCGGTCCTGACGGGGGGTTCAGTCTGCCGTCGTTGTGCTGTCCATGCCAAGAGTGAGGGGTGTCACGGCGGTGAAGCATGGGGCAACAACCGGCACTCAGGACGCTCCGGCCCCGCCCTGTCGGCCCGCGCCGTCACCCCGGGCGCTGTCCGTCGGGCGCCCCGGGCAGCAGGGCCGAGGACTCCTCGGGCGTGAGATCCTGCCGCAGCCGTAGCCAGGACGGCTGACGCAACTGCCCGAGGCGGGTACGGGTGCTGTAGCGGACCTCGCCGACCAGCCGGGGGAGCACCCAGTGGACGCCCGCCACGGCGGGGACGGGGTCGAAGGGGCAGACGGCGGTGGCGTACGACCCCATCAGCGCGGCCAGTTCACGCCGCTCGGCCTCGCTCCAGCCGGTGCCGACATGACCGACGTACCGCAGCCGCCCGGCGCCGTCGAACTGCCCCAGCAGCAGCGACCCGGGCAGCCCGGTCAGCCGTCCCCGGCCGGGCTGCCAGCCCCCCACCACGACATCGACCCCGAGCGTGTTCCGGATCTTGATCCAGGAGCGGGACCTGACCCCGGGCCGGTACACCGAGTCCAGCCGTTTGCAGACCAGCCCCTCCAGCCCGTGCTCCCGGGTGGCGCGCAACGCCCGCTCGCCATGCCCCACGAGCGCGGCCGGCGTCGACCAGTAGGGCCCGGCCAGCCCCAGCCCCTCCAGCCGCCGCCGACGCTCCTGGTACGCCTCCCTGAGCAGCGGTCTCCCCTCCAGGTGCAGCACATCGAAGAGCACCAGATGCACGGGAGTCTCGGCCGCCCGGCGCGCCGCCCGGCCCGGCGCGTGCGCGAGCCCCATCCGCGACTGGAGCGACTGGAAGTCGGCCCGCCCGTCCGCGTCCAGCACCAGCACCTCCCCGTCCAGCACGGCCGCCGTGTCCCCCAGTGCCCCGCCGAGCGCCGCCAGTTCCGGATAGGCGCCGGTGATGTCCTCCCCGGACCGCGCCCGCAACCGCAGCCTGCCGTCCCCTTCCAGGTACACCACCGCCCGCTGCCCGTCCTGCTTCGTCTCGTACGCCCACCGGGCATCCTGCGCGGCGGGCGGCAGCGAGCCGGGCGTGGCCAGCATCGGCTCGATCAGGGGGAGGTCCACGGCTAGAGATCTGAACCCGCCCGTGGTCCGCCACGCCCCGCCGGGCCCGTATTCCCCTGAACGGCGGGCGGCACCCGGCCGCGCGTCCGACGCCGCGGGGGCGAGAACCGGCCGTCGGCACCGCACCGGGCAACCCGGCCGATACGGACGCCGTCCGTCCTAGGGCACGGAACGCTTCCCGCCGCCCGAACGGGCCGGAGCCGCACCACCGGTCGGCGCAGCCGCACAACTCCGGCCCCCACCCCTGGATCTTGGCCGACGGCTTACTGGAGCGAGACGGACCAGCGTGGACTACTTGAGTCAGGCAAGCAGGAGATTGGGTGATCCGCATGCACTCGTTATCGTCGGCAACCCCCGTTCCCCCGACGGCCGCAGGCCCCGACGACATCGCCCGGTGCACCGACCTCGCGCGGGGCGCCGGCCAGCGCCTGCTGGTCGTGGTGCCCGAGCCGGATGTCGCCGAACTGCTCACCAGCACCCTGACCCTGGCGGGCTACCAGGTGACCCGCGCGTTCTCCGGCCGGGAGGCGCTCGCCCGGGTCCGGACCCAGCCGATCGACCTGATCGTGCTCGACCCACCCCTGCCGGACACCGACGAACTGGCCCACCGGTCCGACGCCGTCCCCGACCCGTGCCCCCCGGTGCTGCTGCTGGCCTCCTGGGACACCCTCGGCGAACTGGTGAACGACCCCATCCCGGTCCGGAGCGACTACGTCACCAAACCCTTCCGCGTCGCCGAGGTCCTCGCCCGGATCGGCGCCCTGCTGCGCGACACCGTCCCCGGCCCCGCACCCCGGGACGCCCCGCGCTACGCCGATCTGCTCCTGGACGACCCCCTGTGCCGCGCTCGCCGGGGCACCCGCACCCTCGACCTCACCCCCGCCGAGTACCGACTCCTGCTCCACCTGGTCGACAACGCCCACCACGTGCTGTCCAAGGACCAGATCAGCCAGTACGTCTGGGGCGAGTTCCGGGGCGACAACGCCATCGAACAACTCGTCTCCCGGCTCCGCCGCAAGGTCGACCGGGACGCCCCCGCGCTGATCCACACCAGACGCGGCTTCGGCTACTGGCTCGGCCACGCCGACATCGAGACGGGTACCGGACCGGACCCCGCGATGTGACCTGCGCCACGTCAGGGTTCTGTCAGCCGTCTGACCGCAAGGCGTCAGTTCGCGCTGTTTGTATGGGCCTGTCGAGATCTCACCCCCATCGCCCGGCGCCTCCGCCCAGGCGGAGCCCTGCCCACCGAGGAGAGACATGGCCGACACGTCGACCGGCACGGCATCCCCGGCCCCCGCCTACCCGATGCCCCGCGCGACCGGCTGCCCCTTCGACCCGGCACCGGAACTGCTGACCCAGCGTGAGCGCGGACGCCTGGTCCGGGTGCGGCTCTGGGACGGCAGCACCCCCTGGCTCGTCACCCGCCACGCCGACCAGCGGGCCCTGCTCCTCGACCCCCGGGTCAGCGCCGACTTCACCAAGCCCGGCTACCCCCTCCAGACCGCGCGCACGGAGGACGA
This sequence comes from Streptomyces sp. NPDC091377, assembly GCF_044757045.1. Taxonomy (NCBI): domain Bacteria; kingdom Bacillati; phylum Actinomycetota; class Actinomycetes; order Kitasatosporales; family Streptomycetaceae; genus Streptomyces; species Streptomyces sp. NPDC091377. The sequence goes on along the minus strand of NZ_JBIVUE010000028.1, from coordinate 78,422 downwards.
CCCGGACGACATCGGCTTCATCACGATGGACGACCCCGAGCACGCCCGGCTGCGCCGCATGGTCACCGCCCCGTTCACGCTGCGCCGGGTCGAGGCATTGCGGCCCGGCGTCCAGCAGATCGTGGACGACCTGATCGACGGGATGCTGGCCGAGCCGGGCCCGGTCGACCTGGTGCGCGCCTTCGCCCTGCCCGTGCCCTCGCTGGTGATCTGCGCGCTGCTCGGAGTCCCCTACGAGGACCACGATTTCTTCCAGGAGGAGAGCCGGACCCTCATCCGGCTGAACGTGCCCAGGAAGGAGCAGACGGCGGCTCTGGACCGGCTTGTCGCCTATCTGGAGAAGCTGCTGGACGACAAGGCCGAGCACCCCGCGGAGGACCTGCTCTCGGACCTCGCCGCCCGGATCGCCACCGGGGAGCTGACCCGTGAGGGGGCCGCGCGGATCGGCGTACTGCTGCTGATAGCCGGTCACGAGACCACGGCGAACATGATCGCCCTCGGTACGGCGGCGCTCCTCGCCCACCCCGAACAACTCGCCCTCCTGCGCGACACGGACGACCCCGAGGTGATCGCGGCGGCGGTCGAGGAACTGCTGCGCTATCTGACCATCGTGCACAACGGCAGGCGCCGTGCCGTACTGGCCGACATCGAGTTCGCGGGCGAGGTCATCCGGGCCGGCGAGGGACTGATCCTCCCCAACGAACTCGCCAACCGCGACCCCGACGTCTTCCCCGACCCCGACCGCCTCGACCTGACCCGCGGCAACCGCCGCCATGTCGCCTTCGGCTTCGGTGTCCACCAGTGCCTCGGCCAGCCCCTCACCCGGATGGAACTCCAGGTCGTCTACGGCACCCTCTACCGCCGGATCCCCGCCCTGCGCCTGGCCACCGCCGCGGAGAGACTGCCGTACAAGCACGACGGCTCCATCTACGGCGTCTACGAACTGCCGGTCACCTGGTGACCCGCGTATCGACAGGAGGCAGGGCATGAAGGTGGAACTCGACGGGAACCGCTGCGTCAGCTCGGGCCAGTGCGTGATGTCCGCGCCGGACGTCTTCGACCAGAGCGAGGTGGACGGCGTCAGCTTCGTGCGGGACGCGGAGCCGGGCCCGGAGACCGAGGAGGCCGTCCGCGAGGCCGTCAGCCTCTGCCCGGTCGGCGCGATCACGCTCCTGGAGGACTGAGGGGCCGAGCGACCGAAGGGACGAGGGCGCGGGGGATCCGAGGCGATCCGGGGCCGGGCAACTTACTTGACTTAGGCAATGATATGGTAAAGTCCGGGTATGCCCGCGAAAGACTTTCCCCCCGCCTCACCGGAAGTGACCGAGATCGAGCGCGCCTTCACGCGCATCACCTATCTCAGCTCCCGGGCCCGGCAGCACGACAAGCTGATGGCCGCGGCCGGGGTCCCCCTGGACCGGGCCGCCACGGCGGTGCTGCGGCGGATGGCCGACGGGGAACCGCCCCGGCCGGGCGAGCTGGCGGCCCGGCTCGGGGTCGAGGCGTCCCATGTGACGCGTACGGTCCAGCAGTTGGAGCGGGCCGGGTATGTGTCCCGGGTCCCCGACCCCGACGACCGCCGTGCCCAGCGGATCGAACTGACCGACGCGGGCCGCGACGCCATCGCCCGCGTCCGGGACGCGGGCGCGCGTGGCATGCAGGTCGCCCTGGCCGACTGGAAGCCCGAGGAGCTGCGGCAGCTCGCCATGCTCTTCCACCGCATGGTGGACGACTTCCTCACCCACATGACGGACGAGGACACCGAGGAACAGCCGGGCCCCCGGGCCTGAACGCCCGCCGGAACACACCGCGTCAGCCCTTCCGCCCCGACAGCCCCTCGGCGCCCTCGGCACCGCGCTCGGCCCGCTCCACGGTCCCGCCCGCCCCCGCCGGCTCCCGCAGCCCCCGCACCAGCAGCCACCCGATCGCGGGGAGGGCGACGAGCGGCACCAGGGCGGTGCGCAGCGTCGTGGCGTCGGCGAGTGCTCCCAGCGCCGGGGCCGCGAGGCCGCCCGCGCTGACCGCCAGCCCGAGGGTCACCCCGCTCGCCGTGCCCACCCGCCGGGGCAGACAGTCCTGACCCAGCGTGATGTGCAGCGCGAACGGGACGTAGAGCCCGGCCGAGACCAGCGCCACGAAGCCATGGACCGCCGGTCCCGGCACGAGCAGCAGCCCCGCCACGGCGACGACCGTCAGCGCGTACGAGTGCCGCACCACCGCCATCCGCCCGTACCGGTCGGCCAGCCGCCCGCCCGCCACCGTGCCCAGCGCGCCGCCCGCGTACAGCACGAACAGCGCGACGGTCCCCGCCACCTCGCCGCCCCCGGTGCGCTGCCGCACATACAGCGAGACGAACGCGCTCAGCCCGACGAACACGATCGACCGGCACACGATCGCCCCGCTCAGCCGCAGGAACGCGGGCCAGTCGTCCCGGCCGGTCGCCTCCCCGCGCGCCGCGACCGCCGCCGGGCCCCGGCGCGCGACCAGACACAGGACCGTGCCCAGCAGCGCGGGCACCACCAGCAGGGGAGTGGCCCCCAGCGAACCCGTGGCGACCACGGCCGACACCAGCAGCGGCGCCAGCGCGAACCCCACGTTCCCGCCGAGCGAGAACCAGCCCATCGCGGTCTCGCTGCCCCGCGCCGCCGCGCGGGCCGCGCGGGCCGCCTCCGGGTGGTACGCCGCGACCCCGACCCCGGACAGCGCGACCGCCACCAGCGTCGCCGCGTACGCGTCACCGACCCCGCTCAGTGCCACCCCGACCCCGGACGCCAGCACACTCACCGGCAGCAGCCAGGGCATCGGCCGCCGGTCCGTGAGCACCCCGAACAACGGCTGCACCAGCGACGACAGCAGCGAGGCGGCGAGTACGACCCCGGAGGCCGCCGCGTACGAATAGGCGCGCTCGGCGACGAAGTACGGCACCAGGGCCGCCACCGCCCCCTGGTAGATGTCCACACAGGCATGGGCGACGGCCATCAGCGTGATCGGCCGGCGGCCCGGCGCCGTGGATACGGTCCTCATGGAAGCGATCGTCGCCCGCGACACAGGTGTCCGGCTTTCAATAAACTGCCGGATGATGCCGAACATCCGCCACCCCCGCCCCGCCACGAGGGACACCGCCGTCCCCGACACCGCCGTCCCCGACACCGCCGTCCGCCACACCCCGAAGGCCCCGACGCGCACCCAGCCCCTGGCCGCCGGCGGCCGGATCGACGCGCACCGGCACGACGAGCACCAGATCGTCTACGCCGGCTCCGGCGTACTGGCCGTCACCACGGAGACGGGCACCTGGTTCGCCCCCGGCACCCGCGCCCTGTGGGTGCCCGCGGGGACCGTACACGCGCACCGCGCCCACGGCCGACTCGATCTGCACCTCGTCGGTCTGCCCGCCGACGACAACCCGCTCGGCCTGGACACCCCGACCGTCCTCGCGGTCGGCCCGCTGCTGCGCGAACTGATCCTCGCCTACACCCGCGACCCCGAGGACACCGGCCCCGAACGCCGCCGGCTGCTCGCCGTGCTCCGCGACCAACTGCGCGCCTCGCCCCAGCAGCCGCTGCTCCTGCCCACCGCCACCGATCCCCGGCTGGCCGCCGTCTGCGACCTCGTCCACGCCGACCCCGCCGACCCCCGCACCCTCGCCGCCCTCGGCGCCGCGACCGGCACCGGTGAACGCACCCTCAGCCGGCTCTTCCGCGCCGAGTTCGGCCTGACGTTCCCGCAGTGGCGCACCCAGTCCCGGCTCTACCACGCCCTGGCCATGCTCGCCGAGGACCTCCCCGTGACGACGGTCGCGCACCGCTGCGGCTGGTCCTCCGCCAGCGCCTTCATCGAGGTCTTCCGCCGCTCCTTCGGCTGCACCCCCGGCACCCACCACCGCCGCGCCCGCACGGCAGCGGCATCCGATGACCCACGAGTACGATCCGGGACGCGACCGCCCCGGCGACCGGCCCCGGCGGACCGCGCGACAGCGCGGGCATCAGCGCCGAGAGGGAAGCCATGACAGGACGAGTGAACGTCGGAGACACGGTCGAGGACTTCGAACTGCCCGACGAGACCGGCACCGGCCGGAGGCTGTCCGCACTGCTCGCCGACGGACCGGTGGTGCTGTTCTTCTACCCCGCCGCCATGACCCCGGGATGCACCGCCGAGGCGTGCCACTTCCGCGACCTCGCCGCCGAGTTCGCGGCGCTCGGCGCCCGCCCGGTCGGCATCAGCGCCGACACCGTGGAGAAGCAGCGGGAGTTCGCCGGGGCGCACACCCTCGGCATGCCGCTGCTGTCCGACCCGGACGGCACGGTCAGGGAACGGTTCGGGGTCAAACGGGGGTTCACCCTCGCCCCGACCAAGCGGATCACCTTCGTCATCGCCGAGGACCGTACGGTCCTGGAGGTCGTCCGCAGCGAACTGCGCATGAACACCCACGCCGACCGCGCCCTCGCCGCCCTGCGCGCCCACCGCGGCTGAGGGGCGGAAACCGGCCGAGGCGTGCGGCGGTTTCCCGAACGCCGGTTCGCACGGGGGGCGATCCGGGATACTGAGGCGCATGCGGTCGCCGAGCAGAGCCTGCGCCGCCCTCGGACTCGCCCTCGTGGCGGCCGTCGGCTGCACCGACACCGGGGACGACGGCTCCGCCGAGCGCCCCTCCCCGTCGAACGTGCCGTCGGCCACCGGCACCCCACGGCCGAGCCCCAGCCCCAGCACCGCGCCCCCCGACCCGGTCTCCCTCCCCGGCCTCGCCGCCCGCGAGCACACCGGCACCGACCTGCGCCTCGGCGACGTACGCGTCCGCGACGACGCCTACACCCAGTACGCCGTCACCTACCGGGCGAACGGGCTGACCATCTCCGGGATCATGAACATCCCCACGGGCGACGGCCCCTTCCCGGCGCTGGTGCTCGCCCACGGATACATCGACCCGGACGAGTACACCACCGGCCGCGGCCTCGCCCGCGAACAGGACCGGCTCGCCCGCGCCGGCTACGTCGTCCTGCACACCGACTACCGCAACCACGCCGGGTCCGACGACGACCCCGACAACGACCTCAACCTCCGTCTCGGCTACACCGAGGACGTCATCGGCGCCGTCCTCGCCCTGCGCTCCTCCGGACGCGACGAGATCGACGGCGACCGCATCGGGCTGCTGGGCCGCTCCATGGGCGGTGGGGTCGTCTACAACACGCTCGTCGCCGCCCCCGGACTGGTCGACGCGGCCGTCGTGTTCGCGCCCGTCAGCGCCCGCCCCGAGGAGAACGTCGAGCAGTTCCAGCGCGACGACCCCGCCACGGCGGAGGTCGAGGCCGAGCACGGCACTCCCGAGAGGAACCCCGCGTTCTGGCGCGAGATGTCCGCCCTCACCTACGTCGACCAGGTCACCGAGCCACTCCTCATCCACCACGGCACCGCCGACGGGACCTGCCCCGTGCGATGGTCGCGCGAGGTGGCCGAGGTGTTCGACCGGGCGGGCAAGGACGTGGAACTGCGCACCTACGAGGGTGAGGGCCACACCTTCTACGGGCAGTGGCCCGACTCCATGGAGTCCACCCTGAAGTTCTTCGGCGACCGCCTGAACTGAACGCGTTCCCCCACCGGAGGACTTCCCCCGGTCAGCACTCCTCGTGCACCTCCGGATCACCGCCCAGCCGCCGGTGCCCCCGCTGCCGCGCCGGGTCGGCCGACTGGGGACGCGGACCAGGCCCCTCGACCGTCCCGTCCTTCCCGCCTCATGGACAGGTGTCAGGCGATCAACCGCGGGGACCGATCACGGCCACCGGCGGGTTTATGAGAGGTGGCCTGGAGCAACCTGTCGCGCGGGAGGCACTGTCGCCACCGCCGGTCATCGCTGCCACGATCTTCACAGGGGCCGAGCCGATGACCGAACGAGCGACGGAGTGGGCATGAGAACGGACACGGGAGTGACGGTGGAGTCGGGTGGGGGGATCGAGGTGAAGCCGGTCGCCGGATTCATCGGCGCCGAGATCACCGGCGTGGATCTGGCCGAAGGGCTGGACGACATCCAGGTGGCCACCGTCCGGGCCGCGGTGCTGCGCTGGAAGGTGGTGTTCTTCCGGGGACAGCGGCTGGACCACACCGCACACGTACGGTTCGCCCGCCGGTTCGGGGACCCGGTGGTGCTGCGGCGGCGCGGCTCCGCCTCGCCGTTCAGCCATCCCGAGGTCGAGACCACCGCCGACCGGCTGGAACTGGGCGGACGGTTCGGGATGGGGCACGACGAGTGGCTGCGCCGCCGCCGGCACATCCCGCAGCGCGGCTGGCACTGCGACCACGGAGCCCGCATCGACCCACCCGCCGCAACGATTCTGCGCGCCGACACCGTCCCGCCCTACGGCGGCGACACCACCTGGGCCAACCTGGCCGCGGCCTACGCCGGACTCTCCGCCCCGGTGCGGCGGTTCGTGGACGGACTGCGCGCCGAGCACCGGCTGGGCGTCGGCTACCAGTCACGGCCCGGCGACGACGCGTACGTCCGCCATCTGCTGGACCACCAGATCGCCACCCTGCATCCGCTGGTCCGGGTCCATCCGGAGACCGGTGAGCGGGTGCTGTTCGTCAACGGCTACTACCTGGACCACATCGCCGACGTGTCCCGCGCCGAGAGCCGCCTGCTCCTGGAGATGCTCCTGGAACAGGCGACCCGGCCCGAGTACACGGTCCGCTTCCGCTGGGAGCCCGGCAGCGTCGCCTTCTGGGACAACCGCGCCACCATCCACCTCGCGCCCTCCGACAACGCCCATCTCGGCCACCCGCGCATCATGCACCGGGTGATGGTCGGGGGCGATGTGCCGGTCGGCATCGACGGCCGGCCGTCGGAGGCGATCGTGGGCAGCGCCCCCGGAACCTGGTGACGCGTCGCCCGCCGCGCACCCGGGGCGACCGGTCTCAACCGGCCGGTCGGCCCAGCGCCGGCCCCAGCCGGGTCGCCAGGTCCGTGAGGATCTGCACATAGTCCTCATGATCGAAGGAGAACGGCAGCGCGAACGCCACCTCGTCCACCTCACGGAACGCCGGGTGCGCGTGCAGCCGCTCGGCGATCTCCTCCGACGTGCCGACCAGGTCCGGCGCGAACATCATCCGGGCCGGCCCCTGCGGCACCTTCGTGCGCGGGGTGCGCAGGGCGGCGTACTCCTCGTACTTCGCGCGCTGCGCGGGCGTCGCGGAGTCGGTGGGGACCACCACCAGACCCTGCGAGACCCGGGCGGCCTCCCCGTCGGGGTGGGCCGCCCGGAAGGCCCGGATGTGGGAGAGCTGGATCTCGGCGAAGTCCTGCGCCTCCTCGGCCTTGACGACACTGCTGGTCAGGAAGTTCATCCCCTGCTCACCGGCCCAGCGCGCCGAGGCCAGGCTCGCCCCGCCGTACCACATCCGGCGGCCGAGCCCGGGGGAATGCGGCTGCACCCGGTCCGAGTACACCTCGAACCCCTCGGTGCCGCTGAAGTCGCTCGCGGACGCGCCGCGCACGAGGTCCAGCAGCCGCCGCACCCGCTCGTACCCGAACTCCTCCGCCTCCGCCGTGTCCGGGTACAGGGCCCCCTTCACCCGGTCGAAGTGGGCCGGCGGGCCCACACTCACCCCGGGGTTGAGCCGGCCGCCCGACAGGACGTCGACGGTGGCGAGATCCTCCGCGAGCCGCAGCGGGTTCTCCCAGCCCAACGGGATGACCGCGGTGCCGAGTTCGATCCGGCTGGTGCGCTGCGAGGCCGCGGACAGCACGGCCACCGGGGAGGAGATGCCGTACTGGAGATGCCGGTGGCGCACCCACGCGCTGTCGAAGCCGAGCCGCTCACCCAGCTCGATGATCTCCAGTGTCGACTCGTGCCCCCGGCGCGGATCGTCCCCGTCGAACAGACCGATGGTGAGAAATCCCAGCTTGCGCAGGGGGCGTGAGGCGGCGGCCACGGGATCCACGGGTTCCTCCGTACGGCGTCGGTGGACAGCTCTCGGCCTCCCGTCAACCGCGCGGCGCCGCCCCGTGTTCCCGGACGGTCAGTTCAGCGGGTCGAGGGACATCCGCGCCTGCTGCGGATTGCCGTCGTGGACCAGCGACTCATGGTTGCCGACGTCGTCGAAGGCGAACGCGTACGCCTTGCCGTCGGCCATCCGCTCATGGATGGCCCGCGCGTAGTGGTTGGTCACCCCGTCCTTGTAGAAGTTGGTTGAGGATCCGTCCGGTTGCTGCGCGTTGACCAGCAGCGTCGACCGGTTGAAGCCCGCGCACAGGGTGCGGGAGATCGGCCCGCGCACGGCGTCGTTCGGCGCGTCGAGCAGCCTGTGGCAGCCGAAGACACTGTCGGCGTCGGGCTTGCGGAAGCTCGTCACCGTGGCCCCGGAGCCGTCGGTGAAGTTCATGACGTCACCGGAGACCCGCCCGAAGTACTTCACGCTCGGCCGGTCACCGAACGGTGTCACCGTCAGTGTGGTGGTGGCGTAACGCTGCCAGACCCGGTTGATGTAGTCGTCCATCACCGAGCGCGGCAGCGCCCCGGTCTCCACCCCGTACAGCGGCGCCAGCGCGCGCAGCACCGTGCCGTCGGGCCGGGTCTGGATCAGCCCGGACCAGCCGCCGGACTGGGCCCGCAACGCCTGGAACACCCCGGTGTAGCCGCCCGCCTTGAGCTTGCCGGTGCTGGTCACCCCGCCGTCGGCGCGCTGCACCCCGACCGAGTAGGGCGCCGAGAACATGTCGACCTGGGTGCTGTTGAGCCAGATCCCGGCGTCGTTGAGCGTGTACTCCGACCAGTTGAAGAGGATGTTGCGGTTGGGGTCATTGGGGTTCTGCACGGCGGGCTGCACCAGACCGCCCGTGGTCAGCCGGAAGTCGAGCTTCTGCCCGTAGGAGAAGTAGATGCGCCCGGAGAGCTTGGGGATCCGGATCGTCTTCGACTGCCCGGCCGCCGGTCCGGGGATCGACGCGTCCGGCGCGGGCGTGGGCGGATTGCCCCCGGCGGGCCAGGCGTGGAAGGTGCCGGACGCGTCCGCCCAGCCCTGCCGGCCCTCGGGCGAGGTGCCGAGGACGTAGACGTGGACCGCGTCGGCGCGGCCGGAGTTGTTGGTGAGCGACAGCGGGATCGTGGCCGGTACGGCGGCCCGCGCGTCGGCCGGTCCGCCGAGCGAGACCAGCGTGGCGACCAGCGCGGTCGCCGCGGCCGAGGCCAGCAGCCGGGGTCGGGTGAGGGTGGGCACTCTCCACCTCCGTGCGGTGTGGGGGGACATGCGGGTGGGGGGGGATACGAGTGGGGCAGTGCAGGCAGTGCAGGCAGTGCAGGCAGTTCGGGTGGTCCAGGCAGTTCGAGCAGTTCGGGCAGTTCGGGCAAAGGGTGGTCCGGACCAAGCGTGAGAGCGCTCTCAATCTCTCGCCGCGACGCGAGCATGTCAATGCCGGGGGGCGGGCGGCCGAGAAGTCGGGGCGCACCCGGCCCGTCGCCGGGAAACCCGAAGGAGCCCGCCGCAGGTACGACGGGCTCCTTCAGGGACGCTTCAGAACGTACGGCCGAGCAGATCCAGCAGCGCCGCCCAGTGCCGTGCGTCCGCCTGCGCGTCGTAGACGGACGTGTCCGCCTGGGTGAAGCCGTGGCGCGCGCCCTCGTACACCTCGCAGGTGTGCCGTACGCCCGCCTCGGTCAGGGCCCGTTCCAGCCGCTCCACCTGGTCCGGCGGCATCGACGGGTCGTTGTCGGCGTGCCCGAAGTACACCTCGGCGGTGATGCGGTCGGCCGACCGGTGCGGACCGTCGGGGGAGTCGGGTGCCAGCGCGGCGCCATGGAACCCGGCCACCGCCGCGACCCGCTCCGGATGGGTCCCCGCCGTGAGCAGGGCGAGCCGGGCACCCATGCAGTACCCGGTCACCGCGACCGGCCCGTCCGCCACGCCCGGATCCTCGGCGAGCCGGCGCAGATAACCGGCGGCGTCCCTCATCGCCAGGTCGGGGGTGAGGGCCCGCATCATCGGCACCAACCGCTCGAAGATGCCCGGACGGGCTTCCAGATCGATGAACCCGGGCAGCTCCACCACCGGAGCCCGCCCGTGCCGGTAGAGCACATTGGGCACCAGCACGGCGTACCCGGCCCCGGCCAGCCGGTCCGCCATGGCCCTGAGCCCCGGCCGGGGCCCGAACGCGTCCGGGAACATCAGCACCCCCGGGTACGGGCCCCCTCCGGCGGGACGGGTGACGTACGCGTCGGCGACGCCGTCCTCGGTCGGCAGGTCGACGGTGGAGCCCTGTACGGCGGTCATGCGGGGTGCCTCCTGCGCGGTCGACGGTGAGCGGCCCGGCGGGCCCCGGCGCTGATCATCGTGCCACGGTCACTCGAACCGCGAGGTGTCTCCCGCGCCGCGCCGTACGATCTCCGCCTCACCGTCGGAGAAGTCGATGACCGTCGTCGGCTCGGTGCCGCAGTCGCCGGAGTCGACCACACCGTCCAGCACATGGTCCAGCCGGTCCTTGATCTCCCAGCCCTGGGTCAGCGGCTCCTCCTCGTCCGGCAGCAGCAGGGTGCTGGACAGCAGCGGCTCGCCCAGCTCGTGCAGCAGCGCCTGGGTGACGACATGGTCCGGGATGCGCACACCGACGGTCTTCTTCTTCGGGTGCTGGAGCATCCGCGGCACCTCCTTCGTCGCCGGGAGGATGAAGGTGTAACTGCCGGGCGTGGACGCCTTGACCGCACGGAACACGTCGTTGTCGATCCGGACGAACTGACCGAGCTGCGCGAAGTCCTGGCACACCAGGGTGAAGTGGTGCCGGTCGCCGAGTCGGCGGATGGAGCGGATCCGGTCGATGCCGTCCCGGCTGCCGATCCGGCACCCGAGCGCGTAGCAGGAGTCCGTGGGATACGCGATCAGCGCGCCCGCGCGGATGCTGTCGGCGATCTGCGCGATGGTGCGCGGCTGGGGGTTGTCGGGGTGCACGTCGTAGTACTTCGCCATTGGCCGAGCTTATGCGGTGCGAAGGCGGGGGGCCGTACCCGGCTCACGGACGGTGCCGTGAGGTAGCGTCCGTGGGGTGACCGGGCCGACACCAGCCAGGAAGAGGAGTGGGGCGCCATGGCCGGCCAGGAGGGGGACGGCACCGTCCCGGAGAGCGACAGAGCCGAGGCGGGGGCGGACTGGGCGGGCGCGCTGCTCGACCAGCTACGGCCGTCCGGGCGTGACCCCGGCCGGGTGGTGGCCTGGCTCGCGGACACCGTCGGCGGAGCGGTCTGTGTCCTGGACGCCCAGGGCACGGTGCTGGCGGGCCACCGGATCCCGGTGGAACCGGAGCTGATCGGCGCCATCACCGCCGGACGGATCGCCTCCGCCTCGCTGGAGGACGCCGGACGCCATCTGCGGCTGGTCCGGGTGGAGCTGCCCCCGCCCGCCACCACGGGAGTCCTGGCCGTCGTACGCCCGGAGCCCTTCGACCGGCGCACCGCCGAGGTCGTCAACCACGCCGCCTCCGTCCTGGAACTCCTGCTGCGGGCCAGGGAGTCCACCGCGGCCGGGATCCGGCTGAAGCGGGCCGCCTCCGATCTGCGGCTGGCGATCCTGCAACTCCTCATGGTCCAGGACATCGTCGCCGCCCGCCGGGTCGCCGCCGGACTGTGGCCTGGCCTCCTCGACACGGACGCGGCCAGCGTCTACGTGGCGGAGACCCACAGCAGGGAGCGGGACCGGCTCGCCGAGGACTGCCTGGACGCCACCGGCGAGCGGGCCCTGGTGGTGCGCTGCCCCGCCGTGGACGAGCATGTGATCATCGTGCTCCCCGACGAGGCCGAGGCCCGCCGGTTGCGCACCCTGGTCGACTCCCGTCCCGGCTCCTTCCTCGGCGGCAGCGTCCGCCAGGCCCTCGCCGCCACCGCCACCGCCTACGGCCAGGCCGTGAGCGCGCTGGCCGTCGCCCGCTTCCGCCCGGAGCAGTCGGCGGTGTACGCCGAACGCACCCACCCCGAGCTGCTGATGGACCCGGCCGGGCTGCGCGCCTGGTCCAGCCGGCTGCTGCGACCGCTGGACACCCTGCCGCACCACACCCGCGCCGAACTCCTCGCCACCACCCGGCTCGGCCTGGAGTTCACCGCCGTGAGCGCCGCCAAGGTGCTCGGCGTCAGCCGCAACACCGTGCGGGCCCGCATGGACCGGGTCGAGAGCCTGCTCGGCACGGACTTCTCCGACCTGACCGTACGGGCCGCCGTCCATCTGGCGCTGAACACCGAGGAGAGCCACGGCGAGACCGAGCGGCCCGGCGGCCGGCCCAACCGCCCCGAACTGGGCGACCTCCTCGCCGGTCCCGCCCTGCGCACCTGGTCGCAAGAGCTGCTCGCCCGGCTGGACACCGACGGCCGTGATCTGCGCCGGACCCTGCGCACCTGGCTCGCGGCCGGCGCCAACGCCGAACGGGCCGCCCAGTCGCTCGGCGTGCACGCGCAGACCGTACGCGACCATGTGCGCGGCGCCGAGCCCGTCCTGGAACGCCAGCTCCTCGCCGCGGGCAGTGACCTCTACGAGGTCGTCCTGTCCCATCTCGCCCTCGGCGAACTGACCCCGCCCGCCCTGACCGGACGCCCCGCCTGACCCCTCCCTCCGCCACGGGCTCCCCTCGTCGCGTCACAGCGAAGGGGGGAACACCTCCGGCTCGCCGCCCGGCCGCCCGGCCACTCGACCGCTGAACAGGCCCACGACACCGTTCCCGCCGTCCGAGTAAGGAACCACGCCATGACCGCCCCGCACGCCTTCCCCCTGGAGCCCACCCCGATCCATGTCCCCGACGAGGTCCTCGACGACCTGCGCGCCCGTCTCGCGTTGACCCGGCCGCCGTTGGACGAGGGCAACGCGGACTGGTCCTACGGCGTCCCGGCCGACTACCTCGGCGAGCTGGTCGCCCACTGGCGGGACGGCTACGACTGGCGCGCCGCCGAGGCCGCCCTCAACGCCTACGAGCACTACCAGGTGGACGTCGCCGGTGTCCCGGTGCACTTCCTGCGCCGACCCGGCCGCGGCCCCCGCCCGATCCCGCTGATCCTCACCCACGGCTGGCCGTGGACGTTCTGGCACTGGTCGAAGGTGATCGACCCGCTCGCCGACCCGGCCGCGTTCGGCGGTGACCCCGCCGACGCGTTCGACGTCATCGTGCCCTCACTGCCCGGCTTCGGTTTCCCCGGCCCGCTCACCGGCTTCCCGGACGTCAATTTCTGGAAGGTCGCCGACCTCTGGCACACCCTGATGACCGAGACCCTGGGATACGAGAAGTACGCCGCCGGGGGCTGCGACATCGGCGGGATCGTCTCCAGCCAGCTCGGCCACAAGTACCCCGACGAGCTGTACGGCATCCACATCGGCTCCGGGCTGCCACTCGACTTCTTCACCGGTCCCCGCGCCTGGGACTTCGCCCGGAACCGGCCCCTCACCGACGACCAGCCCGCCGAGGTCCGCGCCCGGATCATCGACCTGGACCACCGCTGGGCGTCCCACCTGACCGTGCACATGCTCGACGGCGCCACCCTGGCCCACGGGCTGAGCGACTCACCCGCCGGACTCCTCGCCTGGCTGCTGGAGCGCTGGAACGCCTGGAGCGACCACGGCGGTGACGTCGAGTCCGTCTTCACCAAGGACGACCTCCTCACCCACGCCACCATCTACTGGGTGAACAACTCCATCGCCACGTCGATGCGTTACTACGCCAACGCCAACCGCTACCCCTGGACCCCCGTCCACGACCGCACCCCGGTCGTGCAGGCCCCGGTCGGCCTCACCTTCGTCACCCACGAGAACCCGCCCGGCGTCCACACCGCCGCCGAGCGCGTCCAGGCGTTCGAGAACGGCCCGCTGGCCGACTGGTTCCACCACGTCAACGTCAACGCCCACGACCACGGCGGCCACTTCATCCCCTGGGAGAACCCCGACGCCTGGGTGAGCGACCTGCGCCGCACCTTCCACGACCGCAGGCCCACCGCCGCGTGAGAGGCGACCCGGCGCCCGTGGGCGGGCGGAACCCGGGTCCCGTGACATCGGTTCACGGGACCCGGAACGCCCGCCGGTAGGCGCCCGGAGTCGTCCCGGTCAGGGCACGGAAGCGGCGCCGCAGATTGACCGCGGAGGTGAGACCGACCCGGCCGGCGATCGTCTCGACCGACAGATCCGTCTCCTCCAGCAGGGTCCGGGCCGCCGCCACCCGCCGGGAGAGCAGCCAGGCACCCGGGGCGGTGCCGAGCTGATCGGCGAAGCGCCGGGCCAGAGTGCGGGGCGAGACACCGACGTGCGCGGCCAGATCGGCCACCGACAGCGGGGTGCCGAGGCGTTCGTCGGCCCACTCCAGCAGGCCGTCGAGCGCCTCCCCGGGCGGTGGCGGCGGCGCGTACTGAGCCTGCCCGCCCTCCCGGTGCGGCGGCAGCACCATGTGCCGCGAGAGCAGTGCGGCGTACGCGGCCCCATGGTCGTGCCGCACCAGATGCAGGCACAGGTCGAACCCCGCCCCCGCGCCGGCGCTGGTGGCGACGTCACCGTGATCCACGTAGAGCCGGTCCGCCTCCACCCGTACCCGGGGGAATTCCCGGCGGACCCGCTCGGCGTACGACCAGTGCGTGGTGGCCGAGCGGCCGTCCAGCAGTCCGGTGCGGGCCAGCGCGAACACCCCGGAGCAGATCGTGACCAGCCGCGCCCCACGGGCGTGCGCCCGCAGCAGCGCCTCGCGCACGGCCTCGGAGAGCGGCGCCTCCACCGGCAGCCAGCCCGGGATGATCACGGTGTCCGCGGTCGCGAGCGCCGACAGACCCCGCGTCACCTGCATCGCGTACCCGCCCGTGGTCGGCACGAGTCCGGGCGTCTCCGTGCACGTCTCGAACGCGTAGTGCCGTGGCACCGCCGGCCGGTGCGTGCCGAAGACCTCCACGGCGCAGCCGAGTTCGAACACCGACTGCACCGGCCGGACCAGAGCCACCACTCGATGCATGGCACGAAAGTACCCCATGATGTCATCGCGGACACTGTCCCGCCGTGGCCCGCGCACGGCACTGTTGCAGCCATGCATCCCGAGATCCTGGCGCAGGAGGGCTACACCTCCGCCGCCGTCGAAGAGTCCCCGGTCCGTGAGCTGTTCCCCGGAATCCGGCTGCGTCCCCTGTGGCAGGGGCCGACCGGCGCCCAGGCCCATGTGCTGGAGATGGAGCCGGGCGCCTCCTGGCCGCACCGCGATGTCCACGACCCCGGCCCGGAGGAGGTCTACGTGCTCACCGGCACCTTCAACGACGGAGCGCGTGACTACCCGGCCGGCACCTTCCTGCACGCCCCGGCCGGTTCCTGGCACGTTCCGTCGACCACCACCGGCTGCACGCTGTTCCTCTTCTACCCGGACAGCTGACCGGCCGTCCCTGGCATTTTGTCGTTTATGCGGGCATGGGCCGTGGTACTCGGCGGTCGTAACCGGCACCCGCGAGCCCGCGGGCGCCGACCGCACGGTCCAGGAAGGGCGTGGACACCATGGCCAAGGACGAGAAGGCCCGAGCCAAGGCCCAGCAGGCCAAGGGAAAGATCCAGAAGGAGGCCGGACGCGCCGTCGGCAACGAGAGCATGGCGGCGAAGGGCCGCGCGAAAGAGGCCGAAGGCGACGCACGGCAGGCCAAGGAGAAGACGAAGGACGCCTTCCGCCACTGACCTGCCCACGGTCGCCCGCGACCGCCCGTGACCGCCCGCGGTGACTCCGGTCAACTGGAAGGGACGGGTGAGGGGAGCCGCGTACCGAGTACGACCCTCTGTGCACACCCGACCACCTTGAGCGTGATCCCGCAGGAGGTGGTGGGGCCGCCGAGGCCCATGACACCTACCGGGCAGTGATCGCGGCCTTCGGGCTCCGGCACACGGCCGAGGGCGGTTGCGCGGTCGCCCCACCCGGCTGAGCACCCCCGACGATGCAAAGCGAAGCAAACCGGACTCACCTGTGCACGGCTGAGCCCTCACCGCGACCGAGCGGGCATCGACACGGTTCACAATCGGTCCGCGGTCGACATAGGTTCAACAAGCGGTGGGGGCACGACCGGTACGGGGGTCCGGTCGGGCCCCCAACTCTCCCGGCCCTCCTGCCCCGCCCCGCCTCAGCCGCGCAGGCGCACCGGCACTTCCCGCCAGCCGAACGCTATGAACGACGGCACCTGACGCAGTTCCTCGGGCGGCACCGCCAGCCGTATCGCCGGGAAGCGCTCGAACAGGGCGGGCAGCGCGGTCAGCGCCTCCATCCGGGCCAGCGGGGCGCCGATGCAGCGGTGCACCCCGACGCCGAACGACAGATGCTCGTCCGCGCCGCGCCCCGCGTCGAACACGGCCGCGTCCGGCCCGTACCGCGCGGGATCCAGCCCGGCGGCGGCGTACGTCGTGATGATGGCGTCCCCCGCGGGCACGGTGACCTCCCCGACCTCGATGTCCGCCACCGCGTACCGCAGCGGCAGCGCGGCGATCGACGGATGCACCCGCAGCGTCTCGTCGATCACCGCGTCCCAGCCCACCGCTCCGGAACGCACCGCGGCGAGCTGCGCCGGATCACTCAACAGCGCCACGGCCGCGTTGCCGATCAGATTCACGGTCGTCTCGAAGCCGGCGCCTATGACCAGCAGCAGGGTGTACAGCAACTCCGCGTCGCTGAGCCGGTCGCCGTCCTCGTCCCGCACCCGGATCAGCTCGGTCGTCAGATCGTCGCCGGGGTGCTCGGTGCGGTACCCGATCAGCGCCGGAAGCACGGTGCCGATCTGCTCCTGGACGAACGCCGCGTGCTCCGGGGTCGGATCGGAGGTGTCCATGATGGCGGCGACCAGCCGGCCCGTCGTCTCCCGCAGTTCCTCCGGCACCCCGAACAGGTCGCACACCATCCGCATCGGCAGCGGAAGCGCGAGCAGCGCCCGCACATCGACGACCTCCTCGTCCGAGGCCGCCAGCGCCTCCAGCAACTCCGCGGTCATCGCCTCCACCCGGGGGCGCAACACCTCGGTGCGGCGCAGGGTGAAGCTGGGCGCGACCAGCTTCCGCAGCCGCGCGTGCTCGGGGCCGTACGTCGAGAACATGTTGACCACCCCGACCCAGCCCAGCACCCAGCCCCACGACGGATGGTCGGCCAACTCCCCCCACAGACTCCAGTGCCGCCGCGGATCCTTGCTGACCCGCGGGTCGAGTATCAGATCCCTGAGGGTGTCGTACCCGGTCGGCGCCCACGCGGGGATGCCGCCGGGCAGCTCCACCGGCACGATCGGGCCGAGGGCGCGCAGCCGCGCGGCCTCGGCGGCTATGTCGGCGCCGAACGGATCGAGGGGTATGCGGCCGGCCGCGGTCACGGCGACTCCCCCGGCTGGTCGGGGGAGCGGGGGCTGAACCGGACGGGCAGCGCGGTGAGCGAGCGGTGGAACGGCCCGGGACGCCAGGTCAGCCGCTCGCGGGGCAGGACCGGCTCCATGTCGGGCAGCCACTGGGTGATCCGCTCGATCGCCTCGGTGGCGATGAGCAGCGCCGACTGCTTGACCGGGCAGGCGTGCGGCCCCGCCGACCAGGACATGTGCGAGGCGTCCCGGGGCCGTACGTCGTACGCGTCCGCCTGCTCGGCGAAGTGCGCCAGCGCCCCGTAGGAGATCACGACAGGAACGGCCGCGCGGATCCAGGTGCCGTGGAACGTGAGGGCTCTTCGGGCGTAGTGGATGCCGTAGTTGGCGAGCGGCGTCTCGTGGTGCAGCACCTCCACCACCGCGTCCATCACGGGCCGCGCGCCACTGGTGAGCGTGGAGTAGAACAGCGGGTTGCCGAGGATCCGCGACAGCGCGTTCGACACCAGGTTCGCCGTCGGCTCGTGCCCGGCGGCCAGCGTCAGCCACACCTGCCAGGTGACCTCCTCCGGGCTCAGCCCGGCCGGATGGTCCAGCAGCGCGCTCGGCATGTCCTCGCCGCGCCGCTCCACCTTCGCGGCGATCAGCTCCAGCACATAGACGCCGTACTCCGCCTCCCCCTCGGCCGCCTGGGCGCCGCCCTCCATCATCTTGCCGAGGGCCACATTGAGCCGCTCGCTGTGGCTGTCCGGCAGCCCGAAGAGGCTGTTGAAGACCAGCGCCATCATCGGCCGGGCGAAGTCCGCCACCAGATCGGCCTCGCCGCGCGGCCCGAACCGGCTCACCAGCAGCCGCACCGCCCGGTGCACCCGCTCCCGCAGATCGTGCGGCTCGATCAGATCGAACGAATCGATCAGCGCGGTGCGGTAGCGGACATGCGCCTGACCGTCGGCGAACAGGGTGTTGGGCCGCCAGCGCATCATCCCGAGCACCGGCGAGTCGTCGGCGACGGTCCCCTCCCACGGCCGGGGATCATGCGAGAACGTCTCCGTGTCGTGCAGCAGATCCAGCGCCGCGCGCCGGTCGGTGACGACGTACGCCGGTACGCCCGGCGCCAGTTCGGCCCAGCCGACCGGCCCCTGCGCGGCGAGCGAGGTGTAGTACCGATAGGGGTCGTGCGCGAAACCGTCCTCCCACAGCCGCACCGGCGCGGCACGGGAGAAGGTGTCCTGGGCGGGAGGATAGGTCGTCAAGGAAGCTCCGCGGGGGTGCTGTCGATGAGGTGCTGGACCAGCGAGATCAGCGCGTCGATCGAGGAGATCTGGTTGCGGGCGTCGCACGTCACCAGAGGCGTGTCGATCTCCAAGTCCAGCGCCTCGCGCAACTGGTCCTCGCTGTAGTGACGGGGCGCGTCCGGGAAGGCGTTGAAGGCCACCGCGTACGGCAGTCCGCTCTCCTCCACCAGACCGAGCACGTCGAAGGACTGGTCGACCCGGCGGCTGTCGACCAGGACGAGAGCGCCGAGCGCCCCGTAGGCGATGTCGTCCCAGAGCGAGCGGAACCGCTCCTGGCCGGGGGTGCCGAACAGATACAGCACGATCCCGTCCGGCAGACTGATCCGCCCGAAGTCGATGGCGACGGTCGTCGTCGACTTCTCCCGCACCCCGTCGAGATCGTCGACCTGTGCGGACGCCTCGGTCAGCTGCTCCTCGGTATGCAGCGGGCGGATCTCGGAGACCGAGTCGATGAGGGTTGTCTTTCCCACCCCGAAGGGGCCCGTGACCAGGATCTTCAATAACTCCTGGGCGGTGTCGGGCAGGTGGATTCCGCCCTCTCGGGCGGTGTCGCTAGCACTTGAGGGCGCGGAGGCCATCGGCCACTCTCTTCAGCAGATCGGGGGCGAACCGTTCGGCGGGCGGGATCGGCGCGCGGGCGAGGATCAGGCCACGGTCCACCAGACAGGCGGCCAGCACACGGACGGCGGAGACCGGCAGCCGCAGCAGGGCCGCCGCCTCGACCACGGTGAGGGATCCCTCGTCCAGCACATCCAGCAGGGCGAGTTGAGCGGCGGGCAATCCGTCCGGAAGGTCCTCGCCACTGCCCGTGAGCACCGACAGGCGCTCCAGGTGCGGGCGGCTGGGCCGCGCCACACCCCCCGTCGACAGATACGCGGGAACCAGGGGACGGCCGCCGCGGCGGCGGCCCGTCATGCCGGAATGCCGCCGTCGGAGCTTCGGGGCGCGGCGGCCATCGCCTTCTCGCCCAGCCGGGCCACCTGGGAGTGGACCCGGTGGGCGAGCAGGTCCAGGCGCACCTCGGGATCCCCGAGCGCGGCGACGACGGTGCCGTGGTCCGTCGGCACGATCAGCACATAACCGTGCTCGGACTCGATGACGATCTGGCGCACCTCCGCCTGCTCCCGGTCGGCGAAGGCCGCAGCCGCCGTCCGGGAAGCGCCCTGCACGGTACTGATAATGGCCGCCACCCGCTCGGCCGAGGGCCGGGTCAGGACGTCGGTGTACCCGGTCACGAGCCCGTCCCGGGTCAGCAGCACGGCCGCCCTCACGTGCGGCACCTCCAGAATCGGATCCAGCACCCATGCGGTGTCGCCCGCGTCGCGGCTGCTCATCGGGCCGCTCCCTCTCCGTGGTCGGTGTGTTCGGTCTCGTGCCCCGTGGTGCCCGGAACGGCGGCCGGATCGCCGCCGTCCGTCGCGCCCCGGTCCGTGTCGCCGTGGTCCGTCTCGCTCCGGTCCGTGTCGCCCTGGTCCGCTCGGGCCGCCGCCGTGCCGGACTGCAATGCCCCGAGCGCGGCGGCGGCGTCCTCCGGCCTGCGTGCGGCGGGTATCGGTGCGGGCGCCCGGCCGGCCAGCGCCGTCGCGCGGGTACGGCGTCTGCGCCGCGGCAGCCCCTCGCGCTCGCGCTCGCTCTCGTGCCCGATGGTGGGCACCGGTTCCGGCTCCCCGCCGAAGCCATGCGGCACCGGCTCGGCGGACCGCACCGGCAGCTCGGTGACCGGGTCCGCGACGACGGACAGCGCGTCGACGCCGCCGCGGGTCGAACGCGGGGCCGCCGCCGCGGGCGGCTTCTCGTCGGGGTCGACCCGGGTGAGCAGATGGCTCTCGACCCGCAGCACCGCCCGCACCCCGCCGTACGGCGACGGCGACGACAGGTCGACGCCCAGGTCGAACTGGCGGGTGAGCTGGCCGATCGCGGCGAGCCCCATACGGGGCGGATCGCCCAGGTCGGTCAGCAGGATCGGCTCGCCCCCGGCGACCAGCCGCTGGGCGCGGACCCGCTCGTCCTGAGTCATCCCGAGCCCGGCGTCGTCCACGCTGACGCACGCGCCGTGGTGGACGTGTTCCAGGTTGACCGTGATGTCGGTGTCGGGCGAGGAGTGGCGCAGCGCGTTGTCGAGGAGTTCGGCCACGATGATCGCGACCGGTTCCACGGCGTGCGAGACCAGCGCCGTGCCCGCCTCCAGATGGTTGTTGACCCGCACCCGGTGGTAGCCGGCGAGCCGGGAGAGACCGCCGGTGACCGCGTCCACCAGGTGCGACTCCTCGCGGGCCAGGCCCACCCACGCCCCGCAGACCACGGCCGCGACCTGCGCCCGACGCAACGACTGCTCGTTCTCGTGGTCGAGTTCGAACAGGGTCTGCGTCAGTTCCGGGTCGTCGTAGCGCTGCTGCATCCCGCGCAGGGCGTCCTGGAGGCGGTACAGCGCGGCCTGGATCTCCCGGGTGGCGCCGCGCATCCCGGCCTGGGCGGCGGCGTCGATCCGGGTGCGCTGGGCCACGAGTTCGATGCGGAGCGCGTTGAGCACGTCCTCCACGGCGATACCGAGCGGGGTGCCGGCGTTCTGCGGTCCGCGGGGGCCCGGGACCGTGAGGTGCGGATGGGTGAGCTGCCGGGCGGCGGCCGGCATCCGGCGGTCCACCAGATGCTCCAGTTCCGCCAGGAAGGAGGTCGTGGCGGCGTCCAGCCGACCGCGCAGGGCGTCGATCTCGGCCCGCTGCCGGGCCTGTCTCCGCCGGGACCGCAGCAGGCCGCCGCCGAAGGCGATGGCGGACAGGGTGCCGGCGGCGAGACCGCCGACGGCAAGCTCCGGTAGTTCGATCATTCGAGTGCGTTCCAGGGAGGGTCGGCGCGAGCAACGGGAAGGAGCGGGCCGGACGTTGGGAAGATCAACAGGCCCTGTGACGTGATGCTCGCAGCACAGTACACACTGTCATCGCCGGACATCGCGAGGCCCGGGGGCGACCACACGCAGGATCTGCACGGTTGTTGACCTCTTCCGCGGCAACTGTCGCAAATGCCAAGCGAGTTGTGTGACAGGTTGACTCGCACGGGTGACGGCGGCTCACAGGTCGACGCGTCGGACGGACGCGATCCGGAGAAACACAGCGTGACCAGGCGACCTACGAGGAAATCCCAGGGCCGGCACGGGATTTCCCCGAAGAATCCGCTGGTGGATCGCGCGGGGCCAAAGGAATGGGGCAGCTGTTCGGCCCAAAGGTATGGGGCAGCTGTTCGGTCTTCCTCGGGACGGAGAGCGAGCACAGCGGGCCGAGCGACTCCGAGTACGCCGCCGCCCGCCCGGCCTTCGACGAGGTCCACGGCACGGGCTGCCCCCACGCCCCCGGGTACCGCCCGGCGCCGTACGCCACCGGCAACCCGGCGCGACCGGTTCAGGGGAGCGGCTGTTCCGCCCAGATCACCTTCCCGCCGGGCAGATAGCGGGTACCCCAGCGGTCGGCGAGCTGGGCCACCAGGAAGAGACCGCGCCCGCCCTCGTCGGTCATCGCCGCGTACCGCAGATGCGGAGCGGTGCTGCTGCTGTCGAAGACCTCGCAGATCAGGGAGCGGTCGCGGATCACCCGGACCCGGATCGCGGAACCGCCGTAGCGGAGCGCGTTGGTGACCAGCTCACTGAGGATCAGCTCCGTGGTGAACCCGGCCTCCTCCAGGCCCCACTCGGCCAGCCGCCTGCTCACCTCCGACCGTACCCGCGCGACCGCCGCCGGATCGGCCGGCACCTCCCACTCGGCGACCCGGTCGGCGCCCAGTGCCCGCGTCCGCGCCACGATCAGGGCGATGTCGTCGCCCGGCCGCTCCGGCAGCCGCGCGTCCACCACGGCCCGGCAGGTGTCCTCCGGCGACGGCCCCGCCCGCTCCAGGGTGGACCGCAGGATCTCCAGTCCGACGTCGATGTCCCGCGTCCGGTCCTCGACCAGACCGTCCGTGTAGAGCACCAGCCGGGTGCCCTCGGCCAGTTCGATGTCCTGCGTCTCGAACGGCAGCCCGCCCACCCCCAGCGGCGGCCCGACCGGCACGTCCGCGAACTCCACCCTGCCGTCCGGGTGGACCAGCGCGGGCGGTGGATGCCCCGCGCGGGCCATCGTGCACACCCGGGTGACCGGGTCGTACACCGCGTACAGACAGGTCGCCCCGGTCACCACGGAGGCGCCGTCGATCGTCTCGTCCTGGTCGATGCGGCTCACCAGTTCGTCCAGCAGGTGCAGCAGTTCGTCCGGGGCGAGGTCGAGGGAGGCGAAGTTGTGCACCGCCGTGCGCAGCCGGCCCATGGTGGCCGCCGCGTGCAGCCCGTGCCCCACCACGTCCCCCACCACCAGCGCGACCCGGGTGCCCGACAGCGGCAGCACGTCGAACCAGTCCCCGCCGACCCCCGCCCGCGCGGGCAGATAGCGGTAGGCGATGTCGAGCGCGTCCTGCTCGGGCAGGCTGCGCGGCAGCAGACTGCGCTGGAGCGTCACCGCCATCGTGTGCTCCCGGGTGTAGCGGCGGGCGTTGTCGATGGAGACCGCCGCCCGCGCGACCAGTTCCTCGGCGAGCGCCCGGTCCTCGGCGTCGAACGGCTCGGGCGCCGAGTACCGCCAGAAGTTGACCAGCCCCAGGACCAGGGAACCCGCCCGCAGCGGCGCGGTGATCAGCGAGTGGATGCCGTACTCCACGATCTGCCGGGTGCGCTCCAGGTCCTGCGCCTGCCAGCCCGGCGCGGCCCGCAACGTGGGCTCCACCACCGCCTGCCCGGTGCGCAGGGCACGTGCCTGCGGCGACGACGGCACGAACCGGATGCTCCTGCCCACCGGATACAGCGGCGCGTCCGTCCTGACCCCGGTGAACGCCGCGCGCCGCAGCTCCGTCCCCGCCTCCGGCGGTTCACCGACGAGCACCGCGTCGAACAGATCGACCGACACGAAGTCCGCGAACCGGGGCACGGCCAGCTCCGTCAGCTCCTTCGCGGTACGGCTCACGTCCAGACCGGTCCCGATGGCCACACCGGCGTCGTAGAGCATGTCCAGCCGCTCACGGGCCACCTCGGCCCGTCCGGACAGGGCGCGCAGCTCGGTGGAGTCACGCAGGGTGGCGACACTGCCCGCCGGGCCGCCGCGCAGATCGGTCGGCCGCTGGTTGATCGCCAGCAGCCGGTCCCCGACCAGCCGCACCTCGTCCGTCACCACCCGCCCCGAGGCCAGTAGCTCGGCGGTGTCCGGATCCAGGCCGAGGGCCCGCACCTGGCGGCCCTCCGCGTCCGGGGGCAGGTGCAGCAGCCGATGCGCCTCGTCGTTGGCCAGCAGCAGCTCACCCCGGCCGCCGACGATGGTCACCCCCTCGCGCACCGCGTGCAGGACCGCGTCATGGTGTTCGTACATCCGGGTCATCTCGCGCGGGCCCAGGCCGTGCGTCTGGAGCAGCAGCCGCCGGGACACGAGTGCCGTCCCGCCGGTGGCCAGGGCCACCGCGACGGCTGCGGCGGCGAACACCAGCGGCAGCTGCCGGTTGGCGGTCCCGCCGACGTGCGCGGCGGTGATCCCGGCCGAGACCACCCCGACCACCTTGCCGTCGGGCGCCTCGATGGGCACCACCGCCTGCACCAGCCGGCCGATCGTGCCCTCGATCTCCTCGGTCACCGCACGCCCGGCCAGCGCCGGGGCGAGGCTGCCGACGAACTTCTTGCCGATCCGGTCCGGCTTCGGATGGGTGTAGCGGATGCCCTGGGTGTTCATGACGACGATGAAGTCCACCTGGGCCGCCTTGCGCGCGGCCTCCGCCTCGGGCTGGAGCAGCGCCGTCGGATCCGGGGCGCTGAGCGCCGCGCGGGTGCCGGGCGCGTTCGCGAAGGTCTGGGCGACGGCCAGCGAGCGGTCGGTGGCCTCGCGGGTGCTGTCGTAGCGGCCCTGGAGCACCAGCGCCAGCACCGCCGCCAGGACCAGCACCAGCGTGATGACGACCTGGAACAGAAAGACCTGACCGGCGACCGTACGTCCGCTCAGCGCCGCCCACAGGGACGCGAGGGTGCCGGGCCCGGAGCCTTCGCCCGCCGCACCGCCGCCCTCCCCGGACGCGGGGCGCGCGGGGTCGGACCCGCCCGGCGCACCGGCTTCCCGGACGCGGCCGTTCGAGCGCTGCGGGCGCCCTCCGCCGAGGCGACGGTTCGACCGACTCTTCCCGGTGCGCCCCAAAAGCCGGACCATGTGCCCTGTTTACACGCCTCCGACCCGGGAGGCGAGAGGTGTCACACAAGGTGACCGGCCGCGCACACGGTCCTGGAGGGCGCGGCGGGGGCCGGGACGTGAGGTGCGCGCGGCGCGCCGAGAAGGGCGGGGGCCGGGCTCTCCGGGCGGGGGCCGGCCCTCCTCGGCGCGCCGCGCCCGCCCCCTACTCCGTGTCCACCTGAGCCGGTGTCCCGGTGTCCGGTGTTCCGGTGTCCGGTGTCCTTCGCGCGGCCAGGAGCAGGGCGATGTCGTCCGGTCGGTCGGCCGTGTGGCGGGTCGCGGCGGTGAGCCGGTCGGCGACGGCCGCCAGCCAGCGGGTGCCCGGCCGGGTCGCGGGAGCCCCGCCGCGCGCCAGGGCGGTGCGCAGGGCACCGATGCCGTCGTCGATGTCCAGCCCGGGCCGTTCCACCAGCCCGTCCGTGTACAGGGCGAGGATCGCGCCCGGCTCCAGCGTCACCTCCGCCACCGGGTAGCGGGCGTCCGTGATGACACCGAGCACGACTCCTGCGGGCGTGTCGAGGCGCCCGGTACGGCCGTCCGGGGCACGCAGCAGCGGCGGCGGATGACCGGCGCGGGCGATCCGGGCCCGGCCGGTGGCCGGGTCGAGCCGGATGTAGCAGCAGCTCGCGAACTGGCCCGGGTCCAGATCGATGAGGAGGCGGTTGGTGCCGCTGAGCACCTCGTCGGGCGGCCGGTCGTCCAGCGCGAAGGCCCGGACCACGCTCCGCAGCTGTCCCATGGTGGCCGCCGCCTGCACCCCGTGCCCCTGGACGTCCCCGATCACCAGCGCGACCCCGTCCCCGGCCTCCACGACGTCGTACCAGTCGCCGCCCACGTCCATGCCCTGGGTGCCCGGCAGATAGCGGCCCGCGGTCTCCACCCCGGGCGGGGCGGACAGCCGCCGGGGCAGCAGGGCGCGCTGGAGCCCCCGGGCGAGGGCCGCCTCGGAGTCGTAGCGCTGGGCCTTCTCCATCGCGTGCGCGATCAGCCCGGCGAGCGCGGTCAGCACGGTGCGTTCCTCGGTCGTGAAACGGCGCTCGCGGTCGAAGCCGAGGATGCAGGAGCCGACCCGCCGGCCCGACGCGATCAGCGGCAGAAAGGCCCGGGCGCCCTCGGTCGCGTCGAGCGGGATGCCGGGATAGGCGTCGGCCAGGTCCCGCATCGAGCCGAAGAACAGCGGTTTGCCCGTGGTCAGCGTCTCCACCCCGGGCAACCGCTCCTCTAGCCCGACCCCCTCGAACGGCTCCAGGAACCCCTCGGGGAAACCGGTCTCCCAGGCCCGGTACAGATGCCGGTCCTGGAGCAGGTAGATCGCGAGCCTGCGGCCCCCGAACGCGGGCAGCAGCTCCTGCACCACCACCGCCGACACCTGCTGCGCGGTGACCGCCTCGTTGAGCGCGATCGCCAGCACGATCGGCCGGTACGCGGGCACGCCCGACGGGATCGACGCGGACTGCCCGGCGACCGGCTCCTCGGGACCGGTCGTGCCGTCGGCGGCCGGGTTCGACGGCACCACGGAGAACGTCAGCAGATCGGGGCCGGGGTAGACGGAGACGGCGAGCCAGTCGCCCTCGTAGTCACGCGGGTCGTCCTCCCGGCCGTCCCGGTCTCGGCCCCCGCCTCGGTCCGGGGACGGGGACGGGGCGGCCGGTGGCCGCTCCACATGGAAGTGCACCGGGTCCGGCGACAGCAGGGCCGCCCGTAAGTGGTCCTCGCAGGTCGGCTGGGAGAGCCAGGGCACCGACTCCCACAGACCGCGGCCGACGAGCCGGGCACGGGGAACCCCGAGAAGCCGCTCGGCGCGGGGATTGGCGTAGCCGACGACACCCAGCCGGTCCATGGTGAACACCGCCTGCGGCAGCCGGTCGGCGGCCTGGCCCGCCACCGGGCCGGCGTCCATCACGACACCGTGCACGAGCCGCGACCCGTCCGGCGGCCACAGATCCACCAGGCGCAGCGACCCGCCCGGGATCCGCACCGGCACGGGGTCGGCCGGGGGCTTGCCGTGAGCCGTCTCCCGCAGCAGTGTGACCAGCCGCCGCGCGTCACCGGGGGCGAGTGCGGTCGTCAGCGCCGCCTCGCCCGAGGACGGCTCGTCGGCGGGCAGCCCCAGCAGGGCCCGTACTCCGTCGTCCGCGGTCAGCGCGTCCGCCACCGGGTCCCAGGTGAACCGTCCGGTCCGCCCCGCGGCGGAGTACTCGGCCGGTGGCAGGGTGCCCACCGGCTCGGTGTCCCAGACCAGTGCCGTGCCGTCCTGCGCCAGCCGTCGCAGCCGGGCCCCCAGCCCCTCGGCCAGCCGTGTGAGGCGTTCCCGCTCGGGGAGCAGTCCGGCCGCGTCGGTGGCGGGCGGCAGCAGCGCGGTCAGGGCGCCGCCCGTCTCGTCGCCCGCCGGCAGCGGCACACTGATCGTCGCGAACGGGTAGGGCAGCGCGGCGGCGAACTGCGGATAGCGGCGCATCATCTCGGTCGCGTTCGGCAGCACGATCTGGGCGCCCGTGCGGAAGGTGTCGGCGATCGGCACCGGCCGGTCGATCTGCACCTGCCACCAGGGGCGGAACAGCCGTGCGGGCAGGCCGGTGAGTGCGGCAAGCCGCAGCACGCCGGGGTCGGCGGAGCGCAGGAACACGCCCACGGCGCGCGCTCCCACCGCGCCCGCCGCCTCCGTCGCGATGTCCGCCAGCAGTGTGGCCAGCCGGTCCCGTCTGTCGTGCGGGTCCTCGGCGCTCGCAGTCATCCGGTTCTACCTCGTCCCCGCGCCGCGCAGGCGACACAGCAAGAATGCGCCCCCCGGCGCCGTGCCCGCATCTGGACGAGCACCGGATGCCCCCCTCGCCGCACAGCACCGGGACACCGTCCACCGGGCGGACGGCCTCCCAGGGTGTATCAGCACAGGCACCGGCGCCGTAACCCCTCGGACGCGGTGAATGGGATCGGGGCGAGGGGGCAACAGGCGGGGTAGGGACGGGAGTTCGGTGTGCGGGGCCGTTCGGCCCATGGGCGGCGCTCCTTCGTAGGGGACATGAGGAGGTGACTTGCGGGGGGTGACATCTGGGGAGGGGGGACCTGCGGACGGGGCATCCGGACAGGGCATCCGGACAGGGCATGCGGACGGGCATCCGCACGGGACGTCCGGACGGGCCACGCAGACGGGACGTCCGGACGGGACATCGGGAGGGGCGGCCCGGGGGCCATCGCTCATCCGGCGAGGCTCGCCCGCGCCGCCGTCAGCGTCCGCCCGGCGTAGCCGCGTCCGAACAGGAGCACATGGACGAGCAGAGGGAAGAGCTGGTGCAGCGGTACGCGGTCGCGCCAGCCGTCGGCGAGCGGCGCGGCCTGCTGGTAGCCGTCCCGTACGGCGTCGAGGTGGGGGCAGCCGAAGAGGGCGAGCATCGCGAGGTCGGTCTCCCGGTGGCCGCCGTGCGCGGCCGGGTCGATCACCCAGGCGTGTCCGTCCGCACCCCACAGCACATTGCCGTTCCACAGGTCGCCGTGGAGCCGCGCGGGCGGTTCGGCCGGTCCCGCCAGCTCCGGCAGCCGCTCGCAGACCCGCTCGACCTCACCCGCCTCGGCGGAGGTGAGGCCGCCCCGGTCGACCGCGCCCCGCAGATACGGCAGCACCCGGTGCTCCGCGTACCACCCCGGCCAGCTCGCGGCCGGTTCGTTCCGCATCGGCGCCAGCCCGATGTACGCGTCCCGGGGCCCGTCGGGCGGGGCCGCGCCGAACGCCGGGGCGCCCGCCGAGTGCAGCGCGGCCAGTTCCCGCCCGAACCGTACGGCCGTCCCCGCGTCCGGCACTCCCGTGGGCACCCGCTCGGTCACCAGCCAGTCCCGGTCGTACCCGTGCACGGCCGGTACCCGTACCGCGTCCGCCGCGGCCAGCCACCGCAGCCCGGCGGCCTCGGCCCGTGCCGCGCCCGGCCCCTCCGCCCGCTTGGCCATCACCAGTTCCCTGCCGGCGTCCCGGTGCCGGTCCCTGTCCCGGTCCCCGTTCCCGCCCCTGCCTCCGTCGTGCAGGGCGACTTCGGCGACCGTCCCGGACACCGCCCGCACCTGCCCCACGCCCCGTCCGGTCAGCCGTGCCACCGCCCCGGCGGCCCCGTCGACCCCGCTCATGGGCGGCCTCGCATCAGCTCCATGCCGCTCAGCGTAGGGAGTGGGCACGTCCGTTCGGTCGCGCCGGGCGGTGGGGTCGTCCGGTGGGCGGTACCCGGACGACCGTCGCCGCGCGGCCGGGTGGGACGGTCGCGCGGATATCCGGGGGCGGGCATCGGAGTAAACGGGAGGAAATCCGTACCGAGAGCTTGCCGAGCCGTTGTGCCACCACTTAATTCACACCCTGAAGTGTGTCGGATCCGATGCGGGCCGTGCGGCGCAGCGCGCTGCAAGTGCATGCGCGCCCGCCCGACCGGGACACCCCGCACCGCGCACCTGCTCGTTCACCCTGCCCCCTGGCGGAGGAGCCGCATGAGACTCAGCCGGGGTCTTCGCCGAACGCGGCGGACGCGCGCGTGCTCATGGGGGAGCGCTCACGCCAGGGACTTCCCCACCCCGGGACCTCCGCCGACGGCCAGAGCTGCACCGGGGCACTTCGTCGGTGCTCCGGACCACCGGGCATGCTGGGGCCGATGGTTCCGCACCTGCCCGCCGCGATCGCCGTGGCGCCGTCCACCGCCTCAAGGGAGTCCCCCGCATGCCCACCGCCGACCTGATCCTCGCCGGCGCCCGCGTCCGTACCCTCGACCCCGCCCGGCCCACCGCCACGGCGGTCGCCGTCACCGACGGAGTGATCAGCGCGGTCGGCGACGCCTCGGACGTACGTGACTGGCGAGGACCCGGCACCCAGGTCGTACGGCTGGACGGCGCTCACCTCGTCCCCGGCCTGGTGGACTCGCACAGCCACCCGGTGTGGGGCCTGGAGTTGGCGACCGGCGCCGACCTGTCCGAGGTGACCGGGCCGGCGGAACTGCGGGCCGCGCTCACCGCCGCCGAGCGCGTCGACGGCTGGGTCATCGGCTACGGCCTGGACCACAACGCCTTCGCGGGCCGGCCCATCGACCGCGACCTCATCGAGGACGTGCTCGGCGACGCCCCCGCCTTCCTGCGCCTGTACGACGGCCACTCCGCCCTTGCCACCGGCGCCGCGCTCACCGCGGCCGGGGTGAACGGGCCGCGCGCCTTCGCCCAGCGCTCCGAGATCGTCTGCGACAGCACCGGCCGCCCCACCGGACATCTGATCGAACACGCCGCGATGGACCTGGTCACCGCCGTCCTGCCGCGGCAGTCGTACGCCGAACGCCGCGCCCGGCTGGTCGCCCTGCTCTCCGCGATGGCCGCGACCGGCCTCACCGGAGCGCATGTCATGGACGGCGGCGATCTCGACCTGGTCACCGCCGTCGCCGAGGAGACGGTGCTGCCGCTGCGGCTGCGGTTCGCACCGTGGTGCATGCCCGGCGCGAGCAAGGAGGAACTCGACGCCCTGATCGCCCTCCAGGGCCGGGGCGGGCGGCACTGGACCGTCGGCGGCGTGAAGTTCTTCATGGACGGCACCGTCGAGGGCGGCACCGCCTGGCTGGAGCACGCTGACTGCCACGGCCAGGGCACCGAGGCGTTCTGGCCCGACCCCGAGGCGTACGCCTCCGCCCTACGGCATCTGCACACGGCCGGCGTGCGCACCGCGACCCACGCGATCGGCGACGCGGCGGTGCGGCACGTCCTGGACGTGGTGGCGGGCCTCGGCGCGAGCGGGCGCCACGCCCATCGGATCGAGCACATCGAGACCGCCCCCGACGCACTGCTCCCGCGCTTCGCCGAACTGGGCGTCGCCGCCTCGATGCAGCCCCCGCACACCGCCTACACCCGCGCCGACGGCAGCGACGAGTGGTCCCGCCGTCTCGGTGAGCGCCGCGCCGACCGCGCCTGGCGCCTGCGGGACCTGCGCGACGCGGGCGCCACGGTCGCCCTCGGCTCGGACTGGCCCATCGCCCCCTTCGACGCCCGTACGGTCCTGGCCACCGCCCAGGCCCCCAAAGGTGCCGCGTCCCGCCGCGCCGGTCTGACCGGCCTGGAGGCACTGGAGGGCATGACCACCCACGCCGCCCGCGCGGCCGGCGAGGCGGACCTGGCGGGCCGGATCGCCCCCGGCCACCGGGCCGACCTCACCGCCCTCGCCGTGGACCCCGTGTCGGCCCCGGCCGACGAGACGGCGACGGCGGACGTACGGCTGACGGTGACGGGCGGACGGGTGACGCACCGGGCGAAGTGACCCCTCAGGACCACAGGCCGCAGGGTTCTCGACGCCTGCCCTCACCCGGCTCGACGCCCCAGGGCCTGCCGTCCGAGGCTCGGCTCCCCCGTGCCTGCCGCCAGGGGCCCGGCTCCCCAGGGCCTGCCGTCCGAGGCTCGGCTCCCCCGTGCCTGCCGCCAGGGGCCCGGCTCCCCAGGACCTGCCGTCCGAGGCCCGGCTCCCCAGGGCCTGCCGCCAGGGGCCCGGCTCCCCAGGGGTCCCTGGGCCCGGCGCCCAGGGACGCCGCCCCCAGGCCCTGCCGCTCAGGCGTCCGGTGTGATCACGACCTTGCCCACCGCCGTGCCGGACTCCGCGTGTCGCAGCGCGGCGGCGGCCTCGCGCAACGGGAAGGTCCGGTCGACCCGCGCCTCGATCGCGCCGGACCGCAGCAGCTCGAAGACCTGCTCCAGGTCCGCCCGCAGCTCGGTCCGGTAGCGCTCGGGGCGCCGTGACTTCCCGGCCCACAGGTTGAAGAAGTGGGCCCCGCGCCCGTTCGGCAGCGCGTTCCACAGCGCGAGCCGGGCGACGAGCCTCAGCACGGTGAGCGTCCCGTTGCCCGCCCGGTCGCGCGTGGCGGCGCTGCCGTACGACACGAGCGTGCCGCCGGGCGCGAGCATCCGCCAGGAGTCCCGGACGCCTCGGCCGCCGACGTGGTCGAAGACGGCCGCCACCCCCTGCGGCGCGCGCTCCCGCACCTGGGCGAGGACGTCACCGCGGTAGTCCACGGGCTCGGCGCCCAGCCCGGCCCCGGCCCCCTGGTTGCGGGCCGAGGCGGTGCCGATGACCCGGACCCCGTGCGCGCGGGCCAACTGCACCAGCACACTGCCGACCCCGCCGTTGGCGCCGTGCACCACGACGGTGTCGCCCGGCCGGACCCGGGCCGTGCGGAACAGCATCCGCCAGGCGGTCGCGCCGTTGGTCACCAGCGTCTCGGCGTCGGTGGCCGACACCCCGTCCGGCACGGCCACCAGATCGCGGCTGTCCAGCAGCACGCGCTCGGCCCACCCGCCGGTCTTGGTCAGCGCGGCGACCCGGGCGCCCACGGCCAGCTCGGGCTGCCCCGGCACCGGCGGCCCCAGTTCCTCGACCACCCCGACGACGTCGTAGCCGGGGACGAAGGGGAAGGCGGGCATGTCGTAGTACTTGCCGCGGCGCATCTGCTGCTCGGCGAAGGTGACCCCGCTCGCCTCCATCCGGACCAGGGCCTGACCCGGGCCCGGCCGCGACAGCTCGCGGACCCGCACCTGGAGCGACTCGGGTTCACCCACGGCGGGGAGGACGATCTCGGTGGTGGTGCGCATGATGACTGCTCCTCATGAAAGAGACGGAGAGACGGAGAGACGAGTGAGACAAGATGACGTGGAAGAGTGGTTAGTCACTCACTCTCCTGTGCCGAGAAAGGGCGACCGTCGGGGAGTCGCACGGCCGCCCGCTGCCCGGAAGGGTCAGTAGTGCCTGATGCCCGCGGCCAGCGTCCGCATCCACGGGGTGTCGAGACCGTCGCCGTCGAGGGACGCGATCAGATGGCAGAGTGCCCCGGTGGCGAAGAACCGCTGGATCTGCCGGTCGTCACCACCGGACGCGCCGCGCGTGTACTCCACGACGCGCGCGTAACCGGCACGCACCGCGTCCCGCACCGCCGGCTCGGACACGGCCGCCGCCTGTGCGTGCAACTGGACGAGCAGGAGGTCGTTGTCGCTGATCAGGCGGGCGTACGCATCGCCCATCGAGTCGAGGACGGCCTCCGGCGCGCTGCTGGTCGCCCGGGCCGCGCCCTCCTCCAGGGCCGCGCGCACCCGGACGAAGCAGTGCTCCACGACGGCGGTGAACAGTGCCTCCTTGTTCGGGAAGAGGCGATAGACGTACGCCTGCGAGATGCCGGCCGCCTTCGCCACCTCCGTCGTCGTGGTGCCGAAGTACCCGCGCGCCGCGAACGCCCCGATGGCGGTGCGGAGCACGGTCTCCCGGCGTTCCTCGGCGGTGGAGAGTCGACGCTGTTCCTTCTTCATGTGAGTACTCAACCACTCACACCCGTCACTGTCAACGCTCGCCCCTTCCCGCGGCGGCGGGATTTGCCGAACCGGCAACAAGCCTCGCCCGCCGGTGGAGGGCCCCGGATGATCGAGGCGGGGCCGCGGCCACCTCGGTGGACAGCAACCGGCGCGGCCATTCGCGACCGTCCAGGAGGACGCCATGCCACAGCCCACCGCCCCCAGCGGCCCCATCCACCGTCTCGTCCCCTCGCCCGCGGGCCGGACCCACCTGGTGGAGCAGGGCCGTGGCCCGCTCGTGCTGCTCGTGCACGGCTTCCCCGAGGGCTGGTACGCCTGGCGGCACCAACTGCCCGCACTCGCCGACGCCGGACATCGCGCGGTCGCCCTGGACGTCCGCGGCTACGGCCGCTCCTCGCGCCCGGCGGCGGTGGAGGCGTACCGCCTGCTCGATCTGGTCGAGGACGCCGTCGCCGTGGTCGAGGCCCTCGGTGAACGCACCGCGGTGATCGTCGGCCACGACTGGGGAGCCGGGGTCGCCGCCACCTCCGCCCTGCTGCGGCCGGACGTGTTCCGCGCGGTCGGCCTGCTGAGCGTCCCGTACACCCCGCCCGGCGGTCCGAAGCCCACCGACGTCTTCGCGCGCATGGGCGGCGACGAGGAGTTCTACGTCTCCTACTTCCAGACGCCCGGCCGGGCCGAGGCCGAGATCGAGCCCGACGTCCGGGGCTGGCTCGCCGGCTTCTACGCCGCCCTGTCCCCGGGCACCATGCCCGGTCCGGACGCCCCGTCGCCGTACTTCGTCGCGCCGGGCGGCACCCTGCGGGACCGCTTCCCCGCCGGGCGGCTGCCCGACTGGCTCGGCGAGCGTGAACTGGACGTGTTCGCCGGGGAGTTCGAGCGGACCGGATGCACGGGCGCCCTCAACCGCTACCGCGCCATGGACCGCGACTGGGCGGACCTGGCCGACCACGCGGGCGCCGCTGTCACCCAGCCGTCCCTGTTCATCGGCGGCGGCCTCGACGCCTCCCTGAACTGGCTGGCCGACGCGATCGAGGCGTACCCGGTCACCCTGCCCGGCCTCCGCGGCTCCCACATCATCGACGGCGCCGGTCACTTCGTGCAGCAGGAGCGCCCGGCGGAGGTCAACCGGCTGCTGACGGAGTGGCTCGCCTCGCTGGACCGGTAGCCGAGGGAGCGGCAGTCGCAGGGCGAGTGGCCGATGGAGCGGCAAAGGGAATCGCCGGGCGCCGCCGGGGAGCCGTCGGGCAGGGAACACCCCTCGGCCCGACCCGAAAGAGCAGGGGTTTAACATGTGAGCGCCGCCTAGCTCGAAAGATAAGCCTGTGACTGTCAATGACGACTCGTTCACCCACTGGAAGAACCGCGAGGAGACCGCGGAAGCGATGATCCCGGTCATCGGGAAGCTGCACCGCGAGCGGGACGTGACCGTCCTGCTGCACAGCCGCTCCTTGGTGAACAAGTCGGTGGTCAGCATCCTCAAGACCCACCGATTCGCCCGCCAGATAGCCGGCGAGGAACTCTCGGTCACCGAGACCATGCCGTTCCTCCAGGCGCTCACCACCCTCGACCTGGGCCCCGCCCAGATCGACCTCGGCATGCTCGCCGCGACCTACCGCGCCGACAGCCGCGGTCTGTCCGTGCGGGACTTCACCGCCGAGGAGGTCGCCGGGGCCACCGGCGCCAACAAGATCGAGTCCCGTGAACCGCGCGACGTCGTCCTCTACGGCTTCGGCCGCATCGGCAGGCTCGTCGCCCGGCTCCTGATCGAGAAGACCGGCTCCGGCAACGGACTGCGGCTGCGCGCCATCGTCGTCCGCGACGGCGGCGGCCAGGACCTCGTCAAGCGCGCCTCGCTGCTGCGCCGTGACTCCATCCACGGCCAGTTCCACGGCACCATCACCGTGGACGAGGAGAACAGCACCATCGTCGCCAACGGCAACGAGATCAAGGTGATCTACGCCGACAGCCCGGCGTCCGTGGACTACACCGCGTACGGCATCAAGAACGCGATCCTCATCGACAACACCGGCAAGTGGCGCGACCGCGAGGGCCTGTCGCTGCATCTGCGTCCCGGCATCGAGAAGGTCGTCCTCACCGCCCCCGGCAAGGGCGACGTCCCGAACATCGTGCACGGCGTCAACCACGACACCATCAAGCCGGACGAGCAGATCCTGTCCTGCGCCTCCTGCACCACCAACGCCATCGTCCCGCCGCTCAAGGCGATGGACGACGAGTACGGGGTGCTGCGCGGGCACGTGGAGACCGTCCACTCGTTCACCAACGACCAGAACCTGTTGGACAACTACCACAAGTCCGACCGTCGCGGCCGGTCCGCGCCGCTCAACATGGTGATCACCGAGACGGGCGCCGCGTCGGCCGTCTCCAAGGCGCTGCCCGATCTGAAGGCCCGGATCACCGGCAGCTCGATCCGGGTCCCGGTGCCGGACGTGTCGATCGCCATCCTCAACCTCCAGCTGGCCCGCGAGACCACCCGCGAGGACGTCCTGGAGTACCTCCGCACGGTGTCGCTGACCTCGCCGCTCAAGCGCCAGATCGACTTCATCAGCGCCCCCGACGCGGTCTCCAGCGACTTCATCGGCTCCCGCCACGCCTCCGTCGTGGACGCGGGCGCCCTCAAGGTGGAGGGCGACAACGCCATCCTCTACCTCTGGTACGACAACGAGTTCGGCTACTCCTGCCAGGTCATCCGGGTCGTCCAGCACGTCTCGGGCGTCGAGTACCCGACCTTCCCGGCGGCCGTCCCCGCGGTGTGACACCGACCTGATCGGCCTCTTCGGACCGGCCTCCCCGCTGTGAGGGGAGGCCGGTCCGTGTCGTGCGGGCGGCCCGCCCGGGGAGCCGCACCTGCTTCCTAAAGGGTTTAGGCAGATGCATAATGGCTGTCGGTGGAGAGGAGGGTCATGGCACGCGCAGGACTGTCCGCGAGACGGCTCACCGAGGCCGGCGCGCGGCTCGCCGACGAGGTCGGCTTCGACCAGGTGACGTTGTCGGCACTCGCGCGGCACTTCGACGTCAAGGTCGCCAGCCTCTACTCCCATGTCCGGAACTCCCAGGACCTCAAGGTCAAGATCGCGCTGTACGCCCTGGAGGAACTGGCCGACCGGGCCGCCGCCGCCTTGGCGGGCCGCGCGGGCAGGGACGCCCTCTCCGCCTTCGCCGACGTCTACCGCGACTACGCCCACGAGCACCCCGGCCGCTACGCCGCCGCCCGCCTCCGGCTCAGCCCGGAGGCCGCCGCCGCGAGCGCGGGCGGTCGGCACGCCCAGATGACACGGGCCGTCCTGCGCGGCTACGACCTCACCGGAGCCGACCAGACACACGCCGTCCGGCTGCTGGGCAGCGTCTTCCACGGCTACGTCAGCCTGGAACTGGCGGGCGGCTTCAGCCACAGCGCCCCCGACTCCCAGGTCAGCTGGGAGCGGATCGTCGACGCGCTCGACAGCCTGCTGCGGAACTGGCCCGAGCCACCCGACGCCGGGTCGCCCCGGCCCCCGGCGTAGCCCCGCGCCGACGCCGTCGACCCAGCCGGAGCGGCCGGAGCAACCGACGTACGGCACACCCCCCGAAAGCCGACGCACGCCCCCACCCCGAACCACGAGGGAAGTCCCGATCCATGACCACCGACCCCACCTGGATCACCACGCCCATCACCCCCGGCATCCTGCGCGGCGCCCTCGAACTGGAGCACACCGCCCACGGAGTGCTGCCGCACCGGCTGCCCGCGTCGGCACGGGCGCAGAACACCGACCCGGGGCTCGCCCTGGCGGAGTCACAGCCCTCCGGCGTACGACTGGCCTTCCGCACCGCCGCCACCGTCGTGGAACTGGACACCCTGCGGACCCGGCGCGTCTACCTCGGGGCCCCGCCGCGCCCGGAGGGCGTCTACGACCTCCTCGTGGACGGCCGGCTCGCCGCGCAGGCCGTCGCCACCGGGGGCCACATCCTCACCGTCGACATGGCGGCCGGTTCCGCCGAGATCCAGGCGGGCCCGCCCGGCATCGCGCGCTTCGCCGGACTGCCCGGCGGTGAGAAGGACGTCGAGATCTGGCTGCCGCACAACGAGACCACCGAACTGGTCGCCCTGCGCACCGACGCCCCCGTCACACCCGCCGCCGATCCCGGCCGCAAGGGGTGGCTGCACCACGGCAGTTCCATCAGCCACGGCTCCGACGCCGCGAGCCCCACCACGACCTGGCCCGCCCTCGCCGCCGGTCTCGGGGGAGTGGAGCTGACCAATCTGGGCTTCGGCGGCAGCGCGCTGCTCGACCCGTTCACCGCCCGCGCCATGCGGGACACCCCCGCCGACCTGATCAGCGTCAAGATCGGCATCAACCTGGTGAACACGGACCTGATGCGGCTGCGGGCCTTCACCCCGGCGGTCCACGGCTTCCTCGACACCCTCCGCGAGGGCCACCCCACGACCCCGCTGCTGGTGATCTCGCCCATCCTCTGCCCGATGCACGAGACCACGCCCGGCCCCAGCGCCTTCGACCCCGACTCCCTCGGCACCGGACAACTGCGGCTCACCGCCGTGGGCGACCCCGCCGAGGTGCCCCTGGGCAAGCTCACCCTGACCGTGATCCGCGACGAACTCGCCCGGATCGTGGAGCAGCGCGCGGCCGACGACCCGCACCTGCACCACCTGGACGGCCGCACGCTCTACGGCGAGGCCGACACCGCCGAACTCCCGCTCCCCGACGGACTCCACCCCGACGCGGCGACCCATCGCCGTATGGGCGAACGCTTCGCCGAACTGGCCTTCGCCCCGGACGGCCCGTTCGGGAGGGCGAGTTCCTGAGCGGACCCCGCGCTCACCCCGTCCGGCAGGCGTCCAGCGCGCGCAGTGCCTCGCCCGCCGCGTCCGCCACCCACCCGGGCGCCCCGGCGGCGAGCCCGGTCAGCCGCGCCCGCACCCGCACCGCGTCCGACGCCGGCACCCCGACCGCCGCCGGCCAGTGGGCGAGGCCCGTCGCGGCACGATGGACGACCCGGTCGTCCGGATCCTCCAGGGCCCCCACGAGACGCGGCAGATCACCGGGGGTACCGGCGTCGGTGGCGTGGTCCGGGTCCAGCAGGGCCAGCAGAGCGGCCCGGACCTCCGCCGACGAGCCCCCCCGGTCCCACGCCTCCCGCACGAAGGGCAGCGCCTCCGCCCAGCCCACGAGCACCTGCCCCGTGCGCCGGACCCCACCCCGCCCACCGGCCAGATGAGCCACCAGCGCCTCGGCCACCGCCCGCCGCTCCCAGGGCCACAGCCCGGCGTCCACCAGCGCGGCCAACCCCTCCACCGCCCCGGCCCGCACCTCGGCCCCGGACTCCTCCAGCAACGGCAGCAGCAGCCATACGGTGTCCCAGCGCCCCGATCCGCCGAGCGCCTCGGCCGCCGCACCGCGGGTACCGGAGGGGAGCGCCGGGTCGGTGAGGGCCGCGCGCAGACGGGCCTGGGCGGCCCGGGTGCCGGCCATGCCCAGCGCCCGCGCCGCCGCGGGACCGGCCCGGCCGTCCCCCAGCCACCGAAGGGCCGGCCGGACCGTCCCCTCCTCGCCCGCCCGCGCCAGCGCGTGGAGCAGCCAAAACGCCGCCTCCGCGACCCGCTCGGCTTCCAGTGCCGTGCGCAGCGCCGCCCGTGTCCCGGGGGCGTCGGCCCGGTGGCGCAGCCGGGCGGCGACCACCGCGCGTACCGCCGGTGAGGGGGCGCGCAGTTCGGCGAGGAGGGCATCGTCCCAAGGCCGTTCCGCGTAGATGCTCCGCAGGGCCAGCAGTGCCGGTTCGCGGGCGGGGTCGTCGGCGCGGTCGGCCGCGCGGACGAGCGCCGCGGGGACGGCGGGGTCCTTCCGCGCGTCGTGGACCAGCGCCCACGCCCGCCCCCGCACCCCGGGCACCGGATCACCCAGCAGCCCGACCAGCGCGGGCGCGTCCCCCACCGCGCCCAGCGACCGCAGCGCGTCCAGGGCGTTGATCCGCGGAGGGTGATCGGGGTCGCGGAGCAGTCGCCCGAAGGCCGCGACGACGGCCGGTCCGCGCAGCCCCAGCCGGACCGCCGCCAGGGAGGCCCGACGGCGTACCCAGGGGTCGTCGTCCGCCATCAGACCCGGGAGCACGGCGTGGCCCGCCGCGCGGACGCCGAGCCTGCCGAGTCCTGTCGCGGCGCCCTCACGGACCTCCGGCGAGGGATCGGCCGCCGAGCGGATCAGCGCCGGGGCGTGCTCGGCCCGCCCGACCCTGCCCAGGCCCTTCGCCGCGGCGGCCCGCCGCCAGGTGTCGCCGGTCTCCAACTCCCGTAGAAAGAAGGCGATCTGGTGTTCCCGCTCCATGCGCACCCCGGTCGGTAAGACCTCCGAGGCGCGGGAAGGTTGCGCCGGGGCCGGGCGGAGGGGCGGATGCGCCGATCGGGCGCGCGGACCGGGCGGGCCCGCGGGAGCCGGACTAGCGTGGCCGTCGAACGGGCCATCGAGGTCGTGCTCGGCTTCTTGAAGGGGTCGCCCATGTCGAGGAACACCGACACCGTCGAGACCTATCTGGACGGGTTCCGCAGGAACGACCACGCGCAGATCCTGTCCTGCCTCACCGACGACATCGAGTGGACCGTCTTCGGGGCCTTCCGCCTCAAGGGCAAGCAGGCGTACGACGAGGCGATTGACGGCCCCGGCTTCGCCGGCCCGCCCCGTCTGGAGGTGGTCCGCATGGTCGAACAGGGCGATGTGGTGATGGCCGAACTGACCGGCACCGCGCCCCGGGACAGCGGTGCCGAACTGCGGATGTCGATGGCCGAGGTGTTCGTCATGCGGGACGGGAAGATCGCCGAACGGCGGGCCTGGGTGATCCCCCTGGCGGACAACGAACACCGCTGAGGGCCCCGCCCGGACGGCTCAGTGTGCCGCACCGGCGATCGGCAGGCGCTCGGTGAAGGTGCCGCCGCCGTCGCGGGACTCGTACACGCCGTCCTGTGTGGCGGCCAGGAGGTGGTCCGGCGACTCGGCGGTCAGGGCCTGGGGCGCGCCACCGGGAACCGTGCCCGCCTTCTTCCAGGTGGTGCCCGCGTCGGCGCTCAGGTGCAGGCCGCCGCCCTGGTCGAGGCCGTACAGGGTCTCCGGCTCGGGCCAGGACAGGAACGCCATGACGGCACCGGAGCCGTCGGCGAACGTCTCCCCGCCGTCACCGCTCCGCGCCACCCCGGACTCCGTGGTGGCCAGCACCAGGTCCGGGTCCTCGGGGCTGACGGCGAGGTCGAGGGCGGCCAGTTCGGCCCGGGTGTCCCAGGTGGTGCGGTCGGTGCTGACCCGCAGGACCCCGTTGGTGCTGTCGTAGCCGTACACCGTGTCGTGCGCGTACTCCAACGCGTGGAAGTCGGTGGTGCCGGCCAGGGAACGGGCCGTCCAGGTCCGGCCCGAGTCGCCGGACTCGATGAGGCCCCGATCGGCGGGTTCGTCGCTGCCGGGCTCCGGGTGCCCGCTGCCGAGGAACGTCTTCGCGCCGATGACGGTGAAGCCCATGTAGTCGGCCTTGTCGCCCACCCGTTCGGCCGTGTCGTCGTCCGACACGGCGACGACGCCTTCGTGGGTGGCCACGTAGAGCCGTCCGTCGGCCGGGTCGACGCCCACTCCGTGGACATGGCTGACGGTCGGCCCCGCGCCCCCGGTGGTGCCCGAAGCGGGCTCCGCCCCGGCACCGGAGTCGGAGGAACAGGCGGTGAGGGTGGCCGCGAGGAGCATCCCGGTGGCGGCGGCGAGCGGACGGAGCGGGGTCTTCATACCGGCGTTCTTTCCGTGGGGGCGCGCCCGGGTCCGGACGGCGGGCGCGGGGCGAAGTGCGGACGGCGGGCGCGGGGCGAACCATCTCCTAAGCATCTTAGGTGTCAGGGTTCCGGGATGATCGGCGGGTGTCGGCCCGGCGGGCACCGGGTCCGGGAATCGGGTACCAAGACAGGGGAGCGGGAACGGGCGTCGGGGCAGGGACACCGCCGCACGGGCACGGCGGCCAGGCACCGCGCCAGACGCGGGCGCGGCCAGGCACCGCGCCAGTCACGCCCCGGCCAGGCACCGCGCCAGACACACAGGCCAGGCACCGCGCCAGACACCGCGAAGGAGACACCGATGAACGCCACCGGCCGAGGGCGAGGCTCACTTCAGCATCCGCGCTTCGCCCGCCAGTATCTGAAGCTCGCCCCCGAGGCCGACCGGCGCGGCGGCACCGCCCACCGGGCCCGGTTGGTCGCCGGGCTGAGCGGGCGGGTGGTGGAGGTCGGTGCCGGGCAGGGGCGGAACTTCCCCCACTACCCGGACACCGTCACCGAGGTCGTCGCCGTCGAACCCGACGACACCCTGCGCTCCGTCGCCGAACGGGCCGCGGTCGCCGCCCCGGTGACCGTCACGGTCGTGTCCGGCGAGGCGGCCCGACTGCCGGTCGGCGACGGCGAGGCCGACGCCGTGGTCGTCTCGCTCGTGCTGTGCTCGGTCACCGATGTGCCCGGCGCGCTGGCGGAGATCACGCGCGTCCTGCGGCCCGGCGGTGAACTCCGCTTCTACGAACATGTCCGCTCGGCCCGTCGCTGGGCGGGTCTGCTGGAGGACGCGATCACCCCGCTGTGGCGCCGGATGGCCGGCGGCTGCCGGCCCAACCGCGACACGGAGGCCGCCGTCCGCGCCGCCGGATTCACCGTCACCACTCTCGACCGCTTCGGCTTCTCGCCGTCGCCGGGCGTGCCGAGCATCCGGCACATCGTGGGCAGCGCCGTACGACCCTGACGGCCGGGTGGAGGAGCCCGGCCGCCGGGTCAGCAGGACCGCCGCCCCGTCACGCCGCCTTGCCGTTGGTGCAGGCCGCGCCGGGCTCCGGGGTCTGGGCGCCCTGGATGTACTTCTCGAAGAACTCGTCGACCCTGGGATCCGACGCCTTGTCCACCTTCAGCTGATGCC
The DNA here is from genome assembly GCF_044757045.1 of Streptomyces sp. NPDC091377. Lineage (NCBI taxonomy): Bacteria > Bacillati > Actinomycetota > Actinomycetes > Kitasatosporales > Streptomycetaceae > Streptomyces > Streptomyces sp. NPDC091377. The sequence continues at coordinate 36,384 of NZ_JBIVUE010000028.1, read as the reverse complement.
CCCAGGCCGACAGCGTGATCGGCGACGACGTGTCCTTGTAGGGGCTCATCAACGTGTACGGGGTGCTCTTCACCTTCTTGGTGAGCGCCTCCACGTCCGCCTTCGCCGCCTTGTCGTTGTACGTGACCCAGACCGCGCCGTGCTCCAGGGAGTGCACCGCGTTCTCGTTCTGGATCGGCTCGGTGTAGACATCGCCGTTGCAGTTCATCCAGGCCGCGTTGTGGTCACCGCCGACCGGCGGGGTCATCGGGTAGTCGACCTGCGACTCGACATGGTTCTGGCTCAGGTCGTCCCAGGTCTTCTCGCCGGAGACCGGAGCGGCCTGCTGCTTCTCCTTCTCGTTGGCGGAGTCCAGCAGATACCAGCCGCCCGCCGCCACGGCGACGACGATCGCGGTGGACGCGGCGATGGTGAGGATCCGGTTGCGGCGCTCACGGGCCCGTTCGGCGCGGCGCTGCTCCTCTATTCGGGCGCGGCGCGCGGCGGTCTTGGCCGCCTTGGTGGCGGGCTTGCCTCTGCCCGCGCCGGGGTTCGGGTTCGGGTTCGGGTTCTTGGATTTGGCCGTGGCCATGGTGAAGTCCTTTGGGTGCAGCGGTGATCGACGGATGCCGGAGAACCGACGAAGAGGAACGGAAGGGCGGGAACGGGGACGCCCTAGGTGCGCAGCACTTGCAGGAGATGCAGGTCGGGTGGGCGCGGCGGTGGCGCGTACCGGGTGGAGCGGAAGGGGACCCCCGCCGGGCGGGAGTCGATCAGGGCGGGCGGGACCAGCGGCTGCGGCTGCGGGCCGGGTCCGGTGGTCGGGGTGTCCACCGCCGGTGCCCCGTCACACTGCTGATGCCCCGGGGACAGACAGGCGAGTCCGCGCGCCTGGCCGTCGGGGGTGCCATGGGTGACGTAGGCGACGGAGGTCGGGGCATCCGCCGACGGGTACTGCGGCGGGTACGTCTTGGCGCACAGACAGGCCACGCCGAAGAGCGTGGCCAGGGCCACGATGAGGCCCAGCACCATCGAGACGGAACGCCGCCGCACGGTCATGGTCCGGCGGCCCCTCGGGGCTCGGTGGCGGGGAAGGCACGGGTGAACACCTAGGCATCATAGGAGGCAGCGGGGGTCCGTGATGAGGGGGCCGCCACAAGTCTTGGGGAGAGCGCGCTGTCGGCGCGCGGGACGGGTGTGATGTCAGGTGCCCCGGTCCGCGGGTGCCTCCGACAGCGGGCACATGTCCAGGGGGCAGGCGTTCATGTGCAGGAGCGTCAGGGCGGGTTCCACGGCCAGGGCCACCGGCAGCGCGGCGACGGCCAGCGCCACCAGTGCCCCGGCCCCCACCACCGCCCCGTGCAGCGGCCGGTGCGGGGACAGCAGACGCCTGACTCGGCGCACCACATCGCCGCCCGCGGACAACGAGGCGGCCGGGGCGCCCGCCCCGGCCAGTTCCACCAGCGCCCCGGCGAGCGCCGGCCGCCCTGTGTCACGGGTCGCCGTGTCGTCGACCGCCATCTCCACCAGACGGCGGGTCTCGTCGGCCGCCGTCCGGAACAAGGGGACCCGCCCGAACGCCCGGGCCAGTGCGTCCGCGTACCCGAGGACCAGATGGTGGCGGCCCCGGATGTGCGCGCGCTCATGGGCGATCACCGCGGCCAGGGCGCCCGGCCCCAGCGCGGCCGGCGTCGCGGACGTCAGGACGATCCGGTGCCCGAGGCCGGGCAGACAGTACGCCGCCGGACGCGCGTCCTCCAGCACCGTCACCCCGAGGTCCGCGCGCGGCGTGCCGACCAGCGCCAGCACCGCGGCGTGCCGGGACCGCGCCCGCCGCGCCCGCACCAGCCCGGCGGCCAGACACCAGCCGACCCGGCCCACCACCCCCACCGCCAGCGCGACTCCGGCCGTCGCGACCGCCGCCCCACCGGGCGCCGCGTACCGCGTCCGCAGCACCGCCGCACACGCCTGGAGCAACTCGGCCAGCCCGCCGCCCACCGCAGGCGACGGCACCGCGACCGCCAGCCCGGCCAGCGTCACGGACACCACCACGGCCGCGGTCAGCGCCTGCCACACCCGGACACCTAGGGTCTGTCGTTTGGATCAGCCTGGCTATGAGAAACGGTGCCGCTCGGTCGGGCCGAGCGGGGTCTGGTGCGTGGAGCTGCAAGGCGGAGGAGGGCGGCGACGCGGAGCGTCGGCAACCGACGACAACGCCGCAGATCCGCGTGCCAGACCCCGCGACGCCGGGATGATCCAAACGACAGGCCCTAGGCGCGGCGAGCGCGCGGTCCAGGCGGCCCGCCGGAGCCACTGCGGCCCGAACGCCCCGAGGACGGCGGCGTACCCCAGCAGGAGGACGGCGATCCTCATGCGCGTTCACCGCCCGCCCGCTCGGCCAGCGCCGCCCGCAACTCGGCGCGTTCCCCCGGCTCCAGCTCGTCGAAGAGCCGCACCAAGGTCGCCGTACGGTCCGCGCCGGTCGCCCACACCTGGTCGATGAGCGAGGCGCCGTACTCCTCGCGGCTCTTCGTCGCCCGGTAGTTGAAGGCCCGCCCGGACTTGGCGCGGGCCAGCCACTCCTTGCGGTGCAGGATCTCCATCACCGTCTGCACGGGTGTTGTACGCCAGCGGCTGCGCCCGGCCGTCGTTGAGCCGCTCCAGCACCTCCCGGACGGTCCGGGGAGCACGGTCGGCCCAGACGACATCCATGATCGCCTGCTCCAGCTCACCGAAACTCCGCACCCGTACGCCCTCTCGACCGTTCGCGGCCGTCCGCGACAACCCGAACGTCATGGTAGACACCGGCTTGTGCCGGTGTGATCACCCGGCCCGCCCGTACGCCGAGGCCAGTACGGGCGGATACTCCCGCCGTCGGACGACCCGCACCCCGGTGGGCGGGCACGGTGGGGCACGTGAAACTCAGCCGCCCCGCACGCCGGGCCTCTCTCGTCGTCCATGTCGTCTCCTCCGCGACCTGGCTCGGGCTGACGCTCGGGCTGCTCGCGCTCGGCGTCACCGCGGCCACCGACGGATCCGCGGTGACGGTGGAGGCGTCCGTGCGGGCCATGAAGCTCTTCGCCGACCTGCTCCTGCTCCCCGTCGGGTTCCTCACCCTGCTCAGCGGACTGCTGCTGTCCCTGGGCACGGCCTGGGGACTGGCCAGACACCGTTGGGTGCTCACCAAGTTCTGGCTGACCCTCGCCACCCTCACCGCCACCGTGTTCGCCCTGCGCCCGGGGGTGGACGACGCCGTCACCGCGGTGGCGGCGGGCGGGACACTGCCCGACGCGGGAGAGGTGCTGTTCGGGCCGATCGTCTCACTGTCCGCCTACCTCTTCATGACCGCGCTCTCGATCCTCAAGCCCTGGGGACCGACCCGCCGCGGCCGACGGCCGCGATCCGCAGGGCGCGGCCGGCCCACCCCGCGACCGGCGACCGGGTCCGTGCGGGCCGATTAGCTGAGTAACCTGCCTGGCGACGGGCTCGTCGGGGCCTGAGCACCGTCGACCGCGATCACGGCCGACGGGCGGGGCGGCGGGCCGTCGCGGCGAGCGGACGACGAGGGGACGACAACGGTGGACGTGATCAAGGATCTGGCGTACCGGGACCGGCGGGAGGCGGCCCGGGCCCACCTGGTGGCGAGCGGCCGGGCGGCGGTGCGACCGCTGATCGAGGAACTGTTGGACGAGACCTCGGCCGTTCCTTACCGCGACATCCAGAACCTGCTGGCCACCGGCATCGGACCGGACGCCTACGACGAGGTGCTGAGCGCGCTGGCCGGGGCCGAGGACGAGGAGGCACGCCGCCGACTCAGCGGAACCTTCACGTCGTTCGGAAGCGTCGAGCGCTACCGGGAGGCCCTGAGCCATCCGTCCGCGGAGGTCCGCAACGCCGCCGCGGTCGGCATCCAGTTCGCCTGCTCGGTCGCCTACGGCCGCGCACCCCGTCCCGGCGTGGACTACGCACGGCTGATCGAGGCACTGATCCCGCTGCTCGCCGATCCCGACCCGGGAACCGCCCAACGCGCGGAATGGGTGCTGACCATGCTCGGGCCGGGCGTCGAGGAGCCGCTGCGCCGTGTACGCGCGGACGGACCCGGAAAGCTGCGGGCCCGCGCCCTGGGCGCCCTGGCCGCGGTCGGTGGCGAGGAGGCCCTGTCACCGAAGGACCGCGCCGCGGTGGAACGCCTCATCCGCGTCACACTGCTCCACGACGAGGCCGTGCCCCTCGACACCTGCTTCACCTCCTGGATCGCCGTGCCCACCGGCGACCAACGGAGCGTCGGCGAGGTGCTCGGCCTCTTCGACGCACGGCCGGCCACGTTCGCGCTGGGGCAGAGCATCGGCGCCCACGACAGCCATGACGGTGCCGAGTTCGGTCGGGTCTACGTCACTCCGGAAGTGGACGGCTGGACGCTGGTGCTCGGCCCGTGGTGCGATCCGGCCGACCCGGAGCGGGCGGAGGAGGTGCTGCACGCCGTCACCGAGCTGAGCCGCCGTCACGGCCGGGCCCAGGCGTACTACTTCGGTGAACAGGGCGGCGGCTCCGCCTGGCTGATCGCGGAGAACGGCTCCGTCGTACGCCGTTTCTGCGCCTCCTGGAAGGACGACGACGCGGCCCTGCGGCTGGGGGAACCGCTGCCCGAGGAGCGCGCCGCCTGCGTCGAGGAAGGCATCACCCCGGTCGGCGACACCGAGGACGGCGAGAACGACGAGGAGTGGCTGGACCTCGCCCCCTATCTCGCCCCGCACCTGGCCGCACGCCTCGGCGTGAGCCCCTTCGACCTGGGGCCGCACACCACGGTCCACGGATCCGGCCTCGTGGCCCTCACCCCCTACGCCCGCGCCCACGGCCGACCGTCCACGGGGGCCTACGCGATCTGAGCCACCGTGGCTGCGAGCGACGCCGCTCCGACGGGGGAGGCCGGTGCCGTCAGCCGATGTCCACCACCCGAGCCCACGCGGGCGGGGTGTCGGGCACATAGTCGGGTTCGGACTCCCGCACCGTCGAGGCCGCGTCGAGCCGCGGGAACAGCCCCACCACCGTCCGGCACGGCGGACGGTGACCGGGCCACGGGGTCTGACCGTCGGTCAGCACCACGATCACGTCCGGTCCGGGCCGCGCCCGCAGCGCCCGGCTGAACCCGGCCCGCAGATCCGTGCCTCCGCCGCCGACCAGCGCGATGCCCTCCGCCCGGCACAGCGGCTGCACCGACCCCGACGAGGCGTCGCACGGCACCACGCTCACCAGATCGCGCCGCCCGCCCACCGCGCGGGCGATCGCGGCGACCTCACGCAGCGCACTGCCGAGTTCCGCGTCACTGACCGACCCGGAGGTGTCGATGACCACCGACACCCGGGGCGGCATCCGGCGCAGGCTCGGCAGCACCACACCGGGCACCCCGGCCGCGCGCCGCGCGGGACGGCCGTAGGTGTAGTCCTCCCCGGCCCCGCCGGCCGAGACCGCCGAGCGGATCGCCGCGCCCAGCAGCTCACGCCACGGTTGCGGCGGCTGGAACGCCTCCTCGGCCCACCGTCGCCACCCCGCCGGGGCGCTGCCCGGCCGCCCCTTGATGCCCTGCGCCACCCGGAACCGCACCGCGTCCCGCTCCCGCGCGCTGAGCCCGTGCCCGCCGTCGGGCCCGCGGTCCCACTCCCGCTCCAGCCCGTCCGCCCCGCTGCCGCAGTCCAGCCACACCAGTTCCTGCGTCCGCGGCCCGAGCCGGAACTGCCGGAGGTAGTCCTCCATCAACTGGCCCGGGTCGAGCCCCAGCGTCGACGGTACGACCGCCCCCCTGGGCCTGGTGAGGCCGTCGCCGTACACATCGTCGTTGATCTCCAGGTCCGCGGCGATATTGATGCGCAGCCGTTCGCCCGGGCCGGTCAGCCCGCGGTGCCGTGCGCCCCGGTCGCCCCGGTCGTGATGGTCCCGCAGCAGATGGGACACCTCGTGCACCCAGACCCCGGCCAGCTCCTCCACCGGCGTCCGGTCCACGAACGCCGGGGACACATAGCACCGCCAGTACCGGTCCACCGCCATGGTCGGGACACTCCGGTCCTCCACCACGTACAGGGCGAACAGCGCGGTCGCCAGATACGGCCGCACCTGGGCGGCGTGCAGGCGCGCGGTGCAGAGCTTGTCCATGTCCAGCTCGCCGGAGGGAGGGGACGGCGGGGGCGGGGCCGGGAGCGGCGCGGGTGCGGTCCGGCTCTGGGGTTGGGGCCGGCTCTGGGGCCGGGGTCCGGTGTGCGTTCGCCTCTCCACGGTCATCGGGGCGCCCCACTGCGGGCCTTGACCCGTGCCGTCATCTCGTCGGCGCGCCGCGACAGGACGGCCACCCCGGCGAGCCGCTCGATCTGCTCCGGCACGTCCCAGTCCTGCTGCCGCAGCGACGCGAGGGTGGTCGCCGGTACGACGACCAGGTCCGGGGCACCGGTGTCCAGAGCCCGTACGAGCAGCGCCCAGGCCGCGTCCCAGCGGGCCTTGTCGGGCCGCCGCCGTACCGCCTGGACGACCGCGTCGAGCGCCGCCTGCCGCAGGTCCCCGCGTCGGGGCAGCTCGGCGGCGCAGGGGTCGGCGAGGAGGTCTTCCGGGTCCGGCAGGTCCATGCGGTCGACGCTCGCGAGCAGTTCCAGGCCGGGTCCGTCCCCGACCGTGCCCCTGACCAGCAGGGAGAGCACATCGCGCGAGGAACCCGCCGCCGTCACGAAGGCGATCAGGCGCAGGGTCATGTCCCAGCTGCGCGGGGAGGGCCAGGCCCCGCCCCGCCGGGTCTCGGTGCCGGGCAGCCGGTGGGTCAGCTCCGGCCGGGCCGTAAGTAGCCCGCACACCGCCCGCCGGGCGAAGTCGACGGCGTCCGGCAGCCGTCCGGGGTCCAGTCGGGGCAGGTCGGCACGGGGCCAGGTACCGCCCAGTCCCCGCACGACGACCTCGGGGTCGTGCGTCCACTGAAGGTGCACGAACCGGTTGGCCAGCGGCGGACTCAGCTCCCAGCCGTCGGCCGCCGAGGCACGCGGGTTGGCGGCGGCCACGATCCGGACACCGGGAGGCAGCCGCAGTGCCCCGATCCGTCGCTCCAGCACCAGCCGGAGCAGGGCCGCCTGCACGGCCGGGGGAGCGGTGGACAGCTCGTCGAGAAACAGCAGCCCCCGGCCGGCCCGCACCAGCCGCACCGCCCAGTCCGGCGGGGCCATCGGCACGCCCTGCCCGGCGGGGTCGTCCCCGACGACCGGCAGCCCGGAGAAGTCGGACGGTTCGTGCACGCTGGCGATGACCGTGGTCAACGGGAGGTCGAGGGAGTCGGCGAGCTGGGTGAGCGCCGCGGTCTTGCCGATACCGGGCTCACCCCACAGCAGTACGGGGAGGTCGGCCGCCACCGCCAGGGTGAGCGCCTCCAGTTGGAGGTCGGCGCGTGGCTCGGTCGCCGTGTCCCCCAGCAGGGACAGCAACTCACCGGCGACCTTGAGCGGGTCGGCCGGGGCGGGGTCGGTGGCGTACAGGGTGGGTGTGGTCATGAGGCATCACCATGGGGTCGTGCCGGGGTGCTGGAGGGCGCCCGGCGAGGGGTGTGGATTCGCCGCACCGGCCTCATCGAGGGGGTGGGGCGTGCGGGTGGGGGAGCCGGCGCGGGCCCGGCCGCCGGTGCGGGGTCCGGCGCCGCTTCAGCCGTGCTGCGCGTGACGTGGGTGCGGACTGCGAGGGGGAGTGACGCCGCGGCGCGGGCGGGAGAGCGGGGGCGTGCGGCGCGCTCCGGGTTGGCTCAGGCCCGCCCGGAACAGCCCGTACAAGATGCGTCGCCGCGCCGCCGTCTCCAGGGCGTCCCGCAGCGCGCCGTCCCGCAGCGACGCGTCCGGGCCGAGCAGGCTCTCCACGATCGCCAGCGCACCCGTGGTGTCCCCGTGCCGCAGGCGTTCCTCGATGTCGGGGAGCAAGTCGGGACGCCGATGGGCCTGGTCGACGGCCTGGAGGCAGCCCAGCGGAGTACCGGTCAGCGTGGCCAGCAGCGTCTCGCGCCGGATCTCGTCGGGAGGGTGGTCCAGCGGGACGAGGACCCCGTCCACGAGCCCGATCCGATGGGTCTCGCCCCGGCATTCCACCTCACGCGGACCGGCCGCCCGCCGCGCCGTGGGAGCCGGCTCGCGCCCGGGTACGAGCGCCTCGGCGACCAGCGGATGCAGCCGCCCGGCGTCGATCGCGCCGGCGCGGAGCAGCTCCACGTCGGGCGGCACCCAGGTCGCCGCGTCCGGCAGCACCGGCAGCGCGGTGGCCGTCCGCGCGCCCTCGGCACGGCGCAGGACCGTCCCGCCCGCCTCCAGCACGAACCGGCGGCGGCTGTCCACCCGCACCAGGACGGCCCCTTCGGTCCGCCCCGCGTCCCTGAGCACCCGCTGCGCCTCGGCCGGCCAGCGTCCGACGGCACAACGACGGCCGTCGGCGGCCAGGTCGGCCAGGTCGGCCAGGTCGAGCGGGCCGAGAAGGTCGAGCGGGTCGAGAAGGTCGGTGTACCGGTCATGGTCGGGCGGGGATCCGGCGCCCGACCGGAACCGCAGCTCGGCCGTCCTGCGCGCATCCCACAGATGCCGGTGCAGATCGAGCCGGAAGCGCGGGTTCGGACGCGGGTGCGGATGCCCGTGGGCGGTCCGCAGATCGCCGTTCCAGAGGCCGAGGGCGAACCGCTGCCCGGCGTCGGCCCACGCGGGCACGGTCCGTGCCACCAGCCACACCGGGGACGTACCGTCCCGCGCGGGGGCGTCGTAGCGTGCGAGAGCGATCGTCAGGCCCGTCCTGAGCAGCCCGTCGGGTGCGACCCTCGGCAGGTGCCAGCGCAGCAGATCGGGCGCCAAGTGACGTAGATCCGTGCGGAGTCGGGAGGCCAGTTCACGGCCATGGACACGGGCCGCGGCCCGTAGGTCGAGATCGACCTCGACCCGCGCGGCGGCACACGCGCCCGCCCAGTCCCCGGCGAGACGCCGGGCGGTCGCTGTCTCGATCATCGAAGGCGGCACGGCGAACTCGCGCACGCGCGGCCAGAAGGAGGTACGGGAATCCCCGTTCGCGAGCGAAGTGAGCATCAGCACTCACCTTGCGCGGACGGGACCCCCGATCTGTCACCGGAAGGAGTAGTCATCGCGAGGAGCATAACCACCGGACTCGCCGTGCCGCGAGGGTATTTCGACTCCGGGCGCATCCCCGGCCGTCGGAAGGGGAGACGAGTCACTGTTCGCGCGCGGGGTCCTCGCCCGGCACGCGGTGGCCGGCGCCCGCACCGCCGTCGTCACCACGACGTGGGCGCCCGGCACCCGGCGTGCCGTCGAACTCGCCCGAGCGCTACGGCATCTGGGCGCGGGCGCACCCCGGCTGCTCGGCTACGCCGACGCCCATTTCCCGCCCCGGCATCCGGCGCGGCCCGACTGGTCGACGCACCCCTGGACGAGTCCGTACGGCGGCTCGTGACACATATCCGCGCGGTCCGCCCGGACATCGTCGTCACCCACGACGCCTGCGGCGGGATCACCCGTCACCCCGACTATGTGCACACCCACCGGCTGACCGTGCTGGCCGCCCACGCGGCCGGTCTCGACCTGCGCTGTCCCGACGCCGGCCCCGCCTGGCAGCCGCGTGCCGTCCACCGCGCCACCCACCCGCACTCGGCGGCGGACGGACTGCGGGACATCATCGGCGGGGACGACCTGAGACACAGCGTCCCCGACGCGCAGATCGGCGCCGCCGTCGATGTCACCCCGTGGCTGGACCAGACGATCGCGGCGATCCTCGCCCACCGGAGCGAGGTGGCACGGGGCGCCGTGCCGGGGGGTCGTCGCGGCGGCGTCACCGGAGGACCGTCGGCGGCCGGCGGCAGGGGGTGGCGGACGTACCACTCGATGCCGAGCAGCCGCGACCGGCGGCCGGACCGCCGGGACCCGCAGGTCAGGGCGGCTGTCAGTGGGGCGACGTACCATCGCGACCATGACCAGCCGCCCCACCTCGGACCAGTACCTGCGCGATCTCGCGCGGCTGCGGCGCGTGAAGGACCGGATCGACCGGGAGTACGCCCAGCCGCTCGACGTCGAGGCCCTCGCGCGCGGCGCGCACATGTCGGCCGGGCACCTCAGCCGCGCGTTCCGGCGCGCGTACGGGGAGTCGCCGTACAGCTACCTCATGACCCGGCGCATCGAGCGCGCGATGTCGCTGCTGCGCCGGGGCGACCTCAGTGTCACCGAGGTCTGCTTCGCGGTCGGCTGCTCCTCGCTCGGCACCTTCAGCACCCGTTTCACCGAGCTGGTCGGGGTGCCCCCGAGCGTCTACCGGCGGGAGGGGGAGAAGGCTGTCGCGGGGATCCCTTCGTGTGTCGCCAAGCAGGTCACCCGGCCCGTCAGGAATCGAGAAGCGTCCCTGTCGGGCCGCGGTTAGCGTGAAGGCCATGGACATCACCATTCACGCCAGCTTCCTTCCCCACGACGACCCGGAGGCCGCCCTGGTCTTCTACCGGGACACCCTCGGCTTCGAGGTCCGCAACGACGTCGGGTACGAGGGCATGCGCTGGATCACGGTCGGCCCCGCCGACCAGCCCGCCACCTCCATCGTGCTGTACCCGCCGGCCGCCGACCCCGGCGTCACCGAGGACGAGCGCCGCACCATCTCCGAGATGATGGCCAAGGGCACCTACGCCAGTCTCGTCCTCGCCAGCAAGGACGTGGACGGCACCTTCGAGCGGCTCCAGGCCGACGCCGAGGTCGTCCAGGAGCCCACCGACCAGCCCTACGGTGTGCGGGACTGCGCCTTCCGCGACCCCGCGGGCAATCTGATCCGGATCCAGGAGAAGCGCTGACCGCGCGGGCCGAGACCGTCTGACCCGGGGGCGGGGCGCGCGGAGGGCCACCGCAGGGCTCCCCTCCAATCGAATGCATGAGCGAAGAAAGGTCCCGTGATCCTGCCGTCGGCGTATACCCTGTCCTACCGATCGACCCGGCCCACCGAACCTCTCGGTCGGCTCGGTCGGGTGCACACGGGCGACGCCGGCGGGGGACGGCGGCGGCGTTCCGGCAGCGGACGACAGAACGGGGAGCGTGCGGCGGCCCCCGCGTGAAGGCGAAGAACACGCGGACCGCCCGGCACGACATGGACCACGACCGCGAGGGCGCCCCGCGGCACATCGGCGCGCGGGCGGTTCGCGGCGCAGAGAAAGACACGGAGAAATGGCCAAGACGACGGACACCCACTCGCCCGAGCCCCATGCCGCCGACAGCCACGACATGATCCGGGTGCACGGCGCCCGCGAGAACAACCTGAAAGACGTCACCATCGAGATCCCGAAGCGCCGTCTCACGGTGTTCACCGGGGTCTCCGGCTCGGGCAAGAGCTCGCTGGTGTTCGACACGATCGCGGCGGAGTCGCAGCGGCTGATCAACGAGACGTACAGCGCGTTCGTCCAGGGCTTCATGCCCAACCTGGCCCGGCCCGAGGTCGACGTCCTGGACGGGCTGACCACGGCCATCACCGTCGACCAGCAGCGCATGGGCGGCGACCCGCGCTCCACGGTCGGCACGGCCACCGACGCCAACGCGATGCTCCGCATCCTCTTCAGCCGGCTCGGCGAGCCGCACATCGGCGGGCCCGGCGCCTTCGCCTTCAATGTGCCCTCGGTCAAGGCCAGCGGCGCGATCACCGTCGAGCGCGGCAACCAGAAGGCCGAGAAGGCCACCTTCTCCCGCACCGGCGGCATGTGCCCGAACTGCGAGGGCCGCGGCAAGGTCTCCGACATCGACCTCACCCAGCTCTACGACGACTCCAAGTCCCTGGCCGAGGGTGCCTTCACCATTCCCGGCTGGAAGTCCGACAACGTCTGGACCGTCGGCGTCTACGCCGAGTCCGGTTTCCTCGACCCGGACAAGCCCATCCGTGACTTCAGCGAGCAGGAACTGAAGGACTTCCTCTACCGCGAGCCCACCAAGGTGAAGGTCAATGGGGTCAACCTCACCTACGAAGGGGTCATCCCCAAGATCCAGAAGTCCTTCCTGTCCAAGGACAAGGAGGCCATGCAGCCGCACATCAGGGCCTTCGTGGAGCGCGCGGTCACCTTCACCGACTGCCCCGCGTGCGGCGGCACCCGGCTCGCCGAGGCGGCCCGCTCCTCCAGGATCGACGGACTCAACATCGGTGAGGCGTGCGCGATGGAGATCCGCGACCTCGCCCGCTGGATCCGCACCCTGGACGAGCCGTCGGTCGCCCCGCTGCTCGCCAAGCTCCAGCACACCCTCGACTCCTTCGAGGAGATCGGGCTCGGCTATCTCTCCCTGGACCGCGCCTCCGGCACCCTGTCGGGCGGTGAGGCGCAGCGCGTCAAGATGATCCGCCACCTCGGCTCCTCGCTCACCGATGTCACCTATGTCTTCGACGAGCCCACCATCGGACTGCACCCGCACGACATCCAGCGGATGAACGACCTGCTGCTGAGGCTGCGGGACAAGGGCAACACCGTGCTGGTCGTGGAGCACAAGCCCGAGGCCATCGCCATCGCCGACCATGTCGTGGACCTCGGCCCCGGTGCCGGTAGCGGCGGCGGCACCGTCTGCTTCGAGGGCACGATCGAGGGACTGCGCGCCAGTGGCACCGTCACCGGCCGCCACCTCGACGACCGGGCCACGCTGAAGGACACCGTCCGCACCCCCAAGGGCACCCTGGAGATCCGCGGCGCGACCGCCAACAACCTCCAGGACGTCGACGTCGACGTCCCGCTCGGGGTGCTGTGCGTCGTCACCGGCGTCGCGGGCTCCGGCAAGAGTTCGCTGGTGCACGGCTCGATCCCCACCGCCGAAGGCGTGGTCTCCGTCGACCAGAGCCCGATCCGCGGCTCGCGGCGCAGCAACCCGGCCACCTACACCGGGCTGCTGGAGCCGATCCGCAAGGCGTTCGCGAAGGCCAACGGCGTCAAGCCGGCGCTCTTCAGCGCCAACTCCGAGGGCGCCTGCCCCACCTGCAACGGCGCCGGGGTCATCTACACCGACCTGGCGATCATGCAGAGCGTCGCCACCACCTGCGAGGACTGCGAGGGCAAGCGGTTCCAGGCGGCGGTCCTGGAGTACCGGCTCGGCGGCCGGGACATCAGCGAGGTGCTCGGCATGTCGGTGACCGAGGCGGAGCGGTTCTTCGCGGAGGGCGAGGCCCGCACCCCCGCCGCCCACAAGATCCTCGCGCGGCTCGCCGACGTCGGCCTCGGCTACCTCACCCTCGGCCAGCCCCTCACCACCCTCTCCGGCGGTGAACGCCAGCGGCTCAAGCTGGCCGTGCACATGGCCGACCAGGGTGGGGTCTACGTCCTGGACGAGCCGACCACCGGCCTCCACCTCGCCGATGTCGACCATCTCCTCGGTCTCCTCGACCGACTGGTCGACTCCGGCAAGTCGGTCATCGTCATCGAGCACCACCAGGCCGTCATGGCCCACGCGGACTGGATCATCGACCTCGGCCCCGGTGCCGGCCACGACGGCGGAAAGATCGTCTTCGAGGGCACCCCGGCCGAACTGGTCGCCGCCCGCTCCACCCTCACCGGCGAGCACCTCGCCCGGTACATCGGGGACTGAGCGGGCCCGCTGGTCGCGGACGGGCCGGGAACCCACCGTTCCCGGCCCGCCCCCGCCCCGCCGGTCGGGGGGGCGACACGGGTGGCCCCGCACGCGGCCACGGCGGCACCCGCCACACCGGCACCACCCGGTCGGACATCAGACCCGCCCGATCAGCTACGGCAGGTCACATCCCGCCCCGGCAGCTCACCCGTCGCGAGATAGGCGTTGACCTGTCCGTCGGCGCAGGCGTTGCCGTACTCGCCGAACACGCCGTGCTGCCCTGCCTTCACGGTGACCAGGCGGGAGGACGACCACTGCTCCCGCACCTGCCGCGCCCCGCTGTAGGCGGTGCGGGTGTCGCCCGTGGCGTTCACCAGCAGCGCCGGTACGTCGTTGTCGACCACGGTCGGCGCCTCCACGGGGGAGTCCCAGAACTCGCAGGCGGAGACGTTGTTCACCAGCGGACCCGCGAACGGCGTCGTGGCACGGCTCTTCTGGATCGCCTTCCAGTAGCTCGCGACCCCGCGCCGCTCGGCGATGTCCCCGCACAGGATGGCCATCTGCACACTGCCCTGCTCGGAACCGTCCTTCGTCGTGAGGAACGTCAGCACCTCGGTCAGCAGCGCGTCAGGGCGCACATCGGGTTCGCGGTCGGCGGCCCGGGCCATCGTGCGTACGAAGCCCGCCAGCGCGTCGCGGTTCTCGTCGAGATCGCTGCCCAGCCCCATGAAGAACACGACCGGCGCGTAGCGGGCGTCGAGCCGGAAGTCCCCGATCCGCAACGGCTCCTCGTCCGCCTCCCGCAGAATACGCTCGACGGTGGCCAGCACCTTCTCACGCGAGTCGCCGAGACCGTACGTGTCGTCCCGCGCCGCCGCCCAGGACGCCCAGGCACGCAGGGCCCGCTCATTGGCCGGCCCGGAGTCCGCGAGGAGCGTCTGGGTGTACCGGGCGGGGTCGAGCACCCCGTCGAGCACCATCCGCTCGATACGGCCGGGGAACATCTGCGTGTACACCTGGCCGAGATAACTCCCGTACGAGTAGCCGAGGTAGGAGATCCGCTCCGCACCCAGCACCGTCCGCACCAGGTCCATGTCGCGGGCCGTGTTGCGGGTCGTGACGTACGGCAGCAGCTCGCCGTTCGTGCGCTCGCACCGCTGCGCCAGGTCACGCTGGAGCGCCACGGCACCCTGGAACGAGGCCCGGTCCGGGCCCGCCGAGAAGACCCCCGAACCGACGTCCCAGCCGCAGTCCAGCGGCGTCGAACGGCCCACGAACCGGGGATCCATGCCGATCAGGTCGTAGGCCGAGGCCACCTCGCCCATCGCCTTGCCGACGGTGAGCGGCATCTCCAGACTCGGACCGCCGGGACCGCCGTTGTTCAGCAGCAGCGGGCCCACCCGTCCCTCCTCGTCGGAGGCCGGGAGCCGGGAGAGGGCGACGGTGAGGGTCCGCCCTTCGGGATCCGCGTAGTCGAGCGGCACCGTCAGATCGGCGCACCGGGCGCCCGCCGCGTCGAGTTCCTGTCCGGTGGTGTCGTCGGGGCCGAGGGCGCAGCCGCGCCAGTCGAGCTGCTGGGAGGTGAACCGCTCCAGCCCGGCCGGAGCCGGCGGTTCCGTCGGTTGCGCCGCAGAGGCCGGAAGGGCCGCCGCGCCGCAGACCAGGGCTGCTGCGCCCGCGACGGCCAGGTGCATTCGGGTAGTCGTCCGCATACACCGAACCTAAGCCGTCATCACCCTTCCCCGCTGTGTGGGCATCCCCCCGGTTCCGGTGGGGCCAGCCCTACCGTGTGACGGGCCGGGAAGGTGTGGCACGCGGCTGGTCGTCGTCCTGCGTGACCTGGTCGAACCGGCCCATGAACCGGAACCGCCCGCCCCTCGCCCGGTACAGGAAGGCCGACCGCTCCAACTGGAGCAGATGCATGTCGTCCTTCGTGAACGTGAGCGGCTTGACCATCCCCTCGTACCGCGTCGTGAAGATCCGCTCGGCGACCTCCCCGGGCCGTACCGTCGCCCGGGACCCGAACCCGTCGAGCGTACGGGCCAGCAACCCCGTGGCGTCGTACGCCTCGGCGGCCCAGCGCCCGGGCACGGTGCGGTACCGGGCGCGGTACGCGGCGGTGAACGCCCGCGCCGCCCCGCTGTCCGAGGACTGCACCTCGGTGTAGGGCGCCTCGAACACCCAGCCCTCGGCGGCGCTGCCCGCCGCGTCCAGGAACTCCTTGCGCATCGCCGGCTCGAAGCCCGTGCGCGCCCCGGCGAAGCCCGCGTCGGCCAGCGCGCGGGCACAGGCCGCCGTACGGGCCGGCGAGGATCCCGCGAAGACGACCGCTTGCGGGGCGTCGGCGAGGGCCTGTGCGACGACCGGCCCCAAGTCGTCCTGTCCGGCGGCCACCGGATGGACCGTGACCGTGCCGCCGAGGTCCTCGTTGGGCGGCGAGTCCTCAAGGTTGCGGCGCACGTTCTGGGCCAGCGTGTCTGCCGCCCCGTCCACGATCACCGCCGTACGGCGGATGTCGCGCACCCGGGTCAGATAGCTGGTCACCGGCAGGACGCGGTAGGTCGACGGGGCCCGGGTGACGACGAGGCTGCGGGTCGTCACCTTCGCGGGCGACAGACCCGCCTCGTCGGGGTCGGCCGAGACCAGCAGGAACGGCATGGACGCCGCCCCGTACAGCGGGCCCGCGGCCCGTGCGGCGGCGACGGTGCCGGGGCCGATCACCGCGCACACGTCCGGGTCGGCGAGCAGCGCGCGCGCCGTCGACGCCGCCCGCCCCGCCTCACCCCGGTCGTCCTGGACGGTGAGCGCGAGACGGAAGGCGATGCCCGCGCGGGCGTTGTGCGCGGCGATCGCGAGCCGCACCCCCCGCTCCTGCGCCGTACCGAGGTCCTTGTGGGCGCCCGAGAGAGCGGCCTGGAGAGCGATCGTGCGGGTCGGCACCGGGGGAGCGGCGCCGCGCCCACCCGGATCGCGCCGCCACAGCAACCCCGCTCCCGCGGCACCGGAGGCGGCCACCGCCGCGAGTGCCGAGCCGCCGATGACAAGCGCCCGGCGCCGGGTGGGCGGCCGGTCCCGGACGTCCCCGGCGGCCATGGCCGGGGCGGCGGCCTGCGGACGCGGCGGCGGATCCAGCGCCCGCGCGGAACGGTCGGCGACCAGCCGCACCACCTCGGGCGGCAACCAGCCCTCCCCACCGCCCGCCGAGGCCGCCTCGCACACCGCCCGCAGCCCGGTCGCGAGGGGCCGCCGGGCCGGTTCCTTCGCCAGGCACCCGGCGATCGCCGCGGCCAACTCCGGCGCCACCAGCGCGCCGAGCCCGTCGAGATCGGGCTCCTCGTGCACCGTGCGGTAGAGCACCGTGCTGGGATCCCCGGAGCCGAACGGACGCCGCCCGGTCGCCGCGTACGCCAGCACACAGCCGAGGGCGAAGACATCGCTGGGCGCCGCCACCTCGCCCGCCGAGGCCCTCGCCTGCTCGGGCGCGAGATAGCCGGGCGTGCCGATCACCACGTCCGGCGCGGTCAGCGCCGTCACGCCCGCGCCCTGCGCGATCCCGAAGTCGATCAGCCGCGGGCCGTCCAGGGCGAGCAGGATGTTGCCGGGTTTGACGTCCCGGTGCACCAGGCCCGCCGCGTGCACCTCGGCCAGCGCCCGCGCCAGCCGGGCACCGAGCACGGCGACCGTACGGCCCGGCAGCGCCCCGAGCGCGGCCACCGCCTCGGCGAGCGAGGGGCCCGCCACGAACGCCGTCGCCAGCCAGGGCGCCGCGGCCTCCGTGTCCGCCGCCGTCACCGGCACCACCCAGTGCCCGGTCAGGCCGCCCGCGAGCCGCACCTCCCGCCGGAACCGGGCCCGGAAGGCCGGGTCGGCCGCGTACTCGGCCCGGATCACCTTCAGGGCGACCGGCGCCCCGTCACCGGCACGGGCCAGATAGACCGTGCCCATACCCCCCGACCCCAGCCGGGCGAGCAACCGGTGCCCGCCGAGGCTCTCGGGGTCCTCGGGTCGCAGTGCGCGCATCGTCCGTTCCCCTACGAGCCGTCGGCGAACAGGTCCAGCGGACCCAGGTAGTCGAACCGATCGCCCACGACCCGGTAGCGGTGGACCTGTGAGACATCGAGGAAGTGGTTGTCGTCGAACACGTACCGCGCCGTCAGCCCCTGGTAGCGGGACGTGGCGAGCGAGGCGGTCAACTCCTCACGGCCGCCGTCGCCGAGCGCGGCCAGCCGGTTGGCGAGCAGCCGGACCACGTCGTACGCCTCGGGGCCGGTCGTGCCCGGCGCCTCGTCGTAGCGCTCGGTGTAGGCGGTGGTGAACGCCTTGACGCGCGCGTCCTGCGGGTCGATGTGGGAGGAGAGGCAGTACCAGTCCTCGGCCGCCTCGCCCGCCGCCGTGATGAACTCCTGCCGGGCCGAGCCGGGGTCGAGGAACAGAGGCCCCCGGAAGCCGCGCCCGGCCACGGTCCGGGCCACACGGGCGGCCCGCTCGGGGGTGCCGGTGTAGTAGAGGCCCTCGATGTCGTGGTCGAGCATGTCGTCGATCACCGCCGAGGGGTCCTCGGTCTCCGGGACCACCCTCGTGTACAGCTCCAGCGACTGGTTGGCGGCCGACCCCTTGACCATCGACGTCATCTCGTAGCCGCTGATGCCTCCGGCCCGGTCGATCAGCAGCCCCGCGCGGCCGATCTCCTGACCGGCCAGCGCGACGGCCGTCCCGAACGCGGTGTAGGGCGCCATCGCGGCCCCCCTGAAGTACGACTTGGGCAGGCTGAGCAGCACACTCTGGGTGGCCGCCAGCGACAGCTCGGACACCGTCACCACCGGCATCCTGGCGCCCTCGTACACCGCCACGGACGCCTCGGCGGAGACGAACCCGGTCGGTCCGACGACGGCCAGCACCTCGTCCATGCCGCTCAGCCGACGGGCGGCGGACTCGGCGCGCGCGGGCTCACCCCGGTCGTCCATCACATCCAGCACCAGCGTGAACGGCTTGGTCCTCGCGGCGTTGAACTGCGCGACGGCCAGCCGGGCGGCCCGCTCCTGGGCGCGGCCCAGCGCCTTCTGCGGGCCGCTGAGATCCGCGTGCAGACCGATGACCCGGCGCTCCCCGGTGGCCTGCGGCGACTGCTCGCCGTCGTCCCGCAGCGCCGCCCACAGCGCCGTGCCGCCACCCGCCGCGAGCAGGGCCGCGCCGCCCGCGGCCAGGGTGAGGAACCGACGGCGTCCCGGCCGCGGCTGCGGCGGCGCGGGCTGCCCGGGGACCAGGGTGGGCTCGATGCCCGGCAGCGCCAGCATCGCCTCCGACCGCTGGGCGATCAGAAGCACCATCGGGTCCGGCAGCCAGTCGACGGACCCCTCCGGGGCGTCCTCCACCAGCGCCCGGTCCACCTCGACCGCGGTCGGCCGCCCGGCCGGGTCCTTGGCGAGACAGCGCCCGAGCAACTCCCGCAGAGCCTCGTCCTGAACGCCCGTCAGCTCGGGGGCGTCATGGACGGTGCGGTACAGCAGCGCGTCCACCGCGCCGGTGCCGAACGGCGGACGGCCGGTGGCCGCGTACGCCAGCACACACGCCAGCGAGAACACATCGCTGGGCGCGCCCACCTCATGTGCCCGGGCCTGCTCGGGGGAGAGGAAGCCGGGGGTGCCCACCATCATCCCGGCCGAGGTCAGCTCCGTGGCCTCGGCGGCGGTGGACCGGGCGATACCGAAGTCGATGAGCCGGGGCCCGTCCATCGCCAGCAGCACATTGCCCGGTTTGACGTCCCGGTGGACCAGCCCCGCCGCGTGCACCGCGGCCAGCGCCCGCGCCAGCACCTTCCCGAGCACACGCACCGCCCGCGAGGGCAGCGGCCCGCACGCCAGGACCGCCTCGGCCAGCGCGGGACCGGGCACGAACGCCGTGGCCAGCCAGGGCGACGCGGTCTCGGTGTCCGCCCCGAGCACCGGCACCACCCAGGGGCTGCGCACCTGCCGCGCGGTGGCGACCTCGCGCCGGAACCGGGCCCGGAACTCGTGCTCCTCGGCGTACTCGGGCTGGATCACCTTCACCGCGGCCAGATCGCCGTTCACGGCGCGCGCGACGTAGACCACGCCCATACCGCCCGCGCCCAGCCGGCCGAGCAGCCGGTAGGCGCCGAGCCATGACGGGTCGGAGGGGAGCAGCGGCTCCATCACTCACCCTCCTTCGAGACGGACGGCGACGCGCTGCCGGCCTTGCCCTCGGCGGGGCGGCCCACCTCGTCCTGGACCCGCAGCAGCATCCGGGGCAGTGCCTCCTGCACGATCTCCTGCAACGCCTTGAGGTCGTACCCCTCGCCCCCGCACACCGACGTCGAGGCCACCACCGGTCCGTAGGTCGCCTGCGACCACCAGTAGGGGTACGGTCCGCCGTGCTCCTCGCTGACGCACTTCCCGGTCTCCATCAACGAGTCGTCGCTGAACCCGTTGTTGCCCTCGCCCCACTTTGTCGCGAGCGAGGTCAGACCGGTCAGCCGCGCACCGGCCGTGAGGGTCTGCTCGCCGCAGCCCACGGCCTCCTCCAGCATCCCGGCCTGCTCCCAGGCCGCCGCTGTGACGGTGTGGTGCACGGTGACGGTGGCCGTGAGCCGCACCTCGCCCCGGCCGCCGCGCGCGGGCACCTCGAAGTACCGGGTGAGGGTGCCCAGTACATCCCGCGGCAGCGGCTCACGCCGCCAGGTGCAGTTCTCCCCGAGCACCGCCCAGCGGCTCGGATCGCTCTCGTACGGGGTGGCCCGCCGCACCTCGGGGGTGAACAGATCGGGTCCCGCGATCACCTTTCCGATCAGCGCCCGCGCCTGCTCCGCCGTCTCCGGCTGCCGCTCGGGGTCCATCTCGTCGAGCGGCTCGGACGACTCCTTCGCCTTGCCCGGCTCGGCGACCGTCACCCCGGTCGCGTTCGGCCGGGCCCCCTCGGCCCCGCCCGTGCCGTCACCGTCACTGTCCCCGCCGTCGGTGCAGCCGGTCAGCAGCACCCCGCACACGGCGAGGGCTCCCCACCCGCGCCGGTCTCTCCCACGCACCACGATCCCCGTCCCCGTCCTCTGCATCGTCCCCGTCCGGTGCACACCCCGTGCCCCCGTGCGCCGCTCCCCCTGAGCGGGCGTCCGCTCCGTAGCGGTGCGCGCCGGACGCCGCAGGGTCCCGGGATTCCCACCGGAGAACAGAGGCGGCCGACGCCGACGGGATCGTATCCGTGAGCGCCCCAATATGAGTTCACGTGGGCAGAGTTGACTGTTCTTGTTCCATTTTGATTCCGGGGGTGTGCCGCTTCCGCCCACCGGCCAGAAACTTTGGACTCTCCGTGGACGAAGTATGGACCGTGCGGGGAAAAGTCCTTAGTCTCTGCCGCATGTGAGTGCCTGTAGCACGCACCCCAGCTGACACACCGTCGCCGACAGACCCGTGCCATCGCGCAAGCAACACCGCTCACGCCCCCTGCCTCGCGGGGGCCGACTGCGCGCACTCCCGGACGAGCCGCCGCTCGTCCCGCTCCGACCCAGTGCCAGGAGGAAGTGTGAGATCACGGTCGTACCGCCGATTCCCCAGACGCACGGCGGCAGTTGTGCTCGCCGTGCTGGTCGCCGGAGGCTGGTCGCCCGCCGCCGACCCGCCGGACCGGGCCGTGGCCGCCGACATCCCGCCGCAGGAGCCCGGCGTCACGATGCGGGTCTTCGATCTGCAGGCGCCGCTCAAGAAACTCTGTGAGCTGAAAGCGGGCCAGACCCCCAACGTCGACAAACTCATGCCGGTCGTGGACTGGTCCAGCGACGCCGACTTCGGCCTGGCCGACCGGTTCATGAGCCAGGCCATCGGCTATCTCGACGTCCCCCAGGACGGATCGTACGACTTCCGGCTGATCAGCGACGACGGCTCCCGACTGCTGCTGGACGGCCGGCAGGTCATCGACCACGACGGGCTGCACGGCGCCGAACCCAAGGACGGCACCGTCCGACTGAGCGCCGGGGCGCACCCGTTGCTCATCGAGCACTTCGAGGCGGGCGGCGGCCAGCAGCTCACCCTCCAGTGGAAGCCCCCCGGCGCCACCGACTTCACCCTCGTGCCCAACTCGGCGCTCAGCACGGACGCCGACGTGGTCCGGGTCACCGCCCCCGGCCGCAAGGAGTGCGTCAGCGGCCAGGACAGCCCCGGCGACGGACTGCCGCTGGCCGGCGTCCACCCCGACTACACCCTCACCGATCTGCGCCCGGCCGGCTTCGAACCCAAGGTCTCCGCCATGGACTGGCTGCCCGACGGCCGGCTCGTGGTGTCCACCTGGGGCGAGAGCCAGACCACCGACGGCGAGGTCTACCTCCTCGACAACGTCACCGGCGCCACCGGCCCCGACCAGGTGACCGCCAAGAAGGTCGCCTCCGGGCTCCGCGAGCCCATGGGCATCAAGTATGTCGACGGCCGGCTGTACGTGTCGGAGAAGCACCAGCTCACCGAGTTGCGCGACACGAACCGCGACGAGGTCACCGACGAGTACCGCACGCTCGCCTCCTGGCCCTACGGCGGCAACTTCCACGAGTTCGCCTTCGGCCTGCTCTACGACAAGGGCAGCTTCTACCTCAATCTGTCCGTGGCCATCAACTACGGCGGCGCCACCACCGACCCCCAGCCCGCCAGGGACCGCGGCACCACCGTCAAGGTCGACAAGCGGACCGGCAAGGTCTCCTATCTCGCCGGCGGACTGCGCACGCCCAACGGCATCGGCTGGGGCCCCGGCAAGGAAATCCTCGTCACCGACAACCAGGGCGGCTGGCTCCCCGCCTCCAAGCTGGTCCAGATCAAGAAGGACCGCTTCTTCAACCACTACACCCGCTACCAGGACGGCGCCACCAGCGTCCCCGGCCGCTGGGACGACCGCCCGGCGACCAAGCCGGTGCTGTGGCTGCCGCAGAACGAGATCGCCAACTCGCCCAGCACCCCGCTGACCCTGAAGAAGGGCCCCTTCGCCGGGCAGATCCTCTTCGGGGACGTCACCTACGGCGGACTCCAGCGGGCCAGCCTGGAGAAGGTCGACGGCGAGTACCAGGGCGCGGTCTTCCGCCACACCCAGGGCCTGGAGGCCGGCGTCAACCGGATCAGCGTCGGCCCCGACGGCGCGATCTACGCGGGCGGCCTGGGCGCCGAGGGCAACTGGGGCCAGGAGGGCAAACTCCGCTTCGGCCTCCAGAAGCTCACCCCGAACGGCACCGACGCGTTCGACATCCACTCGATGCGCGCCACCGAGGACGGCTTCGTCCTGAAGTACACCGACCCCCTCTCCCAGGCCACCGTCGACCGGATCGCCCAGAACCTCGCCCAGAGCTACGAGGTACGGCAGTGGCGCTACTCACCCACCCCGCAGTACGGCGGCCCCAAGATCGACGAGGAGCCGCTCGCCGTCTCCGAGGCCGTCGTCTCCAAGGACCGCACCCAGGTCCGCCTGGAGATCCCCGGCCTGCGCGCCGACCGGGTCGTCCACCTCCGCTCCCCGCGCCCCTTCACCGCCGCCGACGGTGACGCGCTGTGGAGCACCGAGGCGTGGTACACCCTCAACGCCGTCCCCGGTGGCCGGTCGACCCCGACCGCCTACGAGGCGGAGGAGGCCAAGCTGTCCGGCGGCGCCGACGTCGCCACGGAACACAAGGGCTACTCCGGCGGCGGCTTCGTGGACTCCTACGGCACCCCCGGCGCCGCCACCACCTTCCACGTCGAGACCGCCAAGAAGGGCGCCTACGACGTCGGACTGCGCTACGCCAACGGCCCCAACCCCTTCCACGGCACCAAGAACCTCAGCGTCTACGTCAACGGCGAGAAGGTCCGCCGGACGGCACTGCCACCGACCGGGAACTGGACCACCTGGGCCACCCACAACGAGCGGCTGAACCTGGACAAGGGCGCGAACACCATCGCCTACCGCTACGACGACGGTGACGACGGCCATGTCAACCTCGACATGCTGCACCTCAACCCGGCCGGCGCCCGGATCGACCTGCTCGACGGCGGCAGCCTGTCCCAGTGGCAGCACACCGACGGCCGCGCGGTGACCTGGCCGCGCGCCGCCGACGACTCCATCGAGGTCTGCTGCGGGGACATCCGCACCAAGCAGTCCTTCGGCGACTACAAGCTGCATGTGGAGTTCCGCGTCCCGCGACTGCCCGACGACGTGACCGGCCAGGACCGCGGCAACAGCGGCGTCTACCTCCAGGAACGCTACGAGATCCAGATCCTCGACTCCTTCGGCGTACCGAAGCTCGCCGCCGACGAGGCCGCCGCCGTCTACCACCAGAAGGCGGCCGACCACAACGCCTCGAAGGCGCCGGAGACCTGGCAGTCCTACGACCTCACCTTCCGCGCCGCCCGCTACGACAGCCAGGGCCGCAAGACGGAGGACGCCCGGGTGACCCTGGTCTGGAACGGCGTCAAGGTCCACGACGACGTGGCCGTCACCGGACCCACCGGCGGCAGCATCCCGGAGGGCGCCTTCACCGGCTCCGTCCGCCTCCAGGACCACGGCAACAAGGTCCGCTTCCGCAGCATCTGGATCCAGCCGACGCACTGACGGCCGGAGCGCGAGGAACCGACGGCCCCCGGCGCCGGACCGGGGGCCGTCGGGCGGCGTCAGGGGCGCCGTCAGGACATCCGGACGACCAGATCGGCGTACCGCTGCGACCCGGCGACCGTCTCCGCGTTGCGCTGATCGCTGCCCTGCGCCCAGGCCCGGGCGGCGGCGGGCGACTTGTCGTACGCGAGATGGCGGGCGACGAGCCGCTCCAGCCGTACCGTCTCGTCCAGCCGCAGGAACCAGGCGGCGTCCAGCAACTCCCGCACCTGACACCAGGGATGGCTGTCCAGCAGGAGGTAGTTGCCCTCGGTGACGACGATCGGGAGGTCCGGCGGTACCGGGACGCTGGAGCCGATCGGTTCCTCCAGATCGCGGCGGAACGCGGGCGCGTAGACCACATCGGGCCCGGCCGCACGCAGCCGCCGCAGCAGGGCCACGTACCCGGCCGCGTCGAAGGTGTCCGGCGCCCCCTTGCGCTCGCGCCGGCCGAGCGAGGTCAGCACGGCGTCGGCGAGATGGAAGCCGTCCATCGGCACGAGCACCGCCACGTCCCGGCCGAGCGCGGCCACCAGCGCCTCGGCGAGGGTGCTCTTCCCGGCCCCCGGCGGCCCGGCGATCCCGATGATCGTGCGGGGTGAGTCCGCCGCCAGGGCGCGTGCCCGGGCCGCGAGGGCGTCCACCGCCCCGTCGACCGCCGAAGGCCCCGGCGCCGTCGTCGCGTCGCCGTCCCGCGGTGCCTGCGCCGCCAAGAGACAACCCCCTGATCCGTGGGTGAGCCGGTACCGGCCGGTGTCCCGGCCCGCTGAGCAGCGTACGCCCGCCTGTCCGGCCCGACCCCACGGCGTACGGGCCTCACCCGGGCGGATCGCCCTGCTCCTGGCAGGGCCGCCGCCGAGCGGGGCGGCCCACGGACGCACCGTTCTGGAGCCGGACGGGGCCGGGCCCTTGGTGGCACAGCGTGTCGTCGGGGTTGAGCAGCAGACAGGCCCGCATCGACAGACAGCCGCAGCCGATGCATCCGGTCAGTTCGCGCTCCAGGGTCTCGATGGCCCGGCGCCGCTCCTCCAACTGCCGCTTCCAGATCAGCGAGACCCGCCGCCAGTCGTCGTGCTCCGGTGCCCGGTCGGTGGGCAGGGTGGCGAAGACGGCCGCCACGTCGGACAGCGGCACCCCGAGCCGTTTGGCCACGATGATCAGGGAGATACGGCGGAGCATATGGCGTGGATACCGCCGCTGGTTGGCGCTGTTGCGCCCCGCGAAGATCAGTCCCTGGCGCTCGTAGAAGTGCAGGGCCGAAACCGGCACGCCGGTTCGGCGGACCACCTCTCCGACGGTGAGCGGATCCTCCGAACACACGAGCAAGATGACCTCCAGGTCTGCGGACGAGATGACCGGCCGGCCCATGGAAGCGCGCATGGCGAGCGACGCGACCACCACCGACCGCACCCGGCCCAGCGGGCCCGGGCCGACACACCCACCCCACCACCTCGACCAAGGTTGAGGTCAATCGGCAGACTCGCAGCCACCGGGCGAACCGAACGGGCCCGTGCCCCGCTGCGCGACGCGATGCCTAGAATCGCCGGATGGACTGCATGAGCACCCCGTACTACTGCTTCGTCTGACCGGAAGCGGATGAGGGCGGCGCCGGACGGCACCGCCCTCATCGACGTGCCCGCGTACCGCCCCCCTCCCGGAGCGTCACCCCGAAGGTGACCCGGGCCCGGAGCGCGGTCGGGCACGCCCGTTCCCCGCTTCCCGTCACCCGCCGGAGTGCCTCATGCCCACGCCGTTCCCCCCTGCCCTGCGCCGCTCGCTCGACCTGCTCCGCTGCCCCGCCTGCCGCAACCGCCCCCTGCACCTCGACGGCACCGCCCTGCGCTGCCCGGACGGACACACCTACGACATCGCCCGACACGGCTATGTGAGCCTGCTGACCGGCACCCGTGCCCGCAGCGGCGACGACGCCCCCATGGCCCGCGCCAGGGAACAGTTCCTCGCCACCGGCAAGTACGCGCCGATCCGCCGCACCGTGGCCGACCTGGCGGCCCGCTCCCTGCCCGAACGCGGCACGGTCCTGGACGCCGGCTGCGGCACGGGCCACTACCTGGCCGGCGTGCTCGACCGGGCGCCCCACGCCCACGGCCTCGGACTCGACACCTCGGTACGGGCCCTGCGCCGCGCCGCCCGCACCCACTCCCGGGCCGCCGCCGCCACCTGGGACCTGTACCGTCCCCTCCCGCTGGCCGACCGCACCGCCGACGTCGTCCTGAACGTGTTCGCCCCGCGCAACCCGGCCGAGTTCCACCGGGTGCTGCGACCCGCCGGACGGCTGATCGTGGTCCGCCCCACCGGACGGCACCTGCGCGAACTGCGCGAGCGGACCCCGGGCATGGTCGATGTCGACCCGGGAAAGGAACAGCGCCTGCACCGGGCACTCACCCCCTATTTCACCGCGGAGCGCACCGAGCGGGTCGAGTACGCCATGGCACTCACCGCACCGCAGACCTCGGCCCTGCTGGGGATGACACCGAGCGCCCGCCACCTCAACCCCTCACACATCGAAGCGGCCGATTCCCCCGAGGTCACCGTCTCCGTGCTCGCCACCGTCTACCGCCCGCTGCACGGCGACCCTCATGACATCGGCCCCGGGAAAACGCGTTGCGGGTGACCGGCCCCTCTGCCAGGGTCGCCCGATGAGTTCATCCCGACATGATCTGCTGCGCCGGCAGTCCGAGCTGGCATGGGCGCTGTTCGAGTACCACCTGGAGCGGCTCACGGCCGACGACTTCCTGTGGGAGCCGGCCGGGCTGTGCTGGACGCTGCGGCAGGACGCCACCGGCACCTGGGTGCCCGACTGGGCGGACACCGAGCCCGACCCGGTACCGGTCCCCACCGCGGGCTGGGTGAGCTGGCACCTCGGCTGGTGGCTGGGCGCGACCACGGACCAGGTGCGGGGCCGCACCCCCCGCGCGCGGACGGACGTCGTGTGGCCCGGGCCGGACGACGCCGTCGCCTGGCTGCGCGCCCTGGGCGAGGACTGGCGGGGCGGGCTGGAGCAGCTCACCGAAGCCGATCTCGACGGCCCCGCGGGGCCGCTCCCCTGGCAGGACGACCCCGAGCGCACCCTCGCCGACACCCTCGCCTGGGCCACCGCGGAACTCATGAAGAACGTGGCCGAGATCGGCCAACTGCGCCTGCTGCGGACCGCGTCCCGGCACTGAACCGGCCGGAGCGCCCCGTCACACCGGCCGGACCACCTCCGACGGCAGGAACGTCACCTGGGGCGCCCCCGTACGCGGATGGACCGTGACCTCGCTCGCCACGCCGTACACCTCGGCCAGCAGCCCGGGGGTGAGCACCTCGACGGGCGGCCCCGACGCGGTGATCACACCGCCGTCGAGGACGTAGAGGCGGTCGCAGTAGTACGCGGCGAGGTTGAGGTCGTGCAGGGCCACCAGCACCGTCGCGGGAAGGCGCCGCAGGGCGCCGAGGACGTCCAGTTGGTGGCGGATGTCGAGATGATTGGTCGGCTCGTCCAGCACCAGCAGCGACGGCTGCTGGGCCAGGGCGCGGGCGATCAGCACCCGCTGGCGCTCCCCGCCCGACAACTGGTCGAAGGGGCGGCCGGCCAGCTCCACGGCGTCCACCGCGTCCAGCGCCCACTCGATGAGCCGCGCGTCCTCGGCGGTGTCCCCGTCGAGGAGCCGCTTGTGCGGGGTACGGCCCATCGCCACCACCTCACGGACCGTCAGATCGAAGTCGGCGCCCGCCTCCTGGACCACCGCCGCCACCGTACGGGCCACCTGCCGCACGGGCAGCGCCCAGGCGTCGGCACCGTCCACCCGCACCTCGCCGCTCGCCGGACGCAGCACCCGGTACACGGCCCGCAGCAGACTGGACTTGCCGCTGCCGTTGGGGCCGACCAGGCCCACCACCTCGCCCGCGCCGGCGGTCAGGGAGACATCCCGCACCAGCCGGTGGGCGCCCGCGGTGAGAGTCACCCCCGAGACGGCCAGTTCGGTCGCCGTCATACCGCACCTCGTTCCGTGCCGCGCCGGGCGTCCCGGCGCATCAGCCACAGGAAGAACGGCCCCCCGCACAGCGCCGTGAGCACCCCGACGGGGATCTCCAGCGGCGCGGCGACCGTCCGTGCCGCGATATCGGCCCAGATCAGAAAGACCGCCCCGCCGAGCGCGGCCGTCGGCAGCACCCGGCGATGGTCGCCGCCCACGAACAGCCGCACGATGTGCGGCAGGATCAGACCGACGAACCCGATCGGCCCGGCCGCCGCCACCAGCACCCCGGTGATCAGGGAGAGCAGGACGAACATCCGGGCCCGGAACCGGGCCACGTCCAGCCCCATCGTGGTCGCCGCCTCCTCACCCGCCAGCAGCAGATTCAGATTGCGGGCCTGCGCCAGCAGAATCCCGATGCCCGACGCCAGGGCGGTGCTCGGCAGCCACAGCATGCCCCAGTTGACACCGCCCAGCCCGCCCAGGGTCCAGGCCAGCACCTCACGCGCCTGATTGCCCCGGTCGGTGGTGAGCAGCAGCAGATCCAGCAGGGCGGTCAGCACGGCCGCGATCGCCACCCCGGCCAGCACCAGCCGCACCGAGGTGATCCGCCCGCCGGAACGGGCCGTCGCGTACACCAGCAGCAGCGCGCCGAGGGCACCCACGAACGCGGCGGCCGACAGCGACACCGTGCCGAGCAGGTTCACCCCGAACACGATGACCAGGACCGCCCCGAGGGACGCCCCCGAGGACACGCCCAGCAGATACGGCTCGGCGAGCGGATTGCGGAGCAGGGCCTGCATGGCGGTGCCCACCACCGCGAGCCCGGCGCCGACCACCGCGCCCAGCAGCACCCGCGGCGCCCGCACGTCCAGCACGATGGTCTCCCGCGCGCCCGACCAGTCGGGCTCGGTCCAGCCGGCGCCCAGCGCGTGGGTGACGATGCCCCACACCTGGCCGGGCGGCACCTGCACCGAACCGATCGCGAGGCCCGCCGTGGCGGACACCACGAGCAGCACACCCAGAACGGCCACGGTGCCGGCGAGCGTGGCCCGGCCGGCCCGGCCCGGCCCCTTCACGGTGGTGGACCTCCCCGTGACCGGAACGGTCACCGGACGCTCTGGGGGTGCAGCGCCTTCGCGAGATCCTCGACCGCGTACGCCGACCGGATGCCGACCAGCGTCGCGGTCAGCGGCAGCACGACGAACCGCTTGTTCTTCACGGCCGGCACCTCGGCGAGCGCCGGCTGCCCGAGCAGGAACTCCTTCTTGCGCTCGACGTTGCCCGCGCCCTCGTAGTCGTAGATGGCGATGACCTCGGGCTTGCGCTCGACGACCTGTTCCCAGGAGACGTCCCCGAACACCTCGTCCAGGTCGGCGAAGACGTTCTCGCCGCCCGCGAGGTCGATCAGCTCGCTGCCCAGCCCCTTGCCACCGGCCGTGAACGCCGATTTGTCGCCGCTGTCGTACACGAACACCGGCACCTTCGACTCGCCCTTCACCGCCGAGGACGCCTCGCCGACCCGGTCCTGGAGGTCGGCGACCAGCGCGTCGGCCCGGTCCGGCACCCCGAAGATCTTCCCGACGGTGCGGATCTCGTCGTAGGTGTCCCGCATCGTCACCCCCTTCTCGCCGCCGCAGTACTCACGGTTGAGGTAGGTGTCGATGCCGGCGTCCGTGAACGCCTTGCGCGAGCGGCCCTCGTTCTCGGCGAAGGCGCTGCCGTACCCGCCGTAGACGAGATCCGGCTCGGCCTCCAGCACGGTCTCGAACGACGGCTCCTTCTTCGCCAGCTCGGGGATCGCCTCGTAGTCCTTCTCCAGCTCCGGCAGCACCGCCGAGTCGGGGAAGGCGGTGCCGACCATCCTGTCCTTCAGCCCCAGCGCCAGCAGCAGCTCGGCGGGGTGCTGATGGATGGTGACGACCCGCGACGGCGGCTCGTCGTACGTCGTCTTCACACCGCAGTTCTCCACGGTGACGGGAAAGCCCTCGGCCGAGCCCGGCGCACCGGACGAACCGGCCTCGCCGTCGGCGCCGTTCCCGGAGGAACCGCAGCCGGCGGCCAGCAGCGCGGCCGACAGGGCGAGGGCCGCCGCGCGCAGGGCCGGGCGACGACGGGCAGGGGTGGACAGCGGGGGACGGGACAGGCCGTCGTACACGTGAAGCCTCCTGGGGAGTCCGCGCTCCTAGGATCGGGCCCGCGACAGGCCAGTGTCCTGACTCCCGGATCGACGTTCCCCTCGCCTTCCCGCGCGGCGCGCAGTGGCGTGGTGAAGGGTGCACTCCCCGGTCACAGTGGCGGGACCGTGCCGGATTCGCACCGGCTTCCTGATTCCCGTCGCGGCGATGACCCGCTGATCCTACGGTCTGCCCACCAGGTGTCCCAAGGCAGGCCCCCGCCGCCTCACTCCTCCCGCACCGCCCGCAGCACCAGCCGCTCCGCGTTCTCGTCGTAGGGACGGCCGTCGAAGCCGCCGAAGACCTCGATCCGGCCGAACCCCGCCTCCTCGGCCATCCGCCGCAACTCCACCGCGCTGTACACGAACCACACGAGGGTGGCCCGCGTCACCCGCTCGCCCCGCACCAGCACCCACTCGCTGCTCAGCCGCGCCCAGTCGTCCAGCACGGAGTCCGTCTGCACCATCAGATCGTCCCCGCGCCGCACCACCTTCGGCGGGGTGACCCGGCGGGCCAGCAGTTCCTTGCCCGCGAGATCCAGCACGAGCGTGCCCCCGGGCACCAGAGAGTCCCGCATCGTGCGCAGCACCCGCGCGTTGTCGGCCGGGTCCTCGAAGTATCCGAACGACGTGAACATGTTGAGGACCACATCGAAGGCGGCCGGCTCCGTGTACGCGCGCGCGTCGGCCCGCACATACGTCACCTGGACCCCCGCGTCGGCGGTGTGCTTGCGGGCCCGCTCCAGCAGGGCCGGGCTCAGGTCGACGCCCGTCACCTGGTGCCCGCGCCGTGCCAGCGGCACCGTGAACACCCCCGGACCGCAGCACAGGTCCAGCACCCGCGCGCCGGACGGGAACGCCAGCAGCGGTGAGGTCGCCAGCAGTTCCTCCGCCTGGGTGTGGCGCTGCTCGGAGAAGAGGAAGTCGTGGAACTCGATCCAGAAGTCGTCGTCCTGGAATCCGCCGGTCCGTGTCATACGGCCTCATGTCTCCTTCGGTGTCGCCGTGGGGGAATCGGTGGAGCCGTGCGGGAGGGGGTCCGGCACGGTGTCGCGACCGCGCAGCGCGATCAGCACCGGCGGCAGCAGCGCGCACTGCACGGCGGCCAGCAGCCAGAACCAGCCGGTGCTCCCGGCCTGTTCGCCGAGGCTGTAGAGCTGACCGCCGACCACCCCGCTCGCGCAGGCGCCGAGCCCGGCGGCCAGCCGCTGCTGCCCGAAGACCACCGCGTCCGAGCGCCGGCTGCGCGCCAGCGCCTCCAGGTCGTTCTTGAGGAACAGCACGATGTCGCCGAGGGTGATCAGCGCCCCGCCTGCCAGCAGCGCCGGCCGGGTGCCGATCGCCAGCACGGCGAGCCCGGCCGCCAGCCCCGTGAAGCCGACCACGAGGGCCGTGGCGTACGGCATCCGCCGGATCAGCCCGGACGCCAACGGCTGGACGACGATCACCAGGGTGAAGCAGAGCAGCAGGACCAGGCTGTAGAACGCGCTGGACGCCCGCTCGACCGCGTACACCGCGAGGAAGTGCTGGAAGTGGAAGTACAGATAGAAGGCGATGAGATTGGCGGCGAACGGCAGCACCGCCACCCCGGTCAGCAGGCCCTGCCGCTCGCCCCCGCCGTCCGCCGACCGGTCCCCGCCCGTCTCCGGGAGCCTGCTGTGGCCCGCCGTGACCAGGACGAACAGGGCCGTGACGGCGACGAACAGCCAGCCCGGCGAGGACAGCACGAACGGCCCGG
The DNA here is from genome assembly GCF_044757045.1 of Streptomyces sp. NPDC091377. NCBI lineage: Bacteria > Bacillati > Actinomycetota > Actinomycetes > Kitasatosporales > Streptomycetaceae > Streptomyces > Streptomyces sp. NPDC091377. Next base: position 4,344 of record NZ_JBIVUE010000028.1, on the reverse strand, counting down.
CGATCAGCGGACCCACCGCCATGCCCGCGTTCAGCGCCGCGTTCCCCGCCGACAGGAACGCCGGACGGCGCTCCTCGTCCACACCGTGCACCAGATACGCCTTGTTGGCGGGCAGATACAGCGCCGCGCCGCAGCAGGTCAGCACCAGCGCGGCGACCGCGAGCGGCGGCCAGCGCAGGGCGAGGAGCAGACCGACGAACCCGGCCGTACGGATCACCAGCGCCCACAGCATCGTGCGGCGCAGTCCGATCCGGTCCGCGAGGGCGCCGCCCGCGATCCCGCCGGAGAACTGCACGAGCGACGCCACCGCGAGCACCACCCCGACCGTGCCGAGCCCCATCCCGAGCCGCTCGTGCAGGAACACCGACATGAACGGCAGCACCATGAAGCTGCCGAGCGGGATCAGGAACGAGCTGAGCAGCAGAAAGCGCAGGGGAGCGGTGAGCCGGCCCAGCGGGGAGCGCGCCGGACGGGCCCCGGCCGCCCGCCCGGCGCGCTCCGCCCCCGGTTCGGTCACGGGACCGGTGACCGGATCGGTCACGGGATCGGTTCCGCGTCCGGGAACGGCTCCGTGCGCACCCGCACCGCGTTCGCCGCCGCCACCGCCCGGTGCGTGGCCAGTTCCGCCGTCTCGGCCTCCGCGTACACGATCCCCGCGTACCCCCGGCTGTCCGCCAGATGCTCGACGGGGTCACCGGTGCGCTTGACCGGATACCAGAGGGGTGATCCCGGCATGTCCGCCAGCCGGTCGAGACCGTCGACGCCGGTGAGCACACCGGGCGCCGACGGGTAGCCGAGGACGAAGGCGACGGCCGGTCCGCCGGGCTGGTCGGCGTCCATCAGCCCGGGGCGGCGGCCGAGCGCGGCCTCGACCATCGCCTCGTACACATTCACCCCCAGCGCCCGGCACAGCCCCTCGCCGACCAGCGCGCCCCCGATCCGCGGGTTGACCTCCACCACCTCGGGACCGTCGGTGGTCAGCACGAACTCCACATGCGCGAACCGGTCGGTGTACCCGATGGCGGCGAGCACCTCGTCCAGCCGGCGCTCCAGCGCGATCCGTCGACCCTCGGGGAAGGCCACGGGGAACGCGGTGATCTCCTCACGGAAGTACGGCTCCGGGGACATCAGCCGGCTGGACACCCCGAGCAGCCGGGTCCGGCCCGACCAGGTGAGGGTCTCGGCGCTGTAGATCGGACCGCTGAAGTAGGGCTCGGCGAACAGCCGGCCCTTCAGGGGCCGGCCCGCCGACTCGACCAGTACCGCGTCGAGTTCGCTCTCGTCGCGCACCAGCCAGACGTTCTGGCTGCCGGTCCCCGCCGAGTCCTTGAGGACGGCGGGCAGCCCGACCTCCTTGAGCACCGCCTCCCGCAGCCCACCTCCCTGCCCCTGCCCCGGGGCGTCGGCCAGGTCCGTGGAGTCCACCGCCCGGCCCCGGCTCAGCCCGGCCCGGTGCAGCAGATTCCGTACGGCCGCCTTGTCCCGGGTCAGCCGCAGCACCTCGGGGTCGAGGCCCGGCAACCGGAACCGGGCGGCCAACTCGGCGCCGACCAGCATCCACGTGTCGGTGGAACTGATCAGCCCGCGCAGTTCGGGTGTGCCGCGCAGCCGCTCCGCGACCCCGTCGACATCGAAGGTGTCGGTCTCCACCACGTCCAGCGCACCGGCGGGCAGCCGTTCCAGCTCGTACGCGTAGTAGGCGGGATCGCGGGTCAGCAGCACCAGGCGCTCGCCGAGCCCTTCGGCGGCCCGGACGAGATGTCCCAGTCCGAAGGTGAGCGCCTCCAGGCAGACCACGGTCATGCCGCGCGCTCCTTCCACTCGACCGGGCAGGGGGTACGGTGCCAGGCCATCGTGGACCAGGGCATGGACATCTCCTCGGGGGCGGCGACCTCTACGGGTTTCAGCGCGGCGGGGTCGAGGGCCTCGCTGTGTCGGGCGAAGACGCGGTCCACATAGCGGTGGCCGGTGTCGGCGCCGACGACCAGATGGAGCCGGTCGGGGTGGCGGCGGGCCTCGTGCGCGGCGGCCAGATATCCGGCGCCGGTGGACAGACCGGCGAACACGGCGTGCTCGCGCAGCAGGGCGACGGCCCCGGACATGGCGTGGGTGAAGTCCATCCAGTGCAGGCCGTCGTAGAGCTGATGGCGGACGTTGTCGAACACGATGGACGAGCCGATGCCCGCGATGATCGCCTCGGGGTCGTGATGATCCTGGCTGCCGAAGGTGATGCTGCCGAACGGCTGGACACCCACCAGCCGTACCGTGGGGTCGGTGGCCCGCAGCCGCTCCACGAGTCCGCCCGTCGAAGCACCCGAACCCACCCCGCCGACCAGGGTCAGCGGTCGGTCGGGGAACGCGGCGGTGATCCGGTCGGCGACCTCGTGGTAGCCGAGGTAGTGCACGTCGTCGTGGTACTGGCGCATCCAGTGCACATCGGGGCGGGTGGCGAGGATCTCCCGCACCCGCCGCACCCGTAGCTCCTGGTCCAGTTTGAGATCGGGCGAGGCCCTGACCTGTTCGACGGTCGCGCCGAGGATCTCCAACTGGGCGCGGGTGGTGGTGTCCACGGTGGTGGAGGCGACGATGTGGCAGCGCAGGCCGTGGCGGTGGCAGGCCAGGGCCAGCGCGTAGGCGTAGATGCCGCTGGAGCTGTCGACGAGGGTCTGTCCCGGCCGGATCGCGCCCCGGTCCAGCAGACTGCGGACGGCGCCGAGCGCCGAGTAGATCTTCATCGACTCGAACCGGATCAGCACGAGGCCGTCGGTGAGCCGTACCAGGTCGGGAACCTTCAGGGCGTCGGCGATGTGGGGGTGGATCATCCGTACCCTCCTTGGACGAATGAGCACTGGTGGCCGAGCGAGTGGAAGAAGGCGGACAGTTCGGAAGTGGTGTCGGCGCCGGGGCGGCGCGTGAAGAGATAACCGATCAGGGAGCCGGTGTGGGCGACGAAGATCCCGTCGGCACCGAACCGCTCCCGCCGGGCGGAGATTTCCTCGAACGTGGCTTTGGGCAGCACCTCCTGGGACAGCGCGGCGCTCGCGGTGGCCGCCCGCGCCACGGCCGCCGGGTCGCCCGAGGTGAAACCCCTGAGCAGATCCGTCAGACAGCGCTCGTACGGGGCGCCCCGCCGTCGGTAGTGCGCGAGCAGCACCTCGGTGACGGCGGCGGTGTCCACCGTGCCGGGCTCGGTGATGTACGCGGTGTGGAAGCCGAGGTCCGTGCCGAGCCGCCGCACCACCCGGTGCCGGGCACTGAGATGGAGCGCGAACTCGTCCAGGAAGACACTGTCCGCCCGTTCGATCCGCGCGAGGACACCGAGCACCACCTCCGTGTCGTACGGCAGGGCGAAGAGCCGGAACAGACAGCGCAGGGTGGCCACGATGTCGGCCGTCGAACTGGCCATTCCCACGCCCACGGTCAGATCGGAGTGCGCGCCCCAGCGGCCCGGCGGAAGCGTCAGCCCGTAGTGCTCCAGGAAGAGCCGGGCCGCCGTCGCCGCCTTCGCCCCGAGGACCGGCGTGCTCGACGGCTCCGCGGATGGCGTGAAATGAACCCAGGAATGACGGTCCACGGGAAAGGACACCAACGCGATGTCCGGCTCCCCGCCGGCCTTGAGCGGACCCTGGTACAGCTCGCCCAGGGTGCCGTGGCAGACCCCGGACACGGTCTGCGCCCGCCCCGCCGGCCCGTCGAGCCGCCGGTGCGCGGACATGACCGGCACCCGTGTGCCCACGTACGCCTCCACCGCCTCCACCTCCTGGTCCGAGCGCTGAACCGCGACCAAGGGCGAGGTGCGGCGGTACGTGTGCCGTGGTGCCGTCCGGACAACCCGTGTGCCCCGCAGACACCTTCACCACACCGGCCGCCGCGGGGCACCACACAGAAGCGTAGGCGGGTGCGCTCCGCTGCGGCAGAGGCACATCAATGAGTTGTCCTGATGTGGGTGGTTGCCGTGAGGCGTACGGTGCGCGGGGGGCGGATGGGGACGAGCCCCGGGGGAGCCATGGGGCCGGGGGAGCCACGGGAGTCGCACGGAATGCCGGAATGCCGTGGGCGTCACGAAGACCGCCGCGCCGCGGTGGCGGGAATCGTGCTGGCTGGAATTGGCCTCGAAGATCCGGGTTGGTCTAGTCCAAGCTGAAGTCTCGCCCGAAGCACGCACCCGCACCGTGTCCGCCGCTGGTCCATGCCCAGGAGGCCCCGGAATGCTGCCAGAGACGCCGCCGGAATCCCCCGGCATGTCAGTGAGGTCGGTGCGGGAGCGGCGTCCGGTGGAGCGGGTGGGTCTGGGGTCGGATCTGCGGGCGGCGGTGCCGGACGGGCTGGCGGCGGTGGTGGTGA
>NZ_JBIVUE010000027.1:0-94953 GCF_044757045.1 Streptomyces sp. NPDC091377 | reverse complement strand
CGGCCTCTCGTGGCGCGGCCTGTCGTGGCGTGGGCGGGAGGTGTGACATGCCGACGGCACCTGAAGCGCACGAGCGGCGGATATGCGGGGCGGGCGCGGTCATGCCGGTGGACCTGGCGGCGCTGATGCCCGCCCACACCGAGGACGACAGCGACCCGGGCGACTCGGCCCCGTACGCGCTGCGCTGCCCGCTGGAGGCGCACGGCGGGCACGACCCGCGCCGCCGATGAACCCCGCCGAATTCCTCCCCGTCCCCCGCACCACAGAGCTGACCACCGAGCAACTCACCGGGCAGCACTGCGTGTGGTGCGACGGACCGGCCGCCCTGGGCCTGGGGCCCCGGACCAGCCTCATCGACGGTCGCAAACAGTCGTGGCGTCCGCGAGGGTGCCAGCCCTGCACCACACACGAGGCGACCCGGGTGCACCACATCCACAAGAGCGTCTGCCCCCGCTGCACCAGCCGCCGCTACTGCCCCGACGGCCACGCCCTCCACACCCTCGCAGCCCTGGCACCGAACGGGTCCGTAGTCCCCTGAATCCGCCGCCGTCTCCGCCAGGGCGGGCAGTACCGCGCGGCCCGGCATGTCGACAGCGGGCCGCTCCTAGACTGACGCGGTCCGCCCCGAGAGGAATTGATGCCCATGCGCCCCCGCCGATTCGCCGCCTTCGCGCTCGACGTACTGAAGAACACGCCCGGAGTGACCCAGGTCCAGGCACTGGAGGACGCGAACACCCCCAACGGGATCGCTGTCACCGCCAACGGCACGGAGACCCGGTGGGGGATCGTCGGCCAGTTGGCCGAGGGCGAGCGGCACGAACACGAGGAGCAGCCCGTCCAGGGCGCCCCGGCCGCCTGGACCGAACCGACGCCGGGCGACTCAGCAGAGGGGTGGCTGGCCGCAGCGATCGGCCGCGCGGAGTCTCCCGAGATCGCGCGCATCGAGCGCTGGTCCACCCGCGAAGGGGCACGGCCGGACTTCCAGGGCATCACCGTCTTCTTCCACAACACCGCCCGCGCCTTCGTGCGGAAGCTCTAGACCCCCTCGGCCGAACCCCAGCCGGTCCGCACCGGGGAGTTGCACAGCACGTCCAGTCCAGCACCACCACGCCACGTGAGGAGCTTGATATGGGATGCATGCACCACCCCGGCAGCCGGTTCGATCCCGGCCTGCGCGCGGGATCGTGTCCGGTCTGCGGCGCCGGCGTCGCGCTCGGTCGGGTCAGCCCACGGCCCATCACCAGAGGGCCGGTACCGGGAGACGTGCCCGGGGAGCGGGCAACCCGCCCGGTGACCTGACCTTCATGCTCGACCGCAGCCCCACCTTGCAGGCAAGGTGTAGCCAGGGTGGGAAGGCGGGGAACGAGAGAGGCCCCGGACCCTCCCTGACCTGGGAGTTCCGGGGCCTCGCCCCCTGCTGCGAGCGGAGCCCCCTGTCGGATTTCGAACCAACGACCTTCGCTTTACAAGTGGGGGTGAGGTCCTGCCAGGCGGCGCCTCAACTGGCCGCCTTGCGTCCTATGCATGCTGTTGCCTGCCCGGCTACGCGTACCCGCATCATGCGCTTGAAAGACCCTGACGGGACATCACCCCTTCACAACGCCCTCGGCAAGAATGGAGCAGGCAGCGGAAGGGGAGTCCGATGGTAATCACACAGAGGGGCGAATTACCCTACACGCCCGCAAGGTCGGAGTTTGGCAAAGTGGGTAAAATCCTCACCCCCCACCAACAAGAGCGCAGGTCGACTCCTGTGGTCCCCGGGCATGCAGGGGTGCTCCCGGGTTGGAGTTGATCAGCTCGCCGGGTGCCGTGTGGTCCCCGCGTGTCCAGCTGGACAAGGACCGCGAGGAGTGGGACGGCGCCTGGGCCGGGACCGGCCGCATCTGCGCCAAGGAGAACGGGGAACCGCGGCACCCGTCCGGCGTCAGACTTCGCTTCATCAAGGCACACGCCTCCATGACCTCCGTCACGGCGCCGTGACCTCGTCCACGCGGCCGGGGCCGACCCCAAGGCCGTTCAGGAAAGGCTCGGCCACTCCTCCATCGCGATCACGGCGGACACGTACCCGAGCCTCCTCCCTGACGCCGGAAGCCAGCCGGAAGCCTCCGAGCCCGTGCCGCACCGTGGTGATCCGTTGGGGGATGTTCAGGGGATCACCCCCCGCCCGCTCACCCACCGCGCACGCAAACGGCCCCGGACGACAGGTCCGAGGCCGAATCGAGCGCCACGCCTAAGAAAGAAACACCAGGTCAGCGAGGTGCGAGCAGAGCCCCCTGTCGGATTCGAACCGACGACCTTCGCTTTACAAGAGCGGCGCTCTGACCAGCTGAGCTAAGGAGGCGCTCACGGCGCACAGGGTCGTGCACGCGCGTGCCCGTGCAGTGTACCCAGGTCCCGGCCGCACCCCGTCGAAAATTTCCGCGAAGTTCACAGGCGATGGACTACTGACAGAACGGGTGAACGGAAGGTACCGTCCAGATCCAGTCCACGCCACGTGGACTGGACCACCTGCAACAGCAGGTACAGCGCGTACAGCACCTCTGTACTCCGCCTTCCACAACGGATCGTCCGGCACGTTCCTGCCGGTAGAAGGGGTTTCACAGCCATGGCCAGTGTCACGTACGACAAGGCGACCCGGATCTACCCGGGCTCCACCAAGCCCGCCGTCGACGCGCTCGACATCTCGATCGAGGACGGCGAGTTCCTCGTCCTGGTCGGCCCGTCGGGTTGCGGCAAGTCCACCTCGCTCCGGATGCTCGCGGGGCTTGAGGACGTCAACGGCGGCACCATCCACATCGGTGACCGCGACGTCACCCACCTGCCGCCGAAGGACCGGGACATCGCCATGGTGTTCCAGAACTACGCGCTGTACCCGCACATGAGCGTCGCCGACAACATGGGCTTCGCCCTGAAGATCGCCGGCATCAACAAGGCCGAGATCCGGCAGAAGGTCGAAGAGGCCGCGAAGATCCTCGACCTCACCGAGTACCTCGACCGCAAGCCGAAGGCCCTCTCCGGCGGTCAGCGCCAGCGTGTCGCCATGGGCCGCGCGATCGTCCGCGAGCCCCAGGTGTTCCTCATGGACGAGCCGCTGTCCAACCTGGACGCCAAGCTCCGGGTCTCGACCCGTACGCAGATCGCCTCCCTCCAGCGCCGCCTCGGCATCACCACGGTCTACGTCACCCACGACCAGGTCGAGGCCCTGACGATGGGCGACCGTGTCGCCGTCCTCAAGGACGGTCTGCTCCAGCAGGTCGACTCGCCGCGCAACATGTACGACCGCCCCGCCAACCTCTTCGTCGCCGGCTTCATCGGCTCCCCGGCCATGAACCTGGTCGAGGTCCCGATCACCGACGGCGGTGTGAAGTTCGGCAACAGCGTGGTCCCGGTCGACCGTGACGCGCTGGCCGCCGCCACCGACAAGACCGTCACCGTCGGCATCCGCCCCGAGCACTTCGACGTGGCCGGCGCCGAGTCCGACCAGGGTCTCGCGATCACCGTCAACGTGGTGGAGGAACTCGGCGCCGACGCCTACGTCTACGGCACCGCCACGCTCGACAACACTTCGAAGGACATCGTGGTCCGCGTCAACGGCCGCGAGGTCCCGGAGAAGGGCAGCCAGCTGCACGTCGTGCCGCGCTCCGGCGAGACCCACGTCTTCTCCACCTCCTCGGGCGCCCGCCTCTCCGACTGAGCGGTCCCCGGCCACACCCCCTGAGCAGCACCTCCCGGCAGCACCGCTCAGCGGACCGTCCCAGCAGCACACCGCCGCGGCCCAGCGCGGCCGATCGACGGAAACGACCCCGCAAACCGCCTGCGGGGTCGTTTCCGTTCGCGTCGCACGTTGACAAATAATCCGGCACACCAGACATTTCGAGCGGTGTACGTCAACCCCGTACCCACAATCGGGCACCACTTCATCCCCCGAATCGGTGACTAAATGTCGCCAAATCATCACCGGGCGCTACCCTCACTCGCGTGAAGCACACCGTGAAGCACTCCTCCACAGAAGCGACGCGAAGCGGCCGGGGTCCCGCCCGCCGGATCGGCCGCTCCCTCGCCCTCGTCCTGCCCGTCGTCCTGGTGCTCTCCGGGACCCTCGCGGTCACCCGCGTCAGTTGGTCGGGCAGCCCCGACAACTCGGTGCTCACCGCCGCCGACACCGCCGTGTCCGACGCCAAGCCGGCCGCCCCCCGCGCCCCCCACGAGGTGCTGCGCGACAAGCTGCTCGCCGAGTTGCAGGACAAGGACCCCGGCATCGCGCTGACCCACCTCCAACTCGCGGTCGACAGCCGTCCGTCGCTGGCCCGGCACTGCGCCTCCATCGCCCGCGCCCTCGGCCGCGCCGCGGTCCAGATCTACGGCCCGACCCGCGCCCAGTCCTTCGCCCGCCCGGTCTGCGACACCTCCTACGCCACCGGCGTGGTCGCCGCCCACGGCTGAGACGTACGGCGCCGTGACGGACGGGGGACGGACCCGAGGCCCGCCCCGCTCCACCACCACCTCGACACGGCCTCCCACGCCTCCGTGACGGCGCCCGGACCCGCCCCTCAGCCTCCCCCAGCCCCCAAGGGCCCCCGTACCGCCCCTCCCGCGCCCCAGGCGCCTCTCAGCGGCCCCGCGCCGCCCGCGACGTACAGTGCCGGCATGACTGATCCGAACGCCGCCTCCCGGCCCGTCCAGGCCGTCGTCCTCGCCGGTGGCCAGGGGACCCGGCTGCGCCCGTACACCGACGACCGGCCCAAGCCGATGGTCGAGATCCCCGGCACGGGGACGCCGATCATCGGTCATCAGCTCGCCTGGCTCGCCGAGGAGGGCGTCACGGACGTGGTGGTCAGCTGCGGCCACCTCGCCGAGGTGCTGCAGACCTGGCTGGAGTCGGCCGCCGCCGATCTGCCCCTGCGGGTCACCACCGCCGTGGAGACCGAGCCGCTCGGCCGCGGCGGCGGACTGAAGTACGCGGCCTCCTTCCTCCCTCACCCCGACCGGCCCTGGTACGCCACCAACGGCGACATCTGGACCCGTTTCTCCCTGCGGGACATGGCCGACTTCCACGCCGAGCGCGACGCGGTCGCCACCCTCGCGCTCGCCCGTCCGCGGATCCCCTGGGGGGCCGTGCAGACCGACGGCTTCGGTCACATCACCGACTTCATCGAGGCCCCGCCCACGACCTACGAGGTCAACGCGGGCGTCTACGTCTTCTCCCCCGGGTTCACCGCGATGCTCCCCCAGCGGGGCGACCACGAACGGACGACGTTTCCCCATCTCGCCCGCGAACGGCGGCTGGCCGGATTCCCCATTCCCCAGGGCGCGTACTGGCGGGCGATCGACACGGCGAAGGATCTGACCGAGGCGGCGAAGGAACTGGCCGCGCTGGGGAGGTAGGGCGGGGCTGGGGGCTGCGAGCAGCCCTGCCAGGAAGTTCCCGTAAGGGGTTGTGAGGGGTTGTAAAGGGTTGCGTACGACACAGCCCCGTGGCTCCCTCTGCGGGAGGCACGGGGCTGTTGTTGCCGTGTTGGTCAGCCGGGGGGTCGGCCGTCGATGACGGCGCCCACCGGCCCCGCTACCCCAACAGGCCGCCCACCAGCCCGGGCTCACCGGACGAGGAGGAGCCACCGGAGCCGCCGGTACCGCCCGAGCCACCGGTGCCGCCCGAGCCCGCAGGGGCGCCGCCGGAGCCGGTGTCAGGGGCGCCCGCGGGGCCGCCGGAGGCGGGGCCGGAGGTGCTGGGGGCCTGCTGCTGTTCCTGCGTGGGCTGCTGCGGCGGGGCCTGACCGTCGCCCGTCGTGCCCTGCGTCTGGCTCGGCGCACCGCCGTCCACGGCGCCGGTGTCCTGGGTGGCGCCCGGCGTGGTGGTGGTACCCGCGGTCGGCGCCGCCGAGGTGGCGCCCTGCGTGGGGGCACCGGAGTCCGCCGACGGCGTACCGCTCTCCTTGCGCTCGGCGGACCGCTCCGGCAGCGGGGAGCCCGGCAGTTCGTTGCGCGGCGCCTCGCCCGGACCCGGCACGACCACCCGGTCCGAGTCCCGGACCGCCCCGCCGAGCAGCGAGCCGATCAGCAGGGTGAGCCCGATGACGATGGCGGAGACGAGCGCGCCCCGGCGCAGGACGTAGCGGCGCAGGTCCCACAGGTCGGCACGGGGACCGAGGCGGCGCCAGGCGCTGCCCGCGAGCCGGCCGTCCACGGAGTAGACGGGGGCGCCCGCGATGATCAGCGGCGACCAGGCGGCGAGGTAGATGATGTCCGGCGCGTCGTAGACGGGGACGCTCTTCCAGCTCACCGTGACGAGCAGCGCGGCGGAGAGCAGCGCCCCGCCCACCGCGGCGACCCGCTGCCAGCAGCCCAGCACCGTGAGCACACCCACGATGACCTGGAGGAAGGCGATCACCAGGCCGGAGCCGACGGGGTGTTCGAGGGCGAACTGGCGCAGCGGCTCGGCGACCTCCCACGGATGCAGGGTGTTGAGCCACTTCACCATCGAGCCACGCGCGCCGCCGTCGAAGTAGACGGGGTCGCAGAGCTTGCCCATACCGGCGTAGATGGAGATGAAGCCGAGGAAGATACGCAGCGGGAGCAGGACGACGCCGAGGTTCATCCGGCGGCCGGGGTAGTAGGCGTGGCGCGCGGGGTCGTCGCCGTGGCGCCGGGCGCGGCCGTCGGGCCGGAACTCCGGGTCGCCGTCGTCGTAGTCGTTGCCGTCGTAGTCGTAGTCGTTGTCGTTGCCGTCGTACCGCTCGTACCCCTCGTCGTCGAACCGGTCGCCGCCGTGGGCGAGTTCGTCGTAGGGGGACTCGTCGTCGGCGCTGCCCACCGTGCGCATGTGCGGCAGCAGGCGGGTGCCCTCGCCGTGCGGGGTGCGCTGGGCGCCGACGAGGGGGGTCTCGACGGTCTGGACGAGTTCGTCCTCGTAGTCGTCGTACCCGGCGGGGGATGAGCCGACGCGGGGGATGACCTGGGTCGCGCCCGCGTCGGAGGGCTCTTCGGGGTGGCGGACGCCCGCGCTGCGCACGGCCTGGAGGAGGCGGTGGGCGCCGGTGTCGTCGGGGGCCGAACGGCCGCTCCAGACGACGGGGCGGCGCCGGGCGGCGGCGCCGGGCCCTTCGGCTCTGCCCGCGGCCGTACCGGCGGGGACTCGGGCCGTGGCCTGACCGGCGGGCGGATGCCCGGCGACGCGCGCCGACTGGGCCCGCCCCGAGGAAGCGCCCAGCTGCACGCGGAAGCTGGCGTGAGCGACGATGACCTGCGCCGGATCGCTCGGCACCTTCACCATGCTCAGCGCGGGAGCTTCGTCGAGCCCGGAACCGAAGCCGGAACCGGAACCGAATCCGGAGCTGAACCCCGACGAGCGGCCCCCGTTGGGTGTGCGGGGTGTTCTGGTGTCCACACTCATCTAACCGAGTGATGTGTGCTTAGGACACTGCTTTGACCCGCCGGATCTGTCCGGACCCCGTCAAGCTTGTCGGGGACGTCGGATTTAACCCATCCGGGTGAACCAACGCACGAGCGTCCAGATCAACGCACGAGCGTCCAGACCGACGGCGCCCAGCGGCACCCGTCCATCAGCGCCCCCGGCCCGCCCCCACCACCTTCGGCCCAACGCCGTCAGCCCGTCGCCCCACCAGCCGGGCCCGGCACCGCGAGATCCGCCGCCACGCGCACCGACGCAAGCGGCCCGCAGCCGTGCCACCCGTACCCGCGCAGTCAGGCGCGCAGGCCACGCGCCCGCGCCGTCACCGGGCCACCCGCACCGTCAGCGCCACCGCGCTGCCCACGCCCGGCACATGAGGCCCGCAGCCGCGCAGACCACACCGCGCCCGCACCCGCGCCGTCACCGGGCCACCCGCACCGTCAGCGCCACCGCGCTGCCCACGCCCGGCACATGAGGCCCGCAGCCGCGCGGACCACACCGCCCCCACCACCCGCGCCGTCACCGCACCCCCGCACCGTCAGGCCCGCAGCCGCGTCACCCACACCCGACGCCTCAGGCCCGCCAGCCGCGCGCCGCGCACCCCGCACCGCCAGCCCCCTGGGCCACACCCCGTCCCCCACACCCCCGTCCCCCACCGCTCCGTCAGCGTCGCCGTCGGGACGCCTCGTACAGCACGATGCCCGCCGCCACACCCGCGTTGAGCGACTCGGCGCCGCCCGGCATCGGGATGCGCACCCGTACGTCGCAGGTCTCGCCGACCAGCCGGGACAGGCCCTTGCCCTCGCTGCCCACGACGATCACGACCGGGCCGTCCAGCGCCGCCACGTCGCCGACCTCGGCCTCGCCGTCGGCCGCGAGACCGACGACCGCGATGCCGGCCTTCTTGTACGCCTCCAGCGCCCGCGTCAGATTGGTGGCCCGGGCCACCGGCGTACGGGCCGCCGCCCCCGCGGACGTCTTCCACGCGCCCGCGGTCATCCCGGCCGCGCGCCGCTCCGGCACGACGACCCCGTGGCCGCCGAACGCCGCCACCGAGCGGACGACCGCGCCGAGGTTGCGCGGGTCGGTCACCCCGTCCAGCGCCACGATCAGCGGGTCCCGGCCCTCGTCGGCGGCAGCGGCGGCGAGGTCCTCCGGGTGCGCGTACTCGTACGGCGGCACCTGGAGCACCAGCCCCTGGTGGTTCAGCCCGTTCGTCATCCGGTCCAGCTCCGGGCGCGGGGCCTCCATGAGGTTGATCCCGCCGCGCTCGGCCGCGAGCTGGAGCGCCTCGCGCACCCGCTCGTCGTTGTCGATGAACTGCTGGACGTAGAGGGTGGACGCGGGCACGCCCTCGCGCAGCGCCTCCGCCACCGGGTTGCGGCCGACGACCAGCTCGGACGTGCTCCGGCCGCCACCGCGCCGCGGCTGCGGCCGGCCACCGGTCTGCGCCCGCCGGGTCTTGGCCTGTGCGGCGCGCTGCTTGGCGTGCCCCTTGCGCATCTCGGCGGGCGGCGTCGGCCCCTTGCCTTCGAGGCCCCGGCGCCGCTGGCCGCCACTGCCGACCTGCGCGCCCTTCTTGCCGGACATGCGGCGGTTGTTCGCGGCCATGATCTACCTGTCTGTGAGTGAGTACTGCGTACGTCTGTGCAGTGTGCCGCCCGGGCGTCCCGGCGGCACCTGGTGGGTGGGTGCCGTCAGCGGGAGCCGAGGCTCCAGCGCGGACCCTGCGGGCTGTCCTCGATGGCCAGTCCCGCCTGGCCGAGCTGGTCGCGGATCGCGTCGGCGGTGGCCCAGTCCTTACGGGCGCGGGCCGCCTGACGCTGGTCGAGCACCAGGCGTACGAGGCTGTCGACCACGCCGTGCAGATCCTCGCCCCGGTCGCTCTCGCCGGCCCAGTGCGGGTCGAGCGGGTCCAGGCCCAGCACGCCCAGCATGGCGCGGACCTCGGAGAGCCGGGCGACCGCGCTCTCCTTGTCGTCGGCGGCCAGCGCGCTGTTGCCCTGCCGGACGGTGTTGTGGACGACGGCGAGGGCCTGCGGGACGCCCAGGTCGTCGTCCATCGCCTCGGCGAAGGCGGGCGGCACCTCGGCGGCGGGCTCGACCGGGCCCCCGGACAGTTCCACGACCCGCTGGAGGAAGCCCTCGATCCGCGCGAACGCGGACTCGGCCTCGCGCAGGGCCTCCTCGCTGTACTCGATGGTCGAGCGGTAGTGCGGGGTGCCCAGGTAGTAGCGGAGCACGATCGGCCGCCACTGCTTGACCATCTCGCTGACCAGCACCGAGTTGCCGAGCGACTTCGACATCTTCTCGCCGCTCATGGTGACCCACGCGTTGTGCACCCAGTACCGGGCGAACTCGTCGCCGAAGCCGCGGGCCTGGGCGATCTCGTTCTCGTGGTGCGGGAAGATCAGGTCGATACCGCCGCCGTGGACGTCGAAGACCGGGCCCAGGTACTTGTGGGCCATCGCCGAGCACTCCAGGTGCCAGCCGGGGCGGCCCCGGCCGAACGGCGTCTCCCAGTCGGGCTCGCCCGGCTTGGCCGCCTTCCACATGGCGAAGTCACGCGGGTCCCGCTTGCCGGTCTCGCCGTCCTCGGCGGGCTGCCGCAGCCCGTCCAGCTCCTGCCGCGACAGCGACAGATAGCCGGGCAGCGACCGTACGTCGAAGTAGACGTTGCCCTCGGCCTCGTAGGCGTGACCGCGTTCGATCAGGCCGCGCATCATCTCGACCATCTCGGTGATGTGACCGGTGGCCCGGGGCTCGTACGTCGGCGGCAGGCAGCCGAGCGCGCGGTAGCCGTCGTTGAACGCCCGCTCGTTCTCGTAGCCGATGGACCACCAGGGGCGGCCCTGCTCGGCCGACTTCCGGATGATCTTGTCGTCGATGTCCGTGACGTTGCGGATGAACGTCACGTCATAGCCGCGGTACGCGAACCAGCGGCGCAGGATGTCGAAGTTCAGACCCGAGCGGATGTGGCCGATGTGCGGGGGTGCCTGCACCGTGGCGCCGCACAGGTAGATCGAGACACAGCCCGGGACGAGCGGGGTGAAGTCACGGATCTGCCGGGCGCTGGTGTCGTACAGGCGAATAGTCACGTGTCCAGGGTAGTGGGCGTGACATAGTGCGGTGCGCCGTACGGGGCAACGGCCGCGGTCGTCCGGGCGCGCGCCCGCGCTTCGCTACGCCCTGCGCACCACCAGGGCCGTCGCCACCGCCATCAGCCCCTCGCCGCGGCCGGGGAATCCGAGGCCGTCCGTGGTCGCGCCGGACACCGAGACCGGGGCCCCGGCCGCCTCCGAGAGCAGCTTCTGGGCCTCGTCCCTGCGCTTGCCGACCTTGGGGCGGGGGCCTACGACCTGTACGGCGATGTTGCCGATGGCGAAACCGGCCTCGCGGACGATACGGGCGGCCTCGGTCAGCAGGGTCGTGCCGGACACGCCGGACCACTCGGGGCGGCCGGTGCCGAAGTGCTGCCCCAGGTCACCGAGACCGGCGGCGGAGAAGAGGGCGTTGCAGGCGGCGTGGGCGACGACGTCGGCGTCGGAGTGGCCGGCCAGTCCCGGGCCCTCGCCCTCCCACTTGAGGCCCGCGCACCACAGCTCGCGGCCCTCCTCGAAGGCGTGGATGTCGGTGCCGATGCCGACCTGGGGCAGCGGGGGGAAGGGAGGGGGCGGGGGGAGCCGGGTCGGGTCAGAAGCCATCGTTGAGCCTCCGGCGGGCGAGGACGGCCTCGGCGAGGACCAGGTCCAGGGGGCGGGTGACCTTGAACGCCTCCTCGTGGCCGGGGACGACCACGACGGTGAGTCCGAGCTGTTCGATCATTCCGGCGTCGTCGGTGACGGCGTCGGTGACGGTCGCGTGGGCGCGGACCAGGGTGTCGCGGTCGAAGCCCTGCGGGGTCTGGACCGCGCGGAGCCGGGCCCGTTCGGGGGTGGCCACCACGGGCTCGGGCTCGCCGGGGGCCGTCGCGGGCACGACCTCCTTGACGGTGTCGGCGAGCGGCAGGGCCGGTACGACGGCCGGGGCGCCGTCGCGGACGGTCTCGACGACGGCGTCCACGGTGTCCACGGGGACCAGCGGACGGGCCGCGTCATGGACCAGGACGACCTCGTAGCCGGGCGGCAGGGCGTCCAGGCCCAGCTTCACGGACTCCTGGCGGGTCTCACCGCCGGGGACCACGAGGAAGTCGGTCCGCTCCGGCAGGGCGTGCGCGTCGAGCAGTGACTTGACCTCGGCGGCGCCCTCGGGCGGGGCCACGACGACGACCAGGGAGACATGGCGGGAGGCGGCGAGCGCGCGGACGGCGTGGATCAGCATCGGGGTGCCGCCCAGCGCGCGGAGCGCCTTGGGGGCGCCCGGACCCAGCCGTACCCCGCGGCCGGCGGCCGGGATGACCGCGGCGGTACGGATCCCTGCGGGCGAAGGTCGCGAAACGTCAGACATCGGTTCCTGTCAAGGTTTGTGTGCTCGGCCTACTTGGGTATGGCCACATCGTGCCGGGCAGGCGGCCTTGACCGGACCCTTCCGTGACCCTGGTCGAGGCGGTTGCCCGGGCCCGGCACGCACAGTACCGGGGTGATCTTTCCCCGGCGTGGGGCGCTCGCGTCAGCGATCTCCCGATCGCCTCGGTGATCTCCCGATCGCCTCGGTGTGGCGTATCCGTCCGGGTACGAACATGCCGCAGCGCCCGGCGACGTCTGGGACGTCATCGGGCACCGCGGCATTTCGGTGTGCGGGGCTGACTCGGCTGGGGCCGAGGTCAGGAGGCGAGGACCTCGTCGAGGAGCGCCTCGGCCTTGTCCTCGTTGGTGTTCTCCGCGAGAGCAAGCTCGCTCACCAGGATCTGGCGGGCCTTGGCGAGCATCCGCTTCTCACCGGCGGACAGTCCGCGCTCGCGCTCACGACGCCACAGGTCACGCACGACTTCCGCGACCTTGATGACATCGCCGGAGGCGAGCTTCTCCAGGTTTGCCTTGTAGCGACGGGACCAGTTCGTGGGCTCCTCGGCGTACGGCGCGCGCAACACCTCGAAGACCCGGTCCAGCCCGTCCTGACCGACCACATCACGCACGCCGACGAACTCCGCATTGTCCGCTGGCACACGTACCGTCAGGTCACCCTGGGCGACCTTCAGCACCAAGTAGGTCTTGTCCACGCCTTTGATCTGGCGAGTTTCGATGGCCTCGATCAGCGCGGCCCCGTGATGGGGATAGACCACGGTGTCGCCAACCTTGAACGTCATGTGACAGGTACCCCTTCCGTGGCTATCCAGGGTAACACGGAAACGGCGGGTTCTGAATGGCGTTTTCGCAGGTCAGGGCATATCTCAGGGCTTGACAACAGCGACCGGAACGTGCTGCGGCGGGCCTTCGGGAGCAGGTATTCGCAGGTGGGAGGGGCTGTCCGAGGGGAGAGAAACGCGCACGTTACACACATCCAGGACCCCCACCAAGCGGACTAACGTCCGCATATGTCCGGTTTCAAGTGCACGAGTTCCGCTACTCCGTTCGGTGCCGGGCGGCGGGTCCTGGCCGATTCCGGAATTGATCACACAGCGCTCATCGGGGCGCCCGGTGATCAATTTCGGGGCCCGGATTCCCGTCGCGTTTCCTTCACAAGGAATTATCGCGACGGTATGCCCGAAGGGCTTATGTGAATGGCGAACAAGCGTGGGGTCAAAGTGACCGGTGGGTCACTTGTGGCGCGGGTGGACCCGGGAGGCGTCCCCCGGGTGCGGCGTGCCGCCTGGTGGGCGCACCCGGCCGCCCGTCGAACGATGTGATCCGTTAGGGAGGGTCGGGTGCGGACCGGCGGGAACGGCTCGGTAACCTAAGCGCGCTGACCGATTCTTAGGGCGGCTTTACAAGGGAAGCCGCCCCTGTGTTCAAGGAGTTGCCGCCGAGTGAGCAGCAGCCTTCGACGCGGCGCCCTCGCCGCCTCCGCCATCGCGTTCTCGATCGCCTCGCTCGCCGCCTGCGGCGCCGGCAACAACTCGCAGACCCTTCAGATCAATCCGGACAACGCCGCGACGAGTGTCGGTGACATCAAGGTCCAGAACGCGATCGTCATCACCCAGCCCGACCCCGAGGCCGGTGGCCCGGCGGCGGTCTCCGCGACCCTGTTCAACGCCGGTACCAAGGCCCAGACCCTTGAGTCCATCAACGTGGAGGGCATCGGCGACGCCGACATCTCCCCCGCGAGCGGCAAGGGCAAGCTGAGCGTCCCGGCCGGCGGCTCCGTGATCATCGGTGGCAAGGACAACGCCTCCGCCGTGATCAGCAACGGCGAGAAGCTCACCGACGGCGACGCGCAGCAGGTCACCTTCACCTTCAGCAGCACCGGCGAGGTGGGCCTCCAGGCGTTCGTCGTGCCCGCCGAGAGCTTCTTCACCAGCTGGGGCCCGACCGCGGTGCCGTCGGCGAAGAGCAGCGCCTCGCCGAGCGGGGGGAGCAGCGGGGAGCCCTCCGGGGAGCCGTCCTCCACCGCGTCCGGTTCCGCGTCGGACGGCGCCTCGGGCTCCGAGACGCCGGCCGACGGCGCGGGTGCGGAGGACTCCGGTGAGACGGGTGACACGGGTGACACGGCCGAGACCGGTGAGACCGGTGAGACCGGCGGCCACTGAGCTGTCGTAGCCGGATAGCTGTTGGGGCTGTTCCGGCTGTTGGGGCTATTGGGGCTGCTCCGGCTGTTGGGGCTGGTCCGGCTGGTCCGCTGACGACGATGGGCGGGACCTCTGAGAAGAGGTCCCGCCCATCGTCGTGTGGGGGCTCGGCTTCGGGGCTTCCTGGGGGCGTCCGCCCGGTTCGGGTGGAGGGTGTTCGGTTGATGGCTCGAACGGGGCTGGGCCGAACGGGAGCCGGCCCGGACGCCGAAGCGAATGGCCAGGTTCGGCCCCGTCGCCCGAGGGGGGGCGGTTTACGGCTCGAACTTGTAGCCCAGGCCGCGGACCGTCACCAGGTAGCGCGGGGCGCCCGGGTCCGGCTCGATCTTGGCGCGCAGGCGCTTGACGTGGACGTCCAGGGTCTTGGTGTCGCCCACGTAGTCGGCGCCCCAGACGCGGTCGATGAGCTGCATCCGGGTCAGGACACGGCCCGCGTTGCGCAGCAGCATCTCCAGGAGGTCGAACTCCTTGAGGGGGAGGTCGACCTTGGAGCCGCTGACGGTGACCACATGGCGGTCGACGTCCATACGGACCGGGCCGGCCTCCAGGGCCGCCGGGGTCACCTCCTCCGGCTCGCCGCGGCGGCGCAGGACGGCCCGGATACGGGCCACCAGCTCGCGCGAGGAGAACGGCTTGGTGACGTAGTCATCGGCTCCTATTTCCAGCCCGACGACCTTGTCGATCTCGCTGTCCTTGGCCGTCACCATGATGACGGGGACGTTGGAGCGACCGCGGAGCTGGCGGCAGACCTCCGTGCCCGGCAGCCCGGGCAGCATCAGGTCGAGGAGGACGAGATCGGCGCCGTTGCGCTCGAACTCGTCGAGTCCGTCGGGCCCGGTGGTCGCGACGGCGACCTCGAAGCCCTCCTTGCGGAGCATGTACGACAGGGCGTCGGAGAAGGACTCCTCGTCCTCGACGACGAGCACTCGGGTCACGGAAGGACCTCCGGGGCGGAAAGCGTCTGGTACGCGGTTGACTCTGGGGATGGAGCAGTGGAGGACGGGTGGGATCGGGCGGAGTGGGACGCACCCGCGGACGGCCCGGCCTCGTCGTCGAGAGCGGGATGCTCCTGCTGCTGTGCCCGGTCGCGGGCGGCGCCCGCCTCCGGCAGCCGCAGGGTGAACGTGGAGCCCTGACCCTCCGAGCTCCACACCGTGACCTCCCCGCCGTGCGAGGCGGCCACGTGCTTGACGATCGCGAGACCGAGGCCCGTACCGCCGGTGGCTCGGGAGCGGGCCGGGTCGACGCGGTAGAAGCGCTCGAAGATGCGCTCCTTGTCCTTGTCGGAGATGCCGATGCCCTGGTCGGTGACGGCGATCTCGATGGCGTCGCCGCCCGAGGCGCCGATCCGGCGGGCGGCGATGCCGACGCGGGTGCGGGCGGGCGAGTAGTTGACGGCGTTCTCCACGAGGTTGCCGAGGGCGGCGGCGAGCTGGCCCCGGTTGCCCCAGATGTGCAGGTCACCGTCGGCCGTCCGGCTGCCGCCCCTCCTCTCGGAGAGGAGCCCCTCGGACCCTTCGAGGCCCTGAGGCCCCTGACCCTGAGGCCCCTGGGTCCCCTGAGTTCCCTGGGTTCCCTGAGTTCCCTGGGTTCCCTGAGTTCCCTGGGTTCCCTGAGTTCCCTGGGTTCCCTGGGGCCCTTGTATGGAGGCGGCTATGGTGATCTGTTTGGTGCCCGCCGCGTGCCGGCAGCGGTCGATGGCCTCGGCGACCAGTTCGTCCACCCGGACCGGCTCGGCGTCCTCCAGCGGGTCGTCGTTCTGCACCCGGGAGAGGTCGATCAGCTCCTGGACCAGATTGGTCAGGCGGGTCGCCTCGATCTGCATCCGCCCGGCGAAGCGCTGTACGGCCTCCGGGTCGTCGGCGGCGTCCATGACCGCCTCGGAGAGCAGGGAGAGGGCGCCCACCGGGGTCTTCAGCTCATGGCTGACGTTGGCGACGAAATCGCGCCGGACGGCCTCTATGCGCCGCGCCTCGGTGAGGTCCTCGACCAGCAGCAGCACGAGCCGGGAGCCCAGCGGGGCGACCCGGGCGGAGACGGCGAGAGCCTCGCCGCGGCCGGTGCCACGACGAGGCAGGTCGAGTTCGACCTGGCGTATCTCGCCGTCGCGGCGGGTGTCGCGGGCCATCTTGAGCATGGGCTCGACGGCGAGCTTGCCGCCCCGCACCAGTCCCAGGGCGTAGGCGGCGGAGCTGGCCTTGACCACGGCGTCGGCCTCGTCGAGGACGACCGCGGAGGAGCGCAGCACGGAGAGCACGGTGTCGACCCCGGGCGGGAGCACCGGGTCGGTGTGCAGGGAGGTGCGTGTCGGCCGTTTCAGGTCGCGCTCGCTCCAGCGGAACGCCAGCATGGCGATGACGCCGGTGAGTACACCGGCGATCGCTGCCGCTGCGGCGACCGCCGCGTTCACGTCCATGCTCCCAGGTTAGGCATGGGGTACGACATGCCCACAGTCATCAGCGGTCCACCTCGAACACTCGTCGCCCAGAGTTCACCTTGGAGCCAGTATCGGTTCATTCGGGGTGGCGGATCCGGACGCGTACGCGGTCGAGGGTGAGAGCGTGGGGTGGGGCCCGCGGTGTCCGATGCGCCACAGGGACGCCGGCCGAGGCACCGCGCGGCGGTGCCGTACGGCAGGGTCGGACCCCTGAGAGCCCCTGGAACGAGCACGAGAGGAACCCAGATGCGGGACGCGTACCACGAGGAACTCGATTCGATCAGCGACAGTCTGGTGGAGATGGCCCGGCTGGTCGGGTCGGCGATCGGTCGCGCCACGACGGCCATCCTCGACGCCGATCTGAAGCTGGCAGAGAACGTCATCGAGGGTGACAAGCGGATCGACGATCTCCAGCACGATCTTGAGGCCCGCGCGATAGACCTGCTCGCGCGACAGCAGCCGGTGGCGACGGATCTACGGATCGTGGTCACCTCGCTGCGGATGTCGGCCGATCTGGAGCGCTCCGGCGACCTCGCCCAGCATGTGGCGAAGCTGACCCGGCTGCGTTTCCCGGAGCGGGCGATCCCGCACGACCTGCACTCCACGATCCTGGAGATGGGCCAGCTCGCGCAGCGGCTGATGGCGAAGGCGGCGGAGGTGATCATCACCAAGGACGTCGATCTCGCGATGCAGATGGAGACCGACGACGACGCGATGGACCTGCTGCACCGCACGCTCTTCCAGCACCTGATGGACGACCGCTGGAAGCACGGCATCGAGACGGCCGTGGACGTGACGCTGCTGGGCCGCTACTACGAGCGGTTCGCGGACCACGCGGTGGCGGTCGCCAAGCGCGTGGTGTTCCTGGTCACCGGCGAGCACGCGGACGAGCTGCAGCCGGACGCCCAGGCGGTGACCGGGGTGGACGGCGCGTGACCTCGGGGGCCGGGGCGCATGCCTGCTGTCCGGCGAGGGGCGCATAGGCGCCTGGCATCGTCCGAGGTGGCGGGGGGCGCGCGCGAGCATCGATGCGCCGTTGATGCGACCGGCGGGCGGGGCGTCCAATGGGCGTAGGCGCGCCCGGAACCGTGTCCGGAGCGGTGTGCGGAGTGCGCCCCGAGGAGGGACCCATGGCCGAATCCCCCAGCCCCACGCCCGACCCGACGCAGGACCGTCCCACCGAACGGCCCCCGGAGGCGCTGAGCCTCCCTCTGCTCGCGGCCTGCGGCTGCGGTTCGGGCTGCACCTGCGGATGCCAGCAGGGCGGTCCGTGCCAGTGCGGTTAGCCGGCCCGTTCGGCGCGTACGACACGAAGGGCCCCGTACCCACCCGGTACAGGGGCCCTTCGCGCGCGGCGGTGCGGCCGGTGGCTCAGCCGGCGTCCCGCAGGGGGGCGGTCGCGGTGTAGCAGGCGGCCAGCCACTGTGCTTCCTCGCGGCCGAGGATGATGTCGCCGCACACGGGGGTGTCCAGGAGCCGGCCGTCGTCGTCCACGCTCACACTGCTGAGGGCCCGCTTCTGGGCGCCGGTCGCGGTGTCGCCCAGCGTGGTCGGCGGGCCCTTCACCGGCTGGGGGTCCCAGTCCAGGTCGGAGTGGAGCAGCAGGCCGGACGCCTCTCCCCACTTGTGGACGTAGATCAGGCGCTCCCCGGTGTCGTTGCCGAAGTAGGACACGTAGTCGGTGTCGCCGATGGCGAAACCGCTCATCCGGGAAAGAACGTGTCTGAGTTCGACACCGGGTTCGAATGCCATGGGCGGGAAGCTACCAACGACGACACGGCGAGGACGCCCGTTTCCCCGACATCCGCCTCAAAACCGGCCACCGGCCCCACCCACACCCCCGGCCGTCCCGGCCCCCGACCGACCTCCACCCGGCACAAAGCCCCCTGCCCGAGGGGGAACACCCACGGACAGGGGGCTTGAAGCGTCCGGCCTACTTCGTCTTGCCCTGGGCCTACTTTTTCTTGCCCTGGTTCTTGACCGCCTCGATGGCTGCCGCCGCGGCGGCCGGGTCGAGGTAGGTGCCGCCCGGGTTGAGGGGGTTGAAGTCGTGGTCGAGGTGGTACGAGAGGGGGATGCCGGTGGGGATGTTGAGGCCGGCGATGTCGGCGTCCGAGATGCCGTCCAGGTGCTTGACCAGGGCGCGCAGGCTGTTGCCGTGGGCCGCCACCAGGACGGTCCGGCCGGTCAGCAGGTCCGGGACGATGGCGTCGAACCAGTACGGCAGCATCCGGACGACGACGTCCTTCAGGCACTCCGTCCGCGGGCGCAGCTCCGGCGGCAGGGTCGCGTAGCGCGGGTCGTCGAACTGGGAGTACTCGGCGTCACGGTCCAGCGGCGGGGGCGGGGTGTCGTAGGAGCGGCGCCACAGCATGAACTGCTCCTCGCCGTACTCCGCCAGCGTCTGCGCCTTGTCCTTGCCCTGGAGGGCGCCGTAGTGGCGCTCGTTCAGCCGCCAGTGGCGGTGGACCGGGATCCAGTGGCGGTCGGCGGCCTCCAGCGAGAGCTGCGCGGTGCGGATCGCGCGCTTCTGGAGGGACGTGTGGACCACGTCGGGCAGCAGACCGGCGTCCTTCAGCAGCTCACCGCCGCGGACCGCCTCCTTCTCGCCCTTCTCGGTGAGATTGACGTCCACCCAGCCGGTGAACAGGTTCTTCGCGTTCCACTCGCTCTCGCCGTGGCGGAGGAGGATCAGCTTGTACGGTGCGTCGGCCATGGTGTCGAGCGTAATAGACGGGTTCGACCCGCCGCTCGGGGTGCCCGGTGCTCGGACAGTTGACGGGAACTGCTAATCCGCTCGAACTCGGCCGACCCCACTGAGTAAGTTGCGCCATAGGTCAGGGACTCTTACAGCCCGCAGGGGCTCTTACAGCACGCTCTCCCCCTGGCCTCCGTCGTCGTCCGTCGTCGTCCGTCATCGGTCACCGTGGGGGGATCCGCTTGTCCGTCGCCAGTGCCACTCGCCTCAGACGTGCCCTCACCGAGACGGTGTCCGGGCTCCCCAGCGCCTTCTGGTGGCTCTGGACCAGCACGCTCGTCAACCGCCTCGGCGCCTTCGTCGCCACCTTCATGGCGCTCTACCTCACCCTGGAGCGCGGCTACTCCGCCTCCTACGCCGGTCTGGTCGCCGCCCTCTACGGCCTCGGCGGCGTCGTCTCCTCCCTGGCCGGCGGGGTCATGACCGACCGGCTCGGACGGCGCCCCACCCTGGTCGCCGCCCAGGGCGCCACCGCCTTCTCCGTCGCGCTGCTCGGATTCATGCAGCACCCCGTCGCCATCGCCGCCGTCGCCTTCCTGGTCGGCGCCGCGTCCAACGCCTCGCGGCCCGCCGTGCAGGCGATGATGGCCGACATCGTGCCGCCCAAGGACCGGGTGCGGGCCTTCTCCCTCAACTACTGGGCCATCAACCTCGGCTTCGCGATCTCCGCCATGGCGGCCGGGTTCATCGCCGAGTACAGCTATCTCGCCGGGTTCCTGATCGAGGCCGGGATGACCGCCGTCTGCGCGGTCCTCGTCTTCGTCAAGCTGCCCGAGTCACGGCCCGAGCGCACGGTCACCGAGCAGGCCGCCGACGACGCCGTCCGGCTCGGCACCGTCCTGCGCGACGGACGGTTCATGGGCGTGGTCACCCTGTCCTTCCTCATCGCGCTGATCTTCCAGCAGGGCGCGGTGGGGCTGCCCGTCGCCATGGGCGCGGCCGGGTTCACCCCCGCCGACTACGGCATGGCCATGGCCGTCAACGGCGTACTGATCGTCGCCCTCCAGATCCCCGTCACCCGGTTCATCCAGCACCGCGACCCGCGCCGGCTGCTCGTGGTCTCCTCGCTGCTCGCCGGGTACGGCTTCGGGCTCACCGCGTTCGCCGGGTCCGTCGGGGTCTTCGCGCTCACCGTCTGTGTGTGGACCCTCGCCGAGATCGTCAACGCGCCCACCCAGACCGGGCTCGTCGTCCGGCTCTCCCCCACCCACGGACGGGGCCGCTACCAGGGCATGTACACCATGTCCTGGTCCGTCGCCGGGCTGATCGCCCCGCTGATGTCCGGCTTCGTCATCGACCGCTGGGGCGCGGAGTGGCTGTGGGGGCTGTGCGCGGTCATCGGTACGATCGCCGCGCTCGGGTACGCGCTGCTGATGCGGAGCCTGCCGACGGACGACGAGGCCGGCGCCCCCGTGGAGCGGTCCACGCCCGTCGCCCCCGTCCCGCCTGTCGCCTCCGTCGCCCCCGTCCCGCCCGTCGCCCCCATCACCTCCCCCGTTCCTGATACCGCCGTCGAGAAGGTGCGGCCCGAGGTCGGTGCCGGCTGAGGGCGAGCGGCTACGGGTGCATCCGCGCGCCCTTCACCACCTTGTCCACCGCGTTCCTCGGCCCGTACACCGCCAGCCCCACCAGGTCGAGGGCGGTCGTCGGGACCGCCTTCACCGCCGCGCGGTTGTCCCGGTCGTTGCCCGTGGCGAACAGGTCCGCCGTGAAGACCGCGCGCGGCAGCGCCCGGGACAGCACGCGCGCGTGGGCCGTCGTCAGCGTCTCCTTGGTGGCCTCGAAGACCAGCACCGGCTGTCGGAACATCGGCAGATAGGCCACCGCGTCGGCGTCCTCGTACGGCGCGCCGATCACCTCGGGAAGATCGGTGCCCAGGCCGCTGACCAGGAACGCGGTGACGTTCAGCCGCTGCCAGGGCTCCAGGTCCGCACGCAGCAGGACGGCGATCTTCGTGTCGAAGCGCACAGGGGGCGCGGTCAGGGGGCCGGGGGCGGACGGGTCCGTAGTCATCATGCGCACCAGGCTCGCGGGCCCGCCCCGGGGAGTCTTGTACGTTCTTTGCATGGCCCCGCAGCGGCACGCGCCCTCCGTCTCCGCCTGGCGCCCCGCCGTCCCGGGCGTCGTGGAGGTCTTCCACGCGCGCTTCACCGAGTACGCCTACCCCATGCACGTCCATACGGCGTGGACTCTGCTGATCGTGGACGACGGGGCCGTCCGGTACGACCTGGAGCGGCACTCCCACGGCACCCCGCACGACACCGTCTCCCTGCTGCCGCCGCACATCCCGCACAACGGCTCCGCCGCCACCCCGCACGGCTTCCGCAAACGCGTCCTGTACCTCGACTCCTCGCGGCTGGGCGACGAACTGATCGGCGCCGCCGTCGACACCCCCGACCTGCGTGATCCGCTGCTGCGCCGCCGGGTCGGCCAACTGCACACGGCCCTGGCCCGCCCCGGCGAGGAACTGGAGGCCGAGAGCCGGCTCACCTTCGTCGCCGAGCGGCTCACCGAGCGGCTCACCGACCGGCTGCGGCCCCGGCTGACCGGCATCGGCCCGAGCACCGGCCCCGCCCTCGCCCGCCGACTGCGTGAACTGCTCGACGCGCGGGTGGTCGAGGGTGTGTCCCTGGAGGAGGCCGGACGGCTGCTCGACGCCCACCCCGCCCATCTCGTACGGGCTTTCAGCGGCGCGTACGGCATCGCCCCGCACCAGTACCTCACCTCGCGCCGCGTCGACCGCGCCCGCGCCCTGCTGCTGGCCGGAGCCCGCCCCGCCGAGGCGGCGACCGGAACCGGCTTCTACGACCAGGCCCACCTCACCCGGCACTTCCGCCGGCTGGTGGGCGTGACCCCGGGCCGCTACCGGGCCGACGGGCACTGAGCCTCGTAGGACGGTCCAGGTGGTCCGGGTCGCGCCGGGCCCCCGTACAGATGGCGCGCGGCCACCGTGACTGCCCTGGGGGGAGGTCAGTTCGACGGGCGTCGGATCAGGTGGGTGAACGCGTCCAGGTTGCGGGTGGACTCCCCGCGCTCCACCCGCCACGCGTACTCCTTGCGGATGGCGGTCGCGAAGCCCAGTTCCAGGAGGGTGTTGAAAGCGCCGTCGGCGGCTTCCAGGACCTGGCCGAGGAGGCCGTCGATCGCGTCCGGGGTGAGGGCGGAGAGCGGGAGGCGGCCGGTGACGTAGATGTCGCCGAGCCGGTCGACCGCGTAACTCACGCCGTAGAGCTTGAGGTTGCGCTCCAGGAGCCAGCGGTGGACGGCGGGCTCGTTCTCGTCGGGGTGGCGGACCACGAAGGCGTTCAGGGAGAGGGTGTGGCGGCCGACGATCAGGGAGACCGTGGTGGACAGCTTGCGGGTGCCGGGGAGTCTGACCACGTAGTGGCCGGGCTCGGGGCTCTCCCACTCGACGCCGTCCTCCTTGAGGACGTCCTCGATGACCTGTGCCGCCTGCTGCTGCTCACCTGCCGCCATGCTGCGAGCGTACGTCAGGGGGTGCGGGGCGGCTCAGCCGTGGTGGGCGGCGCGGGCCCGCCGGCGGTGGGCGTGGACGGCCTCGGTGTACACCTCGGCGGTACCGGCCGCGGCGGTGTCCCAGCCGAAGCGGCGGGCGTGGTGCGCGGCGGCGAGGCCCATCCGGTGGGTGAGCGCCGGGTCGTCGGCCAGCCGCTCCAGGACGCGCGCGTACGGCACCGGATCGTGGCCCTCCACGAGGAAGCCGGTCTCGCCGTCGCGCACCGCCACCGGCAGCCCGCCGACCGCGGAGGCCAGCACCGGCGTCCCGGCGGCCTGCGCCTCTATGGCGACCAGCCCGAAGGACTCGCTGTACGACGGCATGACCAGCACGGAGGCGGCCCGGAACCAGTCCGCGAGCCG
Source organism: Streptomyces sp. NPDC091377 (assembly GCF_044757045.1). Classification (NCBI taxonomy): domain Bacteria; kingdom Bacillati; phylum Actinomycetota; class Actinomycetes; order Kitasatosporales; family Streptomycetaceae; genus Streptomyces; species Streptomyces sp. NPDC091377. The sequence goes on along the minus strand of NZ_JBIVUE010000027.1, from coordinate 71,807 downwards.
CTCCTGGCCGACCGGCGGACGGAACCGTACGACATCGGCGATCCCGAGCCGCGCGGCGAGCTTCTGGAGCCCCTCCGGTTTGGCGAGGCCGCTGCCGCTCGGGCCGCCGACGACGGGTACGACGATCCGGGAGCGCAGTTCGGGGCGCTCGGCCAGCAGTACGGAGATCGCGCGGAGCAGCACGTCGGGGGCCTTGAGCGGCTGGATCCGGCCGGCGAAGAGGGGGATCAGGGCGTCCTGCGGGAGGCCGAGCCGGGCGCGGGCGGCGGCGCGGCCGTCGGCGGGGTGGAAGCGCGAGAGGTTGACGCCGGGGTGGACGACGGCGACCTTGCCGGGGTCGGCGCGGTAGTGGAGGACGAGTTCGTCGGCCTCCTCGGTGGTGTTGGCGATCAGCCGGTCCGCGGCGGCGACGATCTGGGTCTCGCCGATGACCCGGGCGGCGGGCTCGGGAGTGTCGCCGTCGGCCAGGTTCGCGTTCTTGACCTTCGCCATGGTGTGCATCGCGTGCACGAGCGGGACGCCCCAGCGCTGGGCGGCGAGCCAGCCGACGTGCCCGGAGAGCCAGTAGTGGGAGTGCACGAGGTCGTAGTGGCCGGGGCGGTGCCCTGCCCATGCCTGCATCACCCCGTGGGTGAAGGCGCAGAGCTGGGCCGGCAACTCCTCCTTGGCCAGTCCCTCGTACGGCCCGGCGTCGATGTGCCGGACGAGGACGCCGGGGGCCAGTTCGACGGTGGGCGGGAGGGCGGCGGAGGTGGCGCGGGTGAAGATCTCCACCTCGATGTCGATCGCGGCCAGCCGCTGGGCCAGTTCCACGATGTAGACGTTCATCCCGCCGGCGTCGCCGGTGCCGGGCTGGTGGAGCGGCGAGGTGTGCACGGAGAGCATGGCGACGCGGCGGGGGCGGCGATGGCCGATCCGCATGGCGCCGAGGCGTGCGGCAGCCGCCGGGGAGCGACGACCGAGCCTGCTGATGTATTGGCTCACCGTGCCGGTTCCTCCCTGCCGCGGGCATGGCTGCGGAGGGCTTGTCACGCCCTCCACCGGGGTGCAACACCGGAGGGGGATGCTCCATTTCCCCCGGCGGCATCTTTGCCGAATCATTACCGGATCTCGCTCAACCGTTCGAGGGTTCATCCGGTGCCCGCTCGACGTCCACTGGGGCGTTTGCGGTGGATTGCCATGTGATGGGGAGAAACGGGCCGCGCCCCGGGCCCGCTTACTCTCGTACGTATGACAGCCCGCGCCGCCGCCCGCCCCCTGGGCACCGTCACGCGCGGGACCACCAACCCCAACCGGCTGCGCCGCATGGACCGGTGGATCACGGCCGTCCACGGCCCGGAACTGCGGTGGACCGCCGACCCCGTGGCGGTCGACCTGGGCTACGGCGCCGCCCCCTGGACCGCCGTCGAACTGCTCACCCGGCTGCGCACGGCCGCCCCCGGCGTACGGGTCGTCGGCATCGAGATCGACCCGGCGCGGGTCGCGGCGGCGGAGCCGTACGAGCGCGAGGGGCTCACCTTCCGGCACGGCGGCTTCGAGATCCCCCTCCCCCGGCGGCCGGCCCTGATCCGCGCCGCCAATGTGCTGCGCCAGTACGACGAGGGCGAGGTCGCCGCCGTCTGGGAGCGGCTGCGCTCCCGGCTCGCCCCGGGCGGGCTGCTGGTCGAGGGCACGTGCGACGAGATCGGGCGGCGGCATGTGTGGGTGGCGCTCGGGCCCGAGGGCCCGCGGACCGTCACCTTCGCGGCCCGGCTCGGCTCGCTGGAGCGGCCGTCGGACCTCGCCGAGCGGCTGCCGAAGGCGCTGATCCACCGCAATGTGCCGGGCGAGCCCGTGCACGCCTTCCTCCGCGACTTCGACCGCGCCTGGGCCAACGCCGCGCCCTACGCCGCGTACGGCGCCCGGCAGCGCTGGATCCGGGCGGTGCGGGAGCTGACCGGCCGCTGGCCGGTCGTGGACGGGCCTCGACGCTGGCGGCAGGGCGAAGTGACGGTCGCCTGGGAGGCGTTGGCACCTCGGGGGTGACGGTCGCCTGGGAGGCGTTGGCGCCTCGGGGGTGACGGTCGCCTGGGAGGCGTTGGCGCCTCGGGGGTGACGGGTGCCTGGATGAGCGCTTGCGGTACTTACGGGCGGGGCAGGTTCGGGAGGATTTCGAGCGACTTCGGGGCAGCTTTCGGGCGGCTTCGGGGCGACTCCGGGGCGGCTTCGGGGCAGCTTTCGGGCGACTTCCGGGCGACTCCGGGGCAGCTTTCGGGCGGCTTTCGAGCGGCTTCGGGGCGGCTTTCAGGCGGCTTTCGGGCAGTTTTGGGTGCTTACTGCCGACGGGGGGGGCGGCGGGGGCGGGCGAGGGCCGAGAGGGTCGGCGGGGGCGGAACGAACTCGTTGAGTTGTTCGTCACACAGTCGGGGAGATCGTTCGGGGGTGTGCCGGGGGAGGTTGTCCCGGGGGCGCTCGGGAAGTGACCCGGAGGAGTTCCTCTGTCGCTTTGCGGCGCCGCGTGGCACCATCCCTCGGGCGTCGTATGTCACTGACGGTGAATCAGTTTTGGGGGCAGGTATGGCAACGGGCAAGCGCGGCCTGATCAGCGCGGCGGTTGCCGTGGTCTGCGCGGTCACCGTCCTGACGGCACCGGGCACGGCCCTCGCCGCCCCTGATCCCACGCCGGGCGCGAGCGCCGGTTCCGGTTCCGGTTCCGGTTCCGGTTCCGGCACGACGGCGTCGGCTCCCGCCACCGACTCGGAGCTGGAGGTCGTACGCAAGAAGCTGAACGACCTTTACCACGACGCGGCCCTGGCCACCGACGAGTACAACTCCGCCGAGGAGCTGGCCGACCAGCAGTCCGAGGAGATCGTCGGGCTGGCCCGGCGGATCGTGAAGGGCCAGGAGAAGCTGGCGGAGCTGCGGGAGCGGGCGGGCGCGGCGGCCCGGGCCCAGTACCGCACGGGCGGGCTGCCGCCCCAGGCGGGGCTGATGCTGAGCGACGACCCGCGCCAGTTCCTCGACGGCGCCGGACGCATCCTCCAGGGCGAGCGCGCGACCGACAGCACCCTGACCAAGCTGGAACAGACCCAGCAGGACTTGGAGCAGTACGCGAAGGACGCCTCCGCCGGGTGGGAGAAGCTGGAGGCCAACCGGCGGGCCGCCGAGCGGGCGAAGAAGAAGATCAAGAAGCAGATCGCGGCGGCCGAGAAGGTCGAGTCCGAGCTGGCCAAGGAGGAGAAGGTACGGCTGGCCGAGCTGGAGCGGAAGGCCGCCGACCGCGCCCAGGACGCCTGGCTGGACACCGGCGTCCTCGACGGGAGCGACGACTCCGCCAGCGGCGCGGGCCGCACGGCGGTGGCGTACGCGAAGGACCAGCTGGGCAAGGCGTACGAATGGGGCGCCGAGGGCCCGAACACCTTCGACTGCTCCGGGCTGACCTCACAGGCGTGGGCGGCGGCCGGCGTGCCGATACCGCGGACCTCGCAGGAGCAGTGGCGCCAACTGAAGCGGGTCTCCGCCGAGGACATGCGCCCCGGTGACCTGATCATCTACAACGCCGACGCGAGCCATGTCGCGCTGTACGTGGGGGACGGGGCGATGGTGCACTCCCCGCGGCCCGGCCGGACGGTGACGATCGCCGGTGCCGGTTCCATGCCGATCCTGGGGGTTGTACGGCCGGGTGCGTGAAGCCCTTCGAGGGGTGCGGAAACGGTGGATAGCGGGCGAATCGGGAGAAGTGTCGGAGGCGGCGCGGTGGTGAGACCGGCGTCATGTGACCGCGCGCACCCCGTCCCCGGGGCGGCCCCGGTGGGGACGTGACCTTCGTCATCCGGACCGCCGGGTGGGCTGCCCAACTGCGGTACGGATCGCGGCATATGACAGCGGCCAGCCGCCGGGCCACCCGCCACACCCCATTCCACTCGGGCGCCGGCACCCGCTATGGTCCCCGTCGGTAGGTCGAGCACCCTCGTCCCGCCGTGCCCTCGGGGGGAGGGAAGGACTCAGGACAATGCCCGTACCCGTACCGCGGCAGAGAGCGGTCCCGGCCGCGGAGAGCGATGCCGTGGACGGGCCGCCCGCCGCGTCCACGACAGGCGGCCCGTCAGGTCCGTCGGCAGGTCGGTCGGTAGGTCCGTCGGCAGGCGGGCCGGTAGGTCCGTCGGCAGGTCCGTCGGCCGCGCCTGTGGAGAGCGTGTCGGCCGCCTTCGAGGCGTCCGCCGTGCCCCAGGGCTCGGCACCGACCCCGGCCGGTGTCCCCGTCGCCGCCTCCGCCACCACCGGCTCCCTCACCCTGCTGCTCATCGAGGACGACCCCGGCGGCTCGGTGATCGTGCCGGATCTGCTGGACGCCTCCGGTCAGCCGATCCGGGTCCGTACGGCCCGCAACCTCACCGAGGCCGAGCGGCTGCTCACCGACGACGTGCAGTGCATCCTGCTGGACCTCGCGCTGCCCGCGCCCGGCCGCACCGGCGAGGACGACGAGCTGGCCGTGCTCCACCATGTCCTGGCGCTGGCGCCCCGGCACGCCGTCATCGCCCTCACCGCGTCCGGCGACTCCGAGCGCGGCACCGAGGCGGTACGGGTGGGCGCCCAGGACTATCTCTTCCGCGACGAGCTGGACAGCCGGCTGCTGAGCCGGGCGATCCGGTACGCCGTCGAGCGGAAGCGATCCGACACGGCCGAGCGAAGACTCGCCGAGGGGCGGATGCGCGCCCAGGAGAACGCCCGCCTCGAACGCGGGCTGCTCCCCACCCCGCTCCTCGACGGCTCCTCCCTGCGCTTCGCCGCCCGCTACCGCCCCGGCCGCTCCCGCGCGCTGCTCGGCGGCGACTTCTACGACACCGTCCGCACCCCCGACGGCACGGTCCACGCCATGATCGGCGACGTCTGCGGCCACGGCCCAGACGAGGCCGCGCTCGGCGTGGAGCTGCGGATCGCCTGGCGGGCGCTGACCCTGGCGGGGCTGTGCGGCGACGAACTCCTCGGCACGCTTCAGCAGGTCCTGGAACACGAGCGGGACGACGACGAGATCTTCGCCACGCTGTGCACCGTGGACATCGCGCCGGACGGGCGCCGTGCCGGGCTCTGCCTCGCGGGGCACCCCGCCCCGCTGATCTCCCGGCCGGGACGTCCCGCGGGACTGCTCCCCTACGACAACAACGGCCCCGCCCTCGGGCTGCTGCCCGGCGCCCGCTGGCCGCGGACGCAGGTGGAGCTGGGCCGGGAGTGGAGCCTGATGCTCTACACGGACGGCCTGATCGAGGGGCGGATCGGCGGCGGGCGGGAACGGCTGGGGCAGGACGGGATGATCGCGATGGTGCGGCGGCAGTTGGGGGAGGGGCTGCGGGGGGAGGCGTTGCTGCGGGCCGCGGTGAGCGAGGTCCGGGAGCTCAATGGGGGAGAGCTTACGGATGATGTGGCGGTGGTGTTGCTGGAGCGGGGGGCTGCCGCCGGGGGGTGAGGGGGCGTGGGGGGTGGGGGGGGTTGGCTGGTCGGTGCGGGTGGGTGGGGCTGGGGTGGTTTGCGCAGTTCCCCGCGCCCCTATAGGGCGTTGCACGCCGGGTGGGTGGGATTGGTGCCCCGTGAGTCCGGTGCCCCGTGGGGCTAGTGGCGGCCTGCGGGTGCGGGCCGTATAGGGCTGGGCGCGCAGTTCCCCGCGCCCCTTTGGGGCGTTGCACGCCGGGTGGGTGCCGTGTCCCGTGGGGCCGGGCGCGCAGTTCCCCAAGCCCCTTTCGGGCGTTGCACGCCCGGTGGGTTTGGGGTCCCGTGGGGCCGGGCGCGCAGTTTCCCGGGCCCCTTTCGGGCGTTATCGGCCGCCGTTGTAGGGGCCGTAGGGGCCGTCGCTGCTGGAGCCTCTGTTGGGGCGACCGCCGCCGGGGAGGGCTCGGAGGGCGGGGCGGACGTCGACCATGTAGACGATGGTGGCGATGAGGCCGATGATCGGCAGGAACGACAGGATGCCGAAGATCAGGTTCACCACCAGGGCGAGCCCGAGGATGATCAGCCAGAACGGCTTGGTCTTCTTGTCCGCCGCGCGATAGGCGTCCTCACGGCGGAAGGCGGCATCGAACAGCGCGAAGGCGCTGAACACCGTAAGCGCCAGGTTCAGCAGCCACAGGAAACCCGCGAACCCTTGCATCAGCACAACGTCCACCACCCGAGTCGGATCGTCTCTCTGCGGCCACCGTACCCGCAACGGCCGCTTTCACTACCCCGGACAACGGACCGGACACCCAGGAAGTGCCCGGTCCGTTGTCGCGGGACCACGCCGCTCACTTGGCGGGCGGCGTGGTCTTCTTCGCGGCGGGCTTGCGGGCCGGGGCCTTCTTGGCGGGAGCCTTCTTGGCCGGGGCGGCGGCATCCACCCGGGCGGCGCCCTTGGCCTCGGCCGCCTTCGGCGCGGGCTTCGGCGCGGGCTTCGCGGTGGACGTGCCCTCCGTCTTCGGCGCGGTGTCGGGCTCCACGGCGATGGCCAGCTCCTCGATGCCCTCGGCGGTCTCGCCGCGCCAGGTGCGCACCGTCTGCTCACCGTGCTCGGCGACCCGCTCATAGGTCTCGCGGGCCTTCACGGCGTACTCGGCGGCGACGCCGACACCCCGCAGCGCGAGGTCCTGGGCGTTCTCGCCGAGGCGCTTGAGGTCGGCGTCGAAGTTGCTGCCGAGCTTCTTGAAGTCGCCGTCGAGGCTGGTCAGGAACTCGTTGACCTTGACCTGGAGGTTCTCCTGGGTCTCCTTGACCCGGGCACCGGCCTCCTTGGCGCGGGTGGCGGCCTTCTCCTGGACGGCCTTGGGGTCGGTGCCGCGTACGGCCTCGAACCGGGCCGGCGCCTCGGCGCGCAGCTGCTCGACCAGGCCCGGCACCTTCTTCGCCTGCTGAAGGGCCAGGTCGGCGGTGCCGGCGGCGAAGTACAGGGGGGTCGGGTCGCTGAAGGTCTTGCGCAGGTCGTCGGTGATGGCCATGGTGAGGGTCCTCCCGTTTTCACATTCGGCTGAGGGTTGATGGTGGTCCGCGGCGGGCCCCGGTCTCTCCCTGGTCCGGTTCAACCGGCACTCCGCCGTGGACCGGCATCGCCACCGTCGCCGGGGGCGGTGCCGGGTTCCGCGTCGGCCGTCCTGTGTCCGGCCGCCTTCCGTGGTGCCGTATCGGCACGTGTTGCTGTGTCGGCACGTGGTGCCGTATCGCCCGCGTCCACACCACCGGTACCGGGGTCGTCCGCGGGGGTCGCGAATCCGTTCTCCCTGCGGAACGACTCGTACACCTGGAGCAGCACCTGCTTCTGCCGCTCGTTCAGCGTGGGGTCGGCGAGGATGGCGGCACGGGTCTCGACCTCGTCCCGGTCCCGCTCCGCGTCGAGGATGCCCGCGCGGACGTACAGCGTCTCGGCGGAGATCCGCAGCGCCTTGGCGACCTGCTGCAACACCTCCGCGCTCGGCTTGCGCAGCCCGCGCTCGATCTGGCTCAGATACGGATTCGACACCCCGGCGGCCTCGGCGAGCTGCCGCAACGACAACTGCGCGGTGCGCCGCTGTTCGCGCAGATACTCACCGAGATTGCCGACGTTGAGCGATGCCATGCCTCCACTGTGCCGCGCCCCGCTAACTATTGCAAGCAGCCGCTTGCAAAAGCATGCTCCAGGAGAGTGACGGGCGGGGGGATGTCACAGGCCGGACCCTCCCCGTCGTCTTGAAAGGGACAGAGCGAGCAGGAGCAGGCAGCGGGGCAACGAGGAGGCATCGTGACCGAGCGCATCGAGGTCGTCGTCATCGGGGGTGGTTACGCCGGGGTCATGGCCGCCAACCGGCTGACCCAGCGTGACGACGTGACCGTGACCCTGATCAACCCGCGCCCCGTCTTCGTCGAGCGGATCCGGCTGCATCAGCTGGTCGGCGGGGCGTACGACCCCACCGTCGACCTCCGTGAGCTGCTCGCCGAGCGGGTGCGGCTGACGGTCGGCGGCGTCACCCGGATCGACGCGGCCGGGCGCACCCTGACGCTGGCCGACGGGGGCACGGTCGGCTACGACTACCTGATCTACGCCGTCGGCAGCGGCTCCGTCGACCAGCGGGTGCCCGGCGCCGCCGAGTACGCGTACCCCGTGGCCGGTCTGGAGGAGGCGCGGCGGCTGCGGGCGGCCCTGGACGCCCTGCCCGCGTCGGCCGCGATCACGGTCGTCGGCGCCGGTCCCGCCGGGATCGAGACCGCCACCGAACTGGCCGGGGCCGGCCGCCGGGTGACCCTGGTCTGCGGCGGGGTCCTCGGCCCGTATCTCCACCCGCGCGGCAGGCGCTCCGTCGCCCGGCACTCGGCCGCGCTCGGCGTCAGGGTCGTCGCGGGCCCCGGCACCCGCGTGACCGCCGTGACCCGGCATGCCGTCCGGCTCGCCGACGGCCGTGAACTCCCCGGCGACCTGACCGTCTGGACCACCGGGTTCGGCGTGCCCGACCTGGCCTCGCGCAGCGGGCTGACCACCGACGGGATCGGCCGGCTGCGCACCGACGAGACGCTGACCAGCGTGGACGACCCACGCATCATCGCGGCCGGGGACTCGGCGGCGCCCTCGGGGCTGGCGTACCGGATGGGCTGCCAGTCCGCCGTACAGCTCGGTCCGCAGGCCGCCGAGACCGTGCTCAGCCGGCTCGCGGGCCGCGCGCCCGCCCCGGTCACCGTCGGCTTCGCGGGGCAGTGCATCAGCCTGGGGCGCCGGGCCGGCGTCTTCCAGTTCTCCCACCGGGACGACCTCGCGCTACGGCTGTACGTCGGCGGGCGGTTCGGGGCCTGGCTGAAGGAGTTCGTGTGCCGCGGCACGGTCAGGCAACTCGCCCATGAGGCCAAGAAGCCCGGCGCCAGGAAGTGGTGGGCCGAGGACCGCACCCGGCCCGGGCGGGTGGCCGCCCACCGGGAGGAGAGCCCCGGCACGGCAGACTGCCGCACATGACGACACCCGATCCCCACCTCCATGCCGGTGCCGGTCCCAGGACCGCGCCCGGCTCTCCCTCCGCTCCCAGGGCCGTGGTCGGGCCCTCCGCCACCTCCACACCCCAGGACGACCTGCACTTCTATCTCCAGTCCGCCCGCGACGCGCTGCTCTGGAAGCTGGAGGGGCTCTCGGAGTACGACATCCGCAGACCGCTGACGCCGACCGGCACCAATCTGCTGGGGATCGTGAAGCATGTCGCCACCGTGGAACTGGGCTATCTCTGCGACACCTTCGGCCGCCCGCACGGCGAGGATCTGAGCTGGGTGCAGGACGCGGCCGAGACCAACGCCGACATGTGGGCCACCGCCGACGAGACCCGTGAGGACGTCGTCGGCCTGTACCGGCGGGCCTGGGCCCACGCGGACGCCACGCTCGACGCGCTGCCGCTGAACACCGTGGGCAAGATTCCGTGGTGGCCGGACGGTAAGGACGAAGTGACCCTGCACCACGCCGTGGTCCGGGTCATCGCCGACACCGACCGGCACGCCGGGCACGCCGACATCCTGCGCGAACTCCTCGACGGCGCGGCCGGGATGAGCCCGACCAACGACAGCCTGACGACCAGCGACCCGGCCTGGTGGCAGGAGTATCGGGACCGTCTGGAGCGGGTGGCACGGGAGGCTGCCGAACGACACGCCTGAGCCGACGGGGCGGCGGGGGCCGTGACACCCACTTTTTAGTGCGTACTTGGCACCGCGTCCGCCCCGCGCGACGCTGGTCGTGTGACCGGGACGTCGGCGGCCACCGCCATCCGGTCCAGACGGCGGTGGCCCCAGTCGGAGAGAGGAGCGAGGACCACGGAGAGTTCACGGCCGAAGCCGGTCAGGGAATAGACCGTCTTCGGCGGCTGGACGTCGTACACCTCCCGGTGCACCAGACCGTCCTCCTCCATCTCGCGCAGCGCCTGGGTCAGCACCTTCTCGCTGAGCCCCGGCAGTCGGCGCCGCAGTTCGGCCGGCCGCAGCGGGCCCGACTCCAGCAGCCACAGCAGCGAGGTCTTCCATTTGCCGTCGATGACGGCGATCGCGGCGGTCACTCCGCAGACGTTCAGATCACGGGCACGGCTTCGTGTCATGTCAGGCCCCGTTTCGCACAGTCCACCATCATCCAGGAGCGTTCCAGCATGTCCGCGTCCGCGCACGGCACCCCCGCCACCCCTTCCACTGCCTCCACCCCCCAGTCTGCCTCCACCGTGACCGTCATCGGTCTGGGGCCCATGGGGTACGCCCTGGCCGCGACGTTCCTGGCCGCGGGCCTGCGTACGACGGTCTGGAACCGCACCCCCGGCAAGGACGCCGGGCTGGTCGAGCGGGGCGCCCGCACCGCGTCGTCCGTCGAGGAGGCGGTCGGGGCGAGCGAGCTGACCGTCGTCTGCGTGGTGAACTACGACGCCGTGGACGCCGTACTGCGCCGCCCCGAGGTCGCCACCGCCCTCAAGGGCCGTACGGTCGTCAATCTCACCGCCGACATCCCCGACCGGGCCCGTGACCTGGACGCCTGGGCGGACGCGCACGGGATCCGCTATCTGGACGGCGCGATCATGACCCCGACGCCGACCATCGGCACGCCCGACGGGGTGTTCCTCTACAGCGGCCCCGAGGCCCTCTACCGCGAGCACCGGCCGGTCCTGGACGCGCTCGGCGGCGCCCACACCCACCTCGGCGAGGACATCGGGCGGGCCGCCGCGTACGACATCGCGCTGCTCGACATCTTCTGGACGGCGATGTCCGGCTACGCGCACGCCCTGGCGATGGCCCGGGCCGAGGGCATCGGCGCGGGCGAACTCGCGCCGTTCGCCATGGGCATCGGCGCGATCCTGCCGCCGCTGTTCGAGCAGATGGCGAAGGACGTGGACGACGGTTCCTACTCCGGGGACCTGAACCCGATCACCTCGGCCGCCTCCACCATCGCCCATGTCGTCCACGCCTCCGAGGCGCACGGCATCGAGGCGAACGTGATGCGGGCGACGGAGGGCCTGGTCAGCCGGGTCATCGCCCAGGGCCGCGGCACCTCCGGCTTCCTCGCGGTCGTCGATCTGCTCAAGCCGCTCTGAGCCAGCCCCGTACGGCGTCGAAGTCCGCCCCGGTCAGCGCCCGCCGATGATCCACCCGGTGCAGCAGGGCGCGGCCGGGGTGGTGGGCGCCGACCCAGGCGTGATCGGCCGCGGTGATCTCGTCGTCCAGCCAGACGAACGGCCGCCCGGCGGCATGGGCGACGAGATGCCGCGTCTTCCAGTGCACCCCCCGCCCCCCGGACACCCTGTACCCGCCGGTCGCACCAGGTGCCTCGTCCTCGTCCGGCCAGTCCAGCACCGGCAGCGGCGGCAGTCCCAGCCAGGGCGCGATCACCTCGTTGGCGTCGTCCAGCCAGGTCGTGGCCCACACCAGCACACAGTCCAGGGCGCGCAGCCGGGGGCCGAGGCCGGGGTCGATCCGGGTGAGCAGCGGATGCGCGTCCGGATCCACCCGCCCGTCGCCGTACGGCGTCCCGTGGTCCGGCTCGTGGACCGGGTAGGGCCCGGCCGCCCCGAACGGCAGCAGCGTGCCGTCGACGTCGAGGTACAGGAGTGGTCGCACGGAAACCACGTTGCCCTACCCCTCGCCCCACCGCTAACGTCACGCGTATGACTGCCGGGTCGGCCTCGTGCCGTGAGCGAGTTGGGTGCCCGGCCTCTGAGTGAGGCCGGCGCGGGCCAGGAGTCCGCCGCTTCTTCTCTTCGCACAGCTCATCATTCAAGCGAACGAGAAGGAGACCCACCCCAGCATGACCCATGGCATACCCCACACCTTCAATCAGCAGGTCATCGAGGAGTTCCGCGCCCATCACGGCCGGGTCGGCGGCCCTTTCGAGGGCGGTCGGCTGATCCTGCTGACCACCACGGGGGCCCGCTCGGGCGCCCGGCACACCACCCCCCTCGGCTATCTCCCCGACGGTGACGGCCGGATCCTGGTCATCGCCTCCGCGGGCGGATCGCCCAGGAACCCCGCCTGGTACCACAATCTGGTCGCCCACCCGCGGGTGACCGTCGAGAGCGGTGTCTTCACCTACGAGGCCGACGCCACCGTGCTGACCGGCGAGGAGCGTGCGCGGGCGTGGGCGCGGGCCGTGGAGTCGGACGAGGGGTGGGCCGAGTACCAGCGCAGGACGGACCGGCCGATCCCGCTCGTCGTCCTCCAGGAGGTCCCGGTCGACGGGCCGCCGAACGTCAACGCCGGTTCGATGGCCGAAGGACTCAAGCTCATCCATGACGCCTTCCGCCATGAACTCGCCCTGTTGCGCAAGGAGTTGGCGGGTCGGGGCGACCGCGGTCCGCTGGGCGCCCAGCTCCGGATCAACTGCCTCACCTTCTGCCACGGCCTGCACAACCACCACACCGGCGAGGACATGGGCATCTTCCCCCACCTCGCCGGCCGCCACCCCGAGGCGGCCCCGATGCTGGCCCGGCTGGCCGAGGAGCACGAGCGGGTCGCGGTCCTGGTCGCGGAGGTGCGGCGGGTGATCGACGGCGGGGAGCCGATCGCCGTGGTCCGGGCGGAGGTGGAGCGGCTGACCGCCGAGCTGGAGGCCCATCTGGCCTACGAGGAGGAGCAGTTGATGCCCCTGCTCGGCTGAGCGAGGGCCCGGTGGAGGCCGCGGCCGTCAGCACGTCCGTGGCCTCCACCGCCAGCCCGACAGCGGCCCGACCGTCAGAACGGCAGCGGCCCGACCGTCAGAACGGCAGCGGCCTCCCGTGCACCACGTCCAGCCGTGACACCGCCCGGGTCAGCACCACGTACAGCCGGTGCAGCCCCCGTTCCTCCGCCTCCGCGATCGCCGCGGGCTCGACGGCCACGACATGGTCGTACTCCAGCCCCTTCACCGCACTCGCGGCGACGACGGTGACCCGCTCCCCCGCTCCCCCGCCCAGGGGCGCCGCCGCGACCGGCACCCCGGCGGCCTCCAGCGCCGCCCGCACCCACCCGGTGTCACCGTCCGCCGCCACCACCCCGATCGAGCCCTCCCCGGCCGTCGCCTCCCGTACGGCGGCCACCACCGCCCCCGGCAGATCGCCGCCCGCCGCCCGGATCCGCACCTCACCGTCGGTGCGCAGCGACCGGCCCGCCGGTACGTCCACATCCAGCCGGGCGAGCAGCCGGTTCGCCAGTCCCACGACGCCGGCCGGCACCCGGAATCCCGTGGTCAGCGGTACGACGTCGGCGTCCGGCACGCCCAGGTGGCGCAGGCTCCCGGTCCAGGAGCGGGCGGCCCACGCGGTGGTGCCCTGGGCCAGATCGCCGAGCACGGTCAGCGAGCCGAACCGCGCCCGCCGGGCGATGGCCCGGCACTCCATCGGGGACAGGTCCTGGGCCTCGTCCACGACGACATGGGCGTACCCGTCCGGGTGGGCGATCAGCCCGGCGACCTCGTCCAGCATCACCAGTTCCGCGTCCGACCAGCGCACCGACCGCCACGACCGGGACAGCCGCGACCGGTGCAGCGCCCGCCGCTCGGCCCCGTCGAACACCCCGTCGGCCGCACGGGCGAGAGCCTCCGGATCGCCGAGCAGCCCGGCGACCACCTCCTCGGGCCGCACTGTCGGCCACACGGCGTCCAGGTGCGGGGTGAGCGCCCGCCCGACCTTGCGCGCCCAGGGCGCCGGGCGGGGCCCGGACCGTCGCTCGGCGGACCGCCGCAGCCGTTCCACCAGCCGGGTCCGCACCCGTTCCCGCCCGGTTTCGTACGGCGGCTCCTCCGCGCGCACCCCGGCCACGGTCTCCGCCACCTCCGCCCCGGTGATCCGCCAGCGGTACGCCCCGTCGGGCACGGTCAGCGACTCGACGGCCGCGGGGTCCACGCGCGCGTACAGCGCCCGGCGCAGCACCTCGGCCATCCGCTCGTCGTGCTTGAGGGCGGCGGCGCGCGGATCCTCGTCGTCCCCGCCGCCGGCGGGGTGGCCGAGGGCCTCGGCCTCCCCGCCGCCGGCGGGGTGGCCGAGGGCCTCGGCGAGTTCCTCCCGCAGGGTGGACTGGCGTACGCCGCTCTCGCCGAGGGCGGGCAGGACGGCGGCGATGTAGTCGAGGAAGGTCCGGTGGGGGCCGAGGATCAGCAGTCCGCCGCGTCGGAGGCGCTGCGGGTGGGTGTAGAGGAGGTAGGCGGCGCGATGCAGTCCGACGGCCGTCTTGCCGGTGCCGGGGGCGCCCTGCACGCACACCGACCGCGCGAGATCACCTCGTACGAGAGCGTCCTGGTCGGGCTGGATGGTGGCGGCGATGTCCCGCATGGGGCCGACGCGCGGGCGTTCGATCTCGCGGGCGACGATCGCGCTGGGCCCCGCCGGTCCGGCCCGGGGGTAGCCGGGGTCCAGGTGCTCGTCCTCCAGCGAGGTCAGGTCGGCCGAGTCGCCCCGGCTGCCCGGCGCCCATCCGAACCGGCGGCGTACGGCGACCCCGTGCGGGTCGGCGGGCCCGGCCTGGTAGAAGGCGCGGGCGACGGGGGCCCGCCAGTCCACGACGAGGGGCGGGGCCGCGGGGTGCTCGCCGATCCGCAGCCGCCCGACGTGCAGCGCGGGGTGCCCGTCGGGGTCCGCGGGCTTCTCCGGGGGCCGGAAGTCGAGCCGTCCGAAGAACAGCGGCCCCTCGGGCAGTTCGCGCAACGCCTGGGCCCGGCTGCGGAGTTGATACCCGAGGACTTCGGCGTCGGCGCCGGAGGCGGACGCGTCCGCACCGATCGTCACCTGTTCGTCGGCCCCGTCGGCCATCGCGGCGAGGGTGGCACGGCACCGGTCGTGGTGGGCGCGTTCCTGGCGTAGAGCGCCCTCAAGGGAGTCGGGGGAGGCAGGAAGAGGGTCAGGTGCGCCGAGGGGGCCGGGGGCGGGGTCGGGTGCCGTCATTCCCCCGAGCGTACCGGAATAACGTAACCGAGTTAAATTTTTTACCGTGACTCACTTCGGGGTCTCGCGGTGAGGCCCGGCAGCCCTTCCGCCAGCCGGGCGAACGCCCGCTCGGCCGCGGCCACCGCGTCCGGCCGGACCTGCCGCTCCGTCTCCCCTGCGGCGATCCGCCGCCAGTTCTCCTCGGCGAGGACCCGCCGTACGGCGATGATCTGCGCGGCGGCGAGCCGGGCGTCCAGATCCCCGCCGAGCGCCCCGGCCAGCGCGGCCTCGTCCCGTTCGACCTGCCCGTACGCCCGCGCGACCAGGGAGGGGGTGCCGTAGAGCAGGGTGCGGAAGGCGAGCACGTCGGGGTGGTCGCACAGCCCGGTGACCGGGTCGCCCCGCTCCAGCCCGGCCAGGAAGTGGCGCCGCAGCGCCTCGACGGGGTCCGGCCCCTCGGCGACGACCCGCGCGGCCTCGCCCTCGTGGTCGGCGATCCGGTGCAGGACCAGGTCCTCCTTGGCCGGGAAGTACCGGAACAGCGTCGGCTTGGAGACCTCCGCGGCGGCGGCCACCTCCGCGACGGACACCGCGTCGAACCCCTTCTCCAGGAACAGCCCGATCGCCGTCTCCGACAGCACGGAGTACATCCGCCGCTTCTTCCGCTCCCGCAGACCGTCCCCGCCGTCACTCATACGAGGAGCCTACGCAGGCCCCACCCGGTGCGGGTCGGGTGGTCAGCGGCGTGGCGGCGTGTACGGCGGTCGGTGCGTCGGTGGGTGGTCAGTGGACCGGGCGTTCCAGGGCTTCGGGCGGCCGGGCCGGGCCGGTGGTTCCCGGCAGGGGTGGGTGCGGGCGCGGGGTGGGGGTGGACGCGAGGGTGACGCCTCTGAGGCGGTCGGCGTCGGGGCACCAGCCGTGGCCGTCCCCGCCGCGCCCGTGTCTCGCCGGACCGCGGCGCCCGGCGGGTGCGGGGCCTTCGTGGCCGGTGCCCGTCGGGCCGTTCCGCGGCGGGGTGGGGGCCCGGTTCTCCAGGTCGGCTGTGTGCCAGTCGCGCAGGGCCTGCCGGGCCGTGGGCTCGTCGGCGGGGGAGGCGTCGTACGCCAGGTCCTCCCAGGCGCGGCGCAGGGTGCGGCAGACCCGGGTGGCCGCGGCGGTGTAGTGCCGGGGCTCCGCGTCGTCGGGCAGGGCGAGGGCGGCGCGCAGCACGTCGGGGAAGACCGACTGGACGTGCTCGAAGCCCCGGTAGGTGCCGAGGTCGCGGTCCAGACCGGCCGTCAGGTCCCGGTGTCCGGCCCGGTGCATCGCCTCGGTCCACAGGTCGACGGCGAGCTTGCGCTCGCGCTCGTCGTAGCCCATCCGGACCACATGGGTGGCGAGGTCGTGCAACGGGTCGCCGTACAGGGCGAGTTCCCAGTCGAGCACCGTGAGCCGTTCACCGGCCGGGCCCGGGGTCACGATCACATTGGCCCGGTGGACGTCGGTGTGCAGCAGGACGAAGGGGCGGGCGGTGAGGGGCGGGCGGGTGCCGAGGAAGTCGCCGACGACGGTGGGCGGGATGCCCAGGGCGTCGAAGAGGGTGCCGAAGCGCGGCCGGTGGGGGCGGTGGACCCGGTGTTCCGTGAAGTCGGCCAGGAAGCGCAGGAAGCCCGCGCTGTCGCCGCTGCCGGGCCAGCCCTCGGGGCGCGGCGGCAGGGCCTCGGCCGGTACGGCGGCCAGCCGGGCGAAGAAGCCGGCCAGTTCCGCGATCCGCGCCTCGTCCAGCGGATGCCCGCCGGGCTCCTCGGACAGGGCCCAGCCCGTGACGTAGGCGTGCAGTGACCAGGCCCCGAAGTCCCGCAGACAGCGCGGTACGTCGTCCAGCCAGGGGCGCACCGCGTGCAGCACCTCGGACTCCCGCCAGATCCGGGGCACGACCTCGACCGTCTCGCACGGCACCCGGAACTTGGCCCGCGCCCGCCCGGAGTCCAGCCCCAGCAGATAGGCGAGGGGCTGGCCCAGCGGGAGGACCCGGTTGCTGTTGTGGTGGCCGGCCACCACGTCCCCGACGGCCCGCTCGCGGCGGCGCTCGGCGAAGAAGCGCACCAGCGCTTCCTGTGCTTCGTGTGCCCGGGGTGACAGACGGGACAGTCCGGCCTGAGGGGACAGCCGCGACTGATAGCACTGATGGGGCTGATGGGACTGATGGGACAGGGGGTGCCGCATGGGCGCAGAGCGTACTGAACACCGTGCCGGCTCCCTCCGGTCCGCCCGCCATGCGGACACCGGACACCGCACAGGGGCGTGGAGGGGCCGTGAGCTGAGGGTTCTTCGGTCTTCTCAGCCGGTCCGTACGGCGTGCAGGAGGGGTTCCAGCGAGCGCAGGATGCGGCGCTCCGGCACCCCGTCCGCCAGCAGCCGCCGGAGCACCGCGTCGTTGCCCGCGTACCCGAGGAAGGGGACACCGGCGGTGCGCGCGGCGGTGTAGTCGGTCTGGCTGTCGCCGATCATCAGGGAGGTCCGGGGGGCCGCCCCCATCGCGCGCAGGGCCTTCAGCAGCAGGTCGGGGTTGGGTTTCAGCAGCCGCAGATCGGCGGTACGGCCGTAGATGTGGGGGGCGAAGCAGGCGTACAGGTCCCTGCCGCGGAGGTATTTCTCCACGGAGCGCGCGGAGTTGTTGGTGACGATGGCGAGGCGGGCGCCGACCGCCACCCAGGTCCGGACAAGGGCGTCCGCGTAGGCCGTCGGCCAGGCGTCGGGGGCGGCTTCCAGTTCGGCGCGGGTGAGCCGCTCCTCCAGGTCGAGGACCAGGTCGCTGCCGGGGTGGCGGGCGGCGAAGGCCATCAGCACCCCGTGCGGGTCGGGGCTGGCCCGCTCCGCCTCGGTGAGCAGCCCGGCGAGGCCCTGCTCCTCCAGCCACAGCACCTGTTCCCTGGCTATGCGCACGGCCGGGTGGCCGGCGAACAGACGGCAGATGGGTCCGTCGAAGTCGAAGAGGACATTCCTCGTGCCCGCGACCAGTCGGGCAAGTTCCTCGGCGTCTCGCGCCACCAGGTCGGTCCGTCCCGTCTCAGGAGTCACGAGCCGAGTGTCGACCTCGGCGGGCACAATTCCCAGAGGGCCTCGAAGCATTTCCTGGTGTCGTCGACGAGCGCCTCGTCCTGTCCGCCCCGGTCCCGGCGGAATTCGAACAGCGAGGAGGCGAACCCGCTGACGTCCATGACCTGGATCTCTCCGGCGCCCGGCGCGACCTCGTAGGGGCGCAGACCGACCCGGTAGTTGCCCTGGAGGACCAGCGTGCCGTTGAGCACGTACTGCTTCACCGACGGCACGAACGGCAGGGCCCTGAAGACGACCTTCGCGTCGATGCCGTAGCCGGCCATCATCTGGGCCAGGGAGGCCATGACCTCCATCTGGTTCGTTATCTGCCGCTTGATCCGCTGGTCGATCCGCTGCCGCAGCGCCGGTTCGTCGTCGGCCGGGACGGGGACCGGGTAGGGCAGCGCGACCCCGGGTCCGGGCAGCAGGCAGCGCACCTCCACGGTGTCCGGGCGCACATCGCCCTGGGCGACCAGCCGGCACACCTCGCCGATCGCCCACAGCAGGGTCTCGGCGGTGAAGCAGACGGCGTCGATGCGTACGTCGGGTTCCCGGAACGCCTCGGCCAGATAGGAGCTGAGCACCACCCGTGCGGCCCGGGAGCGCCCGGGGTCGGGGCGGGACCCGGCCACCCGGGGCGGGCTGCCCTTGCTCACATGGGTGAGCAGCCCGTCGGCCTGGAGGGCGCGCAGCGCCTCGCGCACGGTGCCGCGCTCCACCCCGTAGGTCTCGGCGAGGACGGCCTGGGTGGGCAGCCGCTCGCCCGCCTTCAGCTCGCCGGCGCGGATCCGCTCCCGCAGCGTGTCCGCGATCTCGCCGGACGACTTCTTGTTGCCGTTCACTGCTTCTTCCTGCCGTTCACTGCCACGCTCTCCTGGTTCGCGGCCACGCTTCGAGTGATGCGGGGGGCCGTGGGGCATTCGGTCAGCCGAGGGTCAGGTCCGTCGTGATGGTCCCCCACAGGGCGTCGAACCACTTCTGGGACTCGTGGACGAACGTGGCGTCGCGGTGGCCCGTCCGTTCGGCGGAGGGGGCCGCGGAGTCGAAGGAGAAGAGGAGGGACTCGGTGCCGACGGTGTCGTACAGGTCCCGGGTGCCGGACGCGGTGGGTTCCTCGCGGCGGGTGATGGTGTAGTACGCGATCAGCGCCTCGGTGCCGTTGAGGAGGTACAGCTTGACGGGCGGGGTGAAGGGCAGGGCGCGGAAGCGGACGGTGACGTCGATGCCGTGGGAGGCGCGCAGGGCGCGCAGATTGTGCCGCAGCACCTGGCCCTGGGCGTTGCGCCGGTCCAGCCAGCGGCGGTGCACGTCGTCGTCGTCGCCCTGGACCGGGACGGGGAAGGCGAGGGCGATGTCCCGGGAGGGCAGCAGGACCCGTACGTCGATGGACTCGGGGCGCAGGGTGCCGTCGTGGATCCGGCGCAGCGGCTCGCCCAGGGCCAGCATCAGGGTGCCGGAGGTGAGACAGGCGGCGTCGATGTGGACGTGCGGCGCGCGGAAGGCTTCGGTGAGGCGGGGGGCGAGGCCGACCATGGCCGACTGGGGTTCGTCGCCGGGGAGCGCGGGGCGGGCGACCCGGGGCGGGCTGCCCTTGCTGACGTTGCTGAGCAGGCCGTCCTGCTGGAGCGAGCGCAGCGCCTGGCGCACGGTGCCGCGTTCGACGCCGAACTGGTCGGCGAGTTCGGCCTGGGTGGGCAGGCGGTCGCCCGCCCTCAGCTCACCGCGCTGGATGCGCTCGCGCAGGGCGTGGGCGATGGACTCGGCTGTGGGTCTTCCGCCGTCGTTCACTGCCACGTTCTCCCGGGTCACGACCAAACGCTACAACTTCATTCCATCTCATGGGGGTTGCCGAGAAGTTGTTGATGACCATTCGCCAAGCGAGGACATCATAGCCAGAGTTGGCAACCAACTTGAGGGAGTTGGACGAGGTGATCAGTTCGCCAGGACCAGCTCCGAGCTGATCGTCCCCCACAGGGCGTCGAACCACAGGTACGACTGTTCCACGAAGGTGGTGTCCCGCAGCCCGGCGCCCTGCTCGAAGGGGAACAGCATCGAGCGGGTGCCCTCGGTGTCGTACAGCTCCAACCGCTCGTCGTCGATCTCCTCCGCGTGCCGCCGCAGGGTGTAGAAGGCGAACAGCGCCTCGGTCCCGTTGAGGAGGTACAGCTTGACGGGCGGGGTGAAGGGCAGGGCCCGGAACGAGACCCGGACGTCGATGCCGTGCGTGGAGCGCAGGGTGAGCAGATTGTGCCGGAGCACCTGGCCCTGGGCGTTGCGCTGGGCCAGCCAGCGCGGATGGACCGGGTCGGCGGCGCCCCGGCCCCGCACCGGCCGCGGAAAGGCCAGCGTGATGTCCCGCGACGGCAGCAGCACCCGTACGTCGACCTTGGCCGGTTTCAGCTCACCGGCGTGGATCCGGCGCAGCGGCTCACCGATGGCGAGGGTCAGGGAGATCGAGGTCAGGCACAGTGCGTCGATGGCCACATGGGGTGCGGCGAACGCGTCCGCGATCCTCGGCGCGAGGGACACCGTCGTCGGCTGCGGCTCGGTGGACGGGACCGCCGGTCTTCCGTGGCGGTCGGGGGCGACGGTCGCCGGAGCCCCCTTGGACACATTGGTCAGCAGCCCTTCCGCCTGGAGCGCGCGCAGTGCCTCGCGCACCGCGCCCCGCTCCACCCCGAACTCCTGCGCGAGCCGGGCCTGGGTGGGCATGCGCTGCCCCGGCCGCAGCTCCCCGGAGCTGATCCGGGCCCGCAGTTCCTCGGCCACCTGGCGGTGCGTCCGACGGGTCACAACCAAAACGGTACAACTTCCCGCCATCTCCGGGCAGTTCATGGGCAGGTGGTTATAAGACTCATCCAAGTGGAGATAAGTACTGTGAAGTTGGTCGCCAACTTCTACAACCGACCATAAGCTGGTCAGGCTTTCTGGGCGTTGGCCACAGGGGGGTCACCGCCCAGTACACCGACCGGGCTTCCTTCCGGAGGGGAGCCGGAGGTCCGGCGGACCGCACAGCCACAACCGAATCGCACAGCCACAACTGAACATCCACAACTGAACATCGACAACTGAACATCGACAACTGAACATCGACAACCGCATAGCTGCTACGGACGCACAGCCACAACTGAACAGCAGACAGCTGGACAACAGACAGCTGGACAACAGACAGCTGGACAACAGACAGCTGGACAACAGACAACTGAACAGCTGGACAACTGAACAACACGCCACGGATGCGTGGTCCACCGTCACCGGCAGGAGGGATCCCTCAGAAGATGTCCGGGCACCAGGCCCGCCCGGACGTGCGCAGCAGGGCGTCGGCCGACCGGGCGGCGCCCTGTCGTTCTTCCCGGACCCGGCCGAGCGCCGCCAGCCGGACCGCCGAGGTCTCGCCCGTCCACAGCGGGGCCAGGTCGGCGATGTCCAGGGCGAGGTCGGCGCGCTCGGTGGTCGGCGCGCACGACGCCCCGTCCGCCGACGCCTCCAGCCGGAACCGCCCGCCCGCGAGCCCGGCCCGGTCGGCCACCTCCAGGACCAGCGCGCCCTCGGTGTCGTACGTCCGCGCTTCGAAGGCCCGTACGACGTCCAGGATCCGCACCCACAGCCAGTCGGAGTGACTGACCAGCTGGGCCGCGCGGGCGTCGGGGACGAGGTCGGGGAACAGGTCGTCGGGGGCCCGGCCGCCGCTCTTCACCTGGGTGACCCAGTCGATGGAGAAGAGGTGCCGCCACAGCGCGCGCTCGGCGTCCGGGGTCACCGCGATCAGATCGCGCACCGAGACCGTGTTCCGCGGCTGCAGATTGTCGCCCCAGGTGCCGTCGAAATCGTAGGAGGCGTACCCCTCCACCTCGCCGTCCGGCGAGCGGTACACGGCGTAGTAGGGCATCTTCCAGTCGGCTTCGGGCCGGACCGCGCCCGTGGCCACCCGCCACCAGCGCTCGTTGCGGTCGATCACCCCGTGCCGCTGCCGGCGCAGCCGCTCGTGCAGTTCGGGGCCGAGCTTGCGGACGTCCTCGCCTTCGACCAGGTCGATCCGGCCGCCGATCCCGTCCAGCGGCGACTGCCGCTTGTCCAGTCCGGAGCGGGTCAGGTCGAGCTTCCACTCCGAGCGCCAGGTGGCGGGGCCGAAGCCGAAGCGGCCGTAGATCGGGTACTCGGCGGCGATCAGGGTCGCCACCACGTCGCCGCGCTCCTTCGCGTCCGTCAGGTCCTGCCGCATCATCCGGCTGAGCAGACCGCGGCGGCGGTGGGTGGCCGTGACGGTGACGTTGGAGATGGCGTCGGCGGGGACGGACCGGCCGCCGACCGCCGTGACCTGCTGGTCGAAGGAGCGGAAGGTGGCCACGCACCGCCCCGCGTCGTACGCCCCGAAGGCGCGGTCCTGGTCGATGTACGAGGCCCGGTGGGCGATCTCCGCCTCGGAGACCTCGGGGCCGCGCAGGAATCCGGCGGCCAGGGCACGGGACCATTCGGCGGAGTCGGCGGAGGTGATCGGGCGTATGGCGATGTCGTCGCTGAAGCTGCTCATGACGCCACGGTAAAGGGCGGGCGCGCAGGTGTCCCCTTCCTTTTCCGAAAGCCCTGCTCCCGCCCCACACCCCTTACATCAGCAGGTCGTCGACCTGTGCCTCCCCGTCCCGGTAGCGGCGGCCGATCTCCGCGCTACATCCGTCCGCGGTCCGCTGCAACCGCTGGCGGCGCCGGGAGACCTGCTGCTCGTAGCGGACCAGGCGGACCATCGCCTGGGTCAGCTCCGGATCCGTCCGGGCGTCCAGCGCGGACAGCTCGACCTCGGCGAGCATCTCCGCGGCCAGCCGCCGGTACTCCTCGCCGCGCGGGATGCCCAGCGTGACATGGCGGGCGGAGGAGCGCTGGCGGGCGGGCGCGTCGGCGAGGATCTCGGAGAGCCGCGCCACCATCGACGCCTCTCCCCCCGGCTCGGCCACCACGGAGGCGGCACCGCGCCGGGCCAGTTCGGCGCGCAGGATGTCGATCCGGCCCTGGAGCAGCCGTCGTACGTAACTCAGATCCGCCTCGTCCCGCTGGGCGTCCCGCCGCAGCGTGCGCAGCTCGGGCAGGCTCAGCGCGGTCAGCTCGGGCCCGGGCGGTTTCAGCCGGGCCGGCTCGGGCTCGGCCGGGGCCGGGCGCAGGGCCGGGCTGTCGGTGCGCTGTGCGGGTGGCGGTGCCGCGCGGGTCAGTGAGACTGGCCCGGGCGGCTGCCCTGTACTCGGTGTGCTCATGTGCCTCAACCGTCCCCTCGACCGGCGTGTGGCAGCATCGTGCCACCCCCGGGGACCGCTATGTGACCGAGTGCCCCGATCGACCCCGGATGGGGGGTTGGTGAGAGCCCCGTGAAGGTACCGGCATGATGGTCGTATGCGAGCGGTGGTGCAGCGGGTGGACGGCGCGAGTGTCGTCGTGGACGGCGAGACGGTCGGCGGGATCAGCGGGGAGGGCCTGTGTGTGCTGGTCGGTGTCACGCATGACGACACCCCGCAGAAGGCGGCGCGGCTGGCCCGCAAGCTCTGGTCGATCCGGATGCTGGAGGACGAGCGGTCGTGCAGCGAGGTGAACGCCCCGCTCCTGGTCGTCAGCCAGTTCACCCTCTACGGCGACGCCCGCAAGGGCCGCCGCCCCACCTGGAACGCGGCGGCCCCGGGCGAGGTCGCCGAGCCCCTGGTGGACGAGGTGGTGTCCCAGTTGCGCGCACTCGGCGCGACGGTGGCGACGGGCCGCTTCGGCGCGAAGATGCGGGTGTCGCTGACCAATGACGGCCCGTTCACGGTCCTGCTGGAGATGTGAGAGCCGGGCGGACCCCTTGCCCGGGGCGCCCGGATGACCCTAGGGCTCGACCACGATCTCCTGGGCCGCCGCCGTGTCCCCCGCCAGCAGCGGGGCGTCCACCGGCACGTTCCGCTTCACCAGGGCCAGTGCCACCGGCCCCAGCTCGTGGTGGCGTACGGCGGTGGTGATGAAGCCGATCTTCCGGCCGTCGTCCCCGTCCGCCGCGAGCCGCAGTTCGGTGCCTGCCGCCGGGAGATGCACCTCGCTGCCGTCGAGGTGGAGGAAGACCAGCCGCCGGGGCGGCTTGCCGAGGTTCTGGACCCGGGCCACGGTCTCCTGCCCCCGATAGCAGCCCTTCTGCAAGTGCACGGCGCTGCCGATCAGGCCCAGCTCGTGCGGGATGGTGCGGTGGTCGGTCTCGAAACCGAGCCGGGGGCGGTGCTGCTCGACGCGCAGCGCCTCGTAGGCGAGCAGCCCGGCCGCCGGGCCGTACCGCTCGGCGTACGCCTCCAGCTCCGCGCGCGGGAGGAAGAGGTCACGGCCGTACGGGGTCTCGCGGACGGCCACGCCTTCCGGGGCCTCGGCGATGGAGCCGGCCGGGAGGTGGATCACCGCGAAGTCGTCCGTGCGGTCCTCGACCTCGACCCGGTAGAAGAACCGCATGGACTCCAGGTACGCGATCAACGCGCCCTCGGTGCCGGGCTCGACATGGGCCCAGACGGTCGTACCGTCATCGACCAGATACAGGGCGTGTTCGATATGGCCGTTGGCGGACAGGACCAGCGCCTCGGTCGCCTCTCCGGCGGGCAGGTCGGCGACATGCTGGGTCAGCAGCAGATGCAGCCAGCTCAGCCGGTCCGCGCCGGACACGGCGACGATCCCGCGATGGGAGAGGTCCACGAATCCCGCGCCGTCGGCCAGGGCGCGCTGCTCACGGAAGAGGTCGCCGTAGTGGGCGGCCACGCCTTCGTCCACACCCTCGGCGGGCACGGCACCGGGAAGGCTCAGCAAGGGGCTCTTCATATGCCTAGCCTACGACTCGGTACTTGAAGTCTTGGTGGTTGAAGACTTGGTAGTTGAATCTTTGAGCGTGCAGTCCTGGCAGCGGCCGAAGATCGCGAAGTGCTTCAGGTCGGTGTCGAACCCGAACTGATCGCGCAGCTTCGCCGTGAAGTCGGCGGCCACCTCGACCTCCGCCTCGATCACATTCGTGCAGTCCCGGCACACCAGGTGCAGATGGTGGTGCCGGTCGGCGAGGTGGTACGTCGGCGAGCCGTGCCCCAGATGGGCATGGCTGACCAGCCCCAGCTCCTCCAGCAGCTCAAGGGTCCGGTAGACGGTGGAGATGTTGATCCCCGACGCCGTCCTGCGCACCTCGCACAGGATGTCGTCCGGGGTCGCGTGCTCCAGGGTGTCCACGGCTTCGAGCACGAGTTGCCGCTGCGGGGTCAGCCGGTAGCCGCGCTGCCGCAGATCGCTCTTCCAGTCGGTGCTCACCACACCGGCAAGTGTATGACTACTTGAAAAACGCGATCCCGTCGTCAGGCATGTCGTCCGGCAGGGCCTTGGCCCAGCGCTCGACCTCTTCCGGCGTGACGACCTTCTTCAGGTGCGCCGACATGTAGGGGCGCAGCTCGACCTCCGGGGTCTGCTTCTCGCCGACCCACATCAGGTCGCTCTTCACATACCCGTACAGCCGCTTGCCGCCGGTGTAGGGGCGGGAGCCCGGCGTCCGCGCCACCGCGTCCGTGACCAGGTCGATCTGCGGCTTCTGGTGGGCCAGCTCGCCGTACCAGATCTCGATGACACCGTCGTCGCGGGTCATCGTCACCTCGATCTTGCGGGTGTCCTCGATCCGCCAGAAGCCGTGCTCGGTCTCCAGCGGGCGCACCTTGTTGCCGTCGTCGTCCAGCACCCAGGTGTGCGACTGGTACTCCAGGAAGTCCCTGCCGTCGTGGGTGAAGGTGACCTCCTGGCCGAAGTTGCACTTCTCGGAGCCGGGGAAGTCGTGCACACCCGCGCCCGCCCAGTTGCCGAGCAGGAAGGCGAGCGGGACGAGGTCCTTGTGGAGGTCGGACGGGATCTCGATCATGAGTGGCAGGTCCTCAGGAGGGGGGTCAGCGCTGGCCCTGGTACAGCTTCTTCACGGCCAGGCCGGTGAAGGCGAGAACGCCGACGCAGACCAGGACCAGCAGGGCTTCGAAGAAGATGATCACGGGGTGCTCCTCGGTGAGCGGAGTACGACGTAGTACGACTACGCAACAGGGCCGGGCCCCAGCTTACGCGGGCGGGGCCCGGCCTTCCTTACGAGGTCACCCCAGCAGCTGGCTCTGGAGCACCACCGTCTGCCGGAAGGGGACGGCGGGCACGCCGCCCGCACGGGACTGCACGATCACCGCGTAGACGTTCCCGGCGGACACGTACGCCGGCCGGACCTGCTCGGCACCGCAGGGCTCGGGCTCGGCGTAGGCGGTGCGCTCGATGCCGGAGACGGTGGCGGCATCTGACATCACCGGCTGGGACAGCGGCGGCGACGGATATCAGCAGGGTGGAACGCCGAAGCGACCGGTGTCCCACCCGTCTTTCAGAGTCTTCCATGAGGCGCGGATTCCGTTCACGCGCTTCACAGGTGACTCACGGGTCACACGGGGGGTGCGGAGAAGTCGATCACGATTCAGACATGACTTTCACCGAATCCACGAAGATGGCCCAGGCGGACGCGTCGAAGAGCAGGGCTCCGCGAGCGGTGTCCTTGCTGTCCCGCACGGGGACGACGGAGGGGAGGGCGGCGACCTCTACACACTGGCCGCCGTCCTGGTTGCTGTAGCTGCTCTTACGCCAGTCGGCGGTGCGGAGGAGGTCGTCGGAGACCTCCACGCATTCGCCGCCGTCCTGGTTGCTGTAGCTGCTCTTACGCCAGTCGGTGACGCGAAGGAGGTCGTCGGAGACCTCCACGCACGCGCCGCCGTCCTGGTTGCTGTAGCTGCTCTTACGCCAGGTGATGGCGCTCAGGTCGATGGCTCGCATGGCGCTTCCTCCAGCATCCGCTCGATGAACTGCCGCGATTTTTCTGGGGATAGGGCTAGATCGCGCACTCGATCGTACCGGAGCTGAAGTCGGTCGACAGCTGTTGGTTCCTGGACTAGTTCGCCCGAGTATCCCGTCTCGACCCAGGCCACGGTCTGACCATCTACGACCCGAAGAAAGATGGTGTCGGTGTTGGTGAGGGCGTGGAGTCCAGCGGACTGCGGCAGCACCTGCATGGTGACGTTGGAGTAGAGCCCCACTGTGTTGAGGTGCTCCAACTGTTCACGCCAGCTCTCCGACTTCTGAAGAGGCGTGCTCAACGCCGTCTCAGACACAATGACGCGGAGTTGGAGGGGAGACTCCCGCGTGAGCAGCCCTTGCCGTCCGATTCGCGCCTCGACCTGCGTCCTCAGCTCTTCTGCTGAGAGACCACCCTGTGCGAGCAGTTCCCCTGCATAGTCGCGAGTTTGCAGCAGGCCAGGAAGAACGCCCGCCGAGTACTGCCACATACTCAAGGCGCCCGCCTCCAGCGTCATGTACCGCCGATACCGCTCCCGGAACTGCGTTGGGTCCGACACCGCCAGTTCCCAGAGGGCGAGCAACAGTCCCGGTGTCGTGTCGTAGAACTGCTCCAGCGCCTCCACGACCTCCGGGCCGCCCAGCGTCTCGCCGCTCTCCATCTTGGCGAACTGGCTGCGGTCCCAGCCGAGCCGTTCGCCCAGTTCCCTGAAGGTCACCCTCTTCTGCGCCCTCAGCAACCTCAGTTCCTCCGCGAACCGACGCCTCGGCTCCTGGCTCCGGCCTGACACCACCCGCCTGTGCGGCATCCAGTCCTCCCTCGGGGAGTTGTTGAATTTACGCCGCGAGACGGGAAGCAGCGTCCGCCACCCGCCCGCCGGCCCACCCTTCCGGGCCATGCTCGCAGCACCTTCACCACGCAGAGTAGCCACAACTGCCGCTTTGCGTAGGAAACTTGGGAATTCTCGGCATATATCAGCAAAGACAGCCATACCTCCCTACACCGCCCGCGCAGCTACCATGCGGGCATGGCGAAGAAGCTCGTGATCAAGGTGACGGCGGGGGCGGACGCCCCCGAACGCTGCTCGCAGGCGTTCACGGTGGCGGCGGTGGCCGTGGCCAGTGGTGTGGACGTCTCCGTCTGGCTGACCGGCGAATCGGCGTGGTTCGCGTTGCCTGGGCGGGCGGCGGAGTTCGAGTTGGCGCACGCGGCGCCGCTGGACCAGCTCGTCGACGCGATCCTCGCCGACGGCAGGCTCACCCTGTGCACCCAGTGCGCGGCCCGGCGCGACATCACCGAGAAGGACGTCATCGAGGGCGTCCGGATCGCGGGCGCCCAGGTCTTCGTGCAGGAGGCCCTCGGCGAGGACACGCAGGCGCTCGTCTACTAGAACCCGCGCGCTACTCCGGGGTCTCCACCCACAGGCAGAACGGGTGCCCGGCCAGGTCGAACAGGACGCGGACGTCGTCCTGCGGCTGGTGGTCGGCCGGGCGCGCGCCCTCCGCCACCGCCCGCGCGGTCTCCGCCGCCAGGTCGTCCACCTGGATGTCGAGGTGGAGCATCATCCGCTGCTCGCCGGGCGACCGGGAGGGCCAGGCCGGGGGCACGTACTCCGGCTCGGCCTGGAAGGCGAGGGCGATGCCGGGGGTGCCCTCGGGGGGTCCGGTCAGGACCCAGTCGGGCTCCTCGGCGCGGACGACGTAGCCGAGGAGGCGGACGTAGAAACCGGCGAGTTCATGGGCGTCGGAGCAGTCGAGGACGACGGTGGAGAGTCTCGTGGGCGACATGGGGACTTTCTATTGATGCCGCTTCTTGCCGTCCAGCTCGTCCCACCACTCGTCGGACTTCGGATCCCCTGACGGGTCGTCCCACCAGCGGTCCTCGGGACCCCGGCGATTGGCGACGATCGCGGCGAGCGGCGGGATCACCATGGCGACCACGCACAGGCCCACGGCGGCCGGTACCGACCAGATGCGCACGACACCCCAGGCCAGCACGAAGAGGCCGATGCACGTACCCATCATCGCGAAGTAGAGGTGACGCCTGCGCGCGTACATATGTCCAGCTTAGGCCCGTACGAGCACAAGGGCCGCGTCCCGGGAGTCCAACCCGTGGGACGCGGCCCTTGTCACCGCACACCGTCCGTCACAGCGCGGCGCGCGGTCCGTCACACACCTCGCGCGGCCGTCAGACCGCGATCGCGACCTCCGCGAGACCGCCCTGCTGGGCGACGACCGTGCGGTCGGCGGTGCTGCCGCCCGGCACCAGCGCACGGACGGTCCAGGTGCCCTCGGCCGCGTAGAACCGGAACTGGCCCGTCGCGGACGTGGGGACCTCGGCGGTGAACTCACCCGTCGAGTCCAGCAGCCGGACATAACCCTGGACGGGCTCGCCGTCGCGGGTCACCTGGCCCTGGATCGTGGTCTCACCGGGCTTGATCGTCGAGGCGTCGGGGCCGCCGGCCTTCGCTCCACACATACTGTCTCTCCAGAAAGGTCGGTCGGGAGGGTCGGAAAAGGGTTGGTTCGGTCGCTCGGGTCGCTTACTTGTTGGCGCCCAGCTCGATCGGCACGCCGACGAGGGAGCCGTACTCGGTCCACGAGCCGTCGTAGTTCTTGACGTTCTCGACACCGAGCAGCTCGTGCAGCACGAACCAGGTCAGGGCCGAGCGCTCACCGATGCGGCAGTACGCGATGGTGTCCTTGGCGAGGTCGACGCTCTCCTCGACGTACAGCTCCTTCAGCTCGTCGTCCGACTTGAAGGTGCCGTCGTCGTTGGCGTTCTTCGACCACGGGATGTTGCGGGCGCTCGGCACGTGGCCGGGGCGCTGGGACTGCTCCTGCGGCAGGTGGGCCGGGGCGAGCAGCTTGCCGGAGAACTCGTCGGGCGAGCGGACGTCGACCAGGTTCTGGGAGCCGATGGCCGCCACGACGTCGTCGCGGAACGCGCGGATCGAGGCGTCCTGGGGCTTGGCCTTGTACGCGGTCGCGGCGCGCTGCGGCACCTCGTCACCGGCGACCAGCTCGCGGGCGTCCAGCTCCCACTTCTTGCGACCGCCGTCGAGCAGCTTGACGCTGTCGTGGCCGTAGAGCTTGAAGTACCAGTAGGCGTAGGACGCGAACCAGTTGTTGTTGCCGCCGTAGAGGATCACCGTGTGGTCGTTGGCGATGCCCTTCTCCGACAGCAGCTTCTCGAAGCCGGCCTGGTCGACGAAGTCACGGCGGACCGGGTCCTGGAGGTCCTTGGTCCAGTCGATGCGAACCGCGTTCTTGATGTGGTTCTTCTCGTAGGCGGACGTGTCCTCGTCCACCTCCACGATGACGATGGACGAGTCATCGAGGTGCTCCTGAAGCCAATCGGCGTCGACCAGGACGTCGCTGCGGCTCATGGTTCTCTCCTCCGGGGCAGTTACGGCGGGATGTGTGCGTGGTGCGGTGCGTACGCGGTGCGCTCGGGACGGCGCACGAATGCCCTGAGCAGGGCGGTGCGGGAAAGACGGAAGGGGTCAGGGCTTCCGGTCAGAACGAGCGACAGAGCATGGCGGCAACGCGGCAGAGGTCCACTGCCCGCCGCTTGGTGAGATCCGCCTGTCGCTTCATGCGGTCGATCGTAGGGACGGCAGGGCGCGCATGTCACCGGCGTGTCGGATTATGAGACGCGATCGTCCGTATTGTGGGAAGGGGGAAGGGTGGGTCGGTCCCTCCCGGGGGTTCCGCGCGGGGGGTGGCGGTGCATATCTGCGGTACGGACTGCGCCGTCTCGCCCCTCGGACATCGCAGGTGGCCGGCGCGCGCACTCCGGGCGGTCTACCCGGCGAGCCGTACGTCGGAACCCTTCACCGAGATCTCGACACCGTTCTTCGCCGCCTGCACCTGGTCCAGGTCGAAACCGCCGGGGAGGTCGTCTATGGCCTGCTGGAAGTCGGCGATCTTCCGGACCGCGCTCTCGGCGAGGTCCAGGCCGTCCAGCTGGGGCAGGGAGTCGGTGCGGACCTCGACCTTGTCGCCCTCGACGCTGACCCTGCTCAGCACCGACATCTGCTGGGTGCCGATGGCGGGGGCGTCGATCTCCAGGCCGACCTTGATCCGGCCCTCACCGCCGTCGGAGAGGCTCACCACCCGGGCGGTCACGCCCGGCGCGATCTCGGTGGGCTCGGAGTTGGCGGCCTTCAGCAGCTCGTCGTACGCGATGATCGCGCTGCCGGTCGCGCTGGCCGCGGTCGCGGAGCTGTAGTCGCCGGAGAACTCGACGCCCTTCATGTCGGCGCGCAGATCGTCGATCCGGATCCGCTCACCGTTGCCCGCGGACGCCTGGTAGCCGTCGATGCCGACCTCGACCTCGTCCAGCGAGCCGCCCATGAGCTGGGTGAGGAAGGGGAAGCCGTTGATCGACACATCCGGGGTGCGCGCGAGGTTCTCGGTGCTCTTCAGCTTGCTCGCGGCCTCGTCCTCGGCGAAGTTCACGGCCAGCCGGTCGGCGGCGACGAACAGCCCGCCGAGGATCACGACGACGATCAGAAGTATTCGTAGCGCGCGCATCTTCCCCACCTCGGCGGACTCACTTCAAGGACGGCAGTCACCGTAACCCCGGCGGAAGGGCCGACCGGGGTTTGTCGATCACCTGTGACGAAGCCGGGGCGGTCGTGTGGATCCCGGCTCAGCGCCAACGCCCGGCTCAGCCCCGGCGCCCGGCTCAGCCCCGGCGCCCGGCTCAACCCGGCGCCCGGCTCAACCCGGCGCCCGGCTCAGCCCGGCGCCCGGCTCAGCCCAGGACCCGGCTCAGCCCAGGACCCGGCTCAGCCCAGCGCCCGGCCCACCACCCACACCGCCGGGGCCGCCGCCGCCAGCGGCAGGGCCACGCCCGCGGTGAAGTGCACGAAGCGGGACGGGTAGTCGTACCCGGCCGCCCGGTGGCCGATCAGGGCACAGGCCGCCGCCGCCGCACCCAGCAGCGCGCCCTTCGCGCCGAAGTCCGTCATCCCGCCGACCGCGACCCCCGCCCCGGCCGCCGCCAGCAGGGACACGACCACCGAGGCCGGGGTCGGCAGCGGCATCGCGCGGGCCAGCAGCGCGACCGCCACGGCGACCGCGCCGACGCTCACCGCCTCCGGGTCGGCCGCGAGATACCCCGCCGCCACGATCGCCAGCGCGGCCGAGACGACCGTCGCCATCAGGCCGTACATCCGTTCGTCCGGGTCCGCGTGGGAGCGGAGCTGGAGCACCAGCGTCAGCAGCACCCACACGCCCAGCGTGCCCAGGATCGCCGCCGCGCCGTGGTCCCGGCCGACCGCCAGCAGCGCCACGTCCGCCGACACGGCCCCGAGGAACGCCAGCGCGATGCCCTGCCGGGCCGGCCACATCCCGTTCAGCCGGAACCATCCCGCGGCGGTCACCGCCTGGAGCGCCACGGCCGGGACCAGCAGCGCGTACGATCCCGCCGCCGCGCCGACCGCCAGCAGCACGCCGAGCAGCGCGGTCAGCGCCGCGGGCTGTCCACCGGGCTCGATGATCGGCGACCGCCCTTCGAGGCGGGCCCGCTGGGCGTCGGTGATCCGGGCGTTCCCGGCGAGGGTGGCGGGGCCGTAGGAGGAGTCACCGTCACCGCCGTCCGGTGCGATGGGTACGCCGGGTGCGTTCGGTACGCCGGGTGCGTTCTGCGCGCTCTGGGGGGGCTGCGGGACCTCGGGAGGCAGGTGCGGCTGGTGCTGGTGGGGTTGCTGGTGCTGGTGCTGGGATTGCTGGTGCTGTTGCTGGGGTTGTTGCTGTTGTGCCTGCGGGGGCATCCCGTACGCCTGGGGCGGCAGATACGCCGTCTGCGCCGCGTCGGCCTGCGGCGGCACGGGCGGCTGGATCGACGTCTCCCAGGTCTGGCCCTGCCACTGCTGGGTGTGCGGCTCCTCGTACGCCGGCGGCTGCTGTTGCTGCCACCGGGGGTCATAGCCCTGCTGCTGGTACTGACCGTCGTAGTACTGCTGGTACTGCGGCGGGTACGGCTGCTGGTCCTGCGGGTGTTGCTGGTACGGCTGCTGGTCCTGCGGGTAGTGCTGTCCGTCGTACGGCTGGTCGCTCATCCGTCATCCTCCTGCGAACGGCGGGAGCACCTCGACCGTGCCGCCCTCGGCCAGCCGTACCGTCTCATGCGCGCGGGTCCCGACGGGATCGCCGTCGACCAGGAACGAGCAGCGCCGCAGCACGTTCGCCAGCTCACCGGAGTGCCGTGCGCGCACGGCGGCGAGCGCCTCGGCGAGGTCGGCCGCGTCGTACGGCTCCTCGGCGGTCCCGGCCGCGGCCTTCGCGGCGGCCCAGTAGCGCACCGTGACCTTTGCCATCTCGTCCCTCTGTCGGTCCCTGAGTCCTTCGGGGCCAGGCTAGCCCGCCCCGCCGACCGCCCAGCCCCCGATCCGGGCGAGCAGGGCGTCGTCGGCGGCGTGCTCGGCATGGCCCATCCCGGGCTCCAGCCAGAGTTCACCGTGGTCACCTGCGGCGCAGGCCAGCATGCGGGGGTGGTCCACCGGGAAATAGCCGTCCCGGTCGCCGTGGACGATCAGCAAAGGAGTGGGCGCGATCCTGGGCACCGCCTCCACCGGGGACAGCGGCACCGGGTCCCAGCCGCCCTGCTGGATCCGGGTGCGCAGCCCGTAGCGGCCGACGAGGCGGCCCTCGGGCCGGGTCACCAGCCAGTGCAGCCGCCGCATGGGCGCGGTGCCCCGGTAGTACCAGCGGGCCGGCGCGCTGACCGAGACCACCGCCGCGCTCCGCCCCGGGTACAGCGCCGCGTGCCGCAGCACCACCGAGCCGCCCATGGAGAACCCCACGGTCACGACCCGCCCGTGGCCCCGCTCCCGCGCCCAGTCGACCGCCGCCGCCAGGTCGAGCACCTCCCGGTCACCGACCGTGGAGCGCCCGCCGGAGGCCCCGTGGCCGCGGAAGGAGAAGGTGACGACAGCCCCGTAGCGGGCGAACACGCGTGCGATCCGTCGCACGTGCGGCTTGTCCACGTCACCGGTGAAGCCATGGGCCACGACGAACACCGTTCGTCCGGAGGATGGCATCAAGGTGTCGTATACGACCTCACCCCGCTCGTGGACGGCGTCGATCCGCACACCGTCCGCGGCCTGCAGAAACGTCCGCAGCCGCGCTGAACTGGACGTCTCCGGCGTCTCAGAGTGCGGACAGACGGTGGTGGCTCGTGCCACATGACCTGCCGGACCGTTGCTCATGTCGGCTATTCTGCTCGGCAGAGGACTCGGGCAGCGACGCCCCCGAGTCCTTTTGTGCTTTCGGACGCGTTGTATACGAAGCGGGAAACCCCAGGTGACCGCGGGAGTGTACGGGCCCCCCGGGATCGCAGAGCAGTGAATGCGCAGTAGCGACGCGCAGTGACGCACCGCACACGTCCTCGCAGGGACCGAGGAGGAACCAGACGTATGAGTTCTCTGCTGCTCCTGACCAATGCCCTCCAGCCGTCGACGGAGGTGCTGCCCGCGCTCGGCCTGCTGCTGCACAACGTGCGGGTGGCTCCCGCCGAGGGCCCCGCCCTCGTCGACACCCCGGGTGCCGACGTCATCCTCATCGACGGCCGGCGTGACCTCCCCCAGGTCCGCAGCCTGTGCCAGCTGCTGCGCTCCACCGGGCCCGGCTGTCCCCTCGTCCTGGTGGTGACGGAGGGCGGGCTCGCCGCCGTCACCGCGGACTGGGGCATCGACGACGTCCTGCTCGACACCGCCGGACCGGCCGAGGTCGAGGCCCGGTTGCGGCTGGCCACCGGCCGCCAGCAGCTCGTCAGCGACGACTCCCCCATGGAGATCCGCAACGGCGATCTCTCGGTGGACGAGGCGACCTACAGCGCCAAGCTCAAGGGCCGGGTCCTGGACCTGACCTTCAAGGAGTTCGAGCTGCTGAAGTACCTCGCCCAGCACCCGGGCCGGGTCTTCACCCGCGCCCAGCTCCTCCAGGAGGTGTGGGGCTACGACTACTTCGGCGGCACCCGCACCGTGGACGTGCACGTACGGCGGCTGCGGGCCAAGCTCGGCCCCGAGCACGAGTCGCTCATCGGGACGGTCCGCAACGTCGGTTATCGATTCGTGACACCCGAGAAGGTGGAGCGGGCCGCCGACGAGGCGAAGGCCAAGGCGGCCCGGCCGAAGCCGGAGCACGCGGACCCGTCCGCGCCCACCCAGGCCACCACCCAGGCCACCGCCCCGGCCACCACCCAGGCCGCCACCCCGGCGCCCGCCCACACCCCCGCGCCCGGCGCCGAGGCGCCGGTCACGGCGTGACGGGCGGCTGACGGACTCGGCAGGGTCCGGCTCCGTTGCGGAGCCGGACCCTCGCATGCCCTGCCCAGGGCGGGTCCATCCGCGTAGACTCCGCGCGTGGCCAAGGTGACAAGAGATGATGTGGCGCGGCTGGCGGGGACCTCCACCGCCGTCGTGAGCTACGTCATCAACAACGGACCCCGGCCGGTCGCCCCGGCCACGCGCGAGCGGGTGCTCGCCGCCATCAAGGAGCTGGGGTACCGGCCCGACCGGGTGGCGCAGGCCATGGCATCGCGCCGTACCGACCTCATAGGTCTGATCGTGCCGGACGCGCGCCAGCCGTTCTTCGCGGAGATGGCGCACGCGGTCGAGCAGGCCGCCTCCGAGCGCGGCAAGATGGTCCTGGTCGGCAACTCCGACTACGTCGGGGAGCGCGAGGTCCACTATCTGCGCGCCTTCCTCGGGATGCGGGTCTCGGGCCTGATCCTCGTCAGCCACGCCCTCAACGACCTGGCCGCCGCCGAGATCGACGCGTGGGACGCCCGGATCGTGCTGCTGCACGAACGCCCCGAGGCCATCGACGACGTCGCCGTCGTGCTGGACGACGTCAGCGGCGCCCGGCACGCCGTCTCGCATCTGCTGGAGCACGGCTACGCCTACGTCGCCTGCATGGGCGGCACCGCCGAGACCCCCGCGATCGGCGACCCGGTCTCCGACCACGTGGAGGGCTGGCGGCGGGCGATGACCGAGGCCGGGCTGCCCACGGAGGGCCGGCTCTTCGAAGCGCCGTACAACCGCTACGACGCCTACCGGATCGGCCTCGACATCCTCTCCGGGCCCGACCGGCCGCCCGCGATCTTCTGCTCCACCGACGACCAGGCGATCGGCCTGCTCCGCGCCGCCCGCGAACTGCGCCTCGACGTCCCCGGCGAGCTGGGGGTGATCGGCTTCGACGACATCAAGGAAGCCGCCCTGGCCGACCCGCCCCTGACCACCGTCGCCTCCGACCGCTCGGCCATGGCCCGCGCCGCCGTCGACCTGGTCCTCGACGACGCCCTGCGCGTCGCCGGCTCCCACCGCGAACGCGTGAAGGTCTTCCCGACCCGCCTGATCACCCGCACGTCCTGCGGCTGCCCCTGACCCCGGGGCCGGGAACGCCCACGTCACGACGCCCGCACCCCGTCCGACCGGGCCGGGTGCCCGGGGCTGCCGGGGCCGGCCGGAGAGTGGTCAGGTTTCCGTGCGGTACATCAGGTCCGTCTCGTACGTCGTGAAGCCCAGGCGTTCGTACACCGTGACCGCCGCCTTGTTGTCGGCGTCCACGTAGAGCATCGCCGTCGGCAGGCCCTGGGCGGCGAGGTGGCGCAGGCCGACGGTGGTGAGGGCCTTGCCGAGGCCGCCGCCCTGGACGCCGGGGGCGACGCCGACGACGTACACCTCTCCCAGTTGTTCCGCCGCGTGGACCTTCGTCCAGTGGAAGCCGACGACCTTGCCCTCGCGTTCGGCCAGGAAGAAGCCCGCCGGGTCGAACCACGGCTGCGCCATACGGTCGTCCAGGTCGCGCTGGGTGAGCGAGCCCTGTTCGGGGTGGTGGGCGAAGGCCGCCGCGTTCACGGAGAGCCACGCCGAGTCGTCCTGGCCGGGCACGAACGGACGGACCGTCACCCCGGCGGGCAGCACCGGGTCCGGCAGCTCCAGGCCGCTCAACGGACGCCGCATCTGACGCAGTTCGCGGAACAGGGTGAGGCCGAGGACCTGCGCCAGATGGCGGGCCGCCGCGTGGCCGCCGTGCGCCCAGATCCGCAGCCGCTTGCCGGAGGCGGCGAGCAGCGCGGAGCCCAGGGCGCGGCCATGACCCCGGCCGCGATGCTCGGGGTGCACGACCAGCTCGGCGGCGGGCGCCTCCACCGGATCGGTGTCCTCCAACTGGGCGTAGCCGACGAGTTCGGGACCGACGGTCAGGAGCAGATGCGAGATCCCCGCCCGCTCACCGCCGCTCAATTGCAGCCTGCCCTGCTCGGACACCGCCTGCTGGCCGTCGTGGCGCGCGGACGCGGCGAGCAGGTCGAGCACCGCCGCACTCTGCTCCGAAGTGAGCGCGGCAAGGGTCTCGATGGTCCGGGACTGTCCGTGGCGTGCGCTGTCGTCGCTGGTCATGCCTACGAGGGTACGGGGCCGCGCCCATCGGGCGGCCGTGCGGCGGAAACCAAGAAGTAACCCATTACCCCCTGTCGCGCTACGCGCGTTGACTCTAGGCTGCGCCCGGGCGGGGCACTCCTCAGCCACACCCACACCCACTCCCACTCCCGGCCGGAACCAGGCCAGACCCACAGGGGGGCGCATGCCACTCACATCCCAGCCGCCGCGCCGCGGCAGACGCCGCTCGACCCGGCTGCTCGCCGCCGTCGCCGGCCTGACCACGGCGGGCGCACTCGCCGCGGCGGCCCTGCCCGGCACCGCGAGCGCCGGTGAGGACCACCGCCACGGCGGCGACCGGCACAAGCCGGGCCGCTACCAGGACGTGCAGTTGCTGTCCTTCAACGACCTGCACGGCAACCTGGAGCCGCCGGCCGGCTCCTCCGGCCGGGTCACCGAACTCCAGCCCGACGGCAGCACGAAGACGGTCGACGCGGGCGGCGTCGAGTACCTCGCCACCCATCTGCGCGAGGCCCGCGCGGGCGAGAAGTACTCCGTCACCGCCGCCGCCGGCGACATGGTCGGCGCCTCCCCCCTGATCTCCGGTCTCTTCCACGACGAGCCCGCCATCGAGGCGCTCAACAAGCTCGACCTCGATGTGTCCTCGGTCGGCAACCACGAGTTCGACGAGGGTTCCAAGGAACTCCTCCGGCTCCAGAACGGCGGCTGCCACCCCACCGCGGGCTGCTACACCGACAAGAAGTTCAAGGGCGCCGACTTCCCCTACCTCGCCGCCAACGTCACCGTCGACAAGACCAGGAAGCCGGTCCTCAAGCCGTACTGGGTCTGGAAGAAGGGCGGCGTGAAGATAGGTTTCATCGGCGTCACCCTGGAGGGCACGCCCGGTATCGTCTCCGCCGACGGGATCAAGGGCCTCTCCTTCAAGGACGAGGCCGAGAGCATCAACAAGTACGCCCGGGAACTCCAGCGGCAGGGCGTGAAGTCCATCGTCGCCCTGATCCACGAGGGCGGCGCCCCGGCCTCCACGTCGTACAACTACGACTGTGACTCACCGGGCGCGGGCGACGGCATCTCCGGCCCGATCGTGGACATCGCGAAGAACATCACGCCGCAGGTGGACGCGCTGGTCACCGGCCACACCCACCAGGCGTACGCCTGCACCATCGACGACCCGGCGGGCAACCCGCGCACGGTCACCTCGGCCTCGTCCTTCGGCCGGCTCTACACCGACACCACGCTGACGTACGACCGCCGCACCGGCGACATCGCGCGCACGGCCGTGCGATCCGCGAACCACGTGGTGACCCGTGACGTCGAGAAGGCGCCGGACATGACGGCCCTGATCGGCAAGTGGAACGCCCTCGCCGCCCCGATCGGCAACCGGGCCATCGGCCACATCGCCGGCGACATCGGCAACACCGGCACCGAGTCCCCGCTCGGCGACCTGATCGCCGACGCCCAGCTCGCCCACGGCAAGGAGCTGGACCCGGAGACCGACCTCGCGCTGATGAACCCGGGCGGCGTCCGGGCACCGCTGACCTACGCGTCCAAGTCGGGTGAGGGCGACGGTGTGGTGACCTACGCCGAGGGCTTCACGGTCCAGCCGTTCGCCAACACCGTCAACCTCAAGAACCTCACCGGCGCCCAGCTCGTGCAGCTGCTCAAGGAGCAGGTCAGCGGCGTGAACACGGCCTCCCCGAAGATCCTCCAGCCGTCGGCGGGGCTGACGTACACCCTCGATCTGACGAAGACCGGCGCGGACCGGGTGGTCACCGACTCCATCAGGCTGAACGGCGCCGCCATCGACCCGTCGGCGGTCTACCGCGTCGCGAGCAACAGCTTCCTCGCGGGCGGCGGCGACGGCTTCCCGACCCTGGCCCAGGGCACCGGCGAGCTGGTCGGCTCGGACGACCTGACGGCCCTGGAGAAGTACCTCACCGCCAACTCCTCGGCGACGAACCCGATCGCCGTCCCGGCGGCCGACCGGATCACGGTCGTCCGCTGACACCTTCCGCACCACCGTGAGCCGCACCTTCAGTACCGGGGCGGGCTCCGGACCTCAGGGTCCCGGGGTCCGCCTCACGGTGTCTCCGGCGGCGGGGTCGGCGCCCCGGGCAGCCGGACCGTCGCGACCGTGCCGCCGCCGGGCGCGTGGTCCAGGGTGACCACACCGCCGGCCTGGTGGACCGTACGCACCACGATCGACAGACCGAGACCCGAACCGGGCAGGGCGCGGGCGCTCGGGGAGCGCCAGAAGCGGTCGAAGACGTACGGGAGTTCCTCGGCCGGGATACCGGGGCCGTGGTCGCGGACGGTGAGGACCCCGTTGTGGAGGACCACCTCGATGGTGCCGCCCTCGGGGCTGAACTTCACCGCGTTGTCCAGGATGTTGACGATCGCCCGCTCCAGCGCGGCGGGCTCCGCCCGGGCGTACCAGGGCTGGAGATCGGCGGTGATCGTCAGCTCCGGGCCACGCAGCCGGGCCCTGCGCAGGGCCGACTCCACGGTGTCCGCCAGCGACACCACCTGGACCCGCTCCCCGCGCTGCCCCTCCGACCGGGACAGCTCCTGGAGGTCACCGATCAGTGCCGCCAGCTCGGTCATCTGCGCCTTCACCGAGGCCAGCAGCGCCTTCCGGTCGGCCTCCGGCAGCGGGCGGCCGGTCTCCTCGCTGCGGGTGAGGAGTTCGATGTTGGTCCGCAGCGAGGTCAGCGGGGTGCGCAACTCGTGCCCGGCGTCCGCGATGAGCTGCTGCTGGAGCGCCTTGGAGCTGGCCAGGGCGGTGGTCATGGAGTTGAAGGAACGCGAGAGCCGGGCGATCTCGTCGTCGCTGTCGTCGTCCAGCGGGATACGGACGGTGAGGTCCTCGGTGCGGGCGACGTGTTCCACGGTCTCGGTGAGCCGGTCGACGGGGGTCAGCCCGGTACGGGCCACCGCGCGCCCGGCGACCCCGGAGAGCACCACGCCGATGCCGGAAACCACCAGCAGCAGCAGCGCCAGATCGCTCAGGGTCTTCTGGGTGTCCTCCAGCGGCAGCGCGACCAGCAGCGCGGTGTCGGGGTAGACCGTTTCCGGGGCGGGCGGCTGCCTGATCAGGAGCGGCAGGGTGAGCACCCGTACGGGGTTGCCCTTGCTGTCGGTGCCGTTGCGGTAGATGCCTGCCCCGTCGGAGGCCGCGTCCCGCGCGACCTGCTCGTCCTTCTCGCTGACCTTGACGAACTCACGGCGGGAGTTGGGCGCCAGGCACCGGGTGCCGTCGGCCCGCACCAGCTGGAGGTAGTAGACGTCCGGCTGCTTGATGATGTTGTCACCGTTGTTGGACAGGGGCGGCGGCTCCTGGGGGCAGGCCGTCAGCACCGCCTCCACGGTGGCCAGGCGCTGCGGGCTCTGCGCCGCCGCCAGTTCGTTGTCCAACTCCTCGTACAGCTTCCCGCGGACCACGAACCAGCAGCTCACCGACACCGCGGCCACCGCGAACGCCACCGCAGCCGCCACCAGCAGAGCGAGGCGGGAGCGGATCGGCAGGGCGCGCAGCCGACGGGGCAGCCGACGGGGGGTGCCTTGGGATGGCCCTTGGGGTGGCGCTTGGGGCGACCCTTGAGATGGCCCTTGGGATGGCCCTTCGGGTGACGGCTGAGGTGACCGCTGGGGTGACCGCGGGGGAAATCCGCTCACTCGGCGCCGCCCGGCCGCAGCACGTACCCCACACCCCGCACCGTGTGCACCAGGCGCGGCTCACCGCCCGCCTCGGTCTTGCGGCGCAGGTACATCACGTACACGTCCAGCGAGTTGGACGACGGCTCGAAGTCGAAGCCCCAGACCGCCTTGAGGATCTGCTCGCGGGTGAGGACCTGGCGCGGGTGGGCCATGAACATCTCCAGGAGGGTGAACTCGGTCCGGGTCAGCTCCACCTGCCGGCCGCCACGTGTCACCTCCCGGGTCGCCAGATCCATCCGCAGGTCGGCGAAGGTGAGCGCCTCGTCCTCGGGCACCCCGCCACCGGCCGCCGCGTAGGAGATGCGGCGCAGCAGCGCGCGGATCCGGGCGAACAGCTCGTCCAGCTCGAACGGCTTGACGAGGTAGTCGTCCGCCCCGGCGTCCAGGCCGGTGACCCGGTCGCCGACGGTGTCGCGGGCGGTGAGCATCAGGATCGGGGTGGTGTCGCCCGACCCGCGGATCCGGCGGGCGGCGGTGAGACCGTCCATGCGGGGCATCTGGATGTCGAGGACGACCAGGTCGGGCCGGTACGCGGCGGCCTTCTCCAGCGCGTCCGCGCCGTCGACCGCGACCTGGGTGTCGTAGCCCTCGAAGGCGAGGCTGCGCTGGAGCGCCTCACGCACGGCGGGCTCGTCGTCGACGATCAGGATGCGCTGGGGGTCGCGGTCGCCATCGGCGGGGCTCATGCTCGTGTCCTCAGGTGCGGTGGGAAGGGGCCGGTCCGACGTTCTCAGCATTCAGCCTCGCACGTCAGCCGGTCGTACCGGAAAGGCGTCACAGGGGTACGGAACCGTCGTCACAGAGGTACGGAAGGTACGGAAGGTACGGAACCGTCCTCGGCGAGGGGCTCAGCCCCGCAGGACCCGCTTGCGGCGGGCCGTGACCCGGTGGGTGCCGGGGCGTCCGGCCGGTGGGAGGTGGTCGGTCCGCCGGTTCGTGCCGTCCATGCCGTCCCCGCCCCCCTACTTGTCGCCGCCCGCCCGCAGCGACGCCAGGTCCGCCTTGA
This sequence comes from Streptomyces sp. NPDC091377, assembly GCF_044757045.1. NCBI lineage: Bacteria > Bacillati > Actinomycetota > Actinomycetes > Kitasatosporales > Streptomycetaceae > Streptomyces > Streptomyces sp. NPDC091377. Next base: position 29,949 of record NZ_JBIVUE010000027.1, on the reverse strand, counting down.
CCGTGTTGATCGGGATGGCGAAGCCGAGACCCACGCTGCCCGCGTCGGAGGCCGAACCCGCCGCCGAGTACATCGCCGAGTTGATGCCGATGATGTTGCCGTTCATGTCGATCAGCGCGCCGCCGGAGTTGCCGGGGTTGAGCGAGGCGTCGGTCTGGAGCGCCTTGTACGTCGTCGTGGACGACCCGGGGTTGCCGTTGTACTGCTCGCCGCCGTACTCGAACGGCCAGCCGCCGCCCGGGGAGCGCTGCGGCTGCTGTCCCTCACCGGTCGAGACGGTCACATCGCGGTCGAGGGCGGAGACGATTCCGCTGGTCACCGTGCCGGTCAGGCCCTCGGGGCTGCCGATCGCCACGACCCCGTCGCCGACCTGGACGCGGTCGGAGTCGCCGAGGGTGGCCGCCTTGAGGCCGGACGCGTTGTCCAGCTTGATCAGGGCCAGGTCCTTGGCGGGGTCGGTGCCGACGACCTTCGCGGAGTAGGTCTTGCCGTCGGCGGTGGTCACCTTGATCTGGGAGGCGCCGGTGATCACATGGTTGTTGGTGATGATCTCCCCGTCACCGGAGATGATCACTCCGGAGCCGGTCGAGGCGCCCGCGCTGCCGTTCGCGCTGATCTCCACGATGCTCGGGCTGACCGCCTTGGCGACCCCGGAGACCGTGCCCTGCCGGCTGGAGGGGACGACATTGGTGCTGGTCGAGCTGGAGGCGACGGTGTCGCTGCCGGTCAGCTCCTGGATGCCGTACGCCGAGGCGCCGCCGATCGCCGCGGCCACGATCGCCACGGCGGCGATCAGGGCGACCGGGCCCCGGACCCGCCGCCTGCGCGGCGCCGGGTGGGCCACCGGCTCGCTGAGCAGCCCGGCCGGTCCGGCGGGACCGACGGCATCGCTGGTCCCCGCGGGTCCGGGGGGTGAGGGCTGGTACGCCGGCGGCGGGGGCCACTCGGGGTCGACGGGTGAGGCCGCGTGCTGCCCGGCGGCCGGCTGCGGGCCCGCGGGGGACGAGGCGTGCTGCCCGGCGCCCTGGTGCGGGGTCGTGTACTCGTTGTCGTACTCGCCGCTGCGGCGGAAGCTCTCGGTCATGTCCATGAGCTTCCCGCCGGTGTATGAGACCTTCCTGAGTGCTCGCTGAGAAGCCCGGCAGAAGCTTGTTCGCCCGCTGTAAGGCGCTCCCTCGGCCTGGGCGGGGGGTTCTCAGAAGCGCCTCAGAAACGGGCCCGGACGTACTCCGTCAGCGGCCCGGTGACGCCTCCCGAGCACCTCCCGAGCGCATCCGAGCACCTCCGAGCGCCTCCGAGCACCTCAAGATTGCCGCACGGGCGCCTCCGAGCACCTCCGAGCACCTCAAGATTGCCGCACGGGCGCCTCAGAAGCGCCCCGCCACCGGCTCAAGGGCGCTCCATCGCGCCGGACGGGGCACAGACGGACGTATTCATGAACGTATGTTCGATATCAGATCGTGCGCCCCCGGGAAAGTGTCGGTCACGCTGCGCGGGTCCCCTGCGGTCCGCCCCCCGATATCCCGCACGTCATGTCTCCGTAACCATTGATTCAGACAGTCTTGCGACGCTCGGCCAATGAACCCCGCCGTGCCCGAGCCCTCGCCGCCCCGCAACGGGACCGTCGCCGCGCTCCCGCCCGCGCTCTCCGACGCGCCCGTTGTCATCGGTGCGCGGAACAATGGGTCCATGAGCCAGCACATCACGCCCAAGGCCGAGGTCCAGCACCAGCAGCCCTCCGTGGGCTCCATCGCCGCGCACCGCCCGCACACGGTCGCGGCGACGGTCTCCGACCTGGAGCCCGACATCGACGCGGATCTCGACGCGTACGAGGAGTCGACCGAGGGCGACCAGCTCCCCCAGGGCCGCTTCCTCGACCGGGAACGCAGCTGGCTCGCCTTCAACGAGCGCGTCCTCGAACTCGCCGAGGACCCGAACACCCCCCTCCTGGAGCGGGCGAACTTCCTCGCGATCTTCGCCAGCAACCTGGACGAGTTCTTCATGGTCCGGGTGGCCGGACTGAAGCGCCGGATCGCCACCGGCGTCGCCACCCGCTCCGCCTCCGGCCTCCAGCCCACCCAGGTGCTGGAGATGATCTGGGCCCGCTCCCGCGAGCTGATGGCCCGGCACGCCGCCTGCTTCCACGAGGACGTCGCCCCCGCCCTCGCCGAGGAGGGCATCCACCTGGTCCGCTGGGCCGAGCTGACCGAGAAGGAACAGGCCCGGCTGTTCACCCTCTTCCGGCACCAGATCTTCCCGGTCCTCACCCCGCTCGCCGTGGACCCGGCCCACCCCTTCCCGTACATCTCCGGGCTCTCCCTCAACCTCGCCGTGGTCGTCCGCAACCCGGTCAGCGGGCACCGGCACTTCGCCCGGGTGAAGGTCCCGCCGCTGCTCTCCCGCTTCCTGGAGAGCAGCCCGGGCCGGTACGTCCCCATCGAGGACGTCATCGGCGCCCACCTGGAAGAACTGTTCCCCGGCATGGAGGTGCTGGAGCACCACGCCTTCCGCATCACCCGCAACGAGGACCTGGAGGTCGAGGAGGACGACGCCGAGAACCTCCTCCAGGCCCTGGAGAAGGAACTCATGCGGCGCCGCTTCGGGCCGCCCGTCCGCCTGGAGGTCGAGGAGTCCATCCACCGCGAGGTGCTCGACCTGCTGGTGCGCGAACTGAAGATCACCGAGGCCGAGGTCTACCCGCTGCCCGGCCCCCTCGACCTCACCGGCCTCTTCCGCATCCACGGCCTGGACCGGCCCGAGCTGAAGTACCGCAAGTTCATCGCCGGTACCCACCGCGACCTGGCCGAGGTCGAGTCCGCCTCCGCGCCCGACATCTTCGGCGCCCTGCGCCAGCGCGACGTCCTCCTGCACCACCCGTACGACTCCTTCTCCACCTCCGTGCAGGCGTTCCTGGAGCAGGCCGCCAAGGACCCCGACGTCCTCGCCATCAAGCAGACCCTGTACCGCACCTCCGGCGACTCGCCCATCGTGGACGCGCTGATAGAAGCCGCCGAGGCCGGGAAACAGGTCCTCGTCCTGGTGGAGATCAAGGCCCGCTTCGACGAGCACGCCAACATCGAGTGGGCCCGCAAACTGGAGGAGGCCGGCTGCCATGTCGTCTACGGCCTCGTCGGCCTCAAGACCCACTGCAAGCTGTCGCTGGTGGTCCGCCAGGAGGGCGAGACCCTGCGCCGCTACTGCCACGTCGGCACCGGCAACTACCACCCCAAGACCGCCCGCCTCTACGAGGACCTCGGCCTGCTCACCGCCGACCCCCAGGTCGGCGCGGACCTCTCCGACCTCTTCAACCGGCTCTCCGGCTACTCCCGCCGCGAGACCTACCGCCGGCTCCTCGTCGCCCCCCGCTCCCTGCGCGACGGACTCATAGCGAGGATCAACAAAGAGGTCCAGCACCACCGTGCCGGACGCCCCGCCTACGTCCGTATCAAGGTCAACTCGATCGTCGACGAGGCCCTCATCGACGCCCTGTACCGGGCGTCCCAGGCGGGCGTGCCCATCGACGTCTGGGTGCGCGGCATCTGCGCGCTGCGCCCCGGGGTGACCGGCCTCTCGGAGAACATCAGGGTCCGCTCGATCCTCGGCCGCTTCCTGGAGCACTCCCGGGTCTTCGCCTTCGGCAACGGCGGCGAACCCGAGGTGTGGCTGGGCAGCGCCGACATGATGCACCGCAACCTCGACCGCCGCATCGAGGCCCTGGTGCGGGTCGTGGACCCGGCCCACCGCGCCGCGCTCAACCGGCTGCTGGAGACCGGCATGTCCGACGCCACCGCCTCCTGGCACCTGGGCGCGGACGGCGAGTGGACCCGGCACGCGACCGACGCGGACGGCGGGCCCCTGCGGAACGTCCAGGAGACGCTCATTGACGCCCGGAGGCGCCGGCGTGGCACAGCAACACCTTGACCCGACGGACCCGATGGCCGGCGCGGTGACCGGGGAGGCCCTCGCCGGCTACCTCCGCGCCCAGGCCATGGAGTTCCTCCGTGCCCTGCGGCAGCACCGGGAGACCGGCGCCGGGGCGCACACCAACGGCTCGGAGGAGTCCGTCGACGCGGCGCGCGCCCTGCGCCGCTCGGCCCGCCGCATCAGCGGCAGCCTGCACACCTTCCGTCCGCTGCTGGACCCCGACTGGTCCGAGGGCATGCGCCCCGAACTGGCCTGGCTCTCCGGCACCCTCGCCCTCGAACACGCCTGCGCTTCCCGCCTCGACCGCCTCCTCGGCGCCCTGCACCGGCTGTCGGGCACCCCACCGCTCCCGGGCCAGACGGCCCGCCCGGCGAAGACGCCCCGGACAACGACGGCCACGGCGACGGGGACGGCGACGGGGACGGCGACGGCGACGGCCACCGACACCGCCGGGGATGCCCCGGGAGACCCGGGAGACCCGGGCGGCGGGGGCGGCGCGGGCGGCGGGGGCGCCCTCTCGGTGGAGCGGTCACCCGCGGCCCGCCCGGCCCCTGCCCACGCCGTCCACGCCGTCCACGCGGTCCACACGGTCCCCGCGGTCCCCGCCGTCCCCGCCATCCACGCCGCCCGGGACCGCGGGGGCAACCTCACCGTCGGCGCGGCCAAGGCGGGCGCGCTGCTGGACCGACAGCTCACCCTCGCCCGCACCCGCGCCCACTCCACCGCCCTCCAGGCCCTCGGCTCCTCCCGCTTCCACGCCGTCGCCGACAAGGTCGCCGTCCTCGCCAGCGAGGTCCCCCTCACCGCCACGGCACCCGGCACCCCGCTGCACCCGCTGGCCGACGCCGCCCGGGAACGGCTCGCCGACGCCGTCAGCGCCCTCCCCCTGGTCACCGCGGGCCACCCCTACAACGCCGAGGCGCTGGTCCACGGCCTCTCGCCCGACCCCGCCCCGCACCCCCAGGACACCCCCTGGCACCAGGTCCGGCTGCTGCTGCGGCTGCACCGGTACGCCCTTGAGGCACTGACGGGCCGCACCGGGACGGACGTACGGCTGCTGGACGCGGGCCGGGCGCTCGACCGGCACCGGGACGCCTCGGAGGCGGCGGCAGCGGCGGCACAGGCGGCGCGCACCCCCCGGATCGCCCCCGCCACGGCGTACGCCCTCGGCGTGCTGCACGCCGATCAGCGTCATGAGGTGGAGGCGGCCAGGTTCTCCTTCCAGCAGGCGTGGCAGAAACAGACCGTGGCCACGTCCTGACCGTCGGCCCGAAGGACGGTGATCACGGGTGACTCCCCCGACCTCCCCGGATGCCCCGCAGGACACCCCGATCCGCGCGGCGGGCTGTGTCCTGTGGCGCCGCACGGCGTCCGACGGCGCCCTGCGCGTCTGTCTCGTCCATCGCCCGAAATACGATGATTGGTCGCATCCCAAGGGCAAGCTGAAGCGGGACGAGGACGCGCTGGCCGGGGCGTTGCGCGAGGTGGCCGAGGAGACCGGTTACACGGCGGAGCCCGGCACCGAACTGGCCACGCTGCACTATCCGGTGGGCGACCGCCCCAAAGAGGTCCGCTACTGGGCGGCCGAGGCCCGCACCGGCGGCTTCGCCCCGAACGACGAGGTCGACCGCATCCTCTGGCTCACCCCCGCCGAGGCCCGGCTACGGCTCACCCAGCCCCGTGACCAGGACCTGGTGGACGATCTCGTACGCGCCCTGGAGCGGGCGTAGCGACTCCGCGGCGGGATCAGCAGCCCGTCAGATGGCCCTGCGCGTCCGTCCGGGCCAGGCTCCGCGCCCGGCGGGCCGGACCGCGCCAGCCGCAACTGCACCGGGCCACACAGAACGGGCCCTGCTCGACCGTACGGGTGTGGTGTTCCGGGGGGTCCTGAGGGGCGGCGGACCGGTCCTGCGGTGTCACGACGACCACGGTACCGAGCGCGGGTGAAGGGTTCGTGGGCCGGGCGTCAAGACATGGTCAGGACCCTTGCGCGACAGCGCGTGCACCCCCCGCCCCCGCCCCGCCCCCGCTCCGTCCCGGGCGCCCGGGCGTGACGGCGTCGCCCACCCCGTCGTTATCCGGGACGGACCGGGTCATCGTCCGGGACGGACCGGGTCGATATCCGGGACGGAACAGGACGACAAGGGCCAGGCACGGCGGCACAGCGGCACAGCGGCACAGCGGCACAGCGGACGACGGCTGGGGGCAGTCAGATGAGGCGGCGCGAGCTAGGCAGGACGGGCGGGACGGGCGGGACGGCCGTCGCGGGACTCATGGCCGGTGTCTGCGCCTGTCTCGCGCTGGCGGCCGGCGGCTGCACCGACGGCCGTTCCGCCGTCGCCGACGACGCCCGCCCCGCCGACCCGGTCCCCGCGCTGCACCGGGCGGCCGAGGCACTGGTGGAGGCGGGCAGTTCCAAGGCCCGTACGTCGATGGAGATGGCCACCGGCGGCACCCGGGTGACCATCCATGGCGAGGGCGTCTACGACTACACCCGGCAACGGGGCGAGCTACGGGTACGGCTGCCGCGGGACCCGGCGGGGCACAGTGCCCGCGCCCCGATCACCGAGTTGCTCGCGCCCGGCGCGCTGTTCATGAAGAACCGGGGCGCCGGGGTGCCCGCCGACAAATGGGTCCGGGTGGAGACCGCGGGCCTGTCCGACGGCAATCTGGTCACCGGCGGCGCCACGGACCCGTTCGCCGCCGCCGAGGTGCTGCGCGGGGCGCGGTCGGCGACGTACGTCGGCCGCGACGAGGTCGGTGGCACGGCGGTACGGCACTACCGGGGGACCGCCGATCTGACGCTGGCCGCGCGGCACGCCTCCGAGGGCGGCCGGCAGGCACTGGCGGCGGCGGCGAAAGGGTTCGCCAGCCCCGAGGTGCCGTTCGAGGTGTTCCTGGACGAGGCGGGCCGGGTCCGCAAGGTCGAGCACCGGTTCAGCTTCTTCGGGGGCCGCGACCGGGGCACCGTGGCGGTCGCGTCCACGACCCTGCTGTACGACTTCGGCACCCCCGTCGACGTACGCCTGCCGAAGCGGGCGGACATCTACGCCGGGAAGATCGCCGAGCAGTGAGGCACTTTCCGGATCCGTGCGGAGCCCGCGCATCCGTGCGGAGCCCCCGCACCGGTGCGGAGCCCCCGCACCGGTGCGGAGCCCGCGCACCCGGGCGTAGACGCGCACCGACCGGCGTAAGGGGCGCACGGGGGCGCAAGAACTAGCCCTTCCGTGCCATGCGCGTTGTGTAGACCTGTCCCTACTCTAGGAAGTCGGTGACGGCAGAGACGAGGTGACGCGCGTGGCTCCGGTCGGCGGTACGGCAGTTCAGGACCACGTGGCCCTCGCCGAGATCGAGCTGTGCGGCGAGCTGATCATCGCGGCTTCGACGGCGGACGAGGACCGGCTCAGTCTGGAGAGCATCGACGCGGTGCTGCGGGTGGCGGAGGAGCGGGTGGCGCGCGGCGGCTGAGCGCGCACCGGGCTCGTGCCGACGGCGCGGGGAGGGCGCACGGACAGCGGGCGGGCTCCCCGGGAGCGCCGCCCGCCCGTTTCGGTCACCCCAGGCCGGTCAGGTGCGCAGCAGCCGGCCGATCGCCTTCGTGGCCTCCTCCACCTTCGCGTCGACCTCACCGCCGCCCTTCAGCGCGGCGTCGGCGACACAGTGGCGCAGATGCTCTTCCAGGAGTTGCAGCGCGAAGGACTGGAGCGCCTTGGTGGAGGCCGAGACCTGCGTGAGTATGTCGATGCAGTAGACGTCCTCGTCCACCATCCGCTGGAGGCCGCGGATCTGGCCCTCGATCCTGCGCAGCCGCTTGAGGTGCTCGTCCTTCTGTTTGTGATAGCCGTGCACCCCGCGGTCGTGGTCCGTGACCACCTCTGCCCCCGTCGCGGCGAGGGAGGGCGCCCCTGCACCGGCTTCTGTGGTCGCCATCGCGTCCTCCAGCCTCCAGATATACCCCTACTGGGTATATGGTAGCGAATTTCCTGGGTATACGGCCCTTGGCCGACGCCGTCGGTCGACGCCACCGGTCAAAGCGGGGTCACGGCCTGCTGCCGCCCCCCTGCCGACAAGTCTCCTTCATGGGCGACACTGGGGGACGGCCCGTTAGCCGTGGCCGGATGATGCGCCTAGCATCAGCCTGACCGAAACCGAAGCCTCTAGAGGACCCCACGTGCGATTTCGTCTGACCCCCAGGGAGACGAGCTTCTACGACATGTTCGCCGCGTCCGCGGACAACATCGTCACCGGCTCGAAACTCCTGATGGAACTGCTCGGGGCGGACGCCTCGGCGCGGGCCGAGATCGCGGAGCGGATGCGGGCAGCGGAGCACGCCGGTGACGACGCGACACACGCGATCTTCCACCAGCTGAACTCCTCGTTCATCACGCCGTTCGACCGCGAGGACATCTATTCCCTCGCGTCCTCCCTCGACGACATCATGGACTTCATGGAAGAGGCCGTCGACCTTGTCGTCCTCTACAAGATCGATGAGCTTCCGAAAGGCGTCGAGCAGCAGATCGAGGTACTGGCGCGGGCGGCCGACCTCACCGCCGAGGCGATGCCTCATCTGCGCACCATGGAGAACCTCACCGAGTACTGGATCGAGGTCAACCGCCTGGAGAACCAGGCCGACCAGATCCACCGCAAGCTGCTCGCCCATCTCTTCAGCGGCAAGTACGACGCCATCGAGGTGCTCAAGCTGAAGCAGATCGTGGACGTACTGGAAGAGGCCGCCGACGCCTTCGAGCATGTGGCGAACACGGTGGAGACCATCGCCGTCAAGGAGTCCTGAACCCGGCGATGGAGACCTTTGCCCTGGTCGTGACCATCCTGGTCGCGCTGTTCTTCACCTACACCAACGGTTTTCACGACTCGGCGAACGCCATCGCCACCTCCGTCTCCACGCGGGCGCTGACCCCGAAGGCCGCGCTGGCGATGGCCGCCGTGATGAATCTCGCCGGGGCGTTCCTGGGCAGCGGTATCGCCAAGACCGTCTCCGAGGGCCTGATCGAGACCCCCGAGGGCTCGACGGGGATGGGGATCCTCTTCGCCGCGCTGCTCGGCGCGATCACCTGGAACCTGATCACCTGGTACTTCGGCCTGCCCTCGTCCTCCTCGCACGCCCTGTTCGGCGGTCTGGTGGGGGCGGCGCTGGCCGGCGGCACACAGGTGTACTGGAACGGGGTCGTCGACAAGATCGTCATCCCGATGTTCGTCTCACCGCTGGTGGGGCTGCTGGTCGGCTATCTGGTGATGACGGCCATCATGTGGATCTTCCGCCGCACCAACCCGCACAAGGCCAAGCGCGGCTTCCGGATCGCCCAGACCGTCTCCGCCGCCGCGATGGCCCTCGGCCATGGGCTCCAGGACGCCCAGAAGACCATGGGCATCGTGGTGATGGCCCTGGTCATCGCCGACGTGGAGGACTACGGCGACCCCATCCCGATCTGGGTGAAGATCGCCTGCGCGGTGATGCTGTCGCTGGGGACGTACGCGGGGGGCTGGCGCATCATGCGCACCCTGGGCCGGAAGATCATCGAACTCGACCCTCCGCAGGGGTTCGCCGCGGAGACGACCGGGGCGGCGATCATGTTCACCACGGCGTTCCTGTTCAAGGCGCCGATCTCCACGACCCATGTGATCACTTCGGCGATCATGGGGGTGGGGGCGACGAAGCGGGTGAACGCGGTGCGGTGGGGTGTCGCGAAGAACATCGTCCTCGGCTGGTTCATCACCATGCCTGCGGCGGCGCTGGTCGCCGCGGGCGCCTTCGGCGTCGTACACCTGGCCTTCTTGTAGCCCGGGGCCACCCCGAGGACGGGGGCTGAGCCCCGCGTTCCCCCGCGGCCACGTCGTGGCTGGTCGCGCAGTTCCCCGCGCCCCTGAGGGAGTGGGCGCTTGCGTCTGTTACCGACTGAAGGCGTCGAGGCTCCCCTGCTCACCAGAGCCCTTCAGAGGCACGAGAAACTGCGCAACAAGCCACAACACACCCACACCCGACAACGAACCGGGACCCCCCAAGGGGCGCGGGGAACTGCGCGACCAGCCACAACCCACCCGCACACCACCACGAACCGGAAGCCCCCCAAGGGGCGCGGGGAACTGCGCAACAAGCCACGAACCACCCGCACACCACCACGAACCGGAAGCCCCCCAAGGGGCGCGGGGAACTGCGCGACCAGCCACGGACCACCCGCACCCGACGACAAGACCGGAATCCCCCAAGGGGCGCGGGGAACTGCGCAACATGTCACAACACACCCGCACCCGACGGCGGAGCCGCATGAGATGGGCCGCCTGTTCCCGGGGGAACAGGCGGCCCTCTTTCAACCTCGCGGTGGCACCGCCATGCAGCACCGCGAGGAGCCTGTCAGCCGAACCGCCCCGAGATGTAGTCCTCGGTCGCCTGAACCGACGGGTTGGAGAAGATCCGCTCGGTGTCGTCTATCTCGATGAGCTTCCCCGGCTGCCCCACCGCGGCGAGATTGAAGAACGCCGTACGGTCGGAGACCCGCGCCGCCTGCTGCATGTTGTGCGTCACGATGACGATCGTGAACCGCGCCTTCAGCTCCCCGATCAGATCCTCGATCGCGAGCGTCGAGATCGGGTCGAGGGCCGAGCAGGGCTCGTCCATGAGCAGTACGTTCGGCTCCACAGCGATCGCCCGCGCGATGCACAACCGCTGCTGCTGCCCGCCCGAGAGCCCGGACCCCGGCTTGTTGAGGCGGTCCTTCACCTCGTTCCAGAGGTTCGCGCCCCGCAGGGACTTCTCGACGATGTCGTCCAGCTGGGACTTCTTGTACGAGCCGTTCAGCCGCAGCCCCGCCGCCACGTTGTCGTACACCGACATGGTGGGGAAGGGGTTGGGCCGCTGGAAGACCATGCCGACCTCGCGCCGCACGGCCACCGGGTCGACCCCGGCGCCGTAGAGGTTCTCGTCGTCCAGCATGACCTTGCCCTCGACCCGGCCGCCCGGCGTGACCTCGTGCATCCGGTTGAGGGTGCGCAGGAAGGTGGACTTGCCGCAGCCGGAGGGGCCGATGAAGGCCGTCACGGAACGCGGCTCGACGGTCATCGAGATGTCGTCGATGGCCCGGAAGGACCCGTAGTAGGCGCTGAGGCCGCTGACATCGATGCGCTTGGCCATGAGAATCACTGCTTCTTTCGGGAATTCGGTCGCTTCATGGCCGCGTCAGCGACCGGTCTTCGGGGCTTTCCAGCGGGCGATGCCGCGGGCCGCCAGGTTCAGGATCATCACGAACGCGATCAGCGTCAGCGAGGCCGCCCAGGCCCGGTCGTACGCCGCGTTCGACCCGGCGCTGTTCGCGTACTGCTGGTAGATGTACAGCGGCAGCGACGCCTGTGCGCCTTCGAAGGGGTTGGCGTTGATGAAGGGGTTACCGAACACCAGCAGCATCACCGGCGCGGTCTCGCCCGCGATGCGGGCGACCGCGAGCATGATGCCGGTGGTGATACCGCCGACGGCGGTCGGCAGGACCACCTTCAGGATGGTGCGCCACTTGGGCACGCCCAGCGCCAGCGAGGCTTCGCGCAGCTCGTTGGGGACGAGCTTGAGCATCTCCTCGGTGGAGCGGACGACCACGGGCATCATCAGGATGGCCAGGGCGAGCGAGCCGGCGAACCCGAAGGGCTGCATGTCGAAGATCAGCATGATGCTGAGGATGAACAGACCGGCGACGATCGACGGGATGCCCGTCATGACGTCGACGAAGAAGGTGATGGCCTTGGCGAGCCTGCCCCGCCCGTACTCCACCAGGTAGATCGCGGTGAACACCCCGATCGGGGCGCCGATCAGGGTGGCGAGGCCGACCTGCTCCAGGCTGCCGAGGATGGCGGCGTACGCGCCACCGCCCGGCTCGGTGTCGGCCACCACGCCCATGGAGTGGGTGAGGAAGTAGGGGTCGAGGACCTTGATGCCGCGCTCGACGGTCTCCCAGACCAGGGAGGCCAGCGGCACCACGGCGAGCAGGAACGCGACCCACACCAGCGCGGTCGCGATCCGGTCCTTGGCCTGCCGCTTGCCCTCGACCTTGGCGGCGATGGCGAAGGACAGGACGAGGAAGAGGATCGCGGCGATCAGGCCCCACTGGATCCGGCTGTGGAGGCCGGCCACCAGGCCGATGCCGATGCCGAGCGCGGCGGAGCCGGCGGCGATGGCCCAGGGGCTCCACTTGGGCAGGCTGCCGCCCTGGAGCGAGCCGGGCTTGGTGTCGGTGACGACGGCTGCGTGGCTCATGCGTTGGCCCCCGAGTACTCCTTGCGGCGGGCGATGATCGCGCGGGCCGCGCCGTTGACCAGCAGGGTGATGACGAACAGGACCAGACCCGAGGCGATGAGCGCGTCCCGGCCGTACGGGGTGGCCTCGTTGAACTTGCTGGCGATGTTCTGGGCGAAGGTGCCGCCGCCCGGGTCGAGGAGGCTGGCCCCGATGGTGAAGCTCGGGGAGAGCACGGTCGCGACGGCCATGGTCTCGCCGAGCGCGCGGCCGAGGCCGAGCATGGACGCGGAGATCACTCCGGAGCGGCCGAAGGGCAGCACGGCCATGCGGATGACCTCCCAGCGCGTGGCGCCGAGGGCCAGGGCCGCCTCCTCGTGCATCTGCGGGACCTGCCGGAAGACCTCGCGGCTCACATTGGTGATGATCGGCAGGATCATGATGGCGAGCAGGATGCCGACGGTGAGCATCGAGCGCGGGGCGCCGCCCGACCACTCGAAGATGCCGGTCCAGCCGAAGAACTGGTCGAGCCAGCCGAAGAGACCGTCCATGTAGGGGACGAGGACCAGGGCGCCCCACAGGCCGTAGACGATGGACGGCACGGCGGCGAGCAGGTCGATCACGTACGCGATGGGGCCGCTGAGCCGGCGCGGGGCGTAGTGGGTGAGGAACAGCGCGATGGCGACGGCGATCGGGACCGCGATGACCATGGCGATCACCGAGGAGACCACCGTGCCGAAGGCCAGCACCGCGATGCCGAAGACCGGCGGATCGAGGTTGGCGTTCCACTCGAAGGTGGTGAGGAAGTTGCCCTCGTCCTGGCTGATCGCGACCGTGGCCCGCCAGGTCAGGAAGACGGCGATGGCGGCCATGACGATCAGCAGCAGGATGCCGGAGCCACGGGTGAGGCCGAGGAAGATGCGGTCCCCGGGGCGGGTGGCGCCGCGGGCGGTGCGCTTCTGCTCGGCGGGGGAGGGCTGGGGGGTGGGGGGAGGTACGTCTGTGGTGTTCTTCGTCGTTATGTCCATCGGGTTCTCCGGTCTGCGGAACCCTCCCTCACGGGCGGCTCCGTGGAGCCGTGCCAGGGGAGCGGCTCCGGGCGGCGGTGCACCGGACGGTGCGGCCCGGCCCCGGACGGGGACCGGACCGCACACTCAGGTCAGCTCAGTTCGTCGATGGTGGTCCGGACCTTGGTGATGATGTCGGCCGGCATCGGGGCGTAGTCGTTGTCGGCGAGGACCTGCTGGCCGTCCTCGCTGGCGATGTAGCGCAGGAACGCCTTGGTGGCGGGCAGGCTGTCGCCCTTGTTGCCCTGGTCGCAGACGATCTCGTAGGTGACCAGGGTGATCGGGTAGGCGCCGTCGGCCTGGGTCTTGTAGTTCAGCTCCAGGGCCATGTCCTTGCCGGTGCCGACGACCTTGGCGTCGGCGATGGCCTTGGTGGCGCCGTCGACGCTGGCCTTGACCGGCTCGGCCGCGCCCGTGTCGATGGAGACGACGCTCAGGCCCTTGGCGTACGACAGCTCCATGTAGCCGATGGCACCGGAGTTCTGCTTGACCTGCTGGGCCATCCCGGAGGAGCCGGAGGCCGCCTGGCCGCCCTTGGCCTGCCACGCCTTGCCGCCCTCGTACTTCCAGTTGTCGGGCGTGGTCTCGATCAGGTACTTGGTGAAGTTGTCCGTGGTGCCGGAGTCCTCGGAGCGGTGGAACGCCTGGATCTTCAGGTCGGGCAGCTTCGCGTCGGGGTTGAGCTTCGCGATGGCCTCGTCGTTCCAGTTGGTGATCTTGCCGTCGAAGATCTGGGCGAGGGTCGGGGCGTCCAGGACCAGGTTGTCGACACCGGGGACGTTGTAGCCGACGGCGATCGGGCCGCCGACCATCGGCAGGTCGATGCCCTGGCCGTTGGAGCAGACCTTCTTGGACGCCTCGACCTCGGCGGGCTCCAGCGCGGAGTCCGAACCGGCGAAGGCGACGGTGCCCTGGGTGAACGCGGTGACACCGGCGCCGGAGCCGCCGCCCTTGTAGTTGATCTGCACGCCCTTGCACGCCTGCGTGAAGTTCTTGACCCATGCGTCGATGGCGTTCTTCTGCGCGGAGGAGCCGTCGGCGAGGATCTGGCCCTTGGCGTCGTCGCACTGGATGTCACCCGCCGCGGCGGCGGCCGACGAGTTGCTGTCGCCGCTGCCCGCGCCGGTGTCGTCGGAGCCGCACGCCGTGAGGGCCAGGGCGCCGGAGACGGCGAGAGCACCGAGGGTGAGGGCCCGCCGGTTCATGCGCTGAAGCTTCACTTTCGGGAGTTCCTTCCAGGAGCCGCCGGTCTTGCTGGGCGGCGTGCGAGGTCTGGGTGACACGGACACGCTTTCGAGCGCACTCGCGTCGGTAAGGCCGAAATTAGGCAGATCAGGTGACGACGCCTATGGCCGGAAGTGAACGGGGAGTGAACCCATAGAGACGTTGTGGTTAGGTCACGGAATGCTCACGGGGAGAGCACGCCCCGATCCCGACAGTCACCAAAAGGAACATTACGGACCGAGCCCCGAAAACAAAAAACGCCCCCAGGGAGAACTCCCCAAAGGCCCACCACACCAGAACCCCGCCACCCAGCCCCCACCCCCCGGGCGCGCGGGCAACCCCGGGGGCGCGTGCCACCCCGGGGGGCGGGGCAACCCCGGGCGGGGGGGCAACCCCGGGCGGGGGGGGCAACCCCGGGGGCGCGGGCCACCCCAGGGGCGCGTGCCACCCCGGGCGCGAGGGCAACCCCGGGGGCGCTGGCAGGGGCGCGGGGAACTGCGCGACCAGCCACACACAAGCCGCACCCACCCACTCGCCACACCACCCCAGGGGCGCGGGGAACTGCGCGACCAGCCGACCACCACCCGCACCGTCGCCCCGACCGCAACCGACCCGACCCGCCCCGGACACCCCGGACACCCTGGAGCCCTAGACGCCCCGGACACCTAGACGCCCCGGACGCACCGGACCCCTAGACGCGCCCGGGGCGCCCGGGGCGCCCCCGGAAACTACGCCGCCAGATCCCGCTCCCGCGCCCCCGCCCCCGCGTCCGCCCCGTCCCGCCGCGCCCCCGGAACCACCGCACCGACCTCACCCGAAGGCCGCCACACCAGGAACCCGACCCGCGGCGACCCCTGGATCGCCCGTACGACCGGCGTCAGCAACGCCATCGCCACCGGCGACAGCAGCAGCGCGACCGCCGTACCGAGGGCCAGCCCGCCCACCACGTCGGTCGGGTAGTGCACCCCCATGTAGACCCGGAGGACCCCCTCGACCAGGGCGACGCCGATCGCGATCAGCCCGAACTTCCGGTTGGCCACGAACAGCCCCACCGCCAGCGCCATCGCGATGGTCGCGTGGTCGCTCACGAACGAGTAGTCCGTCTTCCCGGTGACCAGGACCTCAAGTCCCTCATGGTCGTTGAACGGCCGGGGCCGCTCCACGAATCCCCGGATCGGCACATTGACCAGCACCGCCACACCCGCCGCGAGCGGCGCCCAGAGCAGCGCGCTGACCCCCGAGACGGCCTCCTCCGCACTGGCCGACCGCCGCCGCACCGACCACCAGCACCACAGCCCGATCAGCGCCAGCGCGAGCAGCATCCCGTACTCACCGACGTACGCCATCACCTGGTCGAGCCAGCCCGGCGCATCCTTGGCCAGGCCATTGATGTCGTACAGCAGCTCGACGTCAGGGTTCGACCCGGATTGCGCGAGTCCAGCCATCTGCAGCGGCCCCTTCGTCGTCTCTTCTTCCCGGCACGCCTCATGCGTACCGCTGTCCCACCCCGTGTGCCCCCGTGGTGTCAGGAACGCACGACCCCCATGGCAACGTTCCGCACTCCACCGAATGATCACCCAGACGTTACCGAAGAGAGATACATCGTCGCAGCTCAGGGGAGAGTTTTACGCTCTGTTCGAACCGGCCGCGGACCGGCCCGGTTGTCCGTTTCGCCCCGTCTCAGACATCCGTGGGGAGGGCCTTCGCGCCCTCCTCGGTGACCCGGGTCGCCCCGAAGTAGTCCGGGGTGTCGATCGGAGTGAAACGGATCACGGCCCCGGTCCGCGGGGCGTCGATCATGTACCCACCGCCCACGTAGATCCCGACGTGCCGGATCGCACGGGAGTTGGTGAGGTCGTCGGAGAAGAACACCAGGTCCCCCGGGAGCAGTTCGTCCCGGTCCGGATGCGGGCCCGCGTTGTACTGGTCGTTGGCCACCCGGGGCAGGGTGACCCCGACACTCTCGTACGCCGCCTGCGTCAGCCCCGAGCAGTCGAACCGCCCGCCCTGCGCCGCCGTACCGGTGCCGCCCCACAGATAGGGCGTACCGAGCTTCTGCTGGGCGTAGTGGATCGCGCCCGCGGCCTGCTCGGAGGGATCGACCCGGGTGGCGGGCGCGGCGAAGCTCTCCTCCAGGGTCGTGATGATCCGCACGTAGTTCTGCGTCTCGTCGTACGGCGGGACACCCCCGTACCGGATGACGGCGTACGCGCCCGCGTTGTAGGCGGCCAGCATGTTGTGGGTGGCGTTGCCCGGCACGTCCTTCACATAGCCGGCCAGCGTGCAGTCGTACGTGGCGGCCGAGGGGATCGCGTCCTTCGGGTCCCAGACGTCCCGGTCCCCGTCACCGTCCCCGTCGATCCCGTGCGCCGCCCAGGTGCCGGGGATGAACTGCGCTATCCCCTGCGCCTGCGCCGGGCTCTGCGCGGTGGGGTTCCAGCCGCTCTCCTGGTAGAGCTGGGCGGCGAGCAGCGCCGGGTTGATCGCGGGGCACAGGTTGCCCCACCGCTGCACCAGCGCCTGGTACGCGGACGGCACCGAACCCTTGGCCAACGCCTTGCCGCTGCCCGCGGCGCCGCCCGCCAGGTTCCCGGCGACCAGGTACACGCCCACGACGAGCACCATCATGAAGCCCAGCCCGAGCGCGAGCGCGATCCCGCCGCCGATCCACCATTTCCGCACGCCTCAACCCTGCCCCATCCACGCCCCGTTCAAGGCCACTTCGCCCGAGTGGCCGCCGAGTTCCCCTCATTATCCCGGCTCCCCCGGGTCCGCCACAGGGCGCCTGCGCGGGCCCGCCCCGCCCCCGGGGGCGCCCGCGGGGGTTCGCCATCGAGAACGCCCCGCGCCGGAGCCGCCCCGCGCCCCCGGCCGCGCACCGGACGGGCACCGGACGCCTCCTGACGGACCGCCATCTCCGTGAGGCATGCATTCCGGCCTTTTTCGAAGCCGCCCGAAGTGGCTCAACCGCCCAAAAGCCGCATCTGCCTGCCACCCCGCCGCGACCTGGCCCCCGGCCCCCGCACCGCCCCGCCACTGACCCCCCGTCACCACACCCCGGCCGCCCGGCGATAGCCTTCACCCGCCAGAACACGGGCGCGAGCCCTCACCCGGCCGCCCACCACGAACGGGCCCGGACCGTAAAAGGGCTCAACGACGGCACCACACGCAAGGTTCCGATCCCACTTCGTTGCCCGGCGTGACCTGCCGTGATACACAGAGTGACGATAAGTGGTATTCGTACGAAACCCGCCAACCGATGACGCCAAGTCGACATACGAGAGCGCCATCGTCGGCGAGAATGAGGTCTGACCTCTGCGCACCGCAGGGGGCTGCGGAACTACCCACCAGGGGCGGTGACTTACATGCTGTTTGCAGCCGAACAGGGCGACATCGACACCATCATCGGCGGGATCGCTCCCGACTGGGGTCCCTTCGGCGACCTAGGCAACGAGGCGCGGGTGATGATCGAGGTGGTGATGGCGGTCGCCATCCTCATCTGCCTGGGCATCGCGATCTGGGGCGCGGCGAAGCAGCGCATCGGCGCCACGGCGCTGCGCGACACCTTCAGCGCCGAACAAGGCAAGGGCCTCATCATCGCCGGTCTCACCGGCGTCTTCATCATCGGCTCCCTGGGCACGCTCTTCACGATCGTGTACGGCATGGCCGTCTAGCCGCGCCCGCGCCCCGGGGCCGCGCCAGGCCCCCGGGTCGCCGCACGCACCGCCCGTCCCCCAGTCCCGTCCGGGCACGCCCGGCACACCTCCCCCACCCACCCGTCGTGCCCACCGGCTGAGGTTGCGTTTCCCTGATGTCGAGTCACCACACCGCGCCCGCGCCGGAACCCGCCCGGCTACCGTCGTACTGCGGCACCCGGTTCCGGCCCGCCCGGAACGGCTCCATCCGGTACGACTTCTTCCGGTACGGCTTCATCCGGTACGACGGGTCGCGCTACGACGCCGAGGGGGCGCAGGCGGTATGAGTCTCGGGGACGATCACGGTTACGGCGACTCCGCACGCACGGACGCCTCCGGCGAGTACGGCGGCACCGGCACCACCCGCACCCGGCTGCCCGAGAGCGGCCCCTACGGCGGCGCCCGCCGCGGTCGCTCCTCCTCCAGAAGCCTCGTCACGGTCGTCGGCGTGGTGGTCCTGCTGATCGCCGCGATCGCCTTCGCGAACCGCGGGGACGGCGACTCCGGGGGCGCCCCCGACACGGCGGACAAACCAGACACAGTCCCGACCGCGGCCTCCGGCACCGCCCCGGTCGGCACCAAGACCGCCGGCATCCCCACCGGCCACGCCCGCACCAAGCAGGGCGCCCAGAGCGCGGCGGCCAACTACGCGGTGTCGCTCGGCTCCACCGGGATGTACGCCACCACCACCCGGCACCAGATCGTGAACACGGTCTACGCACCCGACGTCGCCGAGAACCAGCGCGCCGACATCGACGCCGCCTACTCCGACGAGTCCTTCCTGACCAACATCGGACTGGAGAAGGACGGCAAGGCCCCCGACGGGCAGACCTTCGTCTCCCGGGTCATCCCGGTCGGCACCAAGGTCACCGAGTTCAGCCAGAACACCGCCACGGTCGAGGTCTGGTACTCGTCCCTGTTCGGGCTGTCGGGCGAAGCCTCCACCAACCCCGTCTCAGAGAGCTGGTTCACCACGACGTACCAGCTCACCTGGGCCGACGACTGGAAAGTCACCGACTTCCAGCAGAAAGACGGTCCGGTGCCGGTGGCACGCGATCAGCGGGCCTCCACCGCCGAGGACATGACGAAGGCCGTCGAGGAGTACGGAGGGTTCACCTATGCGCGCTAAGCACCTCCCCCTCAAGGTGACGGCCACCGTCGCCGCCGTCCAGACCGCCCTGGTGCTGCTGGCCACCCGTGCCGTCGCCGCACCCACCCCGAGCCCCAGCCCGAGTCCCAGCCCCAGCGGCTCGCAGTCCCCCGGCGCCGAGAACTGCGATCTCATCCGCGGCCCCGCGGCGGAGTACTGCGAACGCGACGAAGAAGCCACCAACTCCCCCTCCCTCGAAGTCGACACCACCGGCGACCCCCTCTCCTCCCTCGCCAAGGGCTGCGCCGACGCCGCCTCCTGGACCGTGAAGAAGCTGAGCGCCGCCGTCGAGGACACGGCGAACGTGGACTTCACCAACCCCCAGTTCCTCCAGCAGTACGCCGTCGTCTTCGCCGCCTCCACCATCCTCACCCTGCTGCTGTGGCTCCTCGCGGTCGCCAAGCGCGCGGTGCGCGGCGTGCCCTTCACCACCGCCGTCAGCGAAGCCATCGGCTTCCTCTGGCTGACCGTGCTGGCCTCCGCCTTCACCCCGCTGATCCTCTACACCGTCGTCTCCGCGACCGACGGCGTCAGCGAGGTCCTCGCCAAGGCTACCGGCGACCAGACCGACGTCTTCTTCGGCAACTTCGCCGCCGCCCTGGAGAAGGGCGAGGACATCGGCGGCGGCCCGATCATGCTGATCGTGGTCTCCCTGGTCTCCATCGTCGCCGCCGGAGTCCTCTGGCTGGAACTGGTCATCCGCGCCGCCCTCCTCTACGTCGGCGCCCTCCTCGGCACCGTCGTCTACGCCGGACTGGTCGACAAGAGCCTGTGGAGCCATGTCCGCCGCTGGGCCGGCATCATGATCGCCGTCATCCTGGTCAAACCGGTCATCGTGATCGTCCTCGGCCTGGCCGGCGCGCTCTCCGCCGACGACGGCCCCGACGCCTTCTCCGCCGTCGTCTCCGGCCTCTCCATCATCCTGCTGGCCATCTTCGCCTCCGCGATGATCTACCGCTTCGTCCCCGGCTTCGGCGACGAGATCGCCGGCTCCCGCAGCAACCGGATCATGCAGGGCGCCGAAGGCAAGGCCGCCGCCGTGATCAGCTCCCCCGCCACCCTCGTCGCCCAGGGCATCAAGACCCACAGCACCCGCGCCGACCAGGGCGGCGGCCCGTCCTCCTCCGCCGGCCCCCGCCCGGCCAACACGGCCGCCGGCGGCGTCGCCGCGCACAGCACCCGCACCCCCGGCGGCGGAGGCGGAGCGGCCCCGGCCGCCGCGCCCGCCCCCCGCTCGGCCAGCCCGGTGAACACCCCGCACGCCAGCAACACCCGCAACAACCGCACGGGAGGTGAAGGGCGTTGACGACCGAATCCCATCTGTCCCATCCGGTCACGCCCCGCCGTACGTATCTCATCGGCCGAGCCCGGCCGAACGCGATCGTCGGCCGCAACCGGGAGACCGGCGAGATCGTACTGATCGTCGCCGGCGCCTTCCTCGGCATGATGTGCGGGCTCCTGGTCCCCGTGCTCTCCCTGCGGATCGTGCTGCTCATGGGCTTCCCCATGATCGCCTTCGCCGCGGTCTACGTGCCCTTCAAGCGCCGCACGTTCTACAAGTGGTTCGAGATCAACCGCAGCTACAAACGCACCCTGCGCTCCGGCACCACCTACCGCTCCGGCGTCGTGGAGGCCGGCACCCGCCTCGACGGCCGCGAGGTCGAGATCGGCCCGCCCCCCGGCATCGGCCGCATCACCTGGCTCGCCGCCCCCTTCGGCCCCGACGAGATCGCCGTCCTGCTGCACGCCGACCGCAAGACCGTCACCGCCGCCATCGAGATCGAGGGCCCCGGCGTCGGACTGCGCGACAGCGAGGACCAGGAAGCCCTCGTCGACCGCTTCGGCACCCTCCTCAAGCATGTGGCCAACGGCGACGGCTTCGTCACCCGCCTCCAGATGCTCGCCCGCACCCTGCCCGCCGACCCCGACGCCCACGCCAAGGACGTCTCCGTCCGCGGCGACGAGAAGGCACCGGGCTGGCTCCAGGAGTCGTACGAACAGCTCCAGTCCATGGTCTCCACCAGCAGCGAGCAGCACCGCGCCTACCTCGTGGCCTGTATGCACTACACCCGCGAACTGGCCGCCGAGGCCCAGGCCATGGCCCGCGCCGCCCGCCCCCGCGGCGGCAAGGCCGACCGGGACGCCGGACTCGCCGTCGTCATGGCCCGCGAGCTGACCGACATCTGCTCCCGGCTCCAGGAGGCCGACATCCGGGTCCGCCAGCCGCTCGGCCAGGGCCGGCTCGCCTCCCTCGTGCACTCCATGTACGACCCGGACCACCCCATCGACCACATCCAGGCCATGACCAAGCGCAACGCCTGGCCCGCCGAACTGGACGCCATGGAGCCCAACTACCTCCAGGCCAAGACCCGCGAGTCCACCACCCGCGCCCCCTGGTGCCACGCCACCGCCTGGGTCAAGGAGTGGCCGATGACCCCGGTCGGCGTCAACTTCCTCGCCCCGCTCCTCGTCCACACCCCGGACGTGATCCGCACCGTCGCCGTCACCATGGACCTCGAACCCACCGAGGTCGCCATCGAGCGGATGCTCACCGAGAAGACCAACGACGTCGCCGAGCAGTCCCGCGCCGCCAAGATGAACCGCACCGTCGACCCCCGCGACATCGCCGCCCACGACCGCCTCGACCAGCGCGGCGAAGACCTCGCCAGCGGCGCCGCCGGAGTCAACCTGGTCGGCTACATCACCGTCTCCTCCCGCTCCCCGGAGGCCCTCAACCGCGACAAGCGGACCATCAGGGCCTCCGCCGGCAAGTCGTATCTGAAGCTGGAGTGGTGCGACCGCGAGCACCACCGCGCCTTTGTGAACACCCTCCCGTTCGCCACCGGCATCCGAAGGTAGGGCCATAGATGCGGGACCCGATGTCCGTCCTCACCGACGCCTTCACCTCCTTCCTCTTCGGAAAGGTGGAGACCACCCGGCCCCCGGTGCGCACCTCCACCGGCCAGGCCCAGGCGGTCTACCTGCCGACCGCGGCCCCCGGCCTCGGCGACTCCGGTGTGATCATCGGCCGCGAGGTCTACTCCGGCAAGGGCTACATCTACGACCCCTTCCAGCTCTACGGCCAACAGCTCCCCGCCCCCCACTGGCTGGTCCTCGGCGAGTCCGGCAACGGCAAGTCCGCGCTGGAGAAGACGTACGTCCTACGGCAGCTGCGCTTCCGTGACCGCCAGGTCGTCGTCCTCGACGCCCAGGGCGAGGACGGCGTCGGCGAATGGAACCTCATCGCCCAGGAGCTGGGGATAACACCCATCCGCCTGGACCCGATGGCCGCCCTCGACCACGGCATCCGGCTCAACCCCCTCGACCCGTCCATCACCACCACGGGCCAGCTCGCCCTGCTGCGCACCATCATCGAGGTGGCCATGGGCCACGGCCTGGACGAACGCTCCGGCTTCGCCCTCAAGGTCGCCCACGCCTACGTCAACGAGACGATCGTGGAGCGCCAGCCGGTCCTCACCGACATCGTCGAGCAACTCCGCCACCCCGAGCCGGAGTCCGCCGAAGCGATGAACGTCGACATAGACGACGTAAGGGCCTGGGGCCTGGACGTCGCCCTCGTCCTGGACCGACTGGTCGACGGCGACCTGCGCGGCATGTTCGACGGCCCCACCACCGTCGGTATCGACCTCGACGCGCCCCTGATCGTCTTCGACCTCTCCCACATCGACCGCAACTCCATCGCCATGCCCATCCTCATGGCGATCGTCGGCGTGTGGCTGGAGCACACCTGGATCCGCCCCGACCGCAAGAAGCGGATCTTCCTGGTCGAGGAGGCGTGGCACATCATCAACAGCCCCTTCGTCGCCCAGTTGTTCCAGCGGCTGCTGAAGTTCGGGCGCCGCCTCGGCCTCTCCTTCGTCGCCGTCGTCCACCATCTTTCCGACGTGGTCGACGGAGCGGCGGCCAAGGAAGCCGCGGCGATCCTCAAGATGGCCTCCACCCGCACCATCTACGCCCAGAAGGCCGACGAGGCCCGCGCCACCGGCAAGGTGCTGGGCCTGCCCCGATGGGCCGTGGAGATCATCCCCACCCTCACCCCCGGCATCGCCGTCTGGGACGTCAACGGCAATGTCCAGGTCGTCAAACACCTGGTCACCGAGAGCGAACGCCCCATCGTCTTCACCGACCGCGCGATGACCCAGTCCTCCGCCGAACAGGCCGACGACGTCCTGCGCGCCGCGGAACTGGAGGCGGAGGAGCGGGCGGCGGCCTTCGTGGAACACCACCTCGGCGACTCCGAGTCGACGGTGGCGTGACCACGGGTCGGACAGAGCAGGCACAGACAGGCGCGAGCGAGGGAGCGGCGGCGTGCGACGGGACGATCATCCCCAGAACGGCCAGGGCGGCATCCCCGACGGCCTCCTGGTCGGCGTCCTCGCCTTTCTGCTGGGCATGACCGTACTGGTCTGGTCCGGCACCGGACTGGCCGGCTGGTTCGCCCAGGGCGCCTGGCCGCAGGGCGTCACCTTCGGCCGTACGCCGATGGCCATACGCGAACTGGTCTCCCAGCCCCATGACCTGGCCGGCGCCTGGCCCGGGACCCCGCCCTCCCAGCTCTCCGGCTGGGGCCTGTTCTGGGGCCTGTTCATCGGCCAGATGATGATCCTGCTCGTCCTCACCGTCTTCGCCCTCGGCACCGCCGCCCGCTGGCGGGCGAGCCGCGACCGCAGACGCGGCGAACGCGCGGAACGCACCGAGGCGGCGCGAGAAGCGGCCCGCGAGGCAGCCGCGGCCCGCAAGCGCGCGAAGAAGGCCAAGGGCCTGCCCCCACTCCCACACCAGCCACCGGCACAGGCACAGGCACCAGCACCGGCACAGGCACAGCCACCGGCACCAGCACCGGCACCAGCACCGGCGGAACAGCAGCAGCCCGCGCCCACCGCCCAGATGCCCGCCCAGCCCCCGGCCCCCACCACCCCCCACCCCTACGACGTCCCCACCCCCCGCTCCGCCACCACCGAACCCCCGAACCCCGAACCCCCGGCCCCGTCCCCGGCCCCCGCTCCGACCCCCGCCCCGCCCCTCTCCGCCGTCCCCTCCCCGGCGCTGGAGAAGCCGGCCCCCCAGCCCACCTGGGAGCAGCCCCGCAGGGAAGCCGTGCTCTTCGAGCCCCCCGAGCGCCGCCACACCACCGCCGCCCAGGCACTCCGCGACGCCGAGGGCCCCGCCGTGGTCGTCACCTCCAACCCGGCCCTGTGGCAGGACACCAAGGACGCCCGCGCCAAACTCGGCCCGGTCCTCCTCTACGACCCCACCCACCGCTGCGACACCCCGGCCCGCCTCCACTGGTCCCCCACCGGCGGCTGCGAGGACAGACAGACCGCCGCCACCCGGGCCGCCGCCCTGCTCGCCCCCGTCAGGCCCACGGCCAAGCTCGACCAGGCCGTCGCCGACACCGCCGAGACCCTGCTCCGCAGCTGTCTGCACGCCGCCGCGCTGGACGGCCGTACCGTCCGCCATGTCCACCGCTGGGCCCAGGGCAACCAGATCCAGGACGCCGTACGCACCCTCCGCACCCACCCCAAGGCCGCGCCCGGCGCCGCCGGTGAACTGGAGGCCGCCCTCACCGCGCACCCGGAACGCCGGGACATCGCGCAGGAGTTGACGGGCCGCGCGCTCTCGGCCCTCTTCACGGTCAATGTCCGTGAGGCGTGCACACCGAATCGAGCCGATGCGCTCTGCCTGGATTCCTTCGTGCATGAAGGGGGCACGCTCTATGTGGTCGGCGAATCCATCGAGGACCCCAGGGCGAACCCCGGTGCCATGCCCCTGCTGACGGCCCTCGTCTCCAGCGTGGTCGAGCGCGGCCGGCGCATGGCCGAACGGTCATCCTCCGGTCGGCTCGACCCACCACTGACCCTCGTCCTGGACGACATCGCCGCGGTGGCCCCCCTCCCGGCCCTGCCCGATCTGCTCGCCCACGGCACGGACCGCGGCCTGCCCACCCTGGCCCTGCTCCGCTCCCGCGAACAGGCCCGCTCCCGCTGGCCGGACCAGGAACTACCGGTCCACTGAACCCGGCCGACCCACAAGACACAAAAAGACGCAAAACAGGGCACAACACAGGGCACAGGCACAGGGCACAGGGCACAGGGCACAGGGCACAGGGCACAGGCACAGGCACAGCCCAGAGCACACCTCAGGGCCGCTCCAGCACATACTCCAACTCGGACTCCCCCGAGTCGCCCCCGTCCCGCCCCAACGGCACCCGCACCCCGCTCGGCACGAACCCCAACCGCCGGTACAGCGCCCGCGCCCGCCCGTTGTCCTCATGGACGATCAACCGCACCCGCTCCACCCCCTGCCGCCAGGCCCAGCCCAGCGCCTCGTCGAAGAGCAGCTCGGTCAGCCCGCAGCCCCGGTGCTCGGGCCGCATGAACACCCCGACGACATGCCCCTGACGCCGCTCGACGGTGAACCCGGCCCAGTCCGTCGTCCCCGCCTCCTCAAGCACCACGGTGACCGTGCCGACCCACTGCCCGTCCGGCCCCTGCGCGATGGTCTGCCGCGCCCCGGACGCCCCCTCGGCGCCCCTCTCGGCCCGCTCCCGCCAGTACGCCTCGGGCCGGGCCACGGCCTGCTCGTACGTCTCCAGGAACGCCAGATGCGCCACCGGATCCCGCAGCGCGGCCAGTCGCAGCTCCCGCAGCGCCGGCCACTCCCCGGCCCGGACGGCCCGGACGACGTACCGCTCTTCGATGTCGGTGTCGGTATCGGTGTCGGTGCTCATGCGGGTCACGGTAGTACCCGGGTACGACCCGCTCACCTGGAATACCTGCCACGGTCCGACGCGGCGGCGCTCCCCACGGCCGACGATCGAAGCATGATCGAGGCTCACCAGCTCACCAAGCGCTACGGCCCCCGCACCGCCGTGGCGGACCTCTCCTTCACCGTCCGGCCGGGCACCGTCACCGGCTTCCTCGGCCCCAACGGCGCCGGCAAGTCCACCACCATGCGGATGCTCCTCGGCCTGGACACCCCGACCCGGGGCACCGCCACCCTCGCGGGCCGCCCCTACGCCGCCCACCCCGCGCCGCTCACCGAGGCCGGCGCCCTGCTGGAGGCCCGCTCGGTCCACCCCGGCCGCACCGCCCACCACCACCTCATGGCCCTCGCCCACACCCACGGCATCCCCCGCACCCGGGTCACCGAGGTCCTGGACCTCGCCGGTCTGACGGACGTGGCCCACCGCCGGGTCAAGGGCTTCTCCCTCGGCATGGGCCAGCGCCTCGGGATCGCCGCCGCCCTGCTCGGCGACCCCGGCATCCTGATCCTGGACGAGCCGGTCAACGGCCTCGACCCCGAGGGCGTCCTGTGGATCCGCACCCTCCTCAAGTCCCTGGCGGCGGAGGGCCGTACGGTCCTCGTCTCCTCCCATCTGATGAGCGAGATGGCGCTGACCGCCGAGCACCTCATCATCATCGGCCGCGGCCGGCTGCTCGCCGACACCACGGTCGAGGCGTTCGTCCGCAGCTCGGGAGCCGGTTCGGTCAAGGTCGTCACCCCCGAGCCGAGCGCTCTCGCGGACGCGCTCTCCGCACCCGGCGTGGACATCACCACGGACGCCGACCCCGGCACCCTCCGCGTCCACGGCACCGACGCCGGTCACATCGGCCGCACCGCCGCCGCCCACGGCATCCCGCTGCTCGAACTCACCCCGCAGACCGCCTCCCTGGAGCAGGCGTTCATGGACCTCACCCGCGACGCGGTCGAGTACGCCCCGACCCGGACCCCGCAAGGAGCGGCGGCATGACCACCACGACACCCCCCGCCCCGGTCCCCACCCCCACGCCCACCCCGACCCCGTACCGGGTGACCCCGGCCCGTGTCCTGCGCGCCGAATGGCACAAGCTGTGGACGCTCCGCTCGACCTGGACCAGTCTGATCCTGACCGTCGTCCTCACCCTGGGCACCGGCCTGATCATCGCCTACGCCTACACCCCCGGCGACGCCACCGAGCTGGACAGCGTCCTGATGGTCCTGATCGGCATGCAGTTCTCGCAGATCATCCTCGGCGTCCTGGGCATCCTCGCCACCGCCGGCGAGCACTCCACCGGCCTGGTCCGCTCCACCATGACGGCCGTCCCGCGCCGGCTGCCCGTCCTGTGGTCGAAGGCGGGCATCGTGGCAGCGGTCGCCTTCACCACCGTCCTGCTCACCAACTTCCTCACCTTCTCCCTCGCCCAGACCTTCCTCACCGGCACCGACCAGGCCACCTCCCTCGGCGACCCGGGCGTCGTCACGGCCCTCGTCGGCAACGCCGCCGGCCTCGCCCTCCTCGGCGTGACGGCCCTCGCCATCGGCTCCATGGTCCGCTCGGTCCCGGCCGCCATCGGTGTCCTCATCACCACCGTCATGGTCCTCCCGGAGATCCTCGCGATGCTCCCGTACGACGTCATGGACGACATCTCCCGCCACTTCCCGGCCAAGGCCCTGGAGGCCCTCACCCAGGCCGACCCGGCGGCCGGTTCCGCGAGCCCCGGCGCCGCCCTGCTCGCCCTCGCCCTGTGGGCGGCGGCCGGACTGGGCGCCGCGGGCCTCCTGCTGCGCCGCAGGGACGTGTGACCGCACACCGGCCGGCCGCACCCCGCGCGACCCGAACCGTCACCATGGACCCCGTGACACAGGACCGGACCACGGACCCCCTCACCGAGTACGTCCACCGCGTCGTCCAGCGGGTACGCGCCTTCGACCGGCGCCATCCGCTGGTCTGGGACGTCCACCTCACCGCGTTCTGGGTGACCGCCGCCCTCATCGACTACCTCGGTGACGGCTGGCGCAACATCGCGCACAACCTGGGCACCCCGGGCTGGCTGGTCCTCACCATGAGCCTCGGCCTGTCCGTGCCTCTCCTGTGGCGCCGCAGCCACCCCGGGGCGGCCTTTCTCGCGACGGCCCCCTTCGCCCTGGCCAACGCCTGGACCGGCGCCATCCTCCAGGCCGCCCTGCTCCAACTCCTGGTGATCTTCCATATCGCCCTACGCCTGCCCCTGCGCACCCTGTGGTGGGCGGCAGCGGCGACGACGGCCCCGGTCGTCGTCGTGGCCGTCCGGTACACCGAGAGCGAGTGGGACCAGCTGATCGTCCCCCAGGTGATGGCTCTCACCGTGGCCGCCGCCATCGGTATCGCCGTCCGCACCCGCCGCGACTACACCGAGGCCCTGGTGGACCGGGCCCGCCGTCTGGAGATCGAACGCGACCAGCAGGCCAGACTGGCCACCGCCGCCGAACGCAGCCGTATCGCCCGCGAGATGCACGACATCATCGGCCACAACCTCTCCGTCATCACGGGGCTGGCCGACGGGGGCCGCTACGCCGCCGCGAAGAACCCGGACCGCGCCGCCCAGGCCCTCCAGGCGATCGGCGCCACCAGCCGCCAGGCCCTCGACGAACTCCGCCGCCTCCTGGACATCCTGGACGAGGAGCAACCCGGCGAGGAGCAGGACCGCACCCCCCAGCCCACCCTCAAGGACCTGCCCTCTTTGGTGGAGCAGGTCCGCAGGGCGGGCCTTCCCGTCACCTTCACCACCGAGGGCACCACGGACGCCCTCCCCCCGGGCCGCCAGCTCACCGTCTACCGGGTGGTCCAGGAGGCCCTCACCAACACCCTGAAACACGCGGGCCCGAACGCCACCGCCCGCATATCCCTTTCTTACGATCCCCAGGGCGCGGTCACCGCCACGGTCACCGACACCGGCAGCGGCGGCGGCCTCCCCTCCACCGCCCCGGAGGGCAGGGGCCTGCCCGGAATGCAGGAGCGGACGGCGATGTACGGCGGCACACTTGAGGCCGGCCCCCGCCACCGCCCGGACCGGGGCTGGCGCGTCCATCTGCATCTCCCGGAGGAACCCGCACCGTGACCACCGTCCTCATCGCCGACGACCAGCCCCTCCAGCGCCTCGGCTATCGCATGCTGCTGGAGAGCCAGGACGACATGACGGTCCTCGGCGAGGCCGTCAACGGCACGGAAGCGGTCCGGATGTCCGCCGAACTGAGCCCCGATGTCATCCTCATGGACGTCCGCATGCCCGGCCTGGACGGGATCGAGGCGACCCGCCGGGTCACAGCGAGCGGCCACCGCACCCGGGTACTGATCCTCACCACGTTCGACATGGACGAGTACGCCTACGCGGGTCTGCGCGCCGGCGCCTCCGGATTCCTGGTCAAGGACGCCCAGCCCGAGGAACTCCTCTCCGGTATCCGTGCCGTGGCCACCGGGGACGCCGTGGTGGCTCCCGCCCTGACCCGCCGGCTCCTGGACGCCTACGCCCATCATCTGCCGACGGGCCGGGAGACGGAGGCGGAGGAGTTGGACTCGCGGCTCCTCCCGCTCACCGACCGGGAGCGGGAGATCCTCACGGTGGTGGGGCAGGGCTGGACGAACACCGAGATAGCCGAACGTCTCCACCTCGCCGAGTCCACCGTGAAGACCCACGTCAGCCGGGTTCTGGCGAAGACGGGTTCGAGGGACAGGGTGCAGGCGGTGATCCTGGCGTACGCCACCGGACTGGTGAGCCCGGAATAGGAATTCCCCGAAAGGGGCCCTGAACGCAGAAAACCCCCGCACCGTCAGGTGCGGGGGTTCCCCCAATAATTGTTCGGCGGCGTCCTACTCTCCCACAGGGTCCCCCC
>NZ_JBIVUE010000026.1:0-99872 GCF_044757045.1 Streptomyces sp. NPDC091377 | reverse complement strand
CCCGCGGAGCGGGTCCCTTCGGGCTGCGCCCGAAGAAAGCGGACGGGCCGCGTTGCGGCCCGTGCCCGTGCGGTGCACGGGCGGATCCCTCCGCTGCGCTCCAGGATCCTGGTGAAGCCGGCCGCTGCGCGTCCGGCGCGCCGCGCGATGCGCGGCCGCTGGGTTGACGGGGTGTCACGTGCGGCTAGTGAGGCTTTTTGTAGGGGAGTTGGGGAGTGCTTCGCACTCCCGGGGGCGGGTCCGCTGCGCTCCCCCGCCTGACGGTCCGTCCGGCTTTGCCTCCCGAACCTTGGGGCCCGCTGTCGCGGGCCGGGCTGGTTGTGAGGGTGGGGGATCCCTCGTTCGTGTCGGGTTTCAGGATAGCAGGTGCATCAGGTTGACGCAGCATGTACCGTTGGCGGAAACATGGGGCATCCCCTAAGCAACTATGGTGGGGGCGCGGGAAAGCGAGGACGCTTTGAATTCGCTGGGATTCGAAAGGCGCTTTGAAGCGCGGAAGGAAATCTATCGTGAGGTTACCGGACTGACGGCGGAACAGATTCACGAGCTCTGGGTAGCCGCTGGCGGCCTGGATAACCGCGAGGACCAGCCGGGACCGCTCAGCACGGAGGACCGGCTGGCAGCGGTCCGGCGGAACGAGCTGAAGCGCATCTGGACCCTGATGACCGAGGACGGTTGGAAGGCCTACTCTCCCGAGAGTGACCCGGACGTGCACCGGTGGCAGCAGGCGCAGCGTGAGCGTCAGGAGCGCGAGAGCGCTGCGGCCGCAGAGTCGGACCCGGAGCTGATCCGCTACCGGATCGTGGCGCAGCGGACCGATCCGGCGCACCCGGGGGCCGTCACGCTGACGCACTACGCGTATGCGGAGTCGGTGGAACAGGCCGTGGCGAAGGTGCGCCAAGCGCACGAGAAGCCGGGCGGCGTGTACGGGGACCAGGGCATGTACCGCGTGGTGGACGTGGTCGAGGAGAGCTGGGGGAGCGAGCTCCGGCAGCATGAAGAAGGCCGCCGGCGGTACCTGACCACCATCCTGGAGAACGCCACCGCCACCGTGCGCGGCCGTGAGCCGGAGTCCCCGGACGCGGACCTGGTCCGCCGCCTGGACGACTTCTTCACCCGCGCTGTCACCTTTCCCGACCCGCACACCAACGGCGTACACCCCCGGCCCCACCAGGCCACGTTCGGCTGGACCAGCGAACAGCCCTACATCGAGCACGCCAGCGACCCCGGCCGCGCCCTGGCCCTCTTCCTCCTGGCCTACCTGGACCACCACGGCCTGAACCTGGAAGCAGCCACCCACATCGGTGATCCCGATGCGCAGTCAGTGAGCGGGGGCGTGCCTTCGGCCCTCGAAGCAGAAGGCGGCGAGGCGCCGGCCGAACTTGTCGACCGCATCCTGGACATCTGCGGACAGCACTACACGGCCGTGACCGGCACCAGCTCCGACCAGTGGGACACGGAGCAGTTCCGGGAGACCGTGGGCATGGCGCTGCGGACCGTACGCCTGGCGGAACGGGAGGCGTACCCTCAGGCGCTGGATGACTATCTGGTCGAAAACCGGGCGCGGCTGGAAAGGCTGTGGCGTATCTACGGGCCCGCTGGTGTCTTCCCGCAGGACGTCTACCACCTGGTTGAGATGCCCGAGTCGTTCGTACTGTGCGAGCGCATCGGCCATGCTCCCATGTGGCTCAGGGGGGTCTGGGGCAGGGAATGCGAATCGGAAACCCCACTCGAAAGGCTTCGGGAAGCCTGGCTGCACGGCACGAGCGAGAGTGATGGACGATGAGCAGGATTCCGCTCAAGAAACACCAGATCGACCAGAAGTCGAGCTTCCGTAAGTGGGTCGGATTCCCTGCAAGGTCATCCGTGCCCCCCGAGGGTGCCCGTGGCACGATCGTGTCAGCGACCGGCTCCGGTAAAACGATCATGGCTGCCGCGAGCGCCCTGGAGTGCTTCCCGGACGGCCGGATCCTCGTGACCGTGCCGACCCTGGACCTGCTCGTGCAGACCGCCCAGGCGTGGCGGGCCGTCGGTCACCTCTCCCCCATGGTCGCGGTGTGCTCGCTGGAGAACGACCCG
The DNA here is from genome assembly GCF_044757045.1 of Streptomyces sp. NPDC091377. NCBI lineage: Bacteria > Bacillati > Actinomycetota > Actinomycetes > Kitasatosporales > Streptomycetaceae > Streptomyces > Streptomyces sp. NPDC091377. The sequence goes on along the minus strand of NZ_JBIVUE010000026.1, from coordinate 97,793 downwards.
GTGCTGAACGAGCTGGGGGTGCGCACCACCACCAACCCGATCCAGCTCGCCCTGTGGGCCGCCCGCGGGCCGGTCATCGTGTTCGCCACGTACGCCTCTCTCGTGGACCGCGAGGACTTCGAGGGCCCATCGGGCCAGGGCAGCGTTCGCGGGCCGCTGGAGGCCGCTCTGGCGGGCGGAGACCGGCTGTACGGGCAGCGCATGGACGGTTTTTCGCTCGCCATCGTGGACGAAGCCCACGGTACGGCAGGTGATCTAGGTCGTCCGTGGGCGGCGATCCACGACAACGTGCGGATCCCGGCGGATTTCCGGCTGTACCTGACCGCTACCCCGCGCATCCTGGCCTCGCCCCGCCCGCAGCGCGGGAAGGACGGCCAGGAGCTGGAGATCGCGTCCATGGGCCAGGACTCGCAGACCTACGGGCCGTGGCTGGCCGAACTCGGGCTCTCGGAGGCGATCGAGCGGGAGATCCTCGCTCCGTTCGAGATCGACGTGCTGGAGATCCGCGACCCCTCGCCCGTGCTCGGGCTGTCGGAGGAGGCGCTGCGGGGCCGGCGCCTGGCCCTGCTGCAGACCGCCCTCCTGGAGCACGCCGCGGCGTACAACCTGCGTACGGTCATGACGTTCCACCAGAAGGTAGAAGAGGCCGCGGCGTTCGCGGACGCTCTGCCGAAGACCGCCGCCAAGCTGTACGTCACAGACACCGATGACGAGACCATGGTCAAGGCGGAGAAGACACTGCCCGCGTCCTCGATCGACGCGGAGTTCTACGGCCTGGAGGCCGGCCGCCACGTACCCCCGGACCGGGTGTGGGCGGCGTGGCTGTGCGGCGACCACCTGGTGGCCGAACGCCGCGAGGTCATCCGGCAGTTCGCCAACGGCATCGACGCCAACAACCGGCGCGTACACCGGGCGTTCCTCGCCTCCGTACGGGTCCTCGGGGAAGGCGTCGACATCACCGGCGAGCGCGGGGTAGAGGCGATCTGCTTCGCCGACACCCGCGGCTCCCAGGTCGAGATCGTCCAGAACATCGGCCGCGCGCTCCGGCTCAACCGCGACGGCACCACGAAGATCGCACGCATCATCGTGCCCATCTTCCTGGAGCCGAACGAGGACCCGAACGACATGGTCGCCTCCGCCTCGTTCCGCCCCCTTGTAGCCGTTCTGCAAGGGCTCCGCAGTCATGATGAACGACTCGTCGAGCAGCTCGCCTCCCGCGCCCTCACCAGCGGCAAGCGCAAGGTCCACGTCCAGCGCGACGAGAACGGCCAGATCATCGGCGCCGACGGCTCGGGCGACGGCGAGGACCAGGAGCACGACGACACCCAGGCCACCGCCGAATCCGCCCTGCTCCACTTCTCCACTCCCCGGGACGCCGCCACGATCGCAGCCTTCCTGCGCACCCGCGTCTACCGGCCGGACAGCCTCGTCTGGCTGGAGGGCTACCAGGCCCTGCTCCGCTGGCGCACCGAGAACGAGATCACCGGGCTCTACGCCGTGCCCTACGACGTTGAGGTCGAAGTCGGAGCGACGAAGTCGTTTCCTCTTGGGCGATGGGTCCACCAGCAGCGCAAGGCACTACGGGCCGGGGAACTGGAGAAGCGGCGCAAAACCCTGCTGGACGCGCCGGAGGCCGGGATGGTCTGGGAGCCGGGCGAAGAGGCATGGGAAGCCAAGCTCGCCGCGCTCCGCTCCTACCACCGCGCCACCGGACACCTCGCCCCCCGCCAAGACGCCGTCTGGGGTGAGAGCGAAGCCGAGGGCCTCGTCCCGGTCGGCCAGCACATGGCCAACCTCCGCCGGAAGGGCGGCCTCGGGAAGGACCCCGAGCGCGCCGCGGTGCGGGCAGCGCAGCTGACCGCCATCGATGAGGACTGGGACTGCCCGTGGCCGCTCGACTGGCAACGGCATTACCGCGTCCTCGCCGACCTCGTCGACGCCGACGGCCACCTTCCCGACATCGCACCTGGCGTGACCTTCGACGGCGACGACATCGGACGATGGCTCCAGCGGCAGACCCAGCCGACCGCCTGGGCGCAGCTGTCGAGCGAGCAGCAGGAGCGACTGTCCCAGCTGGGCTTGAAGCCCGTCGAACGGCCCGCTGCGACCCGGGCGGCCAAGGGTGAGAAGGCGCCGGGGAAGGCGTCAGCGGCCTTCCACAAAGGCGTTCAGGCCCTCGCACAGTACATCGCCCGCGAAGGCCACCACCGCGTCCCCAGGGCGCATGCAGAAGAGATCGCGGTGGAAGGCGAGGCTGCCCCGGTGGTCGTGAAACTGGGCGTGTGGATCTCCAACACCAAGACCCGCCGCGACAAGCTCACCCCCGAACAGCGCGCCGCACTCACGGAGCTGGGCGTGGAATGAGCGTGACAGGCTGCCCGGCTCGTCGTTGAGCGGGGACGTCAGCGAAGTGGAGGCCCCGGGGCGTCGCCCTGCTGCCGCTCCAGCAGACGACGCACCACCAACCCCCGGGGCAGCACAGGACCACGACCGGCCCTTACCTCTTGATTCCACACCCCGATCACACCGACCGGGCCCACCTCACCGCATAAGAACTCACGAACCTGAGACAACATCAGCCACCATGCGATAAAGCCCCACTCCAGCAATCCCATCCCTAGATCTCTCACCCCATGACAGCGGCCCACCCACCCACAAACACCCACTGAACAGCCCCGCAACACCCATCCCCGGACCAGCACGACCGACTCTCACCACCACCGACACCAACCCGAGAAATCGCACAGGCAGCTCTCGTTTCAGCGAGGGCGCTCCTGCTCGCTGTGATAGGCGCGGGCCAGTAGCCCAGCGAAGGCAGCGGCCCGCTCGACGCCGTACCGACCACCTCGGATCTGGTGAAGCAAGGCCCGGCCTACCTGATCGGGAGTGAACCCGTTTCTCGCCAGCTCTTGAACGATCTCCTCAATGGACGGTGGTGCCTGCCGGTGGGCACGCTCGCTCACCGCACCAGGTGCAGTCCCGGCAAGGACGGGCCTTTGATCGGCGGATACGGCAGCCTGCACCGGGGCTTCGAAGAGAGGTTGCTGCTCTTTCGGGACGTCTGCAGCCCGCCGACTCCGCGGTGGTCGCACGTCCCCCGGGAGCAGGTTCTCATCCAGTGGCCTGAGATCCGGCCTGGCGCGGACAAGGACGCTCTGGCCGAACGGCAAAGTGCCCCACACGTATGTGGTCTGGTTACTCGCTGCTGGTGTGTCCGTAGGCGTAAGGGGCCCCAGACCGGCCAGTGCTGGCCCCATTGGCGTGTGGCCTACGAGGTCGAGCGTGGCCTTGGGAGGGCTCCAGCGCAGAAGATCCGGGTAGGCGAATGTGGAGGCCTCACGCCCTTGAGAAATGTCCCACATGCGCCGTGCCTCGGAGTCGATTAGCTGGACATCTTGCACGGTGCCAGGCGGGGGGCCTGCCGTGACGACGCCTAGAAGAGCGCCAGCCATGGTGGCGATCGTGTCGGTGTCCGAGCCGAGGGTGTTGGCGGCAAGGAGCAGGCCAGCTTCTGGGGAGTCGGCATAGGCATGTGCCAGAACCGCGGCAAGCAGAGTGGTGATTGTGCCTGATCCACGCGTTGCGTCGTCGAAGCCGCCCCACCGCTGCACCAGGGCAGCGTAGGTCTCTGTTGTGAGGGGCGTTGTGGGGTCGAATGCCTCGAGTGCTGCGCGGCATTCGTTGGCGACGGTGACGGCGGCCGAGCGGAAGTCGATGCCAGCGGCATCACTCCATGTGGGTAGCCACAGGTATGCCAGTTCGTCGTCTTTTGCGATGACGTCCGGTACCTGCTCCAGCCAGTCGACTGCGGGGCGCCACTGCTTGGGGCCGGGGAGTTCGTTGGTGTCCAGGGCGTGGGCCAGCAGGATGGCGTGCAGGACGGCGCCGAGGATGCCCCGGGGGTGGCCGTGAGTGCTGACGGCGTTGCGTACGACGTCGCGGGTGATGTGGTCCCAGTTGGTGAGGTCCCGTGCGGACCAGACGTGGGGCTGGATACGCATGGCGGCGCCGTTGCCGCCGATGTCGACGTAACGGGCGGCTTTGGTGGCGAAAACGTTCTGGGACCACTTGGCTTCGACCCGCATCAAACCGGTGGCTGCCGCTTTGGTCCCGCGGCCGGCGCCGAGGGCGTAGGCCTGCCAGGCAACGACTTCGATCTTCGCGAAGGCCTCGGCGTCGAATTCCCCGTCTCCGCGAATGGCGCGTGAAGTTGCAAGGCGCAGTTGGGTGTCATCGGAGTAGGCGCCTGCGGGCAGAGGCATGTCGCGTCCGTAGCGGCCTCCCACGCGCCTCTTCCAGGGCACGGTCGTGGTGACTTCATCCTGTCCGACGCGTCGTCGCACGCCGGCGGTGTCGGTCAGTTCGGTGATGAAGCCGAGTGCATCTCCGTACGCCGCCCACTGGGCTGAGGCGCGTACTGCCTCCCATTGCATGGCGCTCACCGTAGTCCTTACCTGCCGAACGTGACCGGGTCGACGATGATGTCGACCTCATCATGTCCGCTGACACTGACAATGGCCTCGGCCTTCGCTGCGTCTTCGTCGGTGAGGACGAAGATGCGCTGCAGGTGTCGGGTTGAGACAGCCTGCGGGTAGAGCACTTCGGCCTGGGGATTGGTCGGGAGGTGGGACGCTCGGTCCCAACGCGGCATCGTCTTCTTGAAGCCTTTGGGGACGCGGTCAGCGAAGAGGGCTTCGGCTCCGGGCAGTCCCTCGACGGGGGTGATGCCTTCGTATCCCATGTTGCCTGGGGCGAAGAGGACGCCGGGGTGCGTCATGATCACTGGATCGAAGCTGAGGACAGCCCAGAACAGGTCTTCGTTCGCCCACCAGTCTTCGCTGCTGATACGAAGGAAACGGTGGTTGGGCTCGCTGATGCTGAGGTTCACGTACGACCAGTACTTGGGATCCTCGCGACGCCACTTGGTGTTCTCGTGGTAGATGCTCTCGAGGTACTCGTCTTTGGCAAGGAGCGCCCGAGCTTTGCACAGCCGCTGCACGAGGATGCCGAGCAGACCACGGTTGGTGGTGAAGTGCACCACTTCGGTGATCTTTCGTTCCTGGAGGAGCGTGCTGATTCCCTCGGCGTGTATGTCGCCGTCCGACGTGGGCGGACTCGGCTCTGTGGTGGTCATACGGCCTTCACGTCATAGGTGTCCGGGTCCATGCAGGCGATGAGGTCGCTGGCCTCGGAAGGCTTGTAAGTGATGGTCAAGGTCTTGCGGGCCCGTCCAGCGGACATGGCCAGCAGGCGCAGGTGCGCGTCTCGCTCGCTGTCACCGGGTTCAGTGGCGTGCGGCATGACCTCGCTGCTGAGGCCGACGATGATCACGTGGTCGAACTCCAGGCCCTTTGCGGAGTGCATGGTCGACAGCGCCACGTTCACCGGGCCGGTGGGCCATTCCCCGGTACGCGTGAGCGGGACCCAGGCCAGCCCGGCTGTATTAAGGCGTGCCTTGACCTCGCTGAACCAGCCGCCGCCCCTGGCATGGAGGATGGCGACGGACTCGTCGTTCTCCGGGCCGAGATCGTTGAGGAACTGCACCACGTGGTCCATCTGCTGGGTGAAGGTCCCCTGGACCAGCAAGGGCTTGTCGCCATCCTCCCCGCAGGAAGAGAGGTCCGGGATCGCGGCATCGTCCGTGGTCTCTACGTCGCGCAGCAGGGGGGCGGCGAAGGCAGCGATCTGCCGGGTGTTGCGGAAGTTCTTCGACAGCAGCTTGCTGTTGTGCGGCCCCACGCTCAAGCCGACTTCAGCCCAGGTGAAGCGCTGGGGGTAGATGCGCTGGGCCGCGTCGAGGACGAAGGTGAGGGTGTGCTCGTCGGTGACGTGGTTGAGGACCGCCCGGACCTGGTTGGCGGAGAAATCCTGGGCCTCGTCCACAACGACGACGTGGTACGGGTCGTCGGCGCCCTTGGCCGCCATGGCGTTGGCCAGGTCAGCCCAGTCCCATGCCTGCTGTTCCTTCTTCCACTCCTGGAAAGGAACGATCACCTCGTCCAGCAGCCGACGGCGCAGCGAGGCCGGCATGCGCGGGGAACGGCCACGGCCCTGCCGCTCGCACTCGATGTACTCGGTCAGGCGGTCCGGCGTGAAGCGGCCCAGGACATAATCCACTTCAGAGCGTACAAAGTCCTCGGACAGGGGCAGGGCCGCGGCCAGGGCGTCCAGCTTTCCGTTGTGCTGGTGCTCTTGAAGGATCCGCTCGTAGGGCACGCGGTCGGTGGCCCACTTGGCGAAGGTGGAGATCGTCAGCTCGGCGTCGTTGCCCTTGATCTGTTCCTTGGTCAGTTCCTCGATGTAGCCGCGCAAAGTCTTGTTATAGGTGAGGACCAGGACCCGCACGGGACCGTCGATGAAGCCGTCACGGCGGCGCCGCTGCCAGTACCGGACGGTGAACTTCAGCCGGTACAGGGCGGTAGTGGTCTTGCCGCTGCCGGCGGCGCCCCGTACGACGAACACCCCCGGCTTGTGATTATTGATCACCGTGAGCTGCTCGCTCGTCGGCTCTGTCGGCCTGAGAACCTTCACCCGCGCGTCCCCTCCCCAAGACTCGCTCCCCCGTACCTGAGGCCATGTTAGAAGTCGGCGCCACCAGGCAGGCTGAAGATCGGACAGGCATTCTGTCGCATGATTACGGTTAGCGATACACCGCTCACCCGTTCGGGTGACGGAAACTGGCCAAGGCTCCCCAGAAACGCCCACCCGGATCGCCGAAAACGAGACGGTGGTGGAGTGCCCCATCATCCCGGCCTTCTGCGGACAGCTCCCCTGCCTGGGGAGACGACCTCGTCGCTGATCTGCCGCATCGCAGGCCGCTACGGGATGGAAGCGAAGGTGTTGCGGTCGTACTGGCAGTGGCGCAACTACCCGCCGGGGCACGACGGCGGGGGCGCGCGGGCCGACGCCGAGGTACTGCTGAACACAGCCGGACGGCAGCTCCTGGCGGGCCTGTCCGGCGCCGAAGAAGACGTGCTGGCGCGGGCGTTGCCATCCTGGGGACAGGAGGACACCAAGCTGTCGGCCGGAAAGAACGGGGTGCCGGCGGCGGCGTGGCGGACCGGTGGCGCGGTCGCCGGCCCGGTCGCCTTCGGCTGCCGCCTGTGCGCGGCCCGCCGCACGGGGACAGCCGTGCGGGTGGTGCGGTACGCGCCGCGCTGGGAGCGGGTGTGTGTCCGGCACGGGCGGTGGCTTCTGGACGCGGACGCCGACCAGCCTCTTGAGCATCTGGACCTGCGGGGTGTGCCGGAAGTAGCCGCGGCGCAGCGGCGGTGGACCGGTGTGGCGCGACGGGCAGCACGGGCCGGAGTAGAGCCGGAGCGGGTGTTCGCGCTGGCGCACGCGGTGGTGGCCCGGTGGTGGGAACAGGCCCTGCACTGGGAGCGGGAGACGATCTGGCCGCAGCGCCTGCACCAGGTCGCAGGCGGCAACGCAGGGACGGCTCTGGACCGTTGGCGGACCGTGGGGCGGGACACGGTCGTCTTCCCCGAGGTGGTGGCCGTGGCCGACGCGCTGCTGGACCCGGCCATGGCTCAGCTGGCGTGGACCGACAGCGGCGCGGGGCGGCCGCGGGCTCTGCCCGCCGACGGGATGTTCTGCCGCCGGCTCGGTGAGCGGGTCGGCCGGCCGTGGCTGGGGCCGCTGGCCGCGACCGACTACGGCGGCCCGCTGACCTCCTGGATGGGCAGCGTCATCCGCATCCGCCGCGGGGTCGGCGGACCGCCCGGATACGACAACGACCCCTGGTGGCTGCGCCAGGAACACCAGCCCGCCACCATGGCCGGACAGCTGCGGGTGCTGGGCAAGGAGAAGAAGGCGCCCGGCTCGGGAAGGATGTGGCGCGCGACGGTGCCCGCCGAACAGCGTGCGCTGATCACCAGCACCATCGAGAGCGCCGAGGAACAGCTGCTCCAGCTGCGCGGGGTGCAGACTGGACCGACCGCCGACGTCGCCCAACAGCTTCTGCGCAACCTCCGCCACAGCGCCGCCCTGATCGACAATGCCTGGAAGCGGACCGCCCTGGCCGCGGTGAACGCTGGGATGCCCCTGGAAGAGGTCGCCCAGTGGGCGGAAATGTCTCCCGACGCCTTGATGACCATGCTCGCGGCCGGCCAGGAAGACGGCGGCTGAGAATCGTGTTCGTAGCGGGCGCGTTGGCTGTTGGCCGATAAGAGCACTCGTCGGTGGCAGAAATACTGAAAATGCGAGCGCGCGCGGCTGGGCAGGAGTTTGCTGGCGCGAGTGATCAACGCAGCAGAAACCCGGCCCGGGGGCCGGCCAGGGCGGGCCGCACCGTGTGGGAGCGGCTTCGAGGCGGTCTTCCTCGACCCTCTCGGGCAGATGGTCCAGCAGCGATGGGTGGACGCGGCCTTGGCAGTGGCCTTCGAGGGCCTACCGCCCGTCTCCGCGTTCCCGGCGATCCCGGGGCGGCGGTGGGGACCGGGCCTGTGGTGGTCGGCCACGACCGGACGGCACGTGGCGGCCGGGTCGAACGCGATGCGCCTCCAGCTGATGGTCCTGGACCGCGCCCCGGAGGTGACCGGGCTGGCGGGCCGGCCTGTGCGGCTGCTGTGGCGCAACCACCGCGGACAGGTCCGCTCCTGGGTTCCGCAGCTGTTCGCCCGCTATACCGATGGCACCGCCCTGCTCGCCGACTGCCCCAGCCACCCCGACGCCGGCGGCGAACGCGCCCTGAACGCCGCGGAGGCCGTAGCGGAAGCCTGCGCGCACCTCGGCTGGACCTACCGGCGTCTCGCCCCGCTCGACGACATCCTCGCCGCCAATCTGAAATGGCTGGCCGGGTACCGCCACCCTCGCAACGCCGGGCGCCCCGGCCTCATGCCCGCCGTCCTCGACGCATTCGCCCAACCCCGGCCCCTGCTCCAAGGCGCGGAAGCGGCCGGCGACCCCATCGAGGTTCTCCCTGCCCTCTTCCATGCCCTGTGGCACAGACAACTGACAACCGACCTGGACACCCCCCTCCACGAGCAGGTCCTGGTCGGCCCGGCCCAGAGCCGAAACGGCCTGGACAGGACGGGAGGCCGCAGGTGAGCGCCCGGCGCAACACCCGACCGGCGCTCAGGGTCGGGGCTCACGTCCGCTTCCGCGGCGTGAAGTGGCAGGTGGTAGCCCTGGCCGGGCAGGACATCCACCTCATCGGCCCGGACGGCGGCGGTGAGGCCGTACTCGCCGGGCACCTGTTCGCCGACCCCGGCTTCACCGTCATCGGGGCCGAGGTGCCCCAGCCGGCCCCGCAGTGGGGGCTGTTCGAGACCGCCCCCGCCGCGGCGCGTGAGAAGGCACTGGCCTGGCAGCGGCACGTGAGAGAGGTTGAATGCGGCCTTGCCGGCGGGCCCGGCAGTGACGGGGCGGTGCGGCCGCAGTACGACCCCGAGCAGCACACACTGGCCCAGCGCGAGCAGGCCAAGGCCCAAGAGCTGACCGCGCTCGGCTTCGGGCGCGTCTCACGCACCACGGTCCAGCGCATGCGGCTCGCCTACCGCAAACAAGGCCTGTGGGGGCTCCTCGACCACCGCAGCACGCGCGCCCCCAGTCCCACCGGGCGGGCCGACGAACGGGTCGTCGCCGCCGTCCGCGAGGCGCTGCGCCGCCGGCGCGGCCGCTCCAAGGGCACCATCAACGGTCTGTTCCCCCTGATCAACCACATCCTGGATGACCGGCACGGGCCCGGCACGGTGCCCACACCGTCCCAGGCCACGCTGTACCGGCTCGTCACCACCCTCGCTCGCCCCGGTGAACTGCCCACCGGGCCTGTCCGGGCCATTCCCGCCAGCTTCGACGGACGGGCCTTCACCCCCACCAGCGCGCTGCGGCCCGGCGAGCAGGTCCAGGTCGACACCACCCGCCTGGACGTCCTCGCCCTCTTCGACGACGGACGCCTCGCCCGCCCCGAACTCACCATCGCCATCGACGTCGCCACCCGCGCCATCCTCGCCGCCGTCCTGTGCCCGAGTGCGACCAAGGCCGTCGACGCGGCCCTGCTGCTGGCGGAGATGGCCGTCCCGCACCCCGCCCGCCCCACCTGGCCCAACATCCTGCGCATGGACCACGCCCGCGCACTCCCCCACCAACGGCTGGCCACGCTGGACGAACGTCTGGCCGGCGCCGCGGCCCGGCCCGTCGTCCTGCCGGAGACGATCGTCGTCGACCGCGGCCGCGTCTTCGTCTCCCGCGCGTTCACCGCCGCCTGCGAAACCCTCGGCATCAGCGTCCAGCCCGCACCGCCGTTCGCCCCCACCGCCAAAGGCATCGTGGAACGCGCCTTCGGCACCATCAACGCGCTGTTCTGCCAGCACCTGCCCGGCTACACCGGATCCGACGTCACCCGCCGCGGCCCCGACACCGAACAAGACGCCTGCTACAGCGTCCCCCACCTGCAGGACCTCCTCGACGAATGGCTGGTCCACTACCACCACCGCCCCCACGAAGGCCTGCGCCACCCGATGATGCCGAAGAAGGCCCTCACCTCCAACCAGATGTGGGCCGCGCTCATCGCCGTCGCCGGACACGTCCCCGTCCCGCTGACCGGCCACGACTACCTCGAACTGCTGCCCGTGCGCTGGCAGGCCATCACCGCCTCCGGCATCCGCATCCACCACCGCACCTACGACGCGGACCTCCTCGCCCCCTACCGCGGCCAGCCCTCCCCCATCACGGCGCGCGGCGGGAAATGGGAAATCCACCACAACCCCCACGACGTCCGCCAGATCTGGATCCGCCTGCCCGACGGCGAACTCACCGAGATCCCGTGGATCCACCGCGACCACGTCCACCAGCCGTTCAACGACCACACCTGGCAGCACATCAGAACACTCGCCCTGCACGACAACCACGGCGATACAGAGCAGTACGAAGCCGACCTCGCCGACGCCCTCGACCAGCTCATGCGCCGCGTCCACAGCGGCCACGCCACCAGAACCGAACAGGCCCTCATCGCCCGCACCACCGCCATCCCCCTCCCCACAGCCCGCCGCCCAGAACACGACACCGGCCAGAACGCCGACGACCCAGCGCAGCGGCACGAGGACGACAGCATCGACGACCTCGACGACCTCCCCGACGACGACACCCTCGCCGCGGCCACCGGATTCGGGCTCTACAACGCACACGAGGAAGCCGACAAGTGGTAGCCCCCCGCCCGCGCACCGACCACGCCACCCGTGCCGGCGACACCAGCCCGAACGACCCCCGGGCCCACAACGGCGCCACCGGCGCAGGCGGCGGTGCGGCCGAGCTGTCCTGGCCCCTGACCACCTGGCAGGGCTGGCACCAATTCGTCACCACCGAACCTGTCACCCCGCCCCAGCCCGGCCAGCCACCCCGCAGCCCGGAGGAACGCCTCGCCTACCACTCCGCGTTCGTCACCATCCGCACCCCCGCCATCAGCCAACTCGCCACCCAGGTCCGCGCCCTGATGATCCTCGGCCGCCATCAACAGGCCACCGCACGGCCCTCGCTGATCGTCACCGGACCCGCCGCAGCCGGCAAAACCACCGCCCTCCTGAACGTCGGCCGCACCTGCCACCTCGCCCACACCCGCAAAAACCCCACACCGCCCGGATCAGCACACGCCGCGGTACCCGTCGCGTACGTCCTCGTCCCACCCGGCGCCACCGCGAAAACACTCATCACCGAATTCGCCCGCTACCTCGGCATCCCCACCACCACCCGCATGACCCAGACCCAGATCACCGACGCCGTCTGCCACACCTACACCCAAGCCGGTGTCCAACTCGTCCTCATCGACGAAATCCACCGCCTCAACCCCCGCACCACCACCGGCGCCCAGGCCGCCGACCTCTTGAAAGACCTCACCGAACGCCTCCGGGCCACCTTCGTCTACGCCGGCATCGACGTCACCGACACACCTCTCTTCTCCGGCACCCGCGGCGCCCAGATCGCCGGACGCGCCACCCTCATCACCTGCGGCCCCCTCCCCGCCCGCCACGGAACACGTGAACCCTTCCGCGACGTCATCACCGACATCGAAACCAACCTCGACCTCACCCACCACAAAAACGGCACCCTCCCCCGCCACCACACCTACCTCCACCAGCGCACCGCCGGCCGCATCGGATCCCTCACCCGACTCATCCGCCAAGCCGCCATCACCGCCATCTGCGACGGCACCGAACGCATCACCAAAGCCTCACTCGACACCATCCGCCTCGACCACCTCGCCGAAACCCACCACCGCCCCCGCACACCAGGCCGCTAACCCCACCCACCCAGCAGGCAGAACAGCCCTGACCAGCACAAACACCAGCCGAGCCTTTTCACGCCAGAGCTACCTACGACGAACCAAGCCAGGCTCAGCACACAACACACAACCCCAGCTCACACACCCCGACCTCCCCGCCTGAACCAGTCACACGACCTCTCAACAAACCAGCAACACACCAGGCCAGCCGCCACCCCGTACACCAACAAGCCCTCCCCCGAGCGTCAGGTGTCCTGTTCGAGGGCGACGACCTGGGCAAGTGGCTCGCGCGGCAACGCGAGGCGAGCACCTGGGCACAGTTGTCCACCGAGCAGCAGGAGCGCCTCTCCAGGCTGGGCGTCACACCGCTTGAGGCGCCGTCTCCCGCCCCGGCGGCCGCGCGGTCGGAAGGGCCCGAGCAAGGCCCAACAGGCGTTCCAGCGGGGCGTACAGGCCCTCGCGCAATGGGTGGAGCGGGAAGGCGGAGACCGTCCGGTGCCGCGCGGGGCCAGCGAAGAGATCGCGGTCGACGGCGAGGCGGAGCCGGTGACCGTGAAGCTGGGCGTATGGGTCTCGAACACCCGTGCCAGGCGGGACAAGCTCAGCGCAGAGCAGTTGGACGCTCTGCGGGATCTAGGTATCGAGTGGGCGTAGTGCCCTGGACGGGCGGTGCTCCCTCGTTACGGGCACCGTGTTCTGCCCGCTCACTTACGATCCACAGCATGAATGACGGTCCTGCTTACCTGTCGGTGAAGGTCAATTTCGACAACAGCGACTACGACAATGTGTGTGACACCTTCGGCGGTGGCTTCGAGCGTCTCCCTGCCTGGCGGGCGCTGGGAGACCTGCTCGCTCACCGGCCGGGATGGCATTTCGACGTCGTTAACCGCGGCGAAGCCCTGTGGTGTTTCGGTGTCCTGGGTGAATGCCGCCTGGCCATCCACGTGAGGGAAGACCTGCGCTTCCACTGCTACGACCACGACAAGGACTCGGACACCATCGCGGCGGACTCGACCGAGGTGGAATCCTGGCTCCAAGGCCGGGAGGAGACCGCCCAACAGCCGAGTGACACCCTCCTGGAGATGGCGAGCTCGAACTCCTGGGACTTGCTGAAGCGCTACACGTTCCGGCTCCGGGTGAGCTGGTCGGACGGCTATTACGCCGCGTCCGTCGCCGCCCTTGCAGAGGCAAGCTTCGGACCTACCATCCCCGAGGCCGTCAACGGCGCCGCAGAGATGATCTGTCACCCCTTCAAGGCGCCAGCGGAACTCGCGTCGGCCCTGACGCTGGCCGCCGAGCTCGATGAAACCGCGGTACGGCACATGCGAACCGAACGCTGACTTCCTGTCGCAGCGTCGCCGGGACGACCGTCTCGGGGACGGTCGAGGCATCCGTCGACGTACGGAAGACCGTCAGGCCCACACCTTGTGTTCCTCAGTGAAGTACGGCCAGGGCTGGCAGCGGCTTTCAGTCTTCTCCAGCAGCCGGTCGATGCCCTCTGCCCAGGTCTGCAGCTCGGTGAGCTCCAGCAGCAAGCGCTCGATCTCGGCACACGCCACTTGCAGCCGACGGCCGTGCCCGTTGATCTCCAAGAGGGACTGCGACGATTCGATCTCGGCGCCTTCGGGCAGGACCCACCGGACGTCCAGCCCAGCCCTTCGGAGTTCTTCGACGAAGTTGTCGGAGGACAGCGTCACGGTGAAGACGAGCACATCGGCGATGAGTCCGGCGCACTGCGCGGGCTGCAGCGGATAGATGCCCCACGGCGCGGTGAGGTAGTTGCGGGCAGCGCTGTCCCCGCTGCCGTAGCAGACGCGCTGTCCGGTCAGCCGGGTGCGGCGCAGCAGCGCTGCGTACTGCGCTTCAAACTGTCGTGTGGCTTCCAGGGACCCCCATTTGTTGCCAGCGGCGGAAATGTCGAGGGCGAGCAGGCCGCGCTGTCCAGGCACCCGCATCGTTTTCAGCCCGTCGCGGTGGGCGTGGGCGAAAGCGTCAGCGAGAGCAGAGAGGTGGGTGGCGTAAGGCACGCCCGTGTCGATGAGTCGGGCATTCTCATGCCCAGGGAGCGGACCACCCTCGTGGAGCGCTTCGGCTGCCATCCGGGTGCGATGGAATTGCGCTCCCTCCCGCCGGTTCGGGTTGGTCTTCAACTCGTACAGCAGGATGTCCTGCTCTTCGTTCTGGTCGGGCTTGCCAAAAACGGTGACGTCGCCGATGCGCAGGCAGTCGGTGAGGTCGTGCAGCATCGCGAACTGCCGATGCTCATTCCACTGCTGGTCCGCGAACTGGATCTCGTGGACAGTGCCGTCCTTGCTGAGAGTCATCGGCCCCGGTGACTCGTTGCGACGCAGGGCGAGTATGTGGCGGCGGTCGTAGTGGAAGGCCCGCCAGGCCATGGCATCACCGATCGAGCGCAGTTGTCGGCCTACGCGCTCCAAGACGTCCAGTTCCAGCCGCCAGTCGTCCAGGTCGTGTGGATCGCCGATCACGAGATCCGGGGCATCAGGCGGAAGCTTCTGCCCTCTCCTAAGCCTCTTGAACACCCGTGATCGCTCCGCCCGCGCGTCGTTCGCGGCAAGGGTGGCGTGCAGCAAGTCCTGCTGGAACGCTACATAGTCCTCCGGAGTCCGGCATTCGCGCAGATCGCGAATGAACGCGATCAGCCGCTCACCCGTCTCGCGGTGGAAGGGGTGCTTGATCAGCACGTCCAGACGGTCGGACGGCATGTCGGTCAGCATCGGAGGCACGTGGACATTCTCTTCGTTCGCTGGTTCCCTCTTCCACCGAATTGCCCGGGCCGCCGACATCGATCGTCAACAGGCGTCGGCATCCGGCTCGTCGGTGGCCAGCGGCAAGTTCGGCCGGGACCACCACGGCGTCCCCAAGGGCCACGCAGTCGAGGTCCGGTGGCGTGGCCGCGCGTTCTGCTCAGCCTCCCGCCGGCAGTTCCGGGAGTACGACCCCGAGGTAAGTGGCGAGAACGCTGCTCAGTGCTCCGCTGACGACCGGCGAGGACAGGATGGCCACCGCCTGGGTACGCCACCGCTGGAGGAGGCTCGGATCAGGGTTGGTGCTGGTGGCTTCCTCTTCGATGCGCGTCGCCAGCTGAGTCACCTCAGCAGCATCGTCTTCGGGCAGGCCCAGGATGGGTACGGCTTGGCGGAGTGCGCGGGCGGCCATGACGACCTGGGCGAGGTCGACGCCGCTGTGCGTGGTCGCGTTCAGTGTGAAGTCGCGGCTGTTCGCGGCGATGTTGCCGGTGTTCTGCCCGATGTGGAACGTGGTGTTCCCGCCGGTGTTGCGGCGTTCGTACGCGCCGATGTCGCCCTGGTAGTTGTCCACGCAGTCTTCTCCTTCGGCGGTGATCTCGGCTTGCACGGGCCCGTCTGAGCTCGCGTTCCGGTCTCCTTTGATCAGACCCTTGGCGCTGAGATAGGCGGAGGCCCGGTCGATGTCCCTGTCGGTGAGGCGTTCGCCCTCGAAGAGGGACAGCGGATCGTGCAGCACGTCCGCGACAGCAGGCAGCAGGATGTCGTCGTGTTTGCGGTGCCACAGCCAGACCAGCAGGCCCTTGCGTGCAGCGGCGGCCCGCGCGGCCGGGTCGGCGCGCCGGCGCCTGCGCTCCTCCATCCACTCAAGGCCGCGCGGGGTCAGGTTGGCTTCGGGGCCGTCGTGGGTCGTGTGACGGTCGTCCAGGAGCCGTTGGCCCTTGCAGAACTGCAGGAGTTGGTACGTCTGGTTCTCGGTGAGGCTGTGCGACTGCCCGAACTCGGTAATCGGCACCCCGCCCAGTGGATCAGCTCTCGTGCGGTCGTAGACCCATTCCACGAGCGGTTCGTGCAGGGCAGAGAAGTCGGCGGACACAGGGTGCTCCCTTGCTCGGTACGACGGGCTTGTTGATGCTCATGGCTTTTCGATGAAGGGCAGTCCGACGGCGGCGAGTTTTGTCTGCAGATTGATGTCCCTGGTGGCCACATAGACGGCAGAGCCAGGGTGTCGGGACTGCAGCAGCAGGGTGGAGGCCACAAAGCGGTCGTCGGGCACATCGAGGTCGAGCCAGTTCGGCAACCCGTCGCCCTTGGGTTCGATGTGCTCGAAGATGGCGTGCACATCGCCAGCCACTCGTACGCCGCGCAGGACGTCGCCGTCGGTTCGCAGCCCTTTCAAGCGGCGGTCGGCCTTCTTCGCCGCATCGCGGATGTCGGGGTTGCGACCGGCGAGCTTGTGCTCGTCCAGCTCCCGTAGAACAACGGGCAGCAGGTGGACCATGTACCGATTCCCGAGCAGCGGCGTGTAGATCGCCACGTCGGGGTCATCGAGGAGCATGTTCGTGTCGACCGCTACACGCACTGCCCAGGCGTCATCCGGCAGGAGCTCGCCCAGCTTCCGGAGCGTGGCCACGGCCGCCTTGACCTTGTCGACGGCCTTGTCGATGCTGGCCGGCACGGTGGTGTCCCGGGGGCGTACAAGCCAGCGCTGCAGGAGGGCAAGAGTCCCGTCGAGGC
The DNA here is from genome assembly GCF_044757045.1 of Streptomyces sp. NPDC091377. Classification (NCBI taxonomy): domain Bacteria; kingdom Bacillati; phylum Actinomycetota; class Actinomycetes; order Kitasatosporales; family Streptomycetaceae; genus Streptomyces; species Streptomyces sp. NPDC091377. Next base: position 81,068 of record NZ_JBIVUE010000026.1, on the reverse strand, counting down.
GCTTGGTGACCTCCGGCGTCGGATGCGGGAACAGCAGCCGGAACAACGGTTCCCATTCCCGCACGCGCCCCAGCAGTTCCATCCTTCGCGTCTCGAGCTCGGGGCCGCTGGGTACCCAGCCCCACTTCGCGGCACCGGCATACAAGATGCCTCTGGATGGGCGGTTCGGGTCGACGTTCCGGATCTGCGAGTCCGCAAGGACCTCCAGGAAATCCGCTTCGATCAGGTCCAGATCTGACCGAAGGCGTTCCAGGTACGTCGGCGGGGCTTGTGTGGCGGCCATCTGCCGATGATGCCGCACACCTCTGACAACCCATTCCCGTTCCGCCCGGGACCTCTTCTCCGTTACTACTTCCCCCCACGAGCCCACCGCTGTGTCGCGGGCTACCACGGGGCTCGCCAATGCACACGGTCGGGACGTCCCGAACTCCCGGCTGCGTCTGCATCACGCCCACGGCCGGGAGTTCGGTGTGCACCGAGCACCAGGTAAGACGCCCCACAGCATCACTGGGGGCGTCTTACCGCACACGCGTCAGGAGGTGAGTGCGAACCAGTCGTTGGCAGGCGGCCACCTCCGCGGCCGCATCACATCCCGGATCCGCAGGACGTCGGCGCACCGGCCCTCGATCGCGTCCACGGCCTCCGGCGGCGTGTGATCGGTGAGCCGCAGGACGCGGATCCGGGCGAAAGCCCTGCGTTTCGCCGGGTTGTTGTCGTGCCTGTCCAGCCGTCCGAGCAGGCCGTCCGCACGGTTGGCCTGCCCCAGCCAGCGGAGACGGTGCTCCGTGTCTGAGATCAGGTAGATCGCGGTGGTGATGTCCAGTTCCTCGTACCGCCACCGCTCGGCCCAACGCACGGGCCGGAAGAGAACCTCGTCGAGGTACCGGCCGGCTGCTCGGGGCAGTGCGCCCAGGCGGCCGTCGGTCAGGACCGGGCCGATCGGCAAGGCGCCACTCACAGGGCGTCACCCTCCTCCGTGAACTCTTCCTCGAACTCCGCCAGGTCGTCGTCCTCGTCGGAGTCGCTGGCCTCCGTGAGGAACTTCTCCGACGCGGACTCCTCGATGGTCGGGTTGCCGTACTGCATGTCGATGATGGCCGACTTCAGCATGCCCACGTCGGAGTGCACCACGGACAGAGCATGGGAAGGCCTTCGGGGTCCACCTGCCGGGGTGTCGTGTTCGTGGCCGTTGCCCTGGCGAGCTCGTTCATCAGCCCGATCGTCCGGCGGGGCTGGCTAAGCATGGCCTTGCGGGCGTTGATCGTGCTCCGGCGGATCTTCTTGTCGGCGACGGTTTCGCCGTCCTCGAGCTCCCCGCTGCCGCTCTGTGCGCCGATCGACCCACGGTCCGCCTCGATGATCTTGCACTCGGCGAGCCAGTGAATGCCTCGGGTCGTCAGGAAGCGCTGTCCCCGTGCTCGTTGCGCCGCTGGCCGACCTGCTCCAGCACGGCCCGTCCGCACCTGTGTGGCGTCCCGTCCACGACCCCGGCCGGCGAGTCCGCTGGACGGAGCCCGGGCACCGGCAGACATGACGTACGGCCGCCGCAGACACGGCACGGGTCTGTACTGCGCTTCGCCGGAAGACCCTCCGTAGCGAAGTAGTCGGCCACCAGGCCAGCACGAGTCCGCCCCTTGTCGACCAGGTCAGCCGCACATCCGAGCACCAACGGCCGACCAGTCGAAGCAACACGAGGGGCACTACGAGAAGCACTACGAGAGGCGCCACGAGGGACACCAAGAAGGGCCATACGAGAAGCAACCCGTCGCGTCGCGGTCTCTGCGTGCGTCGCAGTGCGCTGACCAGCCGTGGTCGGGGCCGGACGCGGCACGGCGGGCGTCGTGGTCGGGGTCATGGTCGGGGCGACCACGCTGCCGACCACGTGGCGGCTCCAGGGCTTCGCCGGACGCCCGGACGGGTGACTTTTTCCCTCGCGTACGCGAGCGGGTATCTGAGCGCATACGCCCAACTTGTCTATTTTTCCTGGCACTTGATAGCTATTCATGCGTTATGTCACGTTCCATTGCGGTTGGTCGTCGCTAGGCCGAAGGAGGCAATTCGTGAACGAGGTGTTGACCGCGTCGGCGGGCCAGGAGGACGACGTCGCTCCGGACCGGGCAGCCCGGGGCAAGCCGCTGAAGTTCGTGAAGGGAGTACCGGCGTACGCAAGCGGCAGGGCACCGGCGTACCTGCGGACGAAGGCCCAACTGGGCGCGGTGCGGCGCAAGCCCGCTGCGGGACAGCAGCCGGCCGCGTACGTCTACGCCCACTGGTACGGGACCCGGATCGCGCTGTGGGACCCGGAGCAGACGGTGAAGATGCGGCCTTTGTCGGCTCTGCAGCGCCGTCAGATGCAGCAGCGGCGTACCTGCACCGACTGCGGCGAGGTGTTCCCGGTCCCGGTGTGGGGGATGTGCGGCGTGTGCGAGGACCGGGCGGCCCGGCACCGGGCGGATCTGCGCCGTCGGACGTGCCAGGACTGCGGCACCGTCTTCCGCACCCCGGCGCCCGCCAGGAGCTACAGCGACGGGATGTGCCTGGCGTGCGAAGAACGTCTTGAGCGCGGACGGCGGGTGGCGCTGTCGCTGGTGGAACGGTCCTGCCGGCGGTGCCTGGTGCAGCTGTTCCCGCGCGCTGTGTGGGCGGCGATGAGCGGGCGCGAGCAGGCGATGGCCGACTGGCACTGCGCCCCGTGCGAGCAGGAGATCGAGCGCGAGCGGGTGGAGGCGCAGCGGCGGGCGGACCGTGCCCGGTGGGGCGACCTCGGGCCCACCATCGCGTGGGCGCAGAAGATCCTCGCCGCCCCGGACGCGTACGCGGTCCTGGACACCGAGACGACCGGCCTGACCGCTACGTCACGGATCGTGGAGATCGCCGTCACCACGGTGTCCGGGACGGTGCTGCTCGACACGCTGCTCAACCCCGGCGGCGAGCCGATCCCGGCGGAGGCCACGGCGATTCACAACATCACCGACGCCATGGTCGAAGACGCGCCCACCTTCTCCGAGATCCTCCCCCGCCTCACCGAGGCCCTCGCCGGGCGCCGGATCGTGATCTACAACCGGGAGTACGACACCGGACGGCTGCTGTGGGAGCTCCATCTGCACCACCAGGCCCTGGGCACGGTCGACTTCACCAAGCACCCCCGCTACGAAGCCCGTCGGCATGCGGCCGCGCGGGCCTGGCTGGACGCGCAGGCGTGGGAGGAGTGCGCGATGGAGCAGTACGCTGCCTTCTTCGGCGACTGGCACGACTACTTCGGCAGCTACACCTGGCAGAAGCTGGGCGGTGGCCACCGGGCCCTGGGCGATACGCGTGCCGTCATCAGGCGGCTGGAGGAGATGGCCGCCTACCCCAGCCCCTTCGGCCCTGTGGAGGAGCCCGCTGCCGCGTGACGGCCTCGGGGACACGCTCGTTGAGCAGTGCATGCGGAGCAAGGGATGAGCCTCCAGGACCCCGCTCGGGTCCTGGAGGCTTCGTCGTCCCCGGGCCCGCCGACAACCGCGGGCGCGGCGTAAGCGTTCGTTGCTGAGATGCCCGTCACCTTCACTCCGATCACCCCGGGCGGAGCCGTAAGCGCTCGTTTCCCAGACCCCGGGCGGAGCGGGACACTGGAGGCGTGTCACGAGGACTCGGGCGAGTGCAGCGGGGCGTGCTGGCGTACGTGCGCAGCGAGCCCGGCGGTCGCAGCAGCATCAACGGCACCCCGCTGGCCGCCTCGGTCACCGGCCTCGCACGCGTCGTCTACGGAGTCGAGCAGCCGACCGATGCCCAGCGCGCTGCCGTACGGCGGGCGGTGCGCCGCCTCGAGGCCGGCGGCCACGTCGAAGTCCACCGCCGCCCCGTCGGCCGCACCTACACCCAACAGCGCGCCCATCCCCGCTTCTCGCCGCCGCGCTACGACCGGCGCCTGGCGGTGTGCACCGGCAAGGACGACTGCCCGGGGTGCGCGGCGGGCGACCGGCCGTCGACGTACTTCACCGCGGACGTCGTGGCGATGTTCATCGAGCACTACGGCACCCTCACCGAGGCCGACCGCCAGCTGTGGCGGTCGACCGCGCACGGCTGGCATCTGTACCCCGTCCCGCTCCCCCGGCCCGCAGACGACTACCGGACGTACGAAGTCGAGATCACCGAACTGTGCGTACGGCGGGCCCTGACCGACGAAGAACACGCCCAGGCCGAACAGCGGGCGCAGGCCTTCATCCGGCCCCACGCCGACGCCATCCGCGCCGTACTTCGGGGCCGCTGAGCAGCACGGACGCGGGTTATCCACAGGCCGGAACGCAATCGGCGGTTCCTTCGTACGCTGCTGCCCGAGTCGATCAGACGGGGGTGTGCGGGATGCGGAACGGCGTAGTGGTGGAGGAACTCGCGGTGGAGGTCATGGCGCAGCTGCCCAACGACCGGGCCCGCCAGGAGGTGATGGCGCTCGTGGAGGTCGCGCGACTCGATCCGCGGGCCTGGCCCGACGTCCGTGACCCGGGCTCGGTGGAGGAGATCCGGGAGGCGTTCGGCCGGCGGTGCTGGATCCAGTACATGCCGCACGCCGGAGCGATCGAGGTCCGTGACATCGGATGGGCGGGCTGATCGCTTCCCCTGCGGGCTCGGTCAGCGGTGGCGCAGTTCCTCAGCCCAGTCCCGGAGCTGGTCTTCCAGGACCAGGTTGTCGCCGCGGGCCACGGTCTGGAGCAGTTGCGCGCACACGGTCGCTTCGGCGGCGAGGCCGGCCGGACTGCCCAGGACGGTGAAGGCGGCGCGGACGCGGGCCGCGGTGTCCGGGCGGAGCAGCGAGTAGGCGTAGAGCGTGGCGGCGTCGAAGCCCTCCGGGGCCTTGCCCCATCCTTCCCAGTCCAGCAGGCGCAGCGGTGCGGTGAGGTTCGCCCAGTGCACGTCCGCGTGGGCTGTGGTCCAGCAGGAGACGGCCGGGGCCGGAATCCCGAGGAACTCGGGGATGGCCCGTTCCATGTACTGCTGTCGTACGGCGACGCGGGCGGTGTCGACGGCCGACACCTTCTCCAGCGTTCCGGCGAGGTCGTTCCACCAGGAGTCCGGCAGTTGGAGGTCGTGCTGGAGGATCGGGTCGTCGGACAGGACCGGGTCGTCGACGCGGACCGACAGTTCCGCCCGGTAGGCAGTGGTGTCGTCGACGGCGTCGTGGACGGCCAGGAGGGCGGGCCGGTGGCCGTCGAGGTCGCCGAAGGCGTGCTGGGCATCGAGGGCGCCGTCCCAGAGTTTCCCTGCGGCCTTGCCCTCCGGCGCGGACACCAGGCGCAGCCATGCGGGCGCGCCCGTGGCGGTGCGGGCCGGGGCACCCAGGGTGCGCCCGGCCCATCCCCAGAACTCCGTGCCCGGCTCCACCGTGACGTCCAGGGCCTTCGCGGTGTGCGCGTGGTGGGCGCGCATGCGCTGTTCGGTGTCCGGGTCAGGTGGAGGCGAGTACACCAGTGATCTCCCGCAACTTGGCGGCGGTCAGGGAGGGTTGAGCGACGGCGTCGGCCGCCTCTCTCCAGTGTGACGTACCGGAGGCAGCCAGAAGGACGTTCGTCACTCCTGGGCATGAGGCGACCGCCAGGACGCACGCCTGTGCGGGAGTCAGCCCCGGCCGGATGAGGTCGGCGAGCTCCTGGTCGACCACGCTGGGGAGCTCGCCTCCGTGCAGCGGCGCTGAGGCCATCACCCGCAGACCCGCGTCCGCGGCGGCCGGGAGCGGGCCCCGGCCGTCAAGGGCCTGCACGATCGGCGTCATCATCACCAGGCTGACCGGCAACTGGATGGCGACCAGGTGGTGCCGGCCACCCGCGGCTTCCGCGGCCAGGGCAAGCAACTGCCCCACCGTGAACGCCTCTTCTTCCAGGCCCGCCCAGGTGGCGATGCCGTAACCCGCCACGTTGCCGGCCGCCGCCTCCGCCTCCAGGACGACGAACGCGTCCCGCATCGCGACGTGCAGGGCGGCGCGGTCGCCGGGGTGGGCGCGCTCGGGGTTGTGCAGCAGGACCAGGTCGAGCTGGTCGCGTCCGAGCTGGGCGCGGTTGCGGGCGGTCTGCCAGCGCACATAGTGCGGGGCGAGGCTGTGCCCGGCGGCGGCCTGGTCCTCGGTGAGAACGCCGGCGTCCACGGCGTCCACGCCGGTGGCCGCGGTGAAGTAGCCGGCCTTCGTCGCGATCCGCAGAGACGGATGGGCGGCCAGGGCCGGGGCCAGCAAGTCCTGGGCGCGGCCGGTGGCGTAGTTGGGGGCGGTGTCGATCCACTGCGCGCCGGAGGCGGCCGCACGGACGGCCGCCTCCGGGATCGCCCGGCACCGGTAGGTACCGAGGGCGAGATCCGCTGTCACAGCAGGCTCCCCACCGTCGCGGCCTGCCCGGCAACGAGCTCCTGGACCAGGGCGGCGACGTCCTCCAGGGCGAGGCCGGCCGTGTCGGCGAGCGCGGCCAGGTCCACGGTCCGCCCGTCGACCAGCGGGCGCAGCACCGCCTCCGCTTCGGGCACGAACTCGAACGTGCTCCCGGCGGCGGACAGCGTGACCGTGTCCTCGCCGACGTCCAGCACGGCGCGGGCGGTCGTCAGCCGCACCCGCAGACCGCCGTCGGCGGGGACGGCGTCGATGTACGGCAGGCTCGGCATCATCCGGCCGACGGCCTGCCCGTCCATCGACCTCCGGTAGCGGGCGAGCAGCGTGGGGTCGTCCAGCAGTTCGGCGAACCGCTTGCGCAGCCCGTCCACGGTGTCGGCCTGGACGTCCGGCGCGGCGAGCAGCGGCAGGTCGCGCCGCCAGTCCTCGTGCGTGAGCAGCTGCTCGGACACCCACGCCATTAGGTCGGTCGCGGTGTGGGTCTGAAGTCCGCAGGTGACGTGCAGCGAGCGGGTGCCCTGGTCGGCGGAGACCGCGTGCCACACGCCGCGCGGCACGTACAGGACGTCGCCCGGCCACAGGACCAGGTCGGCGACCGGCTCGGTGGGCGCCTCGCCCGGGTCCTCGATGTCGCGGTACAGCGGGAACGGACGGGTGGTGCCGTAGATCCGCCACCGCTTCGCGCCGTCCAACTGGACCACGATCGTGTCGTGGTCGTCCCAGTGGACACCGAAGCCCTCGGTGCTGGTCCACGAGGCGTAGAGGTTCGCCTGCACGCGGGTACGTAGCTCGCGCTCGATCACCTCGCAGAGGCGGGCGATCGGCGGGTGGAGTTCGTCGACGCTGTCCAGGGCGAGCGAGGCGCCCTCGGTGAGGCGGGTGTGCAGCTCGGCCGGGTGCAGGCGGTGCCACACCGTGTGGCGGCGGGTGGCCACCGGTGTGGTGTAGCCGCCGACCAGCAGCGTCTCGCCTTCGCGGGACAGCCGCATCCGGGGCGGCTCCAGGCGGTGGTCGGCGAGGATCTGGTTGAGGTCGTCCCAGGTCATGATCCCGGCGACGTCAAGGGCGCCGGGTGCGTGGCGGTGTTCGCGGTGCAGTGCCTGGGCGAGGAAGTCCTCGCCCAGGCACGCCGCGATGGACGTGTGCGTCATCGCGTGGGGCTCCCGATCGTCAGTCGTTGCCGTCGCTCTTACCGGTGCCGCCGCCGTCCGAGGGGATGGCGTTGCGGCCCCGGGCGGCGACGATCAGCCGACGGGAGCGGACCAGGCCCCCCGTCGACGGCACGGCGGGCGGGGGCGTGGCGGGACTCTGCATGAGGACCCTCCTCCTGATCGGTCGGCCGGGCCCTGTCGGCACGGCCGCGAACACCGCCAGTACAGCCGCGAACAACACGGGCGATAACCCCGTGACGGGGCCCCCAGGGTGGGTATGGTCGTTGGGCTGACGCACTGTCATTCCACGAGATTTCTGGGGGCCTTGTGGACGACTTACCGCCGTCACCCGCCCACGTGCCGCACCGTCTGCTGGCCGACCCGGCGTTCGTCCGGGCTCTGCGCGAGCGGGACTTCACCACGGTGTTCGCCATGGCCCACGATGCGGGGATCTCCTTCAACCGGATCGCCGAAGCGTGCGCGCTCAAAGCCGAGCGGGTCAGCCAGATCGCCCGGGGCACCACAGCTGTCACCGCCCTCACGACTGTCGAGCGAATCGCCGGCGGACTGCGCATTCCCGGTGCCCTACTGGGGCTTGCTGCGCAACCCTGGGAGGACACCGCCGTTCACAGCACGGAGTCCGACCATGGAGAAGATCCGATGAAGCGCCGCAACCTGCTGCGTGGCGCGCTGGCCGCCGGCCTCACCGCACCAGCGATCGCCGCGCTCACCGCCGCCCGGACCGACGTCGACCAGACCCTCTCCCCCGATACTCCCCAGGACCTGGCCGACCTCGAGGCCGCAGCCGAGAGCTACGGATACGGCTACCACGGACAGGCACCCACCCGCGTCCTGGCCGACCTGGTCACCGACTTCACGACCCTGCGCCCGCTGCTCACCGTCCCGCAGCCCGCACCCGTCCGGGCCCGGTTGTGCCGGACGGCCGGGCAGATGGCCGGGATGACCGCGATCGTCCTGCACGACCTGGGCAGCCGCCGCGAGTCACGCGCCTGGTTCGCCACCGCCGTCCGGGCCGCCGCCGAATCCGGCGACCCCCAGCTGCGCGCCTGGGTCCTCGCCCGGGAGGCGATGGTGCCGCTCAACTACGGCGCCCCCAGGGCAGCGGCCGATCTCGCCGACCGGGCCCGGCAGGCGGCCGGCACCCGGCCGACCGCCGCCGCGGTACTGGCGGCCGCCGTCGCCGCCCGCGCCTACGCCCTCAACCACCAGAGCGAGCAGGCCCGCGCCGCGCTCACCACTGCCGACGCCCTCATGGGCCGGCTCCCCGAGTCCGAGCGGTCGGACACGTGGCTGACGTACGGCGAGCAGAAACACCACGTGCACCTCAGCCACGCCTTCACCACCCTCGGAGACACCCGCCGCGCACGGGAGAGCCAGCAGCGTGCCCTCGAGCTGTCCGCGCCGACCAGCACCATGACCCGCACCCTGCTGACCATCGACGGCGCTGCCTGCTCCCACCACGACGGCAACAGCGAGGAAGCGTGCCGCCGCACGGTCGCCGCGCTGGCCTCGCTGCCCAGCGACTACCGCACCGGCCTGGTCCGCCGTCGCGCTCTGGACCTGTACGAGGCGATCCCCGCTCAGCAACAGCGGGAGCGTGCTGTACGGGAACTACGCGACGTTCTGGTCGGCTGAGAACGACGGCTTCCACAGCGGGCGGGCCAGGCCCCTCCCGCCGCGGTGAGAGCAGTCTCCCTCTCCGGGGCCGCTGCCCGCGCCGATGGTGCCGATGGCGTCCCGCAGGAGCCGGGTGAGGCCTGCGACGTGGGCGTTGTGCAGCGGCAGTTCCTGTCGCACGCCGATCATGAGCTCCAGCGCGACGTCGGGCACGAGCGCGTACTCGCCGAGCCCGCCGCCCCGGCGAGGCTGCGCAACACCGATTCGATCACGTCGTGAAGACGGCTTATCGGCTCATCCTCGAACAGTTCCACCCGCGCCGAGAGGAGGATGTCGTTCGGATCCGTGATCGACAGCCGTGCCGAAGGCCGCTCGAACGGTTCGCTGAGGCCGACCGGCTCGGGATGGGTCGCATGGAGACGGGCCATCGCGTGCCACAGGTCTCCTGGGTCGCCGTACCTGAACGGCGTGTCCGCGTTCTGCTGCGTGCTGTTGTGCCTGTGAAGCCTCATGGCTGCCTTCCGGTTGATGACGTCGGAATACCTGAGTACGTCGTGGTCAGGGCGCAGTGCGCGTCCTGACACTCGTCATCCCGCCGGGTGGCGCGGCGACTTCGGGAGCCGTCCCGGCTGGCGCCACCGGCCGGGCCTGCCGTCGCGCAGAAGCTCGAAGCGATCCCCGTCCAGCGCCACCGGAAGTGCCGTAGGGGAGTTGCGGAACGTCCTCACCATCTGATGGACAGGCCGCGAACAGCAGCCACAGGCCGGTGTCACTTCCACGACGGGGGTACGGCGCGCGCGTTGATCTCGGTGAGGCGGAGGGCCACCGTGATAACGAACTGGCGGCAGAAGTCGAACTCTTCCTGGTTGGGGGCGTATCCGGTCTCCACCGAGAAGCGGGGTTCCGGCGAATTGCCGTAGTAGCCCACAGACGGGGTGAGCTGGGTGAACCGCTGGTACTGGTGGAAGTCCACGCCCAGCACCATCAGCCGCATGCCCTCTTGCAGGGTTCGGGTGACGTCGCGGATCTGTGTGTACTCATCGGCGAGCCTGTCCGCACCGCGCGTGGGCACACCGCGGCGCGAGGCGTGGTCCGGCTCGCGCAGGATCGCGCGGACCTCATCGGTGCGCAGGATGTGGCGTGGCAGCCGCTCGCCGAAGCCGTAGACCGACAGCCGGCGCGGCACGTCTTCGCCGTGGATCTGCGCGTAAATGAGGTCCTCAAACGCGACCGCCAACGTGCCCATGGCCTCCAGACGGCTGCTCTGCGAGTCGAGCTGGGCCGCCGTCTTCAGGTGTTCGCGGGTCCGGTCGTGCTGGACGACTTCGGCCAGGTCGATGTCGTCGAAGGCGAGGCCGAAGACTCGGGGGGTGTTCTCCTCGAAGAAGTGGGCGGTGTCGGCTTTCGCGTCCGCGATCGCCACCGGGCCGGGGAAGCCGGCTGAGTGCTTGAACCCGTTGCGCAGATCGTTCAGTCGCTTGATCCCGTACTGCCCCTGGAGTTCGACACCACCGGGAAAACTGTCCGGGTGTAGTCCCTCGAAGAACCGTTTGATGAACGGGTCCCGGTCCTTCACGACGGCGCCCAGGTGCTCGGCTGTGACGATGAGGAACATTTCCACGGCGTCGTGGAACGTCAGCACCGAGGTGAAGGAGAGCGGGTCGGGCAGGAGCGACTGCTCCATGCCCTGGCGGTGCAGCAGCCTGATGAAGGCCAGGTTCTTCATGTTCTGAGGCGAGATCGGCTTGCTGATGGCGGCGCTCCTTCGGTGTGCGGGACACGTCCCAGGAGGGATTCTGGCCCTCGTGCCCGCTTCCGCGCCTCTGGTTTCAGGCTGCTTAGTGTGGGGCCGTGACGACACTCTCCGGCGATGCGACCGAACATGTGCCTGTGCCGGTCCGGGTCGTGCTGCCCGCCGATCCTCTACTCGGGCCCGAGCAGCAGGAAGTCGTCGCGCGGCTGTGGAAGCGGCGCCAGACGGAGACCGGCTGGGCATACCTCGTAGGGCTGCCGTCGTACCGGGATCGAGAGGACGGCGGAGTGGAGGCGGCGGAGTACCGGGTGTGGGTGCGCGCCCCCGACCACGTACGGCCGGTTGAAGGCGTCGACTACGACCAGGTCGTCACCGAGAAGCTGAAGCGGTCGCCGCAGGTGGTGGTCCGGGAGGTCCTCGGGGAGCGCCGGCCTTCGGGTGGGTGCTCGCGAAGGTGCGCGACGGCCGCGGCCCGGCCCGCTCTGTCCTGCACGCACCGGACTGCGAGGAAGCACCGGCGGGTGCGCCGCTGCTCGATGTGGACCGCGCCCTGGACGCGGCAGAGCATCCGGGCACCCGGCTGTGCACGCTGTGCGGAGCCGCGCAGGAGCTGACGCCTCTGCTCCGTGGCTTCGACCACATCACAGGCGGCCCGGGGTCCTGCGCTGTCCGGGGGCAGCGGCTCCGCTCGCCCTCGCGACGGTGACCGCGAACCTCTACCACGAGAACCAGGCCTTGACGAAGCACGACAGCGACCGAAGACTCGCCCCCCTCCCCTTCTCCCGGTGAGCACGTTCAGAACCTGCGTCTGCTGCTACCTGGCTACCTGGCTACCTGGCTACCTGGCTACCTGGCTGGTCAACGAGCCAGCTCGGTGCCGCAATTTCCACGACCGGTTTGTCTAGTTCCTGCCGCAGGGCGTCGAGGCGGTTGGCCAGTTCGGGTGCCGCCGCGCGCAGGGCGGCGAGGTCCGTGCGTAGCTGGAGGGCCTGTGTCCATTGGACAGCTCGGCCGTGCTCGAGAAGGTCAATGCTCTGGTTCGGCCTGCCTGCCAGCAGGGCGGTCGCGGCGGCGGCGCTGGCCAGGCCGGTCGAACGGGTCAGCAGGCTTTCCCGGTCGCCGCGTTCCAGCCCGTGCCAGGCGACCATCGGTAGTAGGTCCACGGCCGCCGCGTACCCGTCGGCGGCGAGCGCCTCCTGGCCGGGCAGCGACGCAGCCAGTTCCGACCAATTCCGTGCCGCCTCAAAGCGCTGGCCCGCGCTCGCGGTCCGCATGCTGGCTGCCTCGCGCCAGGCCGACACCGCCCGCGTCGCGTCGTCCTCGGCGCCGTCGCGCTCCCGCATGAGCGTCTCGAGCACATGACCCAGGTTCAACAGGACGCTGAATCTCCGCGGATCGTCGTCCGGCGCGCGGTCGGCAGCCTCCCCGATGAGCGCGGCCGCCCGTTCGAGGTCGCCGAGATCGCGGGACCACGCGAACCTGATGCGATGGCAGTTGCCGAGGTTGCTCAGCAGATAGCTCCGGAACGGATCACCCGGGTCGAACAGCGTGAGCGCAGTGTTCATGTGGTCGATGGCGGCGGCTAGGTCAGCCTGCCGCCGGGTGGCGTGAAAGCGGACCGACAACGCCCCCCCGAGGTTGGCCACCATCCCGGCCTCCGCTTCGGGTACCCGGTCCAGGGCGGCTTGGAAGCAGCCAACAGCCTCGTCGAGATCCGCAGCGTGGTTGTCGAGTGAGTCGGTGTACTTCGCCCGCGTCATCAACGCGTTGCCGAGGCTTATGAGATTGGAGGTCGCGCCGTCCTGGCCGACCGACGTCACGGCGTCGCGCGCGAGCTCGATCGCGAGATCGATGTCGGCGTCCCGGCGGTGCAGCTCGAACCGGGTGCAGAGCGCAGCGCTGAGGCCTCCGACGGCGACCGACCAGGCAAAGTGCCCTTCGGTGAGCAGCGCGACCGCCGACCTCAGCGCCCGGATCGCACCATCGAGGTCGGCAGCATTGCCCGTGCGGCTGAACCTGTTCTCGTACGCGTTGCCCAGGTTGCCCAGCACTGGAACGCGGACGACGATCCCTGCGGCGGCCTCCGCGGCAAGCAGCGCGTCGATCGCCCGGCTCAGATCGTCGAGCTGGCCGAGTTGGCGGTACCGAAGGCGCAGCGCGCCGGCGAGGTTGGACAACGCCGCAACTCGGACCCGGTCGCCGTCGGCGTGGTCGACCGCGCGCTGCGCCGCGTCGATGGCGTCGTCGACGTCGGCGGAATCCTGCGATGACGTGAAGAAGCCTAGCAACGCGGCGCTCAGGTTCGACAGAAAGGTCGCGTCCTGCGGCGCCAGGTCGACCGCCGCCCGGGACAACCAAACGGCCTCCGCCATCACGGCTGCGTCACGGTCCTTTTCGGCCACAGCCCGCAGGGCGACGCTCAGATGAGACAGGCAGGTAGCCCGCTCGGGATCGTCGGGTGCGACCACGTCGACGGCGGCCCGGCCGAATCGCACGGCCCTGGCCAACGCAGCTCGGTCGCCGGCCAATTCGAAGCGGATGCGCAGCAGGTCGCACAGCCCGGTCATCCTCTTGACCCGGCCGACGCCCCCGGCGGCCGCCAGCGCCTCGGTGGCCTCGATCGCCGCATCGAGATCGGACAGGTTGCCGCTCACGTCGGCCAGCACGGCCCACGTGTCGGCGTATCTTGTCGACAGTTCGTCGGGCCGCGGGAAATGTTCGGGCAGTGGCACGACGGCAGCCTCGCGAAGCGACTCGGCCGCCGAGCGCAACAGCTCCGGGTCGCCTGCGCGGTCGAACCGCATGCGCAGGGCGGTGCCGAGGTTGAACAGGGCGACGGCCCGGAGGGGATCGTGCGGTGCATAGCTGGGAATCGCCTGCTGCAGCAGGGAGATCGCGTGCACGAGCGCGTCCGGATCGTCGGTGGAACTCAGGCCGCCCAGGAGGTCCGTCGCCTCCTGGGTCTGCCTCAGGTGCGGCAGACGGTCGGCCAAAAACGGGGTGACCTCATACGGAACCATCTGGGGGGCGTTCTCGTAAAGAGCGATGAACAGGTCCACCGCGATGCCCAGATCGTCGTCGTCATGGCCGGGCCGCGCCTGGTGCCGCAGCCAGTACAGCTTGGCGACGACGAACACGACCTCCAGCCGAACGCCGCCGTCGGGACCCTGGTTGTTCGCCCAGAGCTGCTTGGCCTCGGTGACCGCCTGGGGATCCAGCACGGCAGAGCGATTGCCGTGGAGGTGAAACGCGTCAAGCCGTCGCGCGAAGACCGCCAGTTGTTCGTCCAACATGTCAGCCTCCGCATTTCTCTACCGCTTGCAAGGCGGACGCCGTGGTCAGATCCGTCGCAATCTCACCATCGGCCGTCTTGAGCACGAGGGTGCCGCGGTCAACGCGGATGACCGATCCGCATACGGTGCCACCGGGCGTGGTGATCCGCAGCGCGGGTTTGCCGCGCTCCGGGCCGTACCAGGTCGTGGCGACCGCGGCGACCAGAAAAGCCGTGCAGACCAGGGTCAACGTGACGCCCCGCCGCAACACTGTCGCTGCGGCGAGCGCCTCGAGGTGGTCGGCCGCCCGGCCCGGCGGAACCGTATTGGCCGACGCGATCCGGGGCCGTCGGCCGTGGGCCGCGCGGATGAGCAACAGGGCCCCGACGGCGCCGGCGAGCAACGCCGTCAGCAGCAGCACGCCCACCACTACGGCCCAACCCGGGGCCAGCTGACCGATGTCGGCGCGGCCCTTGATCAGGCTGAACCCGATGAGCGCGGCGAGCAGACCGCCGAGACCGTTGCGCCAGGCCACGGCCGCCTCGCGGACACGGGTCAGTTCGGTGCGCAGCAAATGGTCGCGATCCCGGGCACTGAGCAGGTCGGCCGGGGTGGCCGGGCCGGGCCCGGGCCGCAGATAGCCGCTCACGATGGCCGCGCCGGAATGATCACCGTCCAGTAGGCGCCGCACCCGTAGCGGCCGTCCGGTCGGTTGGAGTGATCGTCCTCGCATGTGCACATCATCGGCTCGACCTGATCCGCCGCCTGCGGCCGGTCGACCCGTCGCCAGTGACGGCCGAAGGAACGGCGGTGGACGATCGTACTGACGACGGGAATCTCCAGCGAGGCCCGGCAGCGTGGGCATGGGCCGCGAAGGATCAGCGTGCCGGAGCGAACTTCCTCGACGGTGAACTCGCTCGCGGCGCGCTGACCGTAGTCCTCATCGGTGATCTCGAGGTAGGGCAGCGGCTCACCGATCGGCGTGCTGGCGGCCATGGACACTCCTGTCGGGTCAGGGACCGGTGTGTGTGAACGGGGTCCACGCGCTCGGCGGAAGCTGGTGGACGTCCCGCAACTCGCGGATCGCGCGGTGCAGGGCGTCGGCGGACCGCTCGGGCTCAAACCGCCCGGTCGCGGTGAGGTCGGCATACACCGTGGCCGCGACGTCGGCGGCCGTGTCGTCATGCACCGACCAGAGCGTGCCGATCACTCGCCGGTAGCCGGTGTAGTGCAGCGCGGCGGCCAGCGTGATCGCTTCATCGGGCAGGGCGACCCCGCCGGTTGCCGTCATGCATGCCGACAGGAACGCGAACTCTCCGTTGTGCCGCTGCGCGCTGATCTCGGCGACGCTCAGGGTGCGGTCGTGCAGCAGCAAGCCGCCCCGGGACGGGTCGGCGAGGTCCTGACCGCCGTGGCAGCAGAAATGGGCCCAGCGGTGCAGAGGCATCTCCGTGAGCACCGCGTCGACGTTCGCGGCATCGCCCTCCAGTAACGTATTGCGGCCGGCGAAGACCGATGTCAGCAAGTCGCGTTCGCGCATGACATCGGTGAGCGGCACCGCGTCGGGGGTGTCTGGCACCGCGACGATCAGCATGCGTTCGTCGTCGGGCGCCGGGTCGAGCGGCCGCCGTGCCTCCAGCAGGGCACGCAAGGTCGGCGTGTAGGACGGCACCACTCGATCCACGACAGCCCGCCCGGTCCCGTCGTGATATCCGGCGGCGTGCAGCGGCAGCAGAGTCAACGGTCCGGTCGGGCACCACCACAGACGAGGCCAGGGCTGCCCGGGCGCGGGCGGGTCGACCAGGCCGATTGCGGTAAGCACCGGATTGGCGATCTCGTCCCACAGCCACGCCAACGCCGCGTCGAGCGTGCGGTCCCGGTCGTTGACGGCGCGCTGATAGGCCAGCTTCGCCTCGGTGTACCTCCGGATTGCGGCCAGGGTGCCATCGCCACCGTCGTAGCGCTGCCACGTCGTGTGCACCTCGTGGGCGGCGTGGTCCACATTACTCAGAGCCACAAGGTAACTGTCGGTCCGGTCGACGACGGTCTCGAGGGTCAGACGGGGAAGTTCGACCACCTGCATGCCACCGGTGCCGACGACCAACGCGTCGCAGCGCCAGCGGCTGAGGTTGATGATGGCGATCGGGCCGTAGGCCGCCGCCGGAAGCAGCGCTTCTAGGCGTGGCGGCCGGAGAAAGTCGGCAAACCCGTCCAACGCGCGGACCTGCTCGATGAGGCCGTCCCACTCCCGCGCTGACGCCATCCGTCGATCCACTGCACCGGAGAGGTCGATCTGGGCATCGGGCGACACGTCACATCACCAATCCGAACTCCGCTGGGCCGCGAGGTCGTCAGGATATGCCGCTCCCACGAGGAAGGGACCCCCATCGCGGAAGTCCGCCCGAACCACTCCCGACCTTGGCTTCTCCAAAACGACTTGCGCGCCGCCGCCTGATCCGCACCGCTCTCTGCGAGCGCGGGTTGGCGGTGCTGTGGCGACGGTGGAACTCCGGCGCAAGCAGGCGGCAGCCGAGCTATACGGGAGAGTGGCAGCGTGCGGCCGACGAAGAATGAACGCTTCGTGGGGTGAGCAGGTTGCTGTGCTTCGTCAACCCAGTACCCCCCAGCTCCGAGACGAAGGGTGAAGTTGCTCAACTCATTCTGAGACAGCTCACTCAGTGGTCCAGTCAGTGTTCATGCCTCGACACCGTCGTCTCAGGTGGGACAGCACAGCCGCTGAGGCAGTCCAACTGTTCCTAACACCCGCGCCGTGGAGACGGGCCGGCGCTCCCCGCTCGCAGCCCTTCGCGCAACTCCGGTATCCGTCTGAGCCCGCGAGCGCCTTACCGCGCTACGACGGCGTTCCCCCACCCGCCGCGCCCCAGCCGTCCAGGAAGGCGGCCAGGGCGCGGCGCTGTTCTTCCTCGCGGGCGATCTGGGGGAAGCATCTGCCGGTAGGGTCCCAGTCGCCGACCATGAGGAGAACGCCTGCGCGAGGGTCGGCGGTGACGCGGTCGCGGATGACATCGGCGTACGACTGGGAGCCAAAGCCGCGGACCACGAGGACCGGAATGCCCGCAGGAGAGAGCCAGCCGGTCAGCTGCTGGCGGAGGGCGTCCATTTCGGCGGCGATGCACACGGCGTGCGACTGGCCGGGGGTGCGGTCACGGCGGAACCAGTCGATCGTCTCCCGGAGGAAGGCGCCCGCGTCCGGCCAGGCCGGTGCAACGTGGACCTCGCGGAGAGTGTCGATCAGATCGGGGAAGCGGTCCTCACGGCGTACTCTCGCGAGGTGGGAGGACAGATGCCGGTACATCGACGGAGTGTGCGGCAGCACCCCCTCGGACACAAGCCGGTACATCACCTGGCGCAGCGGCACCCCGTCGTCGTAGCTGTCCACGATCTCCCGGGCCCGGTCCACGACAGCCGGCCACCGGACCCGTTCCCGCGTCATAGGGGTACATGTACATGTACCCAATCCCGCCTGGGCCGGATCTACACCACCGCTCGCGGGTCGCCGGTCGCCGCGCGCACCATGTTCGCCATCACGCGTCCGACCGCCTCCGCCTCGTCCTGGTCCAGGGCGACGCGGTCCCTGCCTGCGGCGCGGCGCAGCACCGCGGACAGCAGTTCGTGGTCGGCGGTGCCTCGCGGGCCCTCGAAAGGCGAGTGCAGCACGGGCGACAGCGCCTGTCGTGCCCACCCGGCGACGGTGGCCGCGTCTCCTTCGGGCCACGGGTAGTCGGGCTCCTGCGCGAGTTCGTCCAGCGCCCTGGCCAGCGTCTCGAACGCCGGGCCGGGCTTCGGCCGGACTGCGTGGTCGAGGGCGTCGGCGAACGCGGCGAGCAGTGCGATGTCCGCGTCGGCCACCTTGATAGCGGCCAGGTGCACCAGGGGCCCGCCGTCGGGGCCGACGAGCATCGGGACGCCGGGCAGTTCGTCCTCCGTCTCGCCCACCAGCTCCGGTGTGCCGTCGGGCAGTGCTTCGAGTACCCGCCAGTACGCCGCGGAGACATCCTCAATGGGCGCTCCGGGGACCGGCACGCCGCTGGCGTCCGGGTTCAGGGGGTTCCGGAGCGTCAGGAGCAGCGGGTCCTCCAGCTCCAGCAGGGCATCGAGGGCGTCCGGGATGACGGGCAGCAGCAGGGTGCGGGTGACAGGCATCGGTCCCTCTCAGGTCACGGCCGGTGACGGGCCGTCCGGCGCATCCAGCCTCCCACCCACCGACTACCGGCTGTCCGCCTTTCGGTGAAGTCGCTACCCGCCCGCCACCTCGCCGACAACTTCACACTCCCTCAGTGGAAGCACGGACCCCTGATCGACCGCAGCGCCCGCTGACGACCGAGCACACACGTCGGGCCCGGTCCTCCCCTGGAGGGCCGGGCCCGGCGTCGTGAGCAGCGGTCAGGGGGTGTCGCCCGAGTAGTGGAAGCGGCACACCACCCCCGGGCCGGCGGCCGGGCGCGGCGCGTCGGGGAGCGGGTCGTACAAGGCGCGGCCGCCGGGCCACTGCCCCAGCTCGGTCATCAGGGCGACACCGTCGTCTATCTCCTCCGGCCGCCAGCCCGTGATGTCGAGCAGCAGGCCGTCCAACGGGCCGCCGACCAGGGCGGCGTACGTCTGGTGCGGCAGCGGGCCCGGGTTGGGGGCGTCGTGGTCGCAGCCGTACACCCGGCCGCGCAGCAGCTGCTCGTCACCATCGTTCATCCGGCCAGCGTCCCGGCCACCACCGACAGCGGAAGGCCGGCGGCGACCGATAGTTCGGCCTCTCCCGTCCGGCGGGAGGGCGCGGGGCCGCCCTCCCGCGAGGCGGGCATCAGGCGCAGGGCAGACGGTCGGAGACGGGCCAGTCGGTGCGCTCCCCCCGGCGGATCAGAGCGGTGATGCTGTCGACCTGGCACGTGGGCGGCTGATCCTGGGTGAAGCGGCGCAGCGCCCGGTACACGCCGTCGCGCAGTTGGCCGTCGGTCAGCGTGGGCGCCTGCTCCTGCAGTTCGTCCAGGCGCTGTCCCGCGCGGGCCGCGCGGGCCGCGCGGCGTCGGCGAGCCGTCCTTCGGCGAAGCCGTCGCGGACGTACAGGCTGGGCTCGATGAAGGTCATGGTGACGATCCCTTTCCGCCCGGCCGCGCCGGTCTCCCAGGTGGAGACGCGGTCGCGGGACCGAGCAGGCGGAAAGGTAGAGCACCGTCCTCGTTAGCGTCGCGTCGCGGCAACCGGCCGGGGTGGGCGAGCCTCCGTCCGAGGGTGACTCGCCCACGCCCTCGCCGCGCTACCGGCGTCGCCCGAACAGGCCGCGGCTCTTCTTCACCTCCGCTTCGGCCGCCTCCCGCGCCGCAGAGTCCTCCGCCTCGCGCCGCGCGACGCGCTCCGCCTCCGCACGGTCGATGTCCTGCTGCCGGCACGGCCCGCACAGGTTGTCCCCGGGGCTCCGCCACTGGACGACCGACTGCCAGCGTTCGTCGGTGAACTTCGTCCCGCAGCGGGCGCACACCGGCCGCTGCGCCTCACGCTCGGCGGCTTTGCGTTCCGCCTGCCGCCTGCGGGACTGCTCCTTCTGCACCCGGTACAGCTGCTCGCCGTCCGGGTTGTCCAGGGCCTCGCTCAGCGTCTGCCACTCCTGACGCCCGAGCCGCCGCCACACCCTGCCCGCGGCCCCGGCCGGGTCGGCGGTGATCCGCTCCAACTCGGTGACGACCACGGGCACCGCCTGGTGGTAGTCGACGGCCGTGAACCCGGCCCACGGGTACGGGGTGCCGGCGAAGTAGCGGCGGGCGGCCTGCTCCAGGCGCCGCATCCGGCTCGCCCTCTGCGCGGCGGTCTTCCCCGTGAACACGAACGCCACCGGCACGTAGCCCTCGCGGCCGGTCGCCGGGTAGATCCGCGACCACAGCCGGAAGGCGTGCACGGTCGCACCCTGCCGGCGGGCTGCACGCTCGCGGTCCTTGTCGGCCTTCGGCGCCAGGAGCTCGAACCAGTCGCTGTAGCGGCGCAGCTTCGCTGTCAGGTCGTCGACGGGCTCGTTGACGCGGTCGACCTCCAGGAGCATCGCGGGCACCCCGGCGTCCGGGGCGCGCATCGTCAGGTCGGCGTACTGGGTGTACCCGTACGGCAGGCGGTGGGCGATCTCCGTCTGCCACGACAGCGGGGTGCCGAACCCGGCCCCGGTCAGCACGGCGGCGGTCGAGGTGACGGCGGCGGCGTGTTCGTCGTAGCCGTCGTCCTTCACCGGCCAGCCCCTGGCATCGAGGCGGAGCTTGCGCAGCGCGGAGATCCGCACCGACTTCGGCAGCAGCGTCTTGGCTTCCTTGTGGCCCTTCTCCGTGAGCGCCCACAGCTTGTGTCCCGACTCCAGTCGCGTCTCCTCCCGGACCAGGCCCGTCTTCTCCAACACCTTCAGGGTGTCCCTGGTGCACCGGTCGTGCCGGTCGGCGGGGCGCAGCATCCGCCAGAGCTGATCGGCGGTAGCCCGCTGGAAGATCCCCAGAGCCCTCAGCACTTCCTTGCGTCGCACTCCGGTCGGCTTCCAGACCTGTGACCTAGGAGGGTTGTCGAACGCATCGGCGGACCTTGACTTACGGGTCTGACCTGCGGAGATGCGCCCGGCGGACGAAGCGGTCGTGGAGGGGGCGATGGAGGGGCCCGTGGAGGGGGCCTGTGGGACCTGGTCGACATCCTCGGAAGTCCGGCGGTCGCCGGGAGCATGGTGGTCGCGGGCGGAGTCGGGCGTGAGATCGGCGGGCACGGGGTCCTCGGTTTCTCCGGCCAGCGGGCCGGGTCGGTGAGCGTCCGGCCCGTACGCGGCTGTACGTGCAGGCCGGGGCCACCGTCGGAAGGACCCCCTTGTCTTCCGTCTAGCCGTCCGCGACATCCGGTGTCCGATTCCTCCTCGACTAGCCCCATTTCCTCCTGTTTTGTCCGTGAGCGGCATCACGATCGGCTCCCTGTCCCCCGGCAGGCGGACAGCAAGAGCGAAGCTCCGTCCGGACCTGGGGGCGTGCTCTAGCGTGAGCGCTCCCGTCAACCGCTTGGCAGAGGAGCTCAACGTGCCCGAGGTCTGGATCGGCCCGCGCCGCTACGCGACGAAGAAGGCCCGGCAGGAAGCGGTGCAGGCGGTCCTGGGCCGCTACGGCCTCGGACAGGACGTCGACCAGGAGGACGACGACCTGCTGTTGCGGGACCTGCTGGACATGCACCCCGACGCGGCGGAGAAGGTCGGCCCGGGGGTGGACCGCTTCCGGATCACCCCCACCCCGCGCGGTCACCACAAAGGCCCGGAAGCGGTCCTGGTCGATGGCAGCAAGGTCGCCTTCTCGTACCAGAAGTGCCTGGACGCACCCACCCACCGGCAGCGCGTGCTGGCCGCGATGCGCACCGAGATCCAGCCGCAGGTCAACACCTACTACGAGTCCCGCAAGGCGTCGAACACGCTCGTGTCCGACGAGAGCGGCCAGCCTCTGGCCCCCGCCGACATCCACGTCTCCTACTTCCAGGGCCCGCGGTTCCACGACATCGCGCTGGAGTTCGTCCAGGCCGCCGGCGGCTTCGATGCTGTCGACCTGACCGCAGAGACGGCGCGGGGGCTGGCCCTGTTCACCGATCGGGCCCTGGCGGAACGCTGGCACGCCCACCACCAGGAGCACGCCGTCCTCGGTCTGCTGTCGGCCAAGGAGAACCTGCGCCGCCCGCGCGTGTAGCGCGCCACACGCACCGGATCCCCGGGCGGCGCGCGCGGGTGCGGATCGACGCGCGCATGGTGCGTCGAGTTGCGCGCGATGGAACGCACTTCCCCACCCAGTGGAGCGCACCAAGTGGACTCCACTCTCCACTCGGTGCGGACGATGTCGTGCACTTCCACTCGGTGGACCGCACCACGATGCGGCGATGCACGGCATCCTCCGCGCCACGCACTTCCCCCGGACGGTGACGGTGCGCGGTGCGCCGGGAGGGAGAGATCTCCCCTCGCGCACCGGGCATCAAGGGCACTGTGTGGGGCGTCTCCGTGGCGGTAGCGGAGTGTGTCGAGGGAAAACTTCGAAGATCATGCCGAAACTCACGGGTGGACAAGGGTTGCGTTCCATCCGATAGGCCGGATGGAATCCGGCGGCACACCTGGTCAAGGGGGTTGCATCGAGTGCACCGCACCCGATACGCCGTCACCCTCTGTGGCCGCATCGAGTGGCAGGTGCGGGAGTGGCGGCCACTCCGACGCGCGCCGGTGGAGCGGGCGGTGCGTCGCGCCGGTGCGGTGGGTGCGGTGCACCGGTGCGGTGGGTGGGAGTGCACAGCATCGTCGTCGGGCGCACCGGTGCGCCCGATGCACCGCACCCACCGCACCGGATGCCGGGATGTTTCGCACTCCCCCACCGGGTGGAGCGCACCGAGTGGACCGCACCCACCGCACCACCGTGGTCTCCGCTCCCCTCCGTGCATGGGCGCGCGGTGAAGTCCACCGCGTGTCTCATCCCCGGCGGCGGCCCCGCGCGCGCCAGGGGTTCGGCCGGCCGACGAGGTACTGCCGGGAGCGAGAGCGGCGCCGGGCGGGTGGCGGCTTCGGAGACGGGGACAGCGCCATGCGCAGCCGGGCCGCGTCAGCGAGCTGCTCCAGGCGCTCGCGCTGCTCCGGCGAAAGGCTCGGCGGGGTCGGGGCAACCATGGGGGCCTCCGTGCTTTAGGGAGCGGTCCCTGGCACCCTCCCCCGTTCCTGGCCGGCGTCGGGGGTGGGCGGTCGGTCGCGTGCCTGCGCCTGGCGCGGTGACTTCGTCGTCCGTCCCGCCGTGCGGGCCGCACGGCGTTCTCGGCCGGGGGGCCTGGCCTTGGCCGGGGTCGGGCTGCTGGCGCTGCTCCTGGTGCTCCTGGCGGTGCTGGTCGACCGGACTGGCCGGATCGACGGCCGGGGCCTTTCGGTCCTCCATGGCGCGGCGGCGGGTGTCGGCGGCGCGGGTGAAGGCGGCGAGCCGGTCCAGGTTCTTGGGTGTGCGCAGCCACGTCTCCGGGTCGGTCGTGCGGCCCTCCAGGTACTCCTCGGGCATCGCGGCCTGCTGGTGGGCCTGGACGGCGGCGGCCCGCTGCGCCGGGTTCAGGGCGGCGTCCCGGCCCGGGTGGTCGACGGCGTGGGGAGCGGACGCAGCCTCGCCCTCGAGGTCGCGGTGATCGGCGGGTGCGGAGACGGCCGAGGTCGTCGCCTGGGTGACGGTGGCGGTGCCGGCTCGGATGCGGGCGTCGCGGATCGCGTTCTGCACGGCAAGGCTCGCGACCCGGGCCCGCTCGTAGCGGCTGGACTCGCGCGGCGGCGTGCCTTCGGCGGGAGCGATCCACCACTGGTGCGGCAGCGGGAAGTCGGCGGTGTAACTGACCCGGTCCGGCGTCGGAGCCTTCCGGCCGGGCTTCGCGACGGTGCGGCGGCGGGAGTACTGGAGCAGGGCCCGGTGGGCGATGTAGTCGTCCAGGCCGCGGGTGAACTCGCGGCCGCGCAGCGTCTCCAGCAGGTGCCGGCGCGCTTCGGCCAGGATGTGGCGCCGGGAGAACTTCTCGCGCACGGTGAAGACGACCGCGGCGACGTCGACGGCGGCGAGCGCCACGTCCACGCGGTCGGCGTCCGGGTGCCGGCCCTCGCCGAACAGCAGCTCCAGCTGACGCTCGGACACCTCCGCGCCCTCGGTGAGCCCCAGCGCGCGCAGACTACGCCCCAGCCACCGGCCCGGTGGGAGCCCGGCCAGCTCCTGGGCGCCCTTCAACGACTGCCCGACGGGGCGACGGCCGTCCCCGAACGCCACTCCGCGTATGTAGTACCGCCACGCGTTACGCCTCTGGATCTTCGCAACACTCAGCATCGCCACAGCACACACCGGATCTGACCTGCGGAAAAGCACGATCCCCTGAGGCGGGAGGGGTCACCGAAACTTCACGGCCGATCCCGCCCGGCGGGCGCTCGCGGCGCCACCGGTCCCGCGCGGCGGACACCACCAGGGCCATGTAGATGCTGCGCGGCCACCAGTCACACACGCCTCACCAACACCGAAAACCACCAGCAGACGACTCCACCGCCAACCAGCGCACATCTACGTACCGCTCCCCTACCCGGCGGCCAAAGACGCCGCGCCCTGCACCACGTCACCGACTCTCCGCCCCCGGCAGCGCCGGGGGCTTCTTGCTGCCCGGAGGACCGACGTGCCGACCTACGAGACCCTGCCCCGCTTCACCGCCGACCTGGACCGCCTCACCCCGGAACAGCGCCGCCGATTCCGCCAGACCGTGGCGGCCTTCGTCGAGGACCTGCGCACCGGCCGCTTCCGCGCCGGCCTCCGCATCAAGCGTGTCCAGCGAGCACCGGGCATCTACGAGCTGACCTGGTCCATGGGCACCGGCCCCGCAGGACGCGCCACGTGGCAGTACGGACCAGCACGTCGCCCAGACACCCCGCACGTGATCTGGCGTCGCATCGGCACCCACGACATCCTCACCGGGCCCTGACGGCTTCGGGAACGCGGAGGCCGGCCCCGGTGGTCTGGGGCCGGCCTTCGTCATCGACCTCGGAGGTCACTCCGCCTTAGGGAACCTGATCGCCACGGCCCTGTCGATCTGCTGGAGCAGCGAACCGATCTCCTGGATGAGCGGGACGGCGCCGTCGGGCTGTGCTTCGACGGCCCGGCGTGCTGCGGACAGGTTCACCTTCTTCGCTGCCTTCTGGAGGGAGGCGAGCGTGTTCTGCAGTCGCTCGATGTCCTTCGTCGCAAGGGGTTCTGCCTTGCTATTGCTGGGCTTCCGGCTCGACTCCCCATTTGGGGAGTCGCTGCCGAGCGAGCTGATGTTCGGGGCACCATCGTTCTTCTCGTCTGCGTGGGACTTCTTCTCGGGCGCCTCCAGGAGCTCGCGGACGCGACGGCCGACGTCGGCGGGCTTGGCGTCCTTCGGGAGGAAGCCGAGGTCGCCCACCACCTTCTCTACGAGCTCCCCTGTGATGCGGGGGCTGCATCGGGCGATGGTGTCGTAGACCGTGATCGCGACCTTGTCGTTCGTCTGGCGGCGCAGCTCGGTCATCGCGCGGACGAGGAATGGACTGAACGCGGGTGGTGCACGTCGCAGCTTCTCCGGCTGCTCCTACAGCGGCATCCCCGCACGGACGGGCCCCACCGGAGCGAGTGCCTGCGCGATCGCCGCGAGGGACAACCAGTCCCAGGGCGGTACCAACACCCAGTTCTTCCGTGCCAACCGTGTCCTGGACGGTGACCCGTTCGATGTGGTCATCGTTCCCTGACCCAGTCCGGGGCATGAAAGCGCGGCAACGCTGACACCATGGTCTGCCGGGCCCGCTGTCACCGGGTCCGGCAGACCGGTTGGAGGAGGATCGCGAGATGTCCCCCGTCACGAGCACCGTGTATGTTCCCGAAGGCTCCTTCGGGGTCCTCGACCAGGGGGAGATCCCCGCCGAGACCGCCGACTGGTCCAACGGACTTGTGGCACCCATGCGGACGGGTGCCCTGGTCGGCGTCGGCATCCACACCGGAACGGTGCGGGTATCGGCTGAAGCATGCCCGGGGCCACCGCCGGCACCGGGCGGTGGCACATGGGAGGAGATCGTCGAGGTCACGGTCCATGTCCCGCACGGGCTACTGCGTGTGGACTCGCTGCACACCGGAGTGGTCGACGAACTGCCCCTGCTGAGGGTGCAGGGCCCTGGTTCCTACCGGATGCGCGTGCACACCCGCGGACGTGAAAACGCATACGACAAGGTGACCAAAGTTCCTGTGGAGGACTACCTCCTGCAGACCTGGCCCGACCCCACCCCCCGGAGCATCACCATCATCCAGGGAAGCGAACGCATCAAGGGGTCCCTGCGCACAGCACAACCACTGGAAGAGAACCCCACACCTCCTCCGCCTTGACGTAGTCGTTGAAGCGGGCCAGGCAGGTGCCCGGGTGAGCGGCCCGGACCGGGCCGCGCGGCAGCAGTAACGCCTTCCGCGCGGCCTGCGCCTGCTTGATGCCCTCGCGCTGCGCCTTGCCGGGCCTCGGCAGCTGCGGGACGGCGGCCTCACAGGCAGTCGAGAACCTGAGGAACTTGTCAGTGGGCTGGTAGCGGAGCCGCGCAGTGGTGTCACGTACGTCTGAGGGATCTCGACGTCCATGAACGGGTCTCCTTGCTGATCGGTGACACGAGGCCCGCGCAGGAGGACGACCACATCGACTACCATCGTGATACTGCCTGCACCGGCCTAATGGCTGTACGCATCGGAGGCATCCCGCGATCATTGTCGCGAGCCTGACGCGGGCACGGTTGCCGTCCTCAGACCCTCGGCCCGCTCCCCCGCACGACCTGCTTTTGGCGCCGCTCTCCTGCGCTTCATGTGTGCGTGCCCCAGATACGGAGCCAGCGATGCAACCTCGTGAGGGCGCAATCCTGTCGGGTTGCGCCCTCATGAGGTGCCGCGAGTTCAGCCTGTTGTGAGCTGATTTTCTCTGTGCTTGATCAGCAGAGTCAGCATCCTGTCGAATTCCTCTGGGGGCATCTTGTGGATCAGGCAGTAGGCAGCTGATGGGCCATCGCTGTACGGGAACCGCCTCGGTGGCTTGCTCTCGTCGGTTGTTGCTTCGGCAGCGGTCCCTTGTGACGGGACCGCTGGCGTGACCTCGCTCCGGGTGTCGGCCACCGGGACGTCTTCCTCTTCGGTGGCTGGTGAGGGCGATGGCTCTTCCTCAGACACTGCGGTGATTACGGCGTAATCAGTGCTTCTTTCCTCTCCGGCTTCATGGCGGCCGCCGTCTGGCGCAGAAGGCTCTGCCTTGGGCGTCCGGCGCTGTTCCTCCTTGCGTGCATGTTCCTTCTTGAGTTCTTCCAGAGCGGCTTGCTGCTGGTCGGCTGGTTTGTTACCGACGGCGCGCAGGAGCTCGATGGGTTCCTCGCCGATTCGGGCGCGGAGTTCTGGAGTGAGGTTGAGCAGGGCCAGTCGCTGTGACACCCAGCCCTGTGAGCGGTGGAGGCGCTTGGCCAGTGCTCTCTGGGTTTTGTGGATGGCCAGGAGCCGATGGAGGGCTCTCGCCTGGTCGAGTTCTTCGAGGTCTTGTCGGTGGATGTTGGCGACGAGGGCGGATTCGAGGATTTCCTCGGAGGTGTTGCCCTGGTCGTCGCTGACCATGACTTTGAGGGTGCTGAGTCCTGCTTCGCGGGCGGCGGCGAGGCGGCTGCTGCCGTCGACCACTACGTGGGTGGTGTCTGGTTCAAGGTCGGATTCGCGGTCGGGGTTGGCTTTGACGTAGGCATCGCGGTTCATGACCGTGATGGCCTGCTTCTGGCCGTGGGTTGTCAGGCTGCCCGCAAGGTCGGTGAGGTCACCGAGGGTGGATCGGGGATTATCGGGGTTGGGGTTGATGCGGTGGACTGGAAGCTCGGTGGGCGGGAGCACGCCATCGGTGGGTACGCCGGTGGCGGCCGCGACGGCTTGGCGGCGTGCGCTGACGGGTCGTACTCCTCCGCCGAATCGGCCGGAGCCGAGCTGATCGGCCTTCTTGCTCACATGACCTCCCTTGCCAGGGCACGCATGCCGACCGCCTGCTGTGATCTTGGGGCGTAGGACAGCAGTGGTTCCTTCACTCGGACGGCTTCCTTCTGTTCTTTGAGGTCTCCGATGAGTCCGACGACTCGCGGATCCTTTATGTCCACCCATCCCTGGAGTGAGGAGGTGGCGATGTAGCCGCGGCGCGAGTCGTACAGGTTGACGACGATGCCGAGGTAGTCGATGTCGACCTGGAGGTCGCCGCGGAGGTCGTCGATCTGCGAGGTGAGCAGCTCGTAGGCGTCGGCTGAGCTGTCTTCGGCCTGGACGACGATCAGGGCGCCGGACTGGCCTGGCTTCTCGCCGTCACGGCGGCGGCCGTAGTAGGCCGCGGCGTCCATGCTGAGGCCGAGGCTGGGCGGGCAGTCGACGATGATTACGTCGTAATCGCTTTCGAGGGGTGCGAGTGCCCGCTCGAGGGCGGCTTCGCGTGCTCGGACTGCGGACAGGCGTACGTCGAGTAGGAAGGCGTCGTTGCAGGCCGGCAGGAGGTGAAGGCGGCCGTCGAACGAGTCGTCGTCGACTGAGACGATGAGGTCGCGGAGATCGCCCTTGGGATCGCCTGCCATGTGGTTGGTGAGGCTGTCGCCGTTGAGGGGGAGTGGTGAGGCTCCGAGTTGGTTGCTGAGGTGGCACTGCGGGTCGAAATCGACAAGCAGTACGCGCAGCCCTGGTCCGGGCAGGTTCTCGATGCTCAGCAGGTCTTCGTCGAGTGCGGTCTCGTCGGCTCTCGTCTCGCTCGCGCGCAGGGCCTTGGTGAGGGCCTTGGCAACCCGGACGGGATGAAGCGTGTCGGAGTCCTCGGCGAGGGCTTCTCCGAGGCCTGCCGTGATGGCAGTCTTGCCAACTCCGCCTTTCTGGTTGCAGACGATAATGCGGCGGGTGACTGCAGGACGCTCGATGTCCGGTGACGGGGTGGTGTCGAGCCACAGCTGCACGGACTGGGCGAGGCCCTGGATCAGAGAGACGCGCCGGTCGGCGGCGGACTGCCGGAACTCTTCCCACTGGCCTGGAGGCAGGAAGGTGGAGAAGGAGTCGGCCCCCGCTGTGTCGATCGTGTCGGTCACCGAGGCCAGGCCGCACCAGGCGCTGATGCCCTGTTCGACGGCGTCCTGGATGTCGATGCCGCGCTGGGCGGCTCTGATCTTGAGGTTCTGCCGGAGCCATCCCGGCAGCTTGGAGACGACCTTCTCGCGGTCGTTGGAGGTGGCTGGCGAACTCATGGATGACACCATACTAACGCTCAAGATCTTCCGACCCATCGACACGTTAGTTAGACCAAGCAGTTGTTGCATCGGCGCTGATTACGCCGTAATCACCCGAGCCCGCACCGAACTTTCAGTGATGTGATTACGGCGTAATCACCGTCATGCCCCAACCCACTGAGACGGAGCTCCGAGACTTCTTCGGCCCCTGGCTGCTGAACCGGACCCGCCTGAGGTTGAAGGCCGTCGGGAGAGCGACGGCAGAGCCGATGAAGGCTCTGTCCGCAGGCCCCTGCTCCTCCTTCAGAAGGACCGGTAGACATCCTCGGGATCATCGTGAGCCCATGCCGCGTACTCCTCGAAGCCCAGGTTGCCGATGCTCAGCTTCGCGTGGACGTCATGGACCCCCGCAGGCACGGTGCGGAAATCCCGGCCGAACTCAGTCAGCTGCTCGTAATTCTCGTCGTCCAGGCAGTCCTCCCGCGCCAGCGTGGTGACCGCCAGAAGTGCGTGGCATCCGGCCTGCATAGTCGTACGGTCAGCGAGAAAGACGACGGTCAAGTTGTCGACTCGCATTTCACTCCTCGCGTACATGTGACTGCGTGACGTGATCCAGCGGGTTCGGTGATACCCAGCACCGAACCCGCCAGAACTTCGTTGTCGGCCGCCTGAGGACTGCGCTCTGTCGACGCTGGGCGGGGCGAGGTTTAACTAGAGCCACGGGCCCCAGTAGTTGCGAGGCGCGAATGGCGGCGAGGTTGCGCGGAACTGGCCGGACGACCTGGTTTCCGGGGTGCGGGGGAAGTAGTGCGGCAGAAGCAGGCCATCACGGGCGTGGCTCTCCGCGGCGCAGCCAGGTCCGGATCCGGTAGCGGAGTGAGACGCGCTCCTCTCGCTCTTCGATGGCGTCGGCGAGCAGTTCTTCGAGTTCGGTCATCTGCTCTTCGGCGAACCACTGGGGCTGGTAGTCGTCGTGGCAGACCGGGCACCCGTGATCGTGTCCGGCGAACTCCAGCGACGGCGCGCAGCCGACTTCACCGCAGGTCGGCTGGGTGGGGTCCTCGCCGATGCCGGAGCAGTACGGGCAGCGGGTGAAGCGGTAGTCGATGGGGGCGCCGCGGTTCAGGTCGGAGTGGAGCTGGGCGAGGCCACGTACTCCGAATTCGCGCAGCAGGGCGTCGGCGACGAGGACCTGGCGGTCGATGCCGGTGTGGTGGTGGTCGGCGAGCATCTGGATGGCGGTGCACCAGGCGAGGGTGGAGCGGTCGACCTGACGAGGTGGCTGCTGACTCGCGGGTCGATGGGGTCGTGGGCGGCGCACGGTGCGGACGGCGCAGCGAGCGGGATGCGCAGGGCGGTGACGTAGGTGACGCGGCGGGTGAAGACGGTGGGCATCGGATCTCGCATTCGATGGGGCCGCCGGGACCGGGTTGGTCCCGGCGGCCGGGGGCGGGTGGGGTTCAGTGGGAGGCGGGCATGACCGGGTGGCGGATGTGGCGGTGCTCGACCGCTACGGCGTGCCGCTGTATCAGGCCCACCAGATGTGGTGGGCGGCTCTCCGCGACCGCAATGGTCTTTACCGGACTAGCGGGGCGTACGGGGTGGTGACCAAGGCGAGGGCCGCGGCTGCTGTGTCGGTCAGGGTGGTGCATACCGGTACGCAGTGGCGGCGGGCCACGTAGATCAGGTAGCGATTGCGCTCGGGGTTGGGGCAGTCCGGCGGGGCCCCCAGGACGGCCCGGCCGCTCGGGGCGTCCAGCCCGAATTCCACGTTCGTGGTCATGCCGGGCATCGTCTTCAGGTCGCGGGGAATCCAGAACAGGACCGCGTCGGCGGCGGCGCGGGCGGAGGTTTCCCAGTCGACCTGGTGCTCGTAGCGCTCGGCCCGGATGCCGTTGCGGGACTCGGGGGACAGGACGGTCAGCACCTCTGGTCCGGTCCAGCGGGCGGCCAGGGCCGCCAGCGCGGCGGGCCGCCAGGACGGGACGGGGGCGCTCTTGTCCGGCGTGGGCCCGGCGAGGAACACTGAGGGGCCGGTGGGGATCGGCTCGCGGGCCATGACCAGCTGGACGGTGCTCATCGGGTCTCTCCGATCTGCGCGGCGGCGCGGGCGGTGTGCTGCGGGGTCCAGGGCAGGGGCAGACCGTCGCCCTCCTGGCGGGGGACGACGTGGACGTGGAGGTGGTAAACGGTCTGGGTCGCCGCCTCCCCCTTGCTGGTGATCAGGTTCGCGGCGGGGTGCTCGGCCATCAGCTCGGCGGCCCGGCGCATCACTGCGGCGGTCACGTCCGGGTCGGTGCTGGCGTTCTCGACGTGGACGCGCGGCAGGACGAAGACGTGCCCGGCGTTCACGCCGCCGCTGCGTGGACGGACCGCAAGGGCGTCGGGCCACTCGCGGACGATGACGGCGGGGGCGTCCCCGGCGGCGATGGCACAGAAGACACAACGCATCAAGATCAGGACTCCTTGGTCCGGTCAACGGAGCGGTGGCGTCCGTACCAGCAGTTCGCCAGGAGCTGGACGGGGCGGCCCTGTGCGGCGGCGAGCAGTGCGGTGAGTTCGTGCACGGCGTCGGTGATGATGCGGGCGGCGCCGGGGGTGTTGAGGACGTAGTCGCGTACGCCCGCGTCCTGTCCGGTCTGGTGCGCGACGATGTCGGCGAGGGCCGGGTCGTCGGGCGGGTTCAGCAGGGCGTTGGTGAGGTTGATGCCGAGGACGGCGGCGCGGTAGCGGGGCGGCGGCGGGTCCTGCCAGCAGGTGCCGAAGGAGTCGATGAACACGTCGGTCGTCATGGAGCCTCCAGGCTCGAGTCGGACGGAGACACCGGAGTGCCGCCCCAGCCGGGAAGGGTCGGGGCGGCACTCCGGCATTTCGTGGTGGTCTTTCAGGGGGTGGGGACCGTGGCCGCTCGGAGGATGTCGGCGTGGTCGAACGCCAGGCACTCCGGCAGGTTGGCCAGGGGCCACCAGCGGGCGGTGCGGGCGTCGTCTCCGGCGGTGATCCGGGTGGTGGAGGGGACGACGGCCGCGTATGCGACGGTGACGTACCGGCCTCGCGGGTCGCGCCCGGGGGAGTCCCAGACGCCGATCTGGCGCAGGTCATCGGCGGCCACCCGGACGCCGGTCTCCTCCTCGAGCTCGCGGGCAGCGGCGGCACGGCTGGTCTCGCCGATGTCGACGTGCCCGCCGGGCAGTGCCCAAGCGCCCTCGTGCGGCGGCCAGTCGCGTTCGATCAGCAGGACGTCGCCGTTGGGCGTGAGGGCCACCGCGTCGGCGGTGTAGCGGATGGCCTCGGGCGTTTCGATGTCGGTCATGTGCGCCTCTCAGTAGGTGGTGTCGGTGATGACGAGGAACCGGTCGCTGCCGAGGTCCATCACGACGCGGGCGTTGATGCCCTGGGCGCGTTGGGCGGCGGCGAACTCCTCGGCCGACCAGGAGCCGCGGGGAGCGCTGGTGAGCACCGCGACCGCCCCGGCCTCCGTCGAGGAGGCCGGGGCGGCACGGAGCGTCCGTCAGGCGCGGTAGACGGGCGGGCGGACTCCGGCACGGAGCTCGCGGATGATCGAGCAGGGTCCCTTGGTGTCGCCGACGCCGTGCCGGTGGGCGCTGATGAGGTGCTGGCGGGCCTGGCGGGCGGCCCAGCGTCGGCTGCTGGGGCCGGTGTTCTCGTGGACGTGCCCGCAGTCGTGGAAGGTGTCGAGGTGGCAGGCGGTGCAGTGGTAGGTGACCAGCTGCTGCGGGGTGCCGCCGGAGCTCCAGGTGCCTTCGAACTCGTAGACGATGACCTCGGCGTCCGGGGTCTCGGTGTGGGCGAAGGCGGTGACGAGGCCGACGCCGTCCGCGATGCCGCCGCGGGCCTTGACATTCCAGAAGGTGCGGGGGAGGAAGTCGTCCCAGCCCTTGCCGTGGGGCCACTGGGCGTACATGACGCCCTGCGAGGCGTCGAAGGTCGCCGTGCCGTCGACGTTCTCGCGCTTGTACTTCTCAATCTGCTCGATCGACCCGAAGTACGTCGCGCTGAACTCCTCGGACTCCAGGAAGATCAGCCCGTACCCCTCGCGGGTGTCGTGGCCGTTCTCCCGCAGCATGTCGACCATGTCCTCGTAGCCGGGGTTTCCGGGGGCGATGGTGCCGACGAGGGGGAGCCGGTACCGGTCGCAGCTGGTGACGTGGGCCGGGTTGGTCTCGCTGACGTGGTGCGCGGTGCCATAGGTGTTCGTGATCGTGATGCTCATGCGTGGGTGTCCTTCTCTGGTCAACTGCGGGCGCCCGGCGTGGCCGGGTCGCGGCGGGTCCTGGTCTCGTCTCGTGCGGATAGGATGGGCCCGGGACAGCAGTCGAAGCCGCAAAGCAGATGCTGTCCTGGGGTTGTCTGCGTCTCGCCTGGTTGGTGGGCCGCCCGGGGTAATGCGCGTCCGGGTCAGTGGTGCCTGGTCCCGCGCAGTTCGTCCACGCGGGTGGCGGTGCGCAGGGTGAGCTTGGCGAGCGCGACCAGGCGGCGGGCGTCCTCGGTCACGGGCAGGGACCAAAGGAGGCCGGCCGCGAACTGGGTGCTGTGGGCGGACAGTTCCCGGGCTGTCCGGGCGAGCTGTTCACGCTCGCGCTCCAGCGGGGTGATCGGGGGCTCGGGCCGCTCGGGCAGGGGCTGGTCGACCAGTCGGCCCAGGATGAGCGCGAGGGCGTCGGCTGCGGTGTCCAGATCGCCGTGGGCGAGCCAGCCGTCGATGGTGTCGTGGCCGCACAGGTCGGGGGTGTACGTCGCGAACCGGCGGTGGCTGAAGTCGTCCAGTCCGGCCGGGGCCAGCTCGAGGACCAGCCTGCTGTGCTTCCGGTCGGGATAGACGGTGAGGTCGCTGTCGTCGCTCTCGTGGGTGAAAACGACGGGCCAGTCCCGCACCGTCGGCTGTGTCCACGCGGGGCCGAGGACGGCGGCGAGGGCGGCGGTGAGGCGGCCGGCCGGGGTGATTGTGTGGGTCAACGGGACTCCAGCTCGGCCTGCGTGGCGGGCAGCACCCAGCAGTCGTGTGCGTGGCGGGTGGCCTCCTCACGGGCGTCGGCGCGGTGCGCGCGGCCGATCTCCCGGCCTTCACCGCAGCCGAGGCAGGCCCACGGGAACTCGCGGCCCTGGCGGCACATGGTCTCCCGCACGACGGTGAGCGCGCCGGCGCGGGTACGGATCCGCATGACCGTGCCCTCCGGGACGGTCTGGTGCGGGACGTCGTCGTGGGGGGTCTCCGCGAGGCGGACCCACAGCCGGGCCTCTTCCAGCATGTGCTCGCGGCGCTCGCCACGCTGTTGGCGGGCCGCGCGCAGCAGGAGCGCGGCCTCCTGGCTCATCTGTTTCTGGCTCATCTGTGTGTGCGTGCTGGTCACGGGTTCCCCTTCTGGACCGGGCTGTCCGGCTCCCCTTCACCACCCGGCCCCGCACGTGGCGGTACGGGTGGATCAGGCAGCCGCCAGTACCGGTCAGGTGCAGGACCGGGCGGGGCCCGGGGCCGCTGTCACAGTGCGAGGCCGGCGGCGGCCAGCGCGAGCAGGGCCAGGGCGGTGAGGCTGAGGTCGACCGCGCGGCGCAGCTGGAGGTACTTGCCGACCACGAGGCTGGACAGCACCCGGACCCGGGCGGCGCGGGTGTCGCCCTCCATGCTGGACCGGATGGCGTCTTCGTCGAGCCGCGCCCAGTGAGGGAAGGAGGCGCGGTCGTCGCCGCGGAGGCGGGGCCTGACGACCAGGAGCAGGAGCACGGCGGTGATGCCCAGGGTGAGGAGGGCGAGCGCGCCGAGCACCTTGGTCACGGTCGGCAGGTCCTTGTCGGCGACGGTGGCGAGTCCGGCGAGTACGGCTCCGTCGAAGGCCAGCAGCAGGGACGCTTTGCTGTCCGTCCGTGCGATCTCTCCGGCGACCGCGGCGCACGCGTCATCCAGATTCTTGTGCAGGTCGCCGCGCTGGGTGATCATGGCGGGTCTCTCTTCCGTGTGTGGTTATGCGGCCGGGTGGTGTGTGTCCGGCGCGGGGAGCATGACGGTGTCGGCGGAGGGCTCGTAGCCTTGTTCGCAGGGGTCGCAGCGGCCCTGGGTGCGCAGCGGGAGGCACGCGTAGTAGCGCCTCAGGCATTGCGGGCATGTCTGGCGAGCTGCCATCGCCCGGTCCAGGGCCATCTCCTGGGGGAGGGTGGGTGTGCGTTTGGGGACGGCCAGGTCGACGCGGTACAGCCACGCCCACCGCTGTCCGCCGCGGCAGATGAGCCGTGCGGCGGGGTCCTGGCCGCCGGGGCTCAGGCCGAGTGCCCGTGACTGGCGGCGGGTGGCGAGCCCTTCCGCCGGGACGGGTCCGTTCCCGCGTGCTGCGGCGCGGACGGCCACCGCGCCAGGGGCCTGGTTGTTGCCGAACTGCGGGAAGCTGCCGTCGTCATAGGGGTCGATGTCGACCAAGTTGCCGTCGGGCGGCCGGTCCATCACGCTCTCCGGGGGCCAGGAGGCGGGACAAGCGGCCGCGGAGGTCGTGTCTCCACGTGCGGAAGAAGTCGCCCACTGTGGTGGTCACCGTGTGCCCCCGGTGACCGGGGTGAGGTCGGAGACGAGGTGCACGGTGGTGAAGCCCTCCGCGTGCAGCCGGCTGGGGGTGGGCATCCGGGCGTGCAGGTCGTGCAGTACGTGCCTGGGTACGACGCGTTCACGCACGGCGTTCTGCGCCCGCGCCGTGGCGAGCGGCACGTCGAACAGGACCGCTACGGCGGGGCGCTGCCAGTAGCGGGCGCGGGCGAGCAGTGCGGCCCTGACGTGGGGCAGGACGTTCGTGCTGTCGGCCACGATGGTGCGGGCTCGGGCGAGGCGGGCGTCCAGGAGCAGGTTCTGGATCTGGGCGGCGACCGGAGTGGCCGACTGGTCCGCCATGTCGTCGGTCGCGGCCAGGCGGTACTCGTCCAGGCACACCCGCCAGCTGGGCGGGTACTGGGCGGCGAAGGTCGACTTGCCGCAGCCGGGGATCCCGATCAGCACGGCGAGCGTGCCGGGGTCGAGGGGAAGGTGGCGGCTGCCCGGGTTCAGGCGGGCCGTGGTGTCAAGCCCTGCGCGGGCGGCTGCCGCGACCCGGTCCTCCGTCTCCTGGACAGCCGCGGCGAGTTCCTTCCCGAACCGGGCGGTGTTCTGCTCCAGGTCGCGGTTCAGGTTCTCCGCCTCGCGGTGCGCAGCCTCCAGCCTCTTGCGCAGGTCGTCGCACTCGCTGCGGACAAGGGGGAAGGAGGAGGCAAGGTTGTCGAGTTCCTTGAGCCGGGACGCACTGATGATCCGGAACATGGCGGGGCTTCCCTTCGGGATGACTGCGGGGCTGGCGGGTGTCCGGCGCCGGGGACACGCGGCGGTGTCGGGATCGGGCTCGAAGCACGGTCCGCAGGAGTCGCGGTGGCCCTGGGTGCGAAACGGCCGGTCGGCCTGCCGGGTCTTCGCCCACGGTTCGAGTGGGCGAAGACCCAGCGGAGCGACCGAAGCATGAGGGTTCTGGCTGGTCGGGCATCGCCAAATGCGTCCCGGCCATGACGACCGGGACGCAGCGGGTAGGGGGCGGTGCTGTAGGAAGGCTGATGGCCTGTACCCCCGACAGGCTCGGGGGTACAGGCCATCAGCCTTCCGGGGAGCGACCTGTCAGAGGTCGGAGGGGAGTTTCTTCCCGGTCTGCGCGTCGTACGCGATGCCGGTGGGGGACAGCCTGATCTCCTGGGAAGCGACCCGGGTGCCGTCCTTCCAGTTCTTTCCGCCAACGGCCACACGGACCGTCACGTCAGCAAGGGGATCGGCCACCGGCAGCACGATCTCCGGGTCCTTGGGGTAGTACCCGTTCTCCCGCACCCTGCTGTCGGATTTCCCCGAGGCGTCCAGCCGCAGGTACCTGGCGTTGGGGTCGAAGTACGAGCGGAGTTCGACCACTACCTGGTCCCTGTCACTACTCCAGCGAGCAACGAGGTCGGCGTTCACACCATCGATACGCAGTTCAGCTCCCGACCTTCCCGTGTAGGCGTCGGCGGTGGCCTTGCGTTCCTCGCGCTGCTGCTCGATGTCGGCGTACTGCCAGACGCTCGCTGTGACGAACGCCAGGGCCGCGATCGCGGCGATGTAGCGCCAGGGCCACCGTGGAGTCCTGCTGGACGGACTGGCGGGTGTCTGCGGGGGGAGAGCGGAAGTTGGCTCGTGGGGCTCTGCCGGGACAGTGCTGCTGGTACCGGGCTGCTCGAACCATTCGGCGTCTTTGCCCATGCGGGCGACGGTAGCGCGAAGGCGGGCGGCCTGGTCGGGGTTCCCGCACAGATCAGCCACCTGGGCGCGGGTGGCGAGCCAGGAGGCGGCCTGGTCGGAGTTGATGCCGTACGCGGCGATGTCTTCCCGCTCTCCCATGGCCGCGATGTCGGCGGCCTCGCCGAACCGGCCCTCCCGCGCGGCCTGGAGGGCCATCGCGTGCCGGAGGTCCACGACGTTGTGCGGCATGTCCCATTCCCAGTCCTGCTCGTCGGCGTCCGGGGCGCCGGTGCGGCCGGGGCTGGTCGGTCCGCTGGAGTGCTCGCTTCCGTGGTCCCTGGCCGGGTGCCTTGCGAACTCCTCTTCGGTCCGGGCCTGTTCGCCGGGCCCGTAGCCGTCCGTGCCGTCGTCCTGTGCGGGCAGGGCGCCGGACTCCTGGCCGGTCGCCGGGTCTTCCTCGGTCAGAAGGGTCTGCTGTGCGTGGCGGCGGCGTGAGGACGTATCGGTGAGGTTGGCCTCGTCGTCGGTCAGGAGGGTCTGGATGATGTCGACGTAGTCGGGGCCGACCTTCCAGACGGCCTGGCCCGGACCGAGTGTGGGGATCGCGTCGATCGCGTGCTGGGGCAGGCCCAGCAGCGCGCCGACGGCTGCGGCTTCCTCGGGCCCGAGCCGTCCGACGTGGACGATCTCGCACAAGCGGGCGAGGTCCTGGGCGAGGCCGTCGCCTAGGTCGGACAGAGTGTGCATGACGGCTTCCAGGGACAGCGCGGCTTTGCGGCTGTTCTTCAGCAGCCTCTGGATCATTCCGGCTGTGGCCGGGGACAGCAGGATCTGCCATGCCTCTTCGAGCACCAGGTGACGGTGCGCGGCGGTCGACTGGGGGAGCCAGACGTGCTCCGCCCAGCACGAGACCGCTGCCATGAGGGAGGGGATCGCCGGGCTGGTGCGGTCGAGGCCGGTGAAGTCGAAGGACAGGATCGGCAGGTCGGTGTCGGGGAGGGACGCATCCTGGCCGTCGAAGATGCCGCTAAGGGATCCCTCGGTGTACCGGGACAGGGCGATGGCCGCTCCCTCGCCCCACTGTTCCAGCTTCGCGGCGGGCCAGCGGCCGTCCTGAGGGGAGACGAGAGCATCGACCAGACCGGACAGGCAAGTGGCCTTGGGGTGGGTGAGGGCGTGCTGGAGTGCGTGGGTGGCCTGGTGGCTGAGTGCGCCGGGCTCGACCGCGAGGATCAGCGAGCGGATCAACTGCTCGCGGACTGCGGGTGCGAACAGGCCGGAGACGGGGTTGAGGGTGAACTGACCGGCCTGGATAACCTGGCCGCCCAGGGCGTGGACGAGGGGGCGCCACTCGCCTGCGGTGGTGTCCTCGCCGAAGGAGTCGATGACGACGACCTGGTGGCCGTGGTCGCGGATCTCGCGGTGCATGCGCACCTTGGCGGTGGTCGACTTCCCGGAGCCGAGGCCGCCCAGCGCCAGCGAGTTCGTGGACGGCAGGATCGCGGCGTCGGTGAGTACGGGGGAGAGGTGAAAGGCCCTGCCGTCCAGCAGCGACCGGCCGATCGGGATACCGGGGAACCGGGTGCTGGACGCGACGAGGGGCACGGTGATCGCGGCGTGGCTGGAGGGCAGGCGGATCATCAGAGGATCGCCCCTTTCGCGGTGGAGGCTCCGTGCGGGCTGGTCATCACGTGAGCGCGGTGCTGCTGGCCGGCTAGCCAGTCCAGGCCGATGCGGTGCCGGTCGGCCATGAGGGAGGCGTGCCAGCGGGCGTCGGTGACGGCCTCGGGGCTGTCGCCCCACACCGTGAGGCAGGCGTCGAGATCCACGAGGGTGTCGCCGTGCACCAGGGCGCCGTGGGTGGTGCCGCTGGCCATCTGGAGGGCGTCCTGTTTGACCTTGTCGGTGGTGAAGGCTTCGGCGGCAGCGGACTGCCAGCGGGCGGAGCGGCGGGACTGGGCCGCCGGGAGCGGCCGGTAGAGCACTCCGATCGAGCAATCGTTGGCGAAGTGCGGATCTTGATCGGTGTGGCCGTCGCCGAGGAGCAGCCGGTGCATCAGGTCGCCGCCTGTGGCGTCGGGCCATCCGGTGATACGGGCGGTCGCCGCGTACCGGTCGTCCAGGCCGATCCAGCCGGGTCCGCGGCCGGTGACCTGGGCGACGGGGCCGGGCTCGATGGGGGTCAGGGTTCCCAGCCGCGCGAACTCGCCTTCCAGGGTGGCGAGGACGCGGGCGGGCTGTCCGGTCAGGCCCTTGGGGACGTGGACGGAGACGGTCTGTGTGTGGTCCGTGCAGTCCGTGCCCACGGTGGCGTGATGGGTGACATGCACCTGGACACCGGCGCTGCGTGCCTGTCCGGCGGCGAAGGTCAGCGCCCGGGAGAACGCCTGGTGGAACGCGGCCCGCCGCCCGGGGTCCTGCATGGTGCCGTGGCCCGGGTGGAGCGCCCAGTGGGCGGTAGCTCCGGGGCGGCCGGTCATGGAGGCCGGGACGGTGCGTTCGCGCAGGCTCCGGTAGCCGACGGCGGCCCAGCGGGCGGCCGAGCGCGGGCCTGGCGCCACGTTGAGGAGCGTGCCCACCGCGCCCACAGCGCCGAACGCCCACAGCGGCGGCGGGCTGATCATGGCCGACGCCAGGATCGCGGCACCGGCACCGGCGTTTGCCTTCGTCAGCAGGGTCTCGGCCGGGCTGAGTCCGCGCTGGAGAGCGGGCACACGGTAGCCGGGGGTCAACGAGTACAAAGCAGTTCCTCCAACAGGAAAGAAGAGGTGGGGGCGGAACAGGCCGGCCCCGGGGATCGCGTCACCCTGCCGAGGGCAGGAACGTGAACCCCGGGGCCGGGAGCGGCTTACGGGTTGCGGGGTTGAGGCGGCTGGGGAGGCTGGGTGCCGCCCTGCCCGCCCTGCCCTTGCGGCGCTGCGCCGCCTTGTGCGCGCGGCGTCGTGGCGCGGGGCCGTGCGCCTGCCGGGGGTACCCCGGCGTCCGTCCGTGCCTGTTGGCGCGCACGGACGATCTGCACGTTGCGGGCCGCGCGTTCGGTCTCCTCCCGGCGGGTCTTCGCGACGGCGGACTCGGTGGTCAGCCGTCCCGGCCGCTTGTCCTGCTTGACGCCGTAGGCGGCGAGCAGGACACCGCGGTCACGGGACATGGACCGGCCAGGGGTGTCCACGGTGCGCGGTCCGCGCGGGGTGGACTCCTCTTCGTAGAACGCCGGTACACCCGCGCGTACGACGGCCAGCGCCGCCGGGTGGGTGGTGTTGCGCTCCACCATCACGCGGGCTGCCCTGGCGACCCGGGGCCCGATGTACGGCACACCGTGGAAGATCATCCGCAGCATCAGGACGTCCGCAGCCACCAGCAGCACGGCGTCCATCACCAGGGAGCCCTCGGTGAGCGGCACGAACGGGCTGATCAGCAGCAGCGCGAACGGGGCGAACATCAGTCCCATCAGCCGTGAGGCCCACGCCCGTACCGCGGACATGTCACCTCCCCGGGCCAGAGAGGCCAGCACCAGGGGCGCCAGCCAGACGAACGCCAGGATGCCGAGCTGCCGCACCATGAAGACGAGCACGGCGAAGCCGAGAGCGACCACGAGAGCGGCGGTGATCAGCATGGTCGCCAGCGGGTTCCCCGCGTCCGTCCCCTGCTCCAGGTCGTGGCTGATGACGCCGAACAGGGTCGACTCGTTGCTGTTGAACGCGGCCGTGAACGCGTTGCTCACGGCCTTGTTCAGCAGCATCACCGCGCCGGGGACGGACGCCATGCCGGCCACGGCCGCCAGCGTCCACCCGGTCGAGGCCCCCATCTGCTTCAGACGGGGTGTGCCCTGCCAGGCGGTCAGGGCACACACGACGACGACACACAGGAAGATCGCCACCGCGAGATGCTGCCCGAGCCAGAGAAACGGCTCGTACATCCCGCTCGCTTCCTCCGGCGCCCACAACTCACCAGGGGCAAGCAGCCCTTTGATCGCATCGATCAGGTTCTCGGCAAGGCCCTTGACGTGCTCGGAGGCGCCTTCGGTGAGTCCGCCGCCTCCCTCGACGTCGGCCGGAGGCCCTCCCTGACCGCGCTCGCAGTACTCCTTCGCGGTACCGCGGATGCCGTCGC
Source organism: Streptomyces sp. NPDC091377 (assembly GCF_044757045.1). Taxonomy (NCBI): domain Bacteria; kingdom Bacillati; phylum Actinomycetota; class Actinomycetes; order Kitasatosporales; family Streptomycetaceae; genus Streptomyces; species Streptomyces sp. NPDC091377. The sequence continues at coordinate 39,810 of NZ_JBIVUE010000026.1, read as the reverse complement.
AGGGGTTGTTGTCGGGCATCGGGGTCAGCCCTTGGCTTCGGTGACGGTGGAGAACAGCTCGCTGCCGTACAGGGCGAGGATGACGGCGACGAAGAGAGTGCCCATGGCCATCGAGCCCTTGCGCAGGGCGCCCTTGGGGTCGTTGGACAGCTGCAGGAGCATCCTGATCGCGATGACGGCGATCACAGCGGCGATGCCCTTGGTGACGAGGCCGCCGCCGGTCATCCCGATGGTGTCGAAGAAGTCGGTGAAGCCGTCGCTCATGTCGATCGGCTCGGCCAGCATGAGGGAGGGGGACTTGGGCATTTCAGATCTCCTTGTTGTTCTGGGAAACAGGTCGGGCAACGGCGAACAGGTCGGGCATGGAATCCATGGGGGAGTAGCGGACCTTTGTGCCGGGCCTGGGGGCGTCGATCATCCAGCCGCCCCCGGTGTAGATACCGACGTGGTGGATGCTCGCGGCGCTGTCGCCGTAGAAGACGAGGTCGCCGGGGCGGACGTCGCCGGGTTTTACCGGCTCGGAGGCGGTGTACTGCTGGGCCGCCGTGCGGGGCAGACTGATTCCCGCTTTCGCGTAGGCGTGGAGGGTGAGGCCGGAGCAGTCGAAGCCACGGATTGTTATTCCGGTCTTTCCGCTGGGTGAGCAGCAGATACCGGTACTGGCGCCGTTCGCGTTGCCGCCGCCCCAGGAATAAGGGGTGCCGATCTGTGCTTTCGCCGTGTCGACGGCTGTCTGGGCCTGTGCGGTGGTTGCTTTTCTTCCCCTGGCGCCCGGTTGTGCGCCGACGAGCGCGTTGATCGACCGAACGTAGTTCTGCGTCTCGTCGTACGGGGGGACGCCGCCATATTTCTGGACGGCGCCGGGGCCCGCGTTGTATGCGGCGAGGATGTTGTTCTGCTTGCTGCCGGGCACGTTTTTGACGTCCTGGGCTATTGCGCAGAGGTAGTTCCCCGCCGAGGGGATCGCGTCTTCGGGATCCCATACATCGCGTTTCCCGTCACCGTTTCCGTCGACTCCGTATGTTTTCCAGGTTCCCGGCATCATCTGCGCAATTCCTTGCGCTCCTGCGGGGGACCGGGCGGTCGGGTCGAATCCGGATTCCTGGGTGAGGAGTCCGGCGAGCAGGTTGGGGCTGATGTCGGGGCAGGTGTTTCCCGCGTCCTCGATCAGTGCCTGGTATGCGGCGGGGACGGACATGCTGAGTGCCGAGCCGGCCGGGCTGTTCCCGGCGGCCTGCACGTAGGCGGTCACGACCACGGCCGCAGTGGCCAGGGCCCCGGCTGTGACCGCTGTGGAGCCTCTCAAGAGCCTCATCTCCAAGTTACGGACGGTATTCGGTGTTTCCGCAGGTCAGATCCGCCATGAGAGGCCGCCATGACGTTGCTTCAGACCGCCATGGGGCCGCCATGCGTGGCGGTGCCATGGCGGTCACGGGCGGCTGTGTGGCGGTGCCATGGCGGACCTCATGGCGGTGCCCGGAGGCGGTCATGAGCCGGACATCGCGAACGCGGTCAGGTCCTCCAGGCGGTAGCCGCGCCCCTGGGAGGTCTTGTGGGTGGGAGGACCGCCGAGCAGCTCGTTGAGTGCCCTTCCGCGTGTCGACGGGTCGTCTTCGAGAACCCCGAGCACGGGAGCAAGGTCCGGAGTGGTCATGAAATCCACTCCCTTGCTCTGCATCAGGTCGATGGCCCGCCTGATCGGTGAGCCCTCCGGGAGCGCCTCCATACTCCTGGTGGCTCTTTCGTCCACCACGTCCCAGATGAACTTGTCCTCGAAGTTGAATCCCCGGATCAGAGTGGACCGGCCCTTGACGAAGAGGACGCCCTGTCCCTTGATGTCCGGGTCCAGGAGCGCCGGGTTGATCGGTGCGACCGTTTCGAAGTAGGTGTCGCCGAGGGCGACCTTCGCGGTTCCGGATGACGCGACGTAGAGGCATAGCCGGTACAGGAATTGATCCCTGACCTGGACCGGGATTGCGTTCGCAGCCGGGCGCTGTGTCATCAGGATCGTGGAGATCCCGGATTCCAGGGACTTGGACACCAGGGACCGTGTCTTTTCTGCGATTCGCCGCGCCTGCTCTTTGCCTTTTTTCGATTCGTCGTGGGCGAAGAAGTCGGCCGCTTCGTCCACCACGAAGATGACCGGCTTGAATTCCGGCAGTGGCCGCCGGTCACGGATGGCTTCCGTGATTTTCTGGTACCGGCTGTCGGAGCGTTCGTTCAGCTCGTCCACGAGGCCCTCGAATACTTCCGGGTCGTCGGACGATTTGTAGTGGGTGGCGGTCTTCTCGAACTTGGTGAGGCCGCAGAACTTGCCGTCGAGGAGGTAGAGTTCGAATTCGCCGTAGGCGATCAGCAGGCAGGTGATAAGCCCGTTGACCAGGGTGGTCTTGCCCATCTGTGTCATTCCGGCGACCAGCATCGACGCCTTGTCGAAGGTGGGCACCCCGTGGAGCTGGCCGGTGACGTCGTGGCCGAAGGGGATTCCGGCAAACGTTTCGATCTCCTGGCGGGTCGGGGCCGGGAACGCGTGGGTGAACGGGGGTTCGTGAAGCTTGAGCAGCTTGACGAGGCGTTCGTTCTGGCGGCTGCGCTCCAGTTTCAGGTGCAGCCGGGTGACGCCGAACATGCCAGCCACGGTGCCCAGCTTCTTCTCGACGTCCTCGTACGTGCGCCCCTTGGGCACCGCGAACTCGTAGAGCGTTCCCGTGGGCACATCGGTGACCGTGGTCTCGTCGTCCCGGATGACCTGTTCCCGGCCGATGGCACCGGCCGTGGCGAGTGCCGCCGTGAGCTCCGGATGCGGCACGGCCGGCACAGCCCCGGCGGCCTGGACTGCCTCGCCGTCCTCCGCCTGGGCGTCCGGCGCCTGCGTGGGCGCTTCCTGCCTCAGGCTCACAGCGGGTTTCCCCTCGCTCGACCAGCGCCGCCTGAGTTCTGTCTTCGCCTTCCAGGCCAGGTAACCCAGGGCGATCAGTGCCCCGGCGGTGACGAGGACGGTGGCCGGCCATGACAGGCCGAGCTTGTCCTTGATCGCGGTGAGGACGCCGAACGCGATGACGAGCACGCCGATCGCGCCTGCCGCCTGTCCGTAGGTGTCCTCCGCTGCGGCCTGGGGTTTCCTCTTCCCCACACCCCCTCCATTCATTTCGGTGTCCGCTGGGCTTGTTGGCGGTGCTCGCCGGGTCTGCTCGCCGGGTCTGCGCGCGTGCGCGCTCGCCGGGTCACTCGCCGGGTCTGCACCGGTCGACTGCGTGTTGTGTTCCGGCAGTCGCAGCAAGGGCCAGCCCGCACCCGGGCTGGCCCTCACTGGTGGTGCCGGACGGGCGGGTCAGGCGTCCGCGTCCTCGGGGTCGTCCTCGCTCTCGTCGGCGTCCTCGCGGCCCTCGGCGGTCTCGGTGCGCGCGGGCGCGGTGGTCTCCTCGTTGGCCATCAGCGCGCCCCAGGCGTGGCGGACCCGCTTCTCGCCGCCGACGAAGCCGGCCTCCCGGAACGCGGCGACGGCCTGCCGGTACGACAGCGGCGGATCGTCGTGGTAGCGCAGGTCGCGCAGCACGACGCCGAGTTGCGTATCGGTGAGCTGTTCGCCGGGTTCGGGTGTGGGCACGCCCGCGACGGCCGCAAGGTCGGCGAGTGTGACGGCGTCACGGCCGCCGTCACGGTGGGCGTGACGGTCTCCGTGACGGCCGGGACCGTCCCCGTCCTGGCCTGCGTGACTGCCAGTGGCGCCTGCGGACCCGGCGTCACGGCCTGCGGGCAGAACAGGCGATTGGGGGCCGGAGGCGTCACGGTCGGCCGTGACGGGCAGGGCAGGCGCCGTGGGTGTCCACGTGTCGAGGTCCGGCAGCCCGATCGCCGCGACGAAGTCCGGCAGTTCCTTCTTCAGGACCGTCTTCTGTGTGGCCTCGGCCTGCCGGTGCAGGTTCTTGGTCATGGTCTGCTGGATCCTGAGCTGCGTCCTGCGGTAGCCCGTCTCGGCCCTGGCGACCCGGCGCTCCAGGGCGGCCGCGGCCCTCAGCAGTTCGATCCGGTCGGATGCCTCGGCCTCCATCTCCTCGAGGCGGTCGGCGACCTGCTGGCGTTTGCCGTCGATCCTGTTCCGCGTGGCGGCCGAAGTCCTGCGCCCCAGGGAGGGCAGGGTCACCCACCACGCGACCTTGGTCGCGACGATCGCCAGCGGGGTGAGGACCACGGCCAGGTCGAAGCCCCCGGTCAGGACCAGATCGGCCGTGGGAATGGCCGCGTTGACGGCCGTGAGCACCAGGCCGGCGTACTGGACACGCCAGGCACGGGAGCGGTTGTTGCCCGCCAGGATCTCCGTCGCCTGGAAGATGACCCACAGAGCGTCCAGGGCGCCCACGACCGGGACGGCCCACCCCCCGAACCGCGGTTCGAGGATCTGGTAGCTGACGTACACCGACAGGGCGGCCACGCCCAGGGTGACGATCCCCAGGACGCCCAGGACCGCCCCCCGCGGCGAACGGCCCATCCGTTTCTTGTTCTCGCTCAAGTTCTTTCTCCTTGTTCATGGGTTACGGCGCAGGCCGGACACCGCGAGGTGAGCGGGTCAGGCCGCCGTAACACCGGCCCTGGGGAGCTGCGCGCCGCAGCGGTGGAGGTCGTCCGCGGTGATGCCGAACTGGCGGCACCGGTCGAGCAGCGGCCGCAGCCGCACACCGACCTCGGCAGTCTCGGGCGAGCCCGCGCCGAACAACCGCTCAATGGCAACCAACTCGTTGATCACCGTCGCGGTGCGGGCGGCGTGCCGGAGCACTCGGCCCTCGCCGACCCACTCCTCCGCGATGACGTGGAGGGTGGTGCGCCAGCTGCCGCTGTAGTCCTGCGGGTCGATCGGCGGGATGTCGCTGCCGAAGATCGCGAAAGCGGCGGTCTGGGCAGCGGCCTCCGTGCCGGGCGCGGGCTGGAGCGGGGTCATCGTCGTGGCCATGTGGCCTCCCTCGACTGTGGTCCGGACTGTCCGGCTCCCTGTCACCGCCCGTACGGGTGCCCTGCCCCGGAGGTTGGGCGGCCGTACGGGCGGATCGGGCAGCCGTCAGGCAGAAGCGGCGGGCCGGTGGCAGGTGCCGTGGCCACGGGCGACCAGGGCGGCAGCGAGGTAGTCGGCGGCCTCGGCCTCGTCGATCCGCATCCGGTACCGGGCGAACGCGAGCCAGACGACCTGGGTGGGGGTGACCTGGTCCGTCGAGCTCGTCAGACTCAGTTCCGCGTCACGCACCACACGCTCCGCCGCGTTCATCAGACGGTGGTGCCGCTGCCTGGCCATCAAACTCTTGATCATGTTCTGCCTCCTCAAAGTCCGGGTGCAGCCGGACAGACGGAGCGGACGGGTACTCCCGGCGCTCTCCACCGCCCCCGCCCCGGCACAAGCAGGAGCGGGGGCGACGGGCAATGCCGGAGATCAGCGGCGCTGCTGCTGGCGGGTGAGGTAGGCGTCCTGCAGCCGGGCGAACGACTCGTACAACCGGCCGCCCGCCCCGCAACGGACAGCGTCCGTGCAGGTGGTGCAGGAGCCGCGGTGAGCCCGGTACTTCGCGTCGGCGGTCTGGTAGCGGACGTACAGGTCGTCAGCCACCGACACCCGCTCCCGTCCTGGCTCGGCCGGTCACCGAGGTACGCATCCGGCAGGCGGAGCAGTACCAGGACATGACCCCGAACCAGCCGCCACAGCCGGCGCACTGCTGCAACGGCATGGCTGTCGGATTCGGTACGGTCGGGATGACCACCCGCAGGACCAGGCGCTGGGAGCACTCGGTCTCATCCTGCTCCGGCTCGGGACCGAGTTCGTTGTCCTGGTCCTCCATGTCCTCGTACAGCCCGGCTGTCACCGGCCAGTTCCCGTCCCCTTGCAGGAGCCGCAGGACTGCTCCGCCTCCACCGGCGGACCGGGCGAGGCGGGCCTTCTGGCAGCGGCACTTCCAATAGCCGCACAGGACGCACGCGTCATTTGCCGCTGCCGCCCTGGACAGCGGGTTGATCCGGGCAGTGACCATGGCGCTCATCGGGCGGCCCCCGTCCCCTTGCAAATACCACAGGTCTGCCAGTGCTTGCGGGTCACACCGTCACTGCTGGTGTCAACCGTCTTGCCGCCCTTCCCGCTGCAGGCCCCGCAGGGCCGCGCCTCCCTGCCCTCGCGGACCAGGTAGTCGCCCTTCGCCCAGGCGGTGCCGATCGCGACCGGGTCGGAGGCCGGGCGCAGCACGTCCTTGACGATCAGCGCCCACTGCGCGCCGCGGCGCTTCAGCAACGCACGCGCCGATTCCGGGTCCAGGACCACGGCCAGTACCTCGAAGCGGCCTCCCGCCTCGGACTGGTAGATGGCCCCCGGGGACCTCGGGCCGATCTGATCGGCGATCACCCGGCGCAGCGCTTCCAGGGTCGTCGGATCGGCCGGCATGTGCTGGGAGGAGCGGGTGGGGTGGGGGCGGGCCGGAAGAGTGGAGGGCCGGCGGCCGTCGCGCTCGTGCGGGTCCGCCGCCGGCGGCAGGCCGGGCCTGTCGACCTCCGGCGCGGGCAATGTCATGCTGTGCATGCAGGTTGGTCCTCTCACGCGAAGATGGGCCTGCGACTGAGAACCCCAGGGTTGCGCCCCTGGGGTTCGTCGCATTTCCGGCTCCAAGTCGGGAGCCGGTAGCTGCTGTACGAGCAGCCACGGCCCGTGCCACCGGTCAATCGGGGTGGCACGGGCCGTAGTCGTTCGTCACCGGGCGAAGATCAGGTGTGCGTGGAAAGTTGACGAGGCGCCGAGACTCAGCTCCGACGGCTGCCCGAGGCCGCACTCCGAACCACGAAGCCGGTGCGGGTGAGGTGAATCGTCGGGACCTGGCGGGTGGCGCGGTACAGGTCGGGACGGGTGTTGCGCATCTGGTCCTGGGCGAGCCCAGCCATCCGGGCGGTGAGGCGGCGGCCCGCCTCACACGGCGCGACGCCCGCCTCGCACGGCGAGCAGGCCGCGCGGTGCTGCCGCAGCGCCGCGCGCAACTGCCCGTACAGGGCAGGGACCGTGATCTGACTGACGGCACGGATCCGCCCGCGCAGCTCGACCGCGGTGCCGCAGTGCCCGGACCTGCAACGCGAGCAGTCGTCCTGTAGGTGCTCGGTGAGCTGCTCCCGCAGGGACCGCGTGGCCGGGCTGATCTGAGCCGGTGCTGGCGCCACCTGCGGACGGGGCTTACGGACCGGGCGAGTGGTGCGCCGGCCAGCCGCGGTGCTCTCAGCGGTCAGCAACTGCTCGGCCCACTGCTCGGTGGTGATGTCGATGATGATCCGCTGCGCGCTGCCGGGACAGCGGCGCCCGCCTGCCGCCTTGTCGCCGAAGTAGCGGCGCGTCTCACGGTCCGGGGTGGCATCACTGGCCCGGTGCGGTGTGATCATCGAACGCTTGAGTAGGCGCCAGGTGTCGCAGTCGGCGCAGACCACCAGGCGGGGCTCGTTCTCACGGAGGCTGAGGTTCTCGGGCCGCATCTCGCTGGCCTTGACCGGGGGACGTCCGTTATGACGCATCTGTTGCTCCTGGGTAGCGATTGCGTTCTCCTTCGGCCAGGAGCGCGGGCACAGGGCCCGGCTCCTGGCCGGCGGGCAGCGCAATAGCTGCTGGTGGCTCACCTGGCTGTGCTCCGAAGGACCGCGTCGTACTCGTCACCCCGGCCGCGCATGGAAGCAGCGGACAGCCAGACATATGCAGTTGATCGCGATGGACACAGCGCGAACTAGACGTCCACACGTAGGTACATATCTCTAAAGCGAAGGTACTTGAAGCACCTTCATGGGAGTGAAGGTACACACATAAGGTCACGCAAGCAAGAGCTGTACCTTCATGAGTGCAAGATGTACCTTCGGTAGGTAAGGTCTAACCGACAGGCCGAGAGGAGCGCCGCATGCCGTACAAGGGAGCGGGCAAGGGGTATGCCGACGTGGCAACCCACTACCGTCAGCAGATCCAAAACGGCGAACTCGCGCCGGGTGACACTCTTCCCTCGGTAGCAGACATCCGTTCCGAGTTCGGCGTCGCAGCAAAAACGGTGAGTCGTGCGCTCGGCCTCTTGAAGAGCGAGGGACTCATCGCTTCCCGAGGTGCCCTGGGAACGGTTGTAACAACGTCGCCTACAGTGATCACAGGGGCCGATCGCGTCGACCGGATCGCAAGGAACGGTCTTCGCTACGCGCCCGGGGAAACCTCGGCTAGCCACCGAGTCATGCACCGATCGCTGGACGACCCCAGGATTTGTGAAGCACTGAACCTGGAACCCGGGGACGAGGTTGTCATCCGAATCCGAACCTTCCGTCAGGACGGTCAGGCCAGAACGGTTGGCGTCTCGGTTTACCCGCCACAGACAACTGCCGTTGTTCCCGAACTCACGGGCGAGGGCAGGATGGAGCGGTATTGGGCCGACCTCTATACCGAGCGGACCGACCGAGAGGTAGTAAAGGGCCAGCGCACGGCGCGAGCAAGGCAGGCATCGCAGCAGGAACTCGATGCGCTTGAAGTCGACGCCCCTGAGCACGTATCGGTAGCCGTACTCGTCACCACCCAGACCTTCCACGACGAGAACGGGCCTCTCGGTTATTGGGAGGACGTCTACGCGCCAGATACTCAGATGCCTGTCCCGGACTAGCCCTTGTCCTGAACTAGCCATGGCTCGTCCGACCATGTGGGGCCTCCACGCGTTGTCTGTGAGGGCAATCACACCTGGTGGAGGCTCGGAGGAACATCACGAACGGCTCGTCACTTCGGTGAACGACTTCCTCAACGCGTTTTCAACGACTAGCTACACACCGCATTTCGGGGTCTGTGCTTAGGCTCCGGATCATGGTGCAGACGGAGGAGCACGGGGTGGGCAAGCGCGCGGGATGGCGCCCGGACAAGCTCAGGGAGCACCGGGAGGCTCACGGTTTGACGTTGGAGGAGGCTGGAGAGAATCTGCGACTCGTTGCTGAGCAGGCCCAGTTGAAGGATGTGCCTGCTGCGAATCCGCAGACTCTGAGCCAACACGAGACTGGTGAGAGCTATCCGGGTCCGCCGTACCGCCGGGCCTACTGTCTGCTGTATCGCGCGACGGAGCCTTCGCTCGGGTTCCGGCCAGCGCTGCCAGGGGAGGAGACGCAGTTCGAGGTCAGTCCGCTGCCTGAGCAGAAGCATCGCAACGGGATGCATGTCATTGCCGTGGAGCGTGCGCTGACCCGTATCTCGGATGGCGCTGGGTACGACGGGTATCGCTGGCAGCAGCGAGTGATGGAGGCATGGAAGCGACGGCGTACGGGCGGGGACCCTCACCGACCGTGCCTCGTGGTGGTGGGGGGGTACGCCGGGTCTGGGAAGACTGAGTTCGCCAGGTTCATCACGCAATTGACAGGCTGGCCGCTGGTGGACAAGGACCCGTTGACCCGGCCATTGGTGGAGCCGCTTTTGGCCGCGCTCGGATCCCAGCCGCACGACCGACACACGGACTTGTACCGCAAGAAGGTGCGCCCTGCCGAGTACGCCGCGCTGATGCAGGCCGTGTACTCGCACGTGGCGTGCGGCATCAGCGCGGTCGTCACTGCCCCGTTCATCGCAGAACTCACGGACGAACAGTGGATGCTTCGGCTGATCAACCGATGTGCATCGCACGGAGTCGACGTGGCACCGATCTGGGTACGGTGCGACGTGGAGTCGATGCACGAGTACATCGCCCACCGCGGCGCGGCACGCGATGCGTGGAAGTTAGAGCGGTGGGACGAGTACCTGGAGACGGTCGACATCGGCCTGCGGCCCGTTGTCCCGCACCTGGTCGTGGACAACCGGATGGGCGCGGCAATCTCGCTGGCCGACCAGGCCCGGCAGGCGATCGGAGCGGTGCCGGTATGACGCGGGGAGTGATCCTGTACGGCCCGCCAGCGTCAGGCAAAGACACGGTCACGGCGGCGCTGGCCAAGGCTGACCGCGCGTTCGTACAGTTCACCCGGCTGAAGATCGGTTCTGGGAAGACGAACGGCTACCGTATGGGGGCCCTTTCGGATCTGACGGGCCTGGAGGCGGCTGGGGACGTCATCTACCGCAACGAGCGCTACGGCAACGTCTACGTCATCGACCGGCCCGGCCTCGACGCCGCGTTCGCGGGCGGAGTGCCGGTCGTGCACTTGGGACAGATTGTCGGGGTCCAGGACGTGCTCGCCAGGTACCCGGCCGACTGGCTGACCGTGCTGATGTGGTGCCCGAAAGCGGTGACCGAACAGCGCTCGCAGGGCCGTGGGGACACGGACACGGCGAAGCGGATCACGGTGTGGGAGGAGACCCAGGCCGATCTCGCCGCGCACGCCGCATTCCGTTTCGATCTGACCCTCAGGACAGACCTGACACAGCCTCCGCAGGCCGCACGGCTCATTCAGGCAACCCTGTCGCGTCGGTCGCAAGGTCCGGCGGCGTGAGCGGATTGGCGAGCTGGTCGAGGGCGGCATCGAGCGTGAGCTTCGTGTCGTCCTTGCTGGCCTGCCACCGTGCCAACGTGGCCGCGGCCGCGCGGAGCATCTCCGGCGGCAGGCCAGCGGCCGCAAGCGCGTCGGCGGCTTCCTCGAGCTCCGGGCCCCAGCGCCAGGCGCGGGCTGCGGTCTTGGCGACGTACTGCGGCTCGGCCAGGTACGAGTCGGTACGTCGGGATGCGATCTCGATGAGCTCCTGGTCGACGCCGTACTCACGGGCGATGCCCACGGCGAGCGCGACCAGGACGCGGGACGTCTTCTGGAAGCTCGCGTACGCCAGCTTCAACGCGGAGGCCCTGCCGATCTCCCTGCCCAGAGTCGCTGTCCGGACAGCGGTACTCACGAAGAGCGCCTCGATGCGCTCGGTCGCGGCGGTCGGTCCGGACAGGTACAGGGTCGGCGCCTTGCCCTCGACCGGTGGGGAGCCGACAACACCTCCGTCCACGACGGAGGTGTCCGGGCCGAGCAGCGTGGCGATCCGCCGCGCACGTTCAGGGTTGATGGCGTTTGCCTCTACGAAAACCCCTGCGAAGCGGTGCCCGGCAACGTCGCGGGCCAGGTCCTCTGCGGCGGCCGGCGGACAGAGGCTGATGACGATGTCGCTGCGGTCCAGCAGCTCGGCCAGCTCGGCTACAGGCGTCAGGCCGAACCGGGTGGCGCGCTCCATGGAGGCGGTGCTGCGCCCGGTCTCGCACCACAGGACCGCGGCCGCGTTGGTCGCGGCACAGGCGGCGACGGCCGCGCCCATGCTGCCGGGGTGGAGGATGCCGACGGTCGGCTGGTCCACGGTGTTACTCCCAGGTCTCGTTGAGCAGGATGGTGATGGCGTCGGTGACGTCGTCGACGACGTGGTGTGCGGCGGGGAGTTCGTCAGGCCAGGGGCGGCCGCGCAGCCAGATGGTGCGCAGGCCAGCCTGGTGGCCGCCGCCGATGTCTCCGGCCGGGTTGTCGCCGACCATCCAGCCGCCGCCCGCGAGGTTGACGCCGCACCGAGTGGCCCCGAGCTCGAAGAGGCGCCGGCCCGGCTTGCGGATATCCAGGTCGCCCGAGGCGGCGACGCCGTCGACCAGGTCGGCGAGGCCGCTCCCGGCGAGCTTGGCGCGCTGGATGTCGCCGGCCCCGTTGGTAATGACGCCGATGGTCCACGCGGCCGCGCGCAGGCGGGCCAGGCCCTCGTGGATCTCGGGGCGGCAGGTGACGGCGACCGCCATGAGTTCGACATAGTTGTGCCACAGGACTGCGCTGGGGATGCTCAGGTCGAAGGCGTCGCGGAGCCGGGCGAAGTCGGCGGCGTGAGCACGGTCGGCCAGTTCGGTGTGGAGCCATGGTTTGGCCGCTGGCGGAAGGCTGTGGGCGTGGCACAGGGCGGTCACGGCGTTGCTGAGCGCCGACTGCCGGTCGACCAGAGTGCCGTCGAGGTCGAAGAAGGCCAGGCGCTTTTTCACGGTGGCGAGCCTACTCAGGGGTTGTTGCGGGCTCGCGGTTTGTCGCGACTCTGTCGGGTCAGCGCGGGCGCATTGTATGGCGGCCAGGATATGTCCCCCTGGGCGGGACGCGCTGGGTGCTTATCGCCCCTCGGGCGGGATTCACAGATCTCCTTGAGCAAAGGAGCTTTGATGTGGGGTCAGAAGCTGATCCCCCCGTTGGAGGAACTGACGTTACGACCTGGGTTTTCCCGTCTGACCGGTCTTCACTGTGGAATGGAGGTGGCTGATTCGGCACCGCGGCAGCAAACTGCGACACGTACCACTTCGGGGTCTCGTGGGTCGCGGAGGGGGAGTATCGTGTCCCCGAGCTTGATCGAGAAAAAAATGGCCCCCGCGACCTTGGCAAGTCGAGGGGGCGGGCCAACGGACTTTGTGGAAGGAGTCCGGCGGCCTGCCGACCACCCCGTTTCAACCCTTCAGGTGATCGACATGATTCAGGGTACCCGTACCCGACCCCAGACACACAGCACCCCGCCGTGGTGCCAGCAGCGCGCGAGCGTCAGCTGGCCCTTCGGTGGGGTGTTCGCGCATCCTGCCGACGCCCCGTGTCGCGGCTCCTCTGGGGAGGCGACGACGTCGTAGCGATCTGAGGCGGCACCCGCTTCGCGGGCCCTAGGGCCGCCGGGGACGCTCAGCCCGTTGAGTGCGCCAACACTCCGAGGCTCAGCTATCCCCCTCTTCCACCAGGAAGCTCACCATTCCTGAAGGCTGTTCGACCGGCGCCAACCGGATTCGAACGGTTCTTTCGGTTCTCATCCAGGAACCTGAAGCCCACCAGCGGGGGCTTCGTTGTGCCGAAGGCGTGGCCCCCGACGAGGAGCCATTTTGCCGTACCCTCGCGCACTTTTCCAGCCCAGATACGACCGTTTCGCCCATGTTCGAGCTGTCGACTTCCACTCGACCACGCTTCCCGGCGCGCCGTTTTGCACGATTCACCCACTTGGCACCCGACTGTCGTCGGTACTGCGTGCCACGCGGGAGAGTGGCCAAGGCAACGCTTCACGCCCGGCCCGCAGACTCCCCCTGGCGGCTCTCTCGTGGGTCGGCTGGGCAGCGAGCCGGAAACAATCGTCGAGCCCCGTCCGGCCGGCCGCGCGACGGCCGCGCAATTCGAAGAGTGCCGACTGTTCGTCCTGCGGGCCTGCGGATGTGATCGTTTCCCGTTCGGCCGGAGGGCGTGGGGGAGGGGCTTGCGGGGCTAACCCCCTGGCGGTCGATGGTGCCGCCATGACCTTCCTCCTTACCTCTTTCTGCCCGCTCGGCCGGTCCGGCCCGGCGGCAACCACAAGCTGTCTACCAGCACTTCGCCCGAGTGGGTCCATGAGTGCCGTGACGGCGGAGGCCGCCGTCGAGAACCGCATGCCCGCGTGTGGGATCCCCGGTCTCCCGGCCGGTGCGCACGAAGGTGTCGTCCCGTCAGGCGGGACGGAATGCAAGATTGTTGCCCGCCGTGTGGGAGCACCGGGGGTGATCCGGGCTCAGCGGGCTCTGTCCACAGGCCGCCTGGTGCAGGGTCGGCGGATGGATCACGAAGCGCGCGTTTTGCCTGCTGAGGGGGGTGTCCGCTTTGGCGTGTGCAACCGCCGGGTGACGACACAGGCGATCTTCACCGCACCGGCCGGGACGGTGGGCCGATGAGCGGCACGGCGGCACCGGTCGCCGCGCTGATTCCTGCCCCGCGTCCGTCGGCCGACGGCGTCGCGGTCTCCGTGCTGCCCGCGACGCTGTGCGTGCCGGAGGCGTCGCAGTGGCTGTCGGCGTCGGCGGGGCGGGTCGCGCTGGACGGCTACTCCTGGATGCAGGCGGTCCACTGGGTCGCCGGGTCCGGGCTCTACAAACCGCGGCGGCACCGGTCGCACGGGCCGCGCAGCTTCGGTGCGACGACGGTGCGCGTCGCCCAGGAGCTCGCGCAGCTGTTCCCGTGCCGTCCGGGGATCGAGTACCTGGTGCGGCGCACCGGGCTGTCGGAGCGGTCGGTGGAGTACCACCTGGGGATGCTGCGGGAGGCCGGGCTGCTCGCGTGGATCGTGAAGGGCACCCGGGTGTCCGGCGGCCCGGCGCAGGCCAGCGAGTTCGCGCGGATGATCCCGGTGGAGTTCGACGCCGCGCTGGGGATCCGCACGGTGCAGCGGGACGAGGGCGCTCCGGCGTACACGCGGGCGGTGTCCGGGATCGCGGAGGCCGGCCGGGAGCTGATGGCGAAGCTGGCGAAGAAGGCGGCCCGCAAGGTCCGCAAGCCGCGCTCGAAGACGTCGTCGAAGTCCCCGGCGAAGGCCTCGGTGAGGGGTGCTGAGCAGGGGGGTGTGACGGCTGTTTCGGATGAGGTCCGTTGCACCCCAATGCAGGTCAGTACCTCAGCGTCTTCTACTGCGGGTGATACTTCCTCCCCCCCTGAGAGCAAGCTCGCAGGCGGGAAGCACGAGTCCCCCACCCCGAAGAAGTCCAAAGCGAAGGCCGGCGGTCGCCGCACGCTGAACAAGACCGGCCGCCGCTTCCAGCTGGCCGGGGAGCTGATCCGCCAGGTGCCGTGGCTGGCAAAGGCTGCGCGGCCGCGGATCGCGTGGGTTGTGCGGGAGGTCGCCGACGCGGGCTGGACCGCCGATGAGGTGATCGCCTTCCTGGACTGCGCGGACGCCCCCCAGCAGGTCCGGCGGCCTTCCGGGTTGCTCGCCCAGCGCCTGGAGAGCCCGCTGCGGCTGTGGCCGACCGCGGAAGGCCGGGCCCGTGCGGTCGAGGCCTACCGGGAGTCCCGCCGCGCGGAGCACGCCCGGCACGCCGAATGGGAAGGCTCTGACGGCCCCACCAGCCAGTTCGTCGCTCGCCTGTTCCGCGAGACACGTGCACGGGTCAGTCGGCACGACCAGCCTGCCCGGCTGCTGTACACGCTCACCGTCGACGACGTCCCGCCGCAGCCGCCGAAGCTGTCGGAGGACGAGCGCATCGACATGTACGCGGCCGCGCAGAAGGACCCGTCGCTGGTCACCTCGATCGCCGCCGCGCACGGCGAGACCTACGCCCGCTACGTGTTCGGCGACGACGTCGTCGACCTGGTGCTGCGGATGCGCGGCACCAGCCACCTGGTGATCAACCGCCCCTGGGAGGAGTACGCATGAGAGAGAATCTCGCCCCCAAGCTGTCGGGCGTCGACCTGGCCCGAGTGGCGCTCCAGGCCGCCAAGGCGGCGGCGAAGAACCGGCCCGTCGACGCGGCAGGAGGCGGTGCTGCCACCCGACGCGCCCGGCCGTCGCGGCGCACCGGTGGCCGTGATCCGATCACGTTCGCCGCGGCGATCGACAACCTGGTGACCGAGCGGGCCTGGGAAGCCCCGGCCGCGGCAGGCAGCGTCATCGACCGCTGGGCCGACATCGCCCCCGAACTGGTCGGCAAGGTCAAGCCCGTGCACTACGAGCCAGCCACCCGGCAGCTGGACCTGCTGCCCGTCTCCCCGGCCTACGCCACCCAGCTGCGCCTGCTGGGCAGGCAGCTGATCGCCAGGATCAACACCAAGACCGGCCAGGAGACCGTCAAGGAACTGCGCGTCCTGGCCCCGGGCAACCGCGCGGCCGCCCCGGCTGACACCGAAGCGGACCGTGAAGGCTCACCGGCCGCGAAGGCGCCGGTGAAGACCCGCGAGTTTGCCTCCGATGGCTACCACCAGGCGCTCGCCGCCCACCAGACTGCCCGGCCCGACCGGCACGTCGACCCGGCCATCGCGGAGGCGATCGAGTCGCAGACCCGCGCCCTGCGCGAGCTCAGCCGGCACGCGTTCCCCGACCCGGACCCCGGCGACCAGCCCAGCCCGATCGAAGCCGCCCGGGCCCAGCGCCGCTGTCAGGCCGCCGCCACCGAAGCCGCCGCCCTTCGACGGGCCCGTGCCGAGCGGGCCCAGCGGAGCGGAGCGGCGGCGGCAATGCCATGTGGCGAGACGGTCGGCCGGAAGGAAGCAAGCTGATGCCAGGGGCACCTGCATTGAGTTCATCCGAGCGTGACGCCTGGTGGCGTGAGGCGATCGGCGAAGCTGCGGCTAACTGGGTACGCCCCACCCAACTCGATGCCGAAGGGAATCTGCACGTGCGGTGCCTTGCTTCTGCCTACTCGACGCAGATCAAGCTGAGCAGCAAGGAGCTGACGCGTCGGCTCAACGCAGGTTGCCAAGGGCGCGGTGGATGCGGCGGACTTGGCTGGCGTGGCGGGTCGCGGTGTCGTCCAGCGACGTCAGGCACCCGTCCATCCAGCTCGCTCGCCACAGGTGTGGTCGCCACTCGCCCCGGGGGCGCGCCTTGGCTGTGCGTCGGGGGTGCACGTTTTCGACTGCCAGCGGGTCGCGCGGTATTCGGCCAGGTCCGATGACTTCATGCCATTCGTCGGCAACCGCCTCCAGCATCAGCCAGGACCGGCTACACAAAAAGGCCGGGTCCCCTGCAGCGCCCAGACCGGCGAGGCAGGCGGAGTCCCAGCGCGGCCCTTCCGCTGAGTGGCCGGTGGAGTTTGACCGACCGTGACGACATCCCGGAAGGATCACCATAACCGTGGCTCACCCACCCCCACCTGCACACCCTCAGAGCGGTTGGACACTGCGGTGACCAACGACCAGGGGCCGACCGAGTTCGTCTACCTTGTCGGAGCCGAGGGCCTGGACCTGGTGAAAATCGGCACGGCGGCAGACGTGGCCAAGCGGGTCCGCGCGATGCAGACCGGTCTCCCGCTGACGCTGTCGGTGCTGTGGACTTGTGAGGGCGGCCGTGAACTCGAAAGGGCCCTTCACCTGGAGTTCCAGAAGTACAACCGGCGCGGCGAGTGGTTCGACCTGACCAGCCTGGGCGACCCGGTAGCCATCGTGAGCGAAGCAGTTCGGAAGCTCGCGCCAGGCTTCGGTCTGCCCGTCCCGCCGCCGCGTACCTCGCCGGATGTAGCGGAAGCGCCGGTGACCATTCTGGTGCCCGGCTGCGTTCGGCTTGAGCGGACGCTGACCAGTCGGCCCATGACCTGGTATGAGTGCGAGGATTTCGAACTACCACCTGCCTCTGTGGCTTTGGCGTCGGTTTACCGGACCGTGCAGTACAGCGCAGTCGGCGAAATTTTGGCCGTGACGCAGACCCTCGTTCATGGTGAGCACTCGCTCCCGAAGGGCTTCTCAATTGCTGAGCTGGACCGAAACTGATCAGACCGGAACTGATCAGTCTGGTCGCCGGCCAGTAGAACAGCACCGGTGCGCCGTGCGGTCCTGCCGCCGGGCACCGCGCCCGTGCCCGGGCCGCGTCCGAGGCTCCGGCCGCCGGGCGTGACGCCCCGGTCGCGTCGGTGAAGACGCGGGAGATGGGGTCGGCCGGTTTCCACTGGGCGCTCGCCGCCCACTAGGCCGTCGTGCCTCCGAACCGGGTGGATCCGTCGATCGCTCAGGTGGTGGAGCGGCAGTCCGCCGCGATGCGGGCGCTGAGCCTGCATGCCTTCCCCAAGCCGGAGCAGCCGGTGGACGATGCGCCAGCCCGATCGAGCAGGCCCGTGCCGGTCGCCGTCGGGAAGCCGACGCCTCACACGCCGCAGCGGTCCGCCGGGCCCGAGCAGAACGCGCTGCCCGTCAGGGCGGAACGACGGCCGCCATGCCGCAACCCCGTGAACTGCGGCCCAAGGCGTGATGGGCGCAGCTGTCGTGAAGTCGCTGGTCGACCATGCGCAGCGGGGACGTTCGACCTGTGCCCCAACTCACCCAACTCCGCCTCATCACCGCCCGGATCGTCACCACCGCCGACAGCACGGTCGGCACCGACGCGGTCCGCACCGTACAGGTCCTGCCCCCACGCACCGGACCGCCGGAGCCCCCGGACGTTCCGCACACACTGGTGAAGACCCGTGAGACGGCATCACCCAACGCCTTGAAGCCCACTGCTGCGCCCGGGGTGCCAGCGAGGGTCCATGAGAGCTCGCGAACTTGCGGCTCTACATGTCGGAACTGTCCGATGGCATCTGTTCGAGGACGCGGTCGGCGAAAGCTTCGATGATTCCCTCGACAGCTTCCTTCTGCGTGCCGGTCAGCAGGTGCTGGGCGGCCAGGCACGTGGCGAGAACCGCTTCCTGCGGATCGTCGAGCAGGCGGAACATCTCCTGGTACAGCGTGGTCATCTGCCGTGCCGTATGTGCTTGCTGCCGCTGCTCCAGGCTGGGGCGCGGGGCGAACGCCTGCGCCGTCAGGTACTGGAGGTTGTCGGTGAAGGCGTCCGGACTCCACTGGCTCCGCTGTGTGCGCAGCCATCCGTTGAAGGCTTCCGTCAGCCCGGTGGTGTCCTTTTCGTCCGGGGCCGCTTCCGTGTCATGCGCCTCTGCTTCTCTGGGCGGCGGCACGGGAGCCGACGGCGCGTCCAGGGGCTCCGGCAGCACGGGGTGGGGAAGCATTGCGGCAATTTGGGGGACGCCTGTGACGAAGGGGTCGGCTTCCAGAACGGTGTAGAAGGTGGTGCGGGTGAGGGCAGCCAGAGCGCTGGGATCGATGGTGTAGGGCTTGATCGGCGTGCGGTTGTCCCCAGCTGTTGCCGCCTGCTGCAGATACGTCTCCAAGCAGTTGACGGCGAAGGTGCTCATGTTCGCCCGGGGAGCCTGCGGGTTGCGCTGCGCGGCGTCGGCCGCGGAGCGGGCAGCCCTCCATACGAGGTTGTTCAGCTCGCCCAGGGTGAGAGTGCCGCTGCCACGGAGCGTGAATTCTTTCAGGCGCGTCAGGTGGGTGTCGGGAACCGGCGGAAGGTGCCGCTTCTCCAGTTGGAGGTCGAAGTACCGCAGTGCTTCCGCAGCGATGAGGTCCTGGACCAGCTCCAGCAGTTCCCCCTGCCGCTGCTGGTCGAAGGTTGCGAGCGTTAGACGGGCCGTCAGATGGCGGGTGAGGTTCTGCGCCGCAGTTCCCATCGAGGACCCGAAGCGCACGTAATGGATTGCTTCACGGGGGAAGTACCTGTCGGTCAGCTCAGGATCCGCCGCGGCATCGAGGTCACCGCCTGCTGCGGTGACGGCTGCGGTGAAGGACTCCGGTGCCCAGACGAACGCCTCGGGGCTGCTGTCCGGATGGATGCGCAAGAAGCCTCGTTGCGCCAGCCGTCCGACGGAGTTGCTCTCGGGGGAGGGGTCCAGCGGCGTGTCCCAGCACCGGACAGGGCCAAGGGGCGAGGAGGAGGGCGCGTAGTGCAAGAACGCCAGGGCGGTGGCCTCATCCCGCAGATCGGACTCCGGCAGCGGTACGTCGGGGGCGAAGGCCACCTGGTACCGGGTACGGATCTGCTCTTCCTGCTGCTCCACCCACCGCGCCCGCAGAATGTCCACCGGATCAGGCCTCCGGTAACGCGCCTGTGGGGCAGGCCGCGCATCAATGCCTTCCGAGCGTGGAGTCTCCCGGCGTCTGGTCAGTTTCTCCGCGAAACCCGGTGTGCACTCCACGCATCGCTGGGGTTCGCCCAGACACGCCTGGGCGAACGCCGTGCGGGATGTCAGGCTGAGCGGGCCCCCGCACTCCGGGCAGGCCCTGTCCGGCACCCATGCCCATGCTGCGGCGCCCGCTGCGATGTGTGCCGCTCCCCAACCGCTGGTGTCAATCGCCCGCACCGGCCCCGACCACACTGGTTCCCCCGTGACAGAGTCCAGGTGCGACAGCGCCCAGTACTGACGGGCGATGTCAGCGAGTTCCGCTGCAGCACCCTCGATGTACTCCAGCTCGAGCCTCGGGCCTTCTTCACCGCCCGCCGCTGCCAGCTCCTCCGCGTCGTTCTCGCCGGGTACGGGCTTCTGTGCCGCAGGGGCAGCGCTCCCGAGGGCCACCTGAAGTGTGCCCTGGCTGTCCTCCGCCTCTGGCACATCCCCGCCTGTGTCCTCAACCAGGCACACCGGACAGCGGCCTGCATTCTCACGGGCGCTGGTCAGCGGGGCGACCTGCGACCGGCTGCCAGCACGAGGAGCATTACCGCAGCGAAGACA
The DNA here is from genome assembly GCF_044757045.1 of Streptomyces sp. NPDC091377. Classification (NCBI taxonomy): domain Bacteria; kingdom Bacillati; phylum Actinomycetota; class Actinomycetes; order Kitasatosporales; family Streptomycetaceae; genus Streptomyces; species Streptomyces sp. NPDC091377. The sequence continues at coordinate 19,894 of NZ_JBIVUE010000026.1, read as the reverse complement.
CTCCAGGTCAATAAGCTCGGCATGCGACGCAGCAGTCACCTGCTGGGCGACCCACCCACCTTCCCCGAGATCCACGACGCGGTTGGTCCAACTACCGTCTGCCTCCCTGGACCAGTAGCGCAGCACCAGGTCCCGTACCTCCTCGGGAGTGCCTGGCTCGATCACGATCCGCAGCGTCGCCCCCGACTTCGGCGTCACGTACGTCAGCTCTCCAGGAACGTCCTCGCCGAGGACGTTCCATCCCGGCGCGGAACCACGCTTCTCCTCACGGCGGCGACCACCACGCTTCCCCATAAAAGCTCCTCAACACACCGATCTCACTTACTCGGCGTAATGCTATGTGTTCGCGCTGTTCGCCAGCCCCACGACCGGAATTCGCGGTCACACCGATGCCCGTCTCGTATCGCGACATCGCTGCGATGGAGCCGCACCCAGCTGGCGCTTCGCAGGCACCTCTGCAGTCCCTCCGGTCCGAGCAGGGCCGCCCCTGGATCCAGCACAACCTCAGCGACGCGGACGCCGTCGCCGCCGCGACGAAGGCCGCCGACGACGCCAGGGAGCGCACCGCGCAGTACCTCCTGGCGGCGCGGCTGGAGCAGCTGCGCGAGCAGGCCGCCGCCCGCACCGAGCAGACCGCGGCCGCGCCCTGGACGGAGCGGCTGCCCGAGCTCGCCGCGCGCCCGCTGGACGGCGACGCCACCGGGACGGTAATCGCATGACCGGCGAGCTGAGCGGCGTCGACCTCGCGCGCCAGGCGCTGGTCGCGGCCCGGGAGGCGGCGAGGAAGAACGGCGCCACCGCCAAGAAGCCGAAGCGGCGCACCACCACCGTCGTCCGACGCGACGGGCGCGAGCCGCTCGGGCTCGGCGCGGCGATCGGGATGATGATGACCGAGCGCGGTCTCGCCGCCCCGGCCGCTGGCGGCAGCGTCCTCGCCGACTTCGGCAACATCCTCGCCGCGGCCGCTCCCGAGCTCGCCGGGCGGGTCCAGGCTGCGGGCTTCGACGCGGACACCGGCCGCCTGGACGTCGTCCCCGACGCCCCGGCTGTCGGCACGAAGCTGCGCTGGAGCGCCCCGAAGCTCATCGCGGCAGCCAACCAGGCGGTGCCGGAGGCCAACGTCCGCTCCCTGCACGTCCTGGCGCCCGCCCCCGTGAAGGCCGGCCCCACCACGACGGCGGCCGACCCGGCCCCGCAGGCGACCCCGCCCGCCGCGCCGGTGGAGCGCCGGCCGCCGCCGGACGGCTACCACCGCGCGATTGAGGCGCACCGCCAGGCCGCCCGGCCCTCCCGGGTCGACCCGGCCATCTCGGACGCGGTCCAACGGCAAACCGCCGCGATGCGGGAGCTGTCCCGCCGCGCTTTCCCCGAGCCCGAACCGAACGGATTCGCTCAACAGCAGGTCGCGCGGGACGTACCCGGGAGCGACGTCTGGCACATGACGGGTCGGTCAGCGTACGCGTCCGAGGTGGATGACGCTGACGCGGATCTGCTGGTCGCTAATCTCGTACATCACGCGGTAGGCGGCGACGTGGATGCGGAGCAGGCCCGAGCTGCCGAATGCGCCGTCGGGGCGGGGGTTGTCGGCGAGGCGGTCGACGGCGGTGAACACCTGCCGTACTCCGGCGGGGTCGTCTTTGGCGAACCGCTCCGCCTGGGCGAGGGCTTCCGGCTCCCAGATGACTTCGTAGCTCACGCCTCAGTGCCGCCGAACACGCGCCGGTACGCCTCGTCATGGGAGACGCCGGCGTCCTCGCCGCGGGCCTGGCGGGCGCGGTAGGCGGCCAGGGCCCGCAGCTCCTGCAATTCCAGGGCGTCGGCGGGGCTGACCAGTATGGCCACGGTCTGTCCGTGGTCGGTGATGGCGGCCGGCTCACGGGTAGCGCTGACCTCGCGTGCGATAGCGCCGAGCCGGGCGCGGGCTTCCACGATCGAGTACGTCGTCTCCGTCATGCACACCACTGTACAGAAGTGTGCACACCCTGGCTTTGCATTCCCGCGCCCGGCGCGGAGAGGACCGTTTCCGCCTCCTCTGAATGGGCTACGGCGGTGAGGCCAGCCAAGCAGAGGGAAGGGTGACCATTACGGAAGGAGAAGGATCGACAGCGGTAAGAAGCCCGTAGGGAACTGGACCAGTCGCACCGGTGAACTCAACCGTGCTGCCGGAGAAGGTCGCATCGGTGAAGTACACGGTGCTGCCGGAGAAGGTCGCATCACCGAAGTACACCGAGCGGGCGGAGAACGTCGCGCCCGTAAAGTTCACGTTGCTGGTGGAGAACACGGCTGTGCTGAAGGACACCAGGTCGGCGGAGAAGGTCGCATCCCTGAAGTCCACGCTGCTGCCGGAGAACACGGCGAAGCTGAAGTCCACCATGCCACCGGAGAACACCGCGCCTCTGAAGTCCACCATGCCGCCGGAGAACACGACGCCGCCGAAGTACAGCATGCCGCCGGAGAACACGGCGCCGCCGAAGTCCACCCATCCGGTCGAGAACTCGGCGCCGGCGAAGCTCATGTTCGTGTCGACGATGACGCCAGTTAGATCGAGATCGCAGCCCTGCCAGGATCGGTGGGTTCCCCGGGGACGTCGGTAGTGGTCGCCGATGAGTCCCAGGATCGTGTGGCGGACCTTACGGAAGGCCAGGTAGCGGTGATGTTCCTCTTGATGTGCTGGGTCGTCGCCGGGGTCGGGGGTGAAGGGAAGTTGGAGGTAGGCGCACAGAACGTCGATGCAGGTCTGGCGCAGGCTGTCATCGGGGGCGTCGTCGGCGAGTCCGGCCAGAGCGTGGACGCCTCCGAGTCGGACGGCTGGGGAGTCCGATCCGAGGTTGTCGACGGCCTGAGAGAAACGTTCGGCGTGAAGCCGGGTAGCTTCCCGGTGGGCGCCGGCCTCGTCGACACGCTGGCGGCGGTAGGCGACGACCAGGGCGACGAGCGCACCGGCCCCGGCGACCACTCCGAAGGAGATTTTCACCAGGTCAAAGAGCGTTTTGGCATCGAGCTTCGCGGTGGTGTCGATCTCCTGGAAGTCCAGCAGGTACACCAGGCCGTAGAAGACGCCGCCAGCCACCAAGACCGCAGTGACGAAGGTGACGAATAGGGCCCGGCCCACCCCCCACAGTCGCAGCTCTCGATCATCCCGAGTCGATCGCGGCCGCCGGTTGAGTGTCATGCCGATGGAGACACCGCTTCACCATCAGCGGTTGCAGCAGGTGCGAGAAACCGATTCCGCCCCTCAGGTAAATGGAACAGCGCCCGCCGGGAGATCCGGACAACCTCTGCGTACGCGGCCCTGTCACCCGGCCGACTGCCATGATCGGCGGATGAACTCCCCGGAGAACAGTGCGGGCCTGAGTGCCACCGGCGACCCCGTCGTCACACCCGAGGACCACCAGGTCGATGTCGGCCTTCATCTTGAGGAGGGCACCCTCGTCCGCGACGGCAAAGTCCTCGTCCCCGTCGAGCCAGCGCGCGGAGGCCGGCCGGGGCGTGGGCGCCGCCGAGCCGCACGACTGGGACGTCGGATCCGAGTTTGTCGACGGCCTGGGAGAAGCTGACGGCCGCTACACCTCCAGCCACGGCCGGCGCCCAAGACCGGCCGACCAGAAAGCCCGCTGCGAGCACACAACTGAGCACGAGCAGAGCCACCAGCCGGCCGCGGCCGGCGCCAGCAGTGCTGATGTTGTTTCGGCCGACGGGCAGTCGTGGCTGCGCCAATGCGTCGCGGCCGCCTTCCCGCGCGGCCAGTGCCCGAGGTGCTGGTGTCAGCTGGTCTTGAGGCGGAGCCCGCCGGCGTCGTACACCTGGCCCGTGAGAGCGTTCACCCGATAGGTCTCAACGGGGGCCGGTTCCTGTGCGTTGTCGGTCTGTCCTTCGTGGGACGACGTCACGTTCACAAGCCAGTAGGGCTTCCATGTGCCGTCCAGGTCGTCCGCTTTGACGGTGAAGGCTTCGGTCTGGAACTCGGCGTCGGTGCTTCCGTTGGCCCGCAGCTGTGCCTCTACGGCCTTGCTCACCGCGTTCTCGGCCTGTCTGGCATCGAGTGTGGCCTTGGGAAGGTCTGTGCGGGTCGGGCCGAGGGTGACGTCGATCTGGGACACGCGTCCGGTCGTGTCGATCTGGACGTCCAGCATCCTGGGCATCAGGACGTCGTTGTGGGTCCACCGCCAGTTCGTCATCCAGCCCAGGCCGGCCTTGTCGCCGACGGGATCGGTCTCCTGCACGGTCGCGCTCTTCGCCCACGGGTACTGACGGCCGGCGTACGCCTGAGCGATCTCATGTGCCTCCTGGGCGGTGGAGGGTGGCTTCGCCCCCTCCACCGGGTATCCCATGCCGGTGGGCCGGTCGCTGTCCTCCAGGAGCACGTTCAGGTGCCTCTTGTCCGGCCAGGAGAGGCTGCCGTACCCGAACGTCCCGGACCGGCCCTGCTCACGGCTGTACAGGTTGAAGATGATGTTCTTGCACGATGTGTCCAGGCAGGGCTGCTCGTTGAGCTGCCCGATCGTGTACCGGTCACCGAATGCCTCCTTCACCGCCGCCCCGACGGCGCGCTTCTGTTCAGCGTCCGCTGCGGAGAGGCCGCTGCCGTCGATGTTGGTGAAGTCGAGCATCGGGCGGGCGACGCCCGAACCCAGCAGAAGCAACGCGACGCAGGCGATCAGCGAGCCCTTCACGCCGCCCTGCCAGAGCAGCGACCTGCGCACCATGGGGACAGCCGTGGCGACACCGATTCCTGTCAGCCCACCGATGATGTTCATCTCGGCGTCCGAACTGTCGCACACGCGCCCCAGGCCATCGACCGTGGCCTGCGTGAACTCGATGGCCAACGGCAGGGCGACGACGCCGACCACGGCGGGAAAGGGCCGTCGCACGGCCAGGAGTGCGCAGACGCCGACAGGCACCATCATCGCCAGGTTCCACAGTCCCTGTGTGGTGTGGAAGGGCTCGGCGAACTGGTGGTTGAGGACGCACATGCCACTGGCCGGGCCGGCGTCCATGAAGGTGACGCCGAGGACACCGGTGACAGTGAAGGCCAGTCCACACCACCACAGGCCCCGGGAGTTCCCCACTCGGCGTGCGAGCGCCCACGCCACGCCGCCGAGGACCAGGGCGGTCACGGTGCACGCGACCAGATAGCCGACATGATGTTGGAAGATCGCGGAGAACACGGCGCGGTCCTTGCGTAGTCAGAATGAGGCGGGCTCGGAGGCCACGGGCCCCGCCTGATGAGACGGGGCCCGTGGGGTGCTGGTTTCAGCAGTGCGTGGAGGGTGTCTGGAACGTACCGCCGCTGTAGTTCAGGACACCGGTCATGCTCTTGCAGTAGGCACTGCTGCCGAGGGTCCACGACTTCTTCACCGTCGAGCCCGAGCTGATCGAGAAGTAGGGGGAGTACTTCGTGGTTCCGGCGTATGTGTAGCCGAGTCGGACACTGACGGTGGATCCGCCCGTCTTGGAGTACGTGGTGTAGACGTTGGTGCCCGAAGTCTGCTTGTTGTACAGCACACCGTTGGACAGCTTGGTACACCGCTCCATGGGCTCGTTGGTGGAGGAGTAGCCAGAACTGCTGCAGTAGGCGGCAGCTGACGCGGTCGGCGCGCTGAGCATGACCGAGCCGGCAGCGATGACGAGGGTGGCCAGGGTGGCGTTGGCTCTGGAACGCATTGAAATATCCCATTTTTGTGCGGGGCATGCCAAATCGCATGCCATCCAATGACGGGGTTACTTGTCGATGATGTGACCATGTGATCACACGGCGTCTATGGTTGTGAAGATCTTTTTAGGTCTGCCGCCTGAGCTTCAGGAGGTGGCGCGCTCGGGCGGATCCTCGGCGCCCGCATCGCATTTACGAGATCCATCGGTGAGCATGCGGCCAGGACATCCACCCGCCACACCTTCATGACACAGCAGCTCACGCGAGGATCCCCGGATTCCGGCGCCGTGATGCGTGAGCAGTTGTGCGAGCTGGTGGCGGCCCGGGCCGAGGCAGTCGTGTCCGCGCGGTGGACAGACCGACTGCCCGAACTCACCGCGCGGCCTCTGGACGATAAGGCCGCCGGGTCGGTGATCGCATGACCGAGTTGAACGGCCTCGATCTTGCGCGTCAGACCCTGGCCGCGCCCTGGTGGTGAACAGCAACGGGAACCAGGCCGATCGGACGAGGCCCAGGTCGGCCTACCGGCCGCCGCCCCGGCGCCACGCCATCAGCGGGACCGACGCGAAGAGCCGGCCGCCCGCAGCCTGAAGGCCAAACGTCAGCTCGCCGACGAGCGGCCAGCGGCCCAGGTCCCGGAGATACCACGGGACCGGCGCCTGCGTCGAGACATGAAATGTGAGCTGACGGACCTCCCCAGCCTGCACGACGTTGGTGAAGCTGCCGCCCGAAATCTCATTCTCCCCCGCACAGGAACACGGTAGTTCGTACCCTCCGCCGACGGGTCGCCGCCCCGGCTCCGCAGGTCGGCAACGGATCCGCTTCCGCCGCCTTACCCCGCTGGGCCTCCGCGCCCTCCCCAGGCACTCGCAGGTGTGATGCGGACCGGTGTCGGCAGCGGGCCGGGGTGGTGTGCGGCTACCGTGGCCGGTGTCGGAAGGAGAGCGTCGTGGCAGATCCGCTGCGGACCTGGGTGGATGGCCGGGAGGTCGACGTCCCCAGCACCATCCCTGCGATCCGAGAGGCCCTCCCGGCGGAGCGGCGGGCCGACTTCGACCGGGCCGTCAACACTGCGGGCGTGCACGAGATCCACGCCGTGATGCGGCACTGGATGCTCGAAGCCGTCCCCGACCCCGAGGCCGACGCCATCGAGGACCGGCTGCTGCGCGAAGAGGCCGAACGGCGCGGCGCCGCGTGAGATACCGGATCACCTACGCCCCGCCGGCCGACGACACGCTGCGGAAGATGAACGGCCGCACCGAGTTCGAGGCCGTCATGGCGCGCACGATCGCCCGGGACCCCTACGGACACGGCTCCACCCCAGTGGGCGCGGACCGCGACCGGCGCGAGGCGACCATCGCCACGGCGATCGTCCGGTACGTCGTCTCCGGCACCGTCCTCACCGTCACCGTCGTCCGCCTCATCGCCTTCTGACGAGCCCCGCGGACGCGGCACGGCATCCGCGCCCGCGGTCATGGACGGTGGCGCGGCCGGACGGAGGGGCCACCGCTGTCTCCGTCAGCGGCCGGCGCTGGCGGGGCAGGGCCCGCAGTGAGGCTTCGGCTAGTCCGGCGTAGGCGATCCGGTAGGCCATCTACGCGGCTTCGTGGCCGCCGAGCGGGACCAGGTCGCCGTTCTCGTCCAGAGTGACGACCCCGCTGTAGTCCCCGGCCCGCAGCCGGGCGACCTCCGCGTCGGTCTCCTCGACCGCGCCGGGCACGGTCTCCAGCGCCCACCACACCAGCCGCAGCGTCCGCAGCTCCTCCGGCGCCCCGGCGGCGTCGAGCTCGGCGAGCGCGGCGTCGAACTCCGCCCGGCGCTCGTCGGGCAGGGCGGCGCGGATACCGTCGGCGGTGCTCGGCAGGGCGACCGTCTCCCCGCCCACCTGGGTCGACCAGGGGCCCGGGGGTGGAGTGCTGATCATCGCTGGACCTTTCTCCACGGGGGTGCCGTACGGCCACGGTACGGGGCGCGGACGGGGCACCGGTACGGCGCGCGGTGTAACCGTGTGCCCCCGGGCAGCGTCAGGACCGCAATGGAGGCTCAGCACTGGGACGATCCGCCGTGCTGGCGGGAGCCCGGGCGGTCTCCTTCAGCGCGACGCGGGCGTTCCGGCCGAGCTGTCCCAGTAGGGGTGGGCGGCGATCCGGGCGGACAAGGTCAGGAGCCGGCGGCGGTACGCTGCCGCGCCCGACGGGGTGGCCGCGGTCTCGGCGAGGTGCCGGTAGGTGCGGTACCAGGCGGTCTGGGTCTCCAGAAGATCAATCAGGACGGCCGCCCGGATCGTTCGGGGCGGCCGTCGTCTGCTTTTCGGTGAGATGCCGGTCAGTCGCCGGAGTCCTGGGGGAGACCGTCGTCCAGGATGATGCGGATGGTCTCGCCTTGTCCGGTGAGGTCGGTGAGTTCGACCGCGATGCGGTCGTAGGTGGTCATGGCGAGGGCGTAGTCGGCCTGCAGCGGGGTGGCTGTGGAACGGGTGTTCCACAGCTCGATGAGCAGGGCGATGAGGGAGCGTCCGGACAGGACGGTCTGAACGCGGCCTTCCTTGATGTCCTCGACCGAGGGCGGAGTGCGGAAGTGGCTGTGGTCGACGGCCAGGGCGGCGAGCCACTCCCAGGTGTCGCGGTGCGCGATCAGTTCGGCGGAGGCCACACCGGCGGCCTTCAGCAGCAGGACGCCGTGGGCGACCTGCGGATCCACCGCGTCGACGGATGCCTGCGGCGTGGCAGCAGAGGGTTGGCTGGCGGAGGTGCCGGTGCCCTGGTAGGCGGCCTCGATGGCGCGCTTCAGCGCGAGGTCCTGGTCCTCGCCGGTCTCGGGCTGCGGCCGGTGCCCGGTGTTCTCCATGGTTCCCCCCTGGGAGTCGGTGTCGGTTGAGACAGGCGGATGACCTTCGGTGTCGGCGCACGTGCCGTAGCCGGCTTCGGGTTCGGGTGGCTGCGCACCCTCGGACGGAACGAAGGGACGCAGAACGTCGACAAGGTCCAAGAGCTGCCGGAGCTCGCCTCGCGTCTCGTTCAGGTCGCTGATCATCCGGTCCTGACGGCGGCGGACCTCCCGGTTCTCCTCACGCAATCCGGTGACGCCCGCCTGGAGCTGCTCCAGGATCTTCAGGCGGCTCTGCGTGACGTCACCGTGCAGTGCGGTCAGCCCGACGGTCGGGTCATCGAGACGATCGAGACCTGCGAGTTGCTGTCGTATCGCCTCCAGCTCCTTCATGGCGTCGCCGAACGCGTCTTTCCACCCCACGTGACCCCCTGATTACTCCGAGCATGCGACCGCCCATATCTCCCCACCGGGAACTGGAGTGACGCGACGGTTTCCAGCCCTTCCCTGGCCAGGACCTTCAACCCTCTCCTCGCACGCCATTAGTACGCGTTCCGTACGGTAAAAGTGCGCGAGAGTTACGGTTCGTGGGGTAGGGTGTTGGTCAGGAGGTATTCCATGTCCGAGTTGTTCGATGCGGTCGACGCGCTGGTCGCGTCCCGCTCTGCTCTGCCGTCGGCGGAGGAGCGCAAGCGGCTGCGGGTCGCGCACGGTCTGACGCTGGACGACGTCGCCGGCGCACTGAAGGTGCGGCGGGCCACGGTGTCCGGATGGGAGTCGGTGAAGAAGCCGACCGAGCCGCGCGGCCCGGAGCGTGAGGCGTATGCCCGGCTGCTGAGGCAGCTCGCGGAGCTCTACCCCGCCTCGGGGGAGCCGACCGCCCCGGTGCCGGTCACGTTCACCGGTGCGCCCACCGCGGAGGAACCGCGGACTCTGTCCACAGGCCAGGCGTCCGAGGCTGCGGTCATGACTGCAACCGAGAACCCCCAGACCCCTGCCCCTGCTCCCGTTGCGGCTGCTCCGGCCGCCGCGCCCCGCCCGGCGCGCACCACCAGGCCGTCGTCCACCTCGCGTCGTCCCGGCGCGAAGAAGGCGGCCCCGGCCGGGACCCCGGCGGGCGGCACCGACCCGCGGTTCGAGAACGGGCCGCTGGCGGTCGTCGACGTCGAGGACGGGCAGGTGCTGGCGTACTGCACCGGCGGCCTGGTCCTGGACGTGCCCGCCAAGAGCATCCCGGCCCTGGTCGACTGGACGCTGCGCGAGGCCAAGCTCGGTCAGCCGAAGCTCGCCGGGCCCGGCAAGGACGCCGACCCGCTCATCGTCCTCACCGAGGCCGCGCTGGAGCGCTACGGCCTGCCCGTCACGCTCACGGAGGAGGAGCGCCTCGCCGGGCGCCTGCCCGAGGGCCACAAGGTCATCAAGCAGCTCATCCGCGTGGAGTGGAAGCTGACCAAGCGCGGGTTCGGCCCCTGGGCGCGGATCTACCGCCCGGCGACCGGTTCGGAGCGGGCCTGCGTGCAGCTGTGCATCCCGTCGTGGAACGCGCTGGACACCCGGCACTGGGGCGAGGCCGGGCAGCTCCCGCCCGCCGAACTCGCCCGCGTCCTGGGCGTGTACGCCTCCCGAGTGATGACGCCGCGCGGCTCTACCGCCGTGACCGGCCTGGAGCTGATGACCGCCCTGCACCCGCCGACCCGGGCCTCCGCGCCTGACGCCGACGGCAAGCGGCACTCCGAGCACAATCCCGGCAGCCTGGGCAAGGACGCCATCGACCCGATGAACTGGCCGCCGTGCGAGGTCCCCGACGGCCACCCCGTCCTCAAGGACCTGCCCCGCTTCCACGTACGCGGCCCGGCGGAGAAGCTGTTCGAGGAGGCGTACGACTGGGCACGGCCGATGACCGACGCGGAGTGCAGCCTGCGCTTCTTGGTCGGCATCGACGTCAACATGGCCTTCGCGGCCGGAGCCAACGGGCTGAACGTCGGCCTCGGAGAGGCGACGCACGTCAAGGCTCCCGCGTTCGACCCGAAGCTGCCCGGCTCGTGGCTGGTCGACCTGAGCCACGTGGACCTGTCCCGCGTGAAGGTCGGCAAGGAGTGGGTGGAGCTGGACGGCAGCCTGCTGCCGAGCCCGTTCACACCGCAGGGCGAGCGGCCCGAAGGTCCGGCCTGGTACGCGACGCCCACCGTGGCGTACGCGGTGGAGCTCGGCTACGAGGTGCGCCCGCTGGAGGCATGGGTGCGCTACGACAACGGCCGCTACCTGGACGGCTGGTACAACCGGCTGCGCGACGCCTACCTCGCCACGATGGCCGACCTCGGCGTCGACGCCGACCTGGCCCCGGCCGACTTCCTCGCGGCGATGGACGGCCACAAGGCCCGCGACCCGGAGCTGGCGATCGTCACCTCGGCCATCAAGGCGACGGTGAAGGGTGGCCTGGGCAAGCTGCGCGAGCGCCCGCGCGGGGAGGGCTGGCGGCCGGGCGAGCCGTGGCGCGCCCTGTCCCGGCCGACCTGGCGGCCGGACATCCGGGCGACGGTCATCTCCCGCACCCGCATCAACCTCCACCGCAAGATCGTCAAGCACGCGGCGTTCACCGGGCAGTACCCGATCGCGATCCTGTCGGACTGCGTCGTCTACGCCGCCTCCGGACCGTCGCCGCTGGACTTCCTGCCCTACCGGGAGGGCAAGCCGCTCCCGGGTGGGTTCAAGCTCGGCATCAACCCGGGCCTGGTCAAGTGGGAGGGCACGCAGGACGTCCTGTGGGGCGAGGAGGTCCGGGAGCGGTTCAACGCGCCGGAGCTCAACCTCGCCCGCTACATCAAGGACGGCACCGTCACGGACGTCGGCAACGGAGAGTAGGGGTAGGCCACGATGAGCCTGTTCGGGGACGGCCTGGACGCCGCCGTGCAGAAGGCGTTCACGCGCCCGGCGCCCAAGAGCGCGGGTCCGCAGATGCGGTACCTGGTCAAGCAGCTCGGCGGCACGAAGGCGGTCGCGCAGATGCTGCGGGTCTCCCAGCGCACCGTCGAACGGTACGTGAAGGACCAGATCAAGAAGCCCCGCGCCGACCTGGCCGCGCGCCTGGACCGCGAGGTGAAGAAGCGCTGGCAGCCCCAGATCAGGGCCAAGGCCAGGGCGAAGGCGGCGAGCACGGGCGGCATCGTCATCGACGCCCGCGCCCGCATGGGCTACACCGCACCGATCGGGTCCACGGACCAGAACCGCATCCGCCACCTGACCGTCGCCCTGCCAGCCCGCTACGCCGCCCGCCTCTTCGACGCCCAGGAGGCCGGCGCCACCGACCAGCAGCTCCAGGAGATCGCCGCCGAAGCCCTCAAGGAGGTGTACTTCCAGGACGGCGGCCGCCGCGCCGGCTCCCTGGAGGAGGTCCGGTTCACGGACATCGAGCACCTCGAATTCGAGCTGTAGGCGCCGCGCCCCGAACAGCCCGCGAGCCCGGACCGACACGGTCCGGGCTCGCTCGCGTATCCGCGGGGGGTCGGATGCTCAAGCACGCGATGCCCTGTCCAACGACGCTGAAGCGCCTCAGTCACCTGCACCGGAGCAAGGCGGGCGAAGCCGTCCGGCGGCTGCTCCCGCCTGCCTACGATGCGCTCGTGCGGAACACCAAGGCGTTCAAGGAAGCCGTTGCCCAGACGCTCGCGGAGCTGGCCCGCCAGGGGTGACCCTTGCGCCGGCGACCGAGGACGCTGCACCGGCTGCGACGGCAGCCGCGGCCCGGCCGGACACGACTGACCCGTCTCACTGAACCTTGACCGTTCTCACCGAACTTCGAGCGCGTCGTCATCGGCACACCGGAGACGTTGGCGATCGTTCGGCCATGGTCTTCATCCCCCCAGCTGACAGGCACTACTGCCTCGATCCGTGGTGCGAGAACCCGGACCCTGATCTCATCCCAGACGCCCTGTGCGGCTGCCACATCCTCACTGAGGCCGAGCTCGAAGAACGGAAGAGGAAGTACCTCCAGGCCCAGCAGGAGCGCCGTGAAGGCGGTGATCAAAGTTCGGTGAGAACGGTCAAGGTTCAGTGAGACGGGTCAACGACTGGGAAGCCCGGATGCGCACCATCACCGAACTGCAGCCGAACATCACCAAGTGGTTCGACCGCGACGTGTGGACCCGCGCCGTCAACGACGCCGGGTACACCGTCGCCCGCCGCTGACCTCCCGCTCACGTCTCTTCGAAGCCGTGCTCGAAGCCCTTGAGGACGGGGTCCAGTTCCGCGGCCGCGCCACACAGCGAGCACAGCCGCACCCCGGCTGCTCGGCTGCCTCCAGCGCCCGCTCCAGCGGCAGCACCGGCGCCCCGGCCGGCGCCTCTTCGCAGTCGACGGCGTGAACGACACCGCTCCGGCCGGGACCGCACCCGCCGGCCTTCACCAGCTCCCAGCCGGACGGCCGCCGCGGCCCCAGCGCCTCCTGGACGGGCGAGGGCTGCTCCAGGTACTCGGTGGGCACGGCGTCGTACGAGACGCCGTCCACGGGCCGCACATGCTGCGGTGCGCGCACCCAGACCCGGTACTCGGCAGGTTCCACCGTGTCGCCGGGGCCGTTGCGGTAGGCCGGGAGCCCGACCTCGTACCGCCGGCCGTCGCGGGCCTGCCGCCGGGACCACAGGTGCGCGACGACCTCCTGGTCCCCGGGCAGCAGCACCCGGATCGGCACCGGGACCGGCTCGGGGGAGGAGGGCGTCGTCACGTCTCCCACCGTACGGACGGACGCTGACAGCACCGGCCCCGGCGCGGGCGCCCGCCTCTGTCCACAGGCGAGCTGTGAGCCCCTGGAGGCATGAGCGAACACGAGCAGCAGCGGCCGGCCCCACGTCGTGGCAAGGTCCTGGAGGCCCTCGCGCGGGCGGAGCGGAAGGTGTTCACCCGGCCCGCGCCGAAATCCGCGAATGCACAGGTGAAATTCCTCCTCACGCGGGTGAAGGGGTCGGCCAAGGCCCTGGCGGAGCGCGTGGGGACCTCGCGCCGCACGATCGAGCGCTACCGCGCCGGGAAGCTGAAGACCCCGCAGAAGCGCCTCCAGGCCGCCTTGATGGAGGAGACCGAGTCCGAGTGGCAACCGCAGGTCAGGGCACAGGCACGTCAACAGGCTTCCACCTCCGGCGGCATGATGGTGGAGGTGACGGCGTACTTCGGATTCACGTGCTCGGGCAGCTCGGACGACGGCCGCATACGCACCATCACCACCCCGATCTCACCCACCTACGCGAAGCAGATCCTGGATCTCCAGGAGGCCGGAGCGACGGAGGAGGATCTGCATCCGATCGTCGCGGAGGCCATCACCGAGTCGTACTTCACGGAATGGGGCACCCGGGCCGATGGCCTGCGCGCGGATTTCACACACGTTCAAGCCATCGAGTTCCTATTCTGACCCGGTCGATTTACGCGCCTGCTATAAAACAATCCGGCGGGCCGCCGTACAGCGCTCTGACGACGGCCCGCTCCCGAATCCGCACCACGAATTGAGGCCGACGATGACCACGCCCTGGCCGCCCCGGCGCTCTGCCCGCCGTCCGCTCGCCCCGCGCGTCGCCGCGCCCCGCGAGCCGGTCGACCCGGCCCGGATCGGCCGCCGCGTCGTACGGCGACGGGCGAAGGGCATGGACGCCGACGCCGTCGCGGCCGCCCTCGAAGATGCCCGGTTCGACGCGCGGCAGGACTCCCGGCACGAGGACCTGGCCGACGACGTCCGCGGCCCGGCGGAGCTCGCGGAGTGGGAGCGCATCGACCAGCTGCTCGCCGCCGCGCCGGCGGACACCGTCTACGACCCGGACACCGACGACGTCGTCCGCGCCGAACTCGCGGCCGCCGCCGCCCGCGAGGCCGAACTGCGCGAAGCCGCCCGGGCCGCGGCCCGCGCCGATGAGCTCCAGGCTCTGCGCGAGCTCGGCACGCTGGAGCAGACCGAGCCCCGTACCGGGGACGAAGCCGTCCGGGACGAACTCACCCGGCGAGCCGGCGGGTACGTACAGGCCGACGTCGACGGCTGGCTCGCGCGCGCCCTGGCCGCGCATCGCGGGCACTACCGCGACCCGGCCGCCCGCAAGGAAGCCGCCGGCCTTCTCACCGCGCCGGTCCTCGCGCACGCCGCGCTGCTCGCCGAACCCGAAGCCACGGATGCCCTCGCCCTGCTACTCGCCCGCGTCCGGCCGTAGTTCGCACGGTCCGCTCCGCACCACCTGTGATCACCGAGGGTGACTGTCACGCTGTCACGCTGACCGGTGTCACACATCCCGATCGGACTGTCACGTCGGGGTGTCACGCTGACGATCCGGCCCGGAACCACGGGCCCGAACCCGGATTTGGGCCACCTCGCCGATCAGCGTGACACCCCTCCCGGAGCGGCTACGGTCCGCATCCGGCCGCGATCCCTCGCCCGCCTGAACAGTGGTGTCCCGTGCCACTGAACCTTGACCGTTTGCCACCGAACCTTGACGGACGCGAGTTAGTGTCAGCGAAGGTTGAGTACCGCAGGCCAAGGAGGCGCGATGTCCGAGCCCATCCCCGACGATTTGCGCTGCTCTCGCTGCGGTGTCCTGCCGGAGCCGCTCCTCTGCCTCGGCCACAACGCCGACGGCACGCCGTCCACCGACACGCCTCCGGCGATGCTCGCGCTTGAAGCCGCGCTGGGCCTTGCCGAGGACGCGCGCCGCCAGGCCGCCGGTGCCGTGCTCACCGATGCCCAGACCGTCGCGATGCTGCGTGCCATGGCCGACGACCCCGAACTGGGGGGCACCGGCAATGGGGAGCTCGGGCGCTGACCAAGCATCCTGAACAGCAGCGATGCCGATCAAACTTCGATGACACCGCTCAAGGTTCGGTGGCACAGGACAAGTGGGCCGATCTGTGTCATCACCCCCCTGTTTCCCCAGGTGGACACGCTCACCTGTGTCACTGTTCAGCTGATCTGTGTCATCGGACAGCGCGCCCTCGTACGAGCCGCCGGGATCGTCCCCGGGCGGCCCGGGGAGTGCGGAAGAATCGCCGGGTGAGCACCGACAGCGCCACCGCCGCCCTCTACGCCCAGGCCCTGCAGAGCACCGCCGCCGACCCGAGCCGGTGCACCGTGCCGTGGGGCGTGTGCCCCGAGCACGGCGGCACCCTCAAGTCCCGCGCGCGAGCCACCGAGGGCTTCGACTCCTGGTGCACGGACTTCACCTGCTTCAACGTCTGGCCGTACGACCGGCTGGACGCGGCCTGCACCGAGCCGGCCACCCACACCGTCCAGGCCGACAACGGCGACCGCTACGTGGTCTGCGACGGCCACGCCCTGACCGCCCGCACCCAGATCACCGACGGCCAGGTCCTGCCCGGCCTGCCCGCTTGAGCCCCGGCAGGAGCGATGACGACACACGACTACCAGGTCGTGGCACGGTGCACCGACCCGTCCCACCCCGGCGCCACCACCCTGATCTACACCACCCACGCCGCCTCGATCCAAGAGGCCACGGCGAAAGTCCAGAAGCTGCGCATCGACAAGATGACCCCGGGCCTCTACCGCATCACGCAGGTCACGGAGCGCGAACCGGAGTGCACCTGCGCCGACCCCGGCCTCGGAGGGAAGTGCGCCGGCGAACCCTGGTGCGCCAAGGTCGAAGGAGACGCGGCCGCGAGCCCCGTGCCCGACTGAGCAGAGCGGTCCCACCGCCGCCGTACGGCCGATACCGTGGTGGCACACGCCCGTTCGCGCCCTGGAGGCCCTCGATGAGCGAACAGCCGACCCCCGCCGACCACGCCCGGCAGCAGCTGGAGCCCGACGCCGCCGCCGGACTGCGCGCGTACGCGGCCCGGACCCGCGAGAGCGCCGACCAGCTCGCCGCCGTCCTGGAGGACATCGCCGCCAACGGCCTGCCCTCGGTGGAGGACTGCACGCCGTGGGAGGACCTGCGCGAGGCCCACCTCGCCCGGCTCGCCGCCCAGCGCCCGGCCATCGCCTGATGCCCACACCGCACGGCCCGCGCCGCGCCCAGATCGCGTTCTCCGACTCCGCCGCCAAGCAGCTGGACACCATCACCAGCGAAGCCGAACTGCACGCCCTGGACCGCGCCCTGGTCGTCATCTCCGTCGACCCCGAGGCCGGCGAACTCCTCCCCGGCGACAGCAGCGGCCCGCGGCTGCGCCAGTACGTCGACGACGTCGAACGGGTCCGCCTCGTGTACTGGGTGACGGCGTTGAAGACCGTGGTCGTCGTCGCCTTCATCGAGGTCTGACCCGCAACGTCGTGGACCGGGCCGACCGCGTGCTGCTCGCCCGCGTCATCGAGGCCGGCGCCGACTACGAGGACGGTCCGAAGAGGAAGACCTAGGACTGACTGACCAGATGACGAGCGCGTTCTTCTCACCCGCCGTAGGCGAGATACCGGTGGTAGAAGGCTGCGCGAGACCTCGCTGACGCGGATGTTCGGTTGGCGGTTCTGGTGGGTGCGCAGCATTCGCACGGTCGGGCGGAGCTCACCAGGGTGCCCGTCGCCGTCGAGCGTGCTTGATCCTTCCCGGCGCTGTGCGGCCTCCTGCGACGCTCTGAACATCTCCGGACTCCCGAACGACGATCACGGGCCTCTCGGGCCCGCACAGCGGCGTACAGCGCTTCGGGGCGGCGGGTGTCTCCGCGGTTCGTCTCCGGCACCGGTGATCTCGTCTCCCGGCCGCGAGCTCCGCTCTCAGAGGGGGGAGAGTTCAACCCGCACGTAGGTACTACAACTACTTACCTACATTGGGGTGCAAGACGATGCCCGGCCCGGCCTGCTTGGGCGGCCCCGCCGGCCTCCCGGCGCGGAGCCCCGCTGTGGACTTCCGGCACCACCCAGGTCCTTACACCCTTCCGCTTGCTGCTCGCCCGGCTGCTCCTGGTGGCGAAGGGTGCAAAGCCGTCTGCTGCGTCCCGCAGCACGGGCCGACGTGCAGCACCCGTGTCCCGCCTGGCGGGACACGGGTGCTGCACGGGTAGCAAGGCCAGCCTCACCAGGTACAGCAGTCCGGCCCGGCCGTCGGTGGTTGTTCTGCTGCTCCAGAACAAGCCGGTTCACCTGGTGCTACCGCCCACCCCACTGCGCGGACCGCACGGTGGCCCGCGTTTGTTCTGCTCCTCCAGAACAAGGCGGTTTAGGTAGTGCTACCGGCTCGGTGGAGGGCATGAAGAAGGCGCCGCACTCGTGGTGCGACGCCTGGGGCCTTCGGCGGGACGGGTTCAGCCGGTGGCGGCGAGGTTGGCCATCTGGGCGGCGAACCGGGCCCGTCGCTGCTCGGTGAAACGTTCGGGCTCGGCGGCTCGGATCTCCGGGATCGGCATGGGGTAGGCGACCTTGCCGCCGGTGAGGAGCGGGTGGAGCTGGTAGAGGCCGTCTTCGAGGCTCCAGGCGAGTCCGCACTCGCGGAGCTCCTTGAAGCCGCGGTTCACGGTCGGCTTGCTAGCGCCCAGCTCGCGCGCCATCTCGTTCTGGCTGATCGCGGCGGTGCCGGCCTCTGGGTCGCTGAGGTACAGCAGTTCGTCCAGGACGCGGCGGCCGGCGGTGGAGACGTCGACCAGGGCCAGGAGGCGAAGGACGTTACGGGAGATCGTGACGGGGGCCTCTGTGGGAGGGCTGGGGACGTAAGAGCTGCTCACGGAGCCTCACCACTTTCGATCAGGTCGACGCTGCACCAACGAGGATATGCCGGGCGAGGTCATGCGCTCGCCTTGCGCACGGGCCGCCGCTGCCGGAGCGTGACGACCTTCTCCTTGCGGCGGGCGGCCTCGGCGGCCTTCTTCTCGGCCTCCCGCGCCTGGCGCCACTCGGTGGGGTAGTCGGCGTGCGGAATGATGCAGGCCGGGCCCTCCGCGCCGTTCCACAGCGCCTGCCACTTCTCCTGCTCGCCGGAGGTGCCGGCCACCGTCAGCCACGGGTTCAGCTGGAGGACACCGCGCTTGGCGGTGCGCATCCAGCCGATGTGCGCGAAGAACTGCGACGCCTCGTTCACCGAGGCCGCCGACAGGTTGCACCGGGCCTGGAGGTCGCGCTGGTTGGTCTTCACGAAGCCACGGGCAGCAGCCCGGGTCTGGTCGTCGGCGCGGTTCGCGTTCTGCAGCGCCACGAGCTTGCACCAGACCTGGAACCACGAGCCGGGCATCTTGAGACTGCCGAGGACGTCCATCAGCAGTCGAGCGTCCAGCACATAGCCGCTGCACTCCGCGCTCGCGGCGAACTCGCGGCCCTTGATCTTCTCGACGCCCAGGATCAAGCCGCCCTTGCCGTCCGACCGCGCGACAACGCGCTCGCCGGGGCGGACGATCGGCAGCTGGTCCATCAGCACAGTCCTCCAGAGATGATCAACGTTTCAGCCTGCACGGTAGCACTAGGTAAACCGGCTTGTTCTGGAGGGGCAGAACAAACCGTGGCGCACAGTCACCTGATGACCCGTCATGTTCGGGGTGCGTTTGTTCTGGATCTCCAGAACACCCGGAACGCGTTTGTTCTGGAAACCTAGAACAAACGGTTTCGCATCACCGCAGGTCAGCGGCGGTTTCGGCGCGGAGCGCTCTTATGTGTCACTAGACACCGGCTGGCACCTGAACCCCGACCGCCACGCCGCGCACCGCGCGGCACAAGCAGCTGACAGCAATGGGCGTGTCGCCGCCGACAACCACCGGTTCGAGGGTGCCGGCCTCCGTGGCTGAGCTCGCTTCGCGTGCGGCGCTGCGGTCCGGTGCGAGCTCGGGACAGCAGCAGCGGCTCTGAGTCTCGGGCGGTGCCGACCGTGACGCTCAAAAGCACGGAAGCGTGGCTGGTGCCGGTGGACGGTTCCGCCGCCCGGCCCCCGGGGGCCGGGCGGCTCCGGTACCTCCGCACGCCGGAATTCAGGCTTTCCGCTATCCGGGGTACTGTTCTGTGGCTGAGGCTCACAGCGTCCCAATTTCGTAATTCCTCGCCTGAGTATGGGGTGCGAAATACCGGCACTGACCACTCATCAAATCGCGCGCTTCGCCCGGGTGGTTGGGGGTGTCCCGTGTTTTCGCCAATGCTACATGCTGCATCAACCTGATGCACGCGGTACACTGGAACCCACACGAACGAGCGACCCCCTCCCTCGTAGCCAGCCCGGCCCGCGTCAGCAGGCCCCAACGGTTCTGGAGGCGCAGCCGGAAGGACCGTCAGGCGGGGGAGCGCAGCGGACCCGCCCAGGAGTCCGCAGGACTCCCCAACTCCCTGACTGGCGGCCCCACTAGCCGCACCTGACACGCCCTCAGCGGGCGAGCCCGCACCGGGCGCCGCGCCGGTCGCGCAGCGGCCAGGCCCCACCGGATCCTGGAGCGCAGCGGAGGGATCCGCCCGTGCTCCGCACGGGCAGCGGGAGCGCAGCGACCGCCCCCCTTGCATATCGCGCAGCGATATGGTACCCGCTCCGCGGG
>NZ_JBIVUE010000025.1:98317-108236 GCF_044757045.1 Streptomyces sp. NPDC091377 | reverse complement strand
TTGAGTTCTCAAGGAACGGACGCTTCCTTTGTACTCACCCTCTCGGGCTTTCCTCCGGGCTTCCCTTCGGTGTCCCCGACTCTATCAGACCTTTTTCTCGGCCCAATTCCCTGTCGGCGGGATTGCCTTAGGCGTTGGACTTTCGTCCGTCGGCCTTTCGACATTCACTACGCTAGCCGACTTCCCGTCCGATTCATAATCGGGCCCCTTGGATTCGAATTCGAGCGTGCGGACACGTCGAAAACGACCCCGGTGAGGGATTCTCGTAGCTAGTGGGTTGGCCGCTCCGGCTGCAGGCGAACGCCGTACCCGGTTCAGCGGCTCGGGCCACGTTACGCACCTTCGGAGGCCGAGTCAACTTCGGCGGAGCCTCGGCGTGTGGGCCCGATAGGGGCTCACCGTAGGGTCGTTGGCGATCCAGTAGCGCCAGGGGTGGGCGTCCCCGTCGCCGCCGTCGCCGGACACTCCGGTGCGAGGGCCGTTGCGTACCTGGTCAGCGGGGACCGGGGTGCCGGTGAGGATCCGCAGCGGGGTCTCCCCCGGCGCGCAGGCGTCCGTGCCGTCGAGGGCCCGGTCCACATCGAGGGCGGTGGCCAGCCGGGCCGGGCCTTTGGCCAGTTCCTTGTCGTATCGGGCCGAGAGTCGACGTTTGCGAGC
Organism: Streptomyces sp. NPDC091377; assembly: GCF_044757045.1. Lineage (NCBI taxonomy): Bacteria > Bacillati > Actinomycetota > Actinomycetes > Kitasatosporales > Streptomycetaceae > Streptomyces > Streptomyces sp. NPDC091377. The sequence goes on along the minus strand of NZ_JBIVUE010000025.1, from coordinate 107,579 downwards.
CAGTTCCGCGCCCTCCACGATCTCGCCCGCGCGGAGCAGGACGGCACTGGCGAGGCCCTCCGGGCCGCAGACCAGGTTCATGCAGTGCCACATGCCGTAGGTGAAGTAGACGTACACATGGCCGGGCGGGCCGAACATCACGGCCGTGCGGGGAGTACGGCCGCGGTAGGCGTGGGAGCCGGGGTCGTTGGAGCCGTCGTACGCCTCGACCTCGGTGAGGCGGACGGCGATCGGGCCGTCCGGGGTCGTACGGACGAGGATGCGGCCCAAAAGCTCGGGGGCCACCTCCAGGACGGGGCGGTCGAAGAACGTCCTGGGCACAGGCGTACGGTCGGGGGTCGCGATCACGCCGTCCGAGCGTAGTGCAGCCGGACGGGGGCATCGGAGGGTCGGTGCGCTTTCGGTCCGGACGGAACCGGACCCGGGCGGATCGCGTTTGTAGGGGTCAGGGATTGAGGATCCACCCGCCTGTGGGCGAGAGGGAGAGACACATACATGGCGTTCAAGAAGCTGCTCGCGAGCCTGGGTGCCGGCGGAGCCTCCGTCGAGACCGTGCTGACCGAGACCAATGTGGTGCCGGGCGGGGTGGTCCAGGGTGAGGTGCGGATCCAGGGCGGATCCGTGAACCAGCAGATCGAGGCGCTGTCGGTCGGGCTTCAGGCCAAGGTCGAGGTCGAGACCCAGGACTCCGAGTACAAGCAGGACATCGTCTTCACCAAGGTGCGGCTCGGGGGTGCCTTCGAGCTGGAGGCCGGGAAGGTGCACACGGTTCCGTTCGGTCTGGAGATCCCGTGGGAGACCCCGATCACCACGCTCGACGGGCACCCGCTGCCGGGGATGCACATCGGGGTCGTCACCGAGCTGGAGATCGCGCGTGCGGTGGACTCCGGTGACCTGGACCCGGTGAATGTGCACCCGCTGCCCGCGCAGAAGGCGATCCTGGACGCCTTCCTCCAGCTCGGCTTCCGGTTCAAGAACGCCGACATGGAGCGCGGTTCCATCCGTGGGACCCGGCAGAAGCTGCCGTTCTACCAAGAGATCGAGTTCCTGCCGCCGCAGCAGTACCGGGGGCTGAACCAGGTCGAGGTGAGCTTCGTGGCCGACTCCGACGCCATGGACGTGGTGCTGGAGATGGACAAGAAGCCGGGACTGTTCAGTGAGGGGAGCGACTCGTTCCGCTCGTTCAAGGTGGGGCTGAACGACTTCGGGTCGACCGACTGGGGGGCCTACCTGAACCAGTGGCTGTCCGAGGTCGGCAGCAAGCGCAACTGGTTCTAGGCTCGGGGTTCACTGAACGATCTGATCAGGAGGTGCCGAGGTGTCCGAGGCCAAGCGGCGGCCATTGCCCCATGACTTCCATCCGCCCGTGCCGGCGTTCACGGTCACGAGTGAGGACGTCGAGGAGGGCGCGGTCCTGAAGAACGCTCAGGTATTCGCGGCCGGCAATGTCTCACCGCAGCTGCGGTGGGAGGGCTTTCCGCCGGAGACCAAGAGCTTCGCCGTGACCTGCTACGACCCGGACGCCCCGACGGGCAGCGGGTTCTGGCACTGGGTGCTGTTCGACCTCCCGTCCACGGTGACCGAGCTGCCGGGCGGTGCGGGCACGGGCGCGTTCGAGGGGCTGCCCGAGGGTGCCGTGCACGCGCGCAACGACTACGGGTCGAAGGACTTCGGGGGCGCCGCGCCGCCGCCCGGGGACGGGCCGCACCGCTATGTGTTCACGGTGTACGCGGTGGACCAGGAGAAGCTCGGTCCGGACGCGGACGCCAGTCCGGCCGTGGTCGGTTTCAATCTGCGGTTCCACACGCTGGCGCGGGCCCAGCTGATCGGCGAGTACGAGAACCCCGCACAGGGCTGAGCCGCACGCCGCGGTCCGTTCAGCGTTCACCGAACGTTTGCCCGCCTCTGGTCTTGGAAGTGATCAGGGGCGGGCATTTTTGTTGCTGGGGGCGGGGGGCCACCCTCGCGGAGCAGCGGATATTGCGTTGTCCATCTCGGCGTGCCCGGCCAGAGTTGACCCCAGCCCGCCAGGGGGTGGGCGGGTGCGACACGGGAGGTGGGCTGGATCATGCGCGACACGCTGGTGCTCAACGCGAGTTTCGAGCCGCTGTCGACGGTGACATTGAACCGAGCCGTCGTGCTGGTGCTCCAGGACAAGGCGGTCGTCGAGCAGTCCCACCCCGATCTGCGGATGCGCGGGGCGGCCGTGGACATACCGGCGCCGCGGGTGATCCGGTTGTGCCGTTATGTGAGGGTGCCGTTCCGAAGACAAGCGCCCTGGTCGCGGCGGGGGGTGCTGGTGCGGGACCGGCACCGGTGCGCGTACTGCGGGCGTCGGGGGACGACCGTGGACCACGTGGTACCGCGGTCGCGGGGCGGTGCGGACAGCTGGCTGAACACGGTGGCCTCCTGCGCGGAGGACAATCACCGCAAGGCGAACCGGACGCCGGCGGAGGCGGGGATGCCGTTGCTGCGGGAGCCGTTCGAGCCGTCGCCCGCGGACGCGATGCTGCTGGCGCTGGCGCCGGACGACTACGACGCGTTGCCCGAGTGGCTGGCCTCCGCCGCGGCCTAGGGCGAGCGGGCGTGGCCTGACATGCGGTTCCCCGCGGTCCCTTCGGAAGGGGCGCGGGGAACTCTGCGTCGGGGGGGGTGTCCCGGGTCCTCAGTCGATGGACGGCTTCTCGCGGCGCTCGGTCGGCTGGGCGGGGACGTTGGCGCCGTTGCCGGAACCGCCGCCCAGGTTGCCGAAGTTGCCCATGGCGCCGGAGAGGCCCTTGAGGGCGTCGCCGATCTCGCTGGGGACGATCCAGAGCTTGTTGGCATCGCCCTCGGCGATCTTCGGGAGCATCTGGAGGTACTGGTAGCTGAGGAGCTTCTGGTCCGGGTCGCCGGCGTGGATGGCCTCGAAGACCGTACGGACGGCCTGGGCCTCGCCCTCGGCGCGCAGGGCGGCGGCCTTGGCCTCACCTTCGGCGCGCAGGATCTGGGACTGCTTCTCGCCCTCGGCGCGCAGGATCTCGGACTGGCGGACACCCTCGGCCTGGAGGATCGCGGCGCGCTTGTCGCGGTCGGCGCGCATCTGCTTCTCCATCGAGTCCTGGATGGAGGTGGGCGGCTCGATCGCCTTGAGTTCGACGCGGTTGACGCGGATGCCCCATTTGCCGGTGGCTTCGTCGAGGACGCCGCGCAGGGCCGCGTTGATCTCCTCGCGGGAGGTGAGGGTGCGCTCCAGGTCCATGCCGCCGATGATGTTGCGCAGGGTGGTGACCGTGAGCTGCTCGATGGCCTGGATGTAGCTGGCGACCTCGTAGGTGGCGGCGCGGGCGTCGGTCACCTGGTAGTAGATGACCGTGTCGATGTTGACGACCAGGTTGTCCTGGGTGATCACCGGCTGGGGTGGGAAGGGGACGACCTGTTCACGCAGGTCGATGCGGTTGCGGATGGTGTCGATGAACGGCACGACGATGTTCAGGCCCGCGTTGAGTGTCCGCGTGTAGCGCCCGAAGCGTTCCACGATCGCGGCGCTCGCCTGCGGGATGACTTGGATCGTCTTGATCAGGGCGATGAAGACCAACACCACCAGGATGACCAAGACGATGATGACCGGTTCCATCGTCGCTGCCCGTACCCTTCTCCGCCTCGGCGGACCTACGGTTGCAGATCTTATGCTTGTTGAAGATCTTGCTGGTCGAGTCTGACAGACCGTCGTATGCCCTGGAGGACGTTCGGTTCACTTGGGGTCGGTCGGGGGTGGTGCGCGGCCCGTGGTGCGCTGTCCTCCGCGGGCGGTCACAGGACGATCGCGGTGGCTCCCTCGATCTCCACGACGTCCACTTCCTGGCCCGGTTCGTAGGCGCGGTCGCGGTCGAGGGCCCGGGCCGACCAGACCTCGCCCGCGAGTTTGATGCGACCGCCGGAGCCGTCCACGCGTTCCAGGACGACGGCCTGCCTGCCCCGCAACGCGTCGATGCCGGTGGCCAGTTGGGGACTCTGCCGGCGGTGCCGCGCCGCGATCGGGCGGACGACGGCGATGAGGGCGACCGAGACGGCGACGAAGACGAGGACCTGGGCGACGACGCCGCCGCCGAGTCCCGCGACGCCTGCTGCCGCGAGCGCGCCGACGGCCAGCATCCCGAACTCCGGCATCGTGGTCACCACGAGCGGGATTCCGAGCGCGGCCGCGCCGATGAGCCACCACACCCATGCGTCGATGTCGTTCACACGGTCCATCGTATGGCCGTGGGTCGGGTCGCCGACAGGGTACGAAGCGGCTCGTCCGTGCTTCGGGTCCGTGGTTTCGGGGCGTGTTCGGGGGGTATCCGGGTGCGCCTCGGTTCCGGGTGCGCCTCGGTGGTGTGCGCCGGCCGTGCGTCGGTCAGGTCATCGGGAGGCCATGGGCTGTCCAGCGGTCGCCGATCTGGTCCACGACGAGCGGGAGGCCGAAGCAGAGGGAGAGGTTGCGGGAGGTGAGTTCGAGTTCCAGCGGGCCGGCGGCGAGGACCTTGCCCTGGCGGATCATGAGGACATGGGTGAAGCCCGGGGCGATCTCCTCGACATGGTGGGTGACCATGATCATGGAGGGGGCGATCGGGTCGCGGGCGAGGCGGCCGAGGCGGCGCACCAGGTCCTCGCGTCCGCCGAGGTCGAGTCCGGCGGCGGGCTCGTCCAGGAGCAGCAGTTCGGGGTCGGTCATCAGGGCGCGGGCGATCAGGGTGCGCTTGCGCTCGCCCTCGGAGAGGGTGCCGAACCTGCGCTCCAGGTAGTCGGACATGCCGAGGCGGTCGAGGAAGGCGCGGGCGCGCTGCTCGTCGATGTCCTCGTAGTCCTCGTGCCAGGAGGCGGTCATGCCGTACGCGGCCGTCAGGACGGTCTGGAGCACGGTCTGGCGCTTGGGGAGCTTGTCGGCGAGGGCGATACCGGCCACACCGATACGGGGGCGGAGTTCGAAGACGTCGACCTTGCCGAGGGTGTCGCCGAGGATGGTGGCGGTGCCCTTGCTCGGGAAGAGGTAGCTGGAGGCGATGTTGAGGAGGGTGGTCTTGCCGGCGCCGTTGGGGCCGAGGATGACCCAGCGCTCGCCCTCCTTCACCGACCAGGAGACGTCGTCCACCAGAGCCCGGCCCTCGCGGATGACGGATACGTCCTCAAGCTCCAGTACATCGCTCATGAGCGCGTTGTCTCCCCTTACGGTGTGGCCGGTCTCGGCTGTCGCGTACGCCAGTGGCTCGGGCCGCCGCGCCGGTGGGCGCAGGCCCTCTACGAAATCTACGCCACCGGTTGCCCGGTCCATTCCATCGGTCCGGTCCTTAGAGTGGACGGGTGCTCTCGGAACCGCGTTCAGGACGCCTCGCCGCTTGGGGAAATGCCCTTCTTGTCGGACTTGTTTCGCCGGATGACGCTGTGCTGGCGATCGTCGGGGACGACGCCGTGCACCGGGTGGCGGGGCTGCCCGGGGAGTCCGCGCCGGTCGGTCTCACGCTCGCGCTCGGGCGGCTGCGGTCGCTCGGGGCGACGGGGCTGCGGATCGCGCTGCCCGCGCCCGGGCATCCGCTGGGGCTGAGCGGACCGCCGGAGTTCAACGCGCGGGCCATGGACGCCGAGGAGGCGGTGATCTGTCATGGCGCCGCGTTCGGGCTGGTGCCGGAGGTGTCCTCGGCCGGGCCGGCGGGGGATGTCCATGTGGAGGTGGTGTGGCACTGCCTCGCGGTGCGGGAGGCGCCGCCCGCGGATGTGCCGTCGCTCGGCGAGGCGGAGCGTGAGTTGGCGGAGGCGCTGCGGGAGGCGACCGAGATGCTGACCCGGCTGGACCTCGCCGCGTCGGGGCCGGTGGCGGAGGCGGCGATCGACGCGTACCGGGCGCGGGCGGAGCGGGGGCGGGAGGTGTTGGCGCCGGGGTATCCGCCGCGGGCGGTGCGGGTGCTGGAGCTGGCGCAGCGGGTGGGGTTGCTGGTGGATGTGGCTCATGAGAACGGGCACGGAGGGGTCGCCGGTGGGGCGGGGGGCGGTGGGAGTGCGCGTGGGGGTGCGCGTGGGAGTGGGGGTGGGGGTGCGAGTACGGGGGCGGTGAGCGCTTCGGAGATGGCGGCTCGGGGGGCGGTGCTGCGGGGGGTGGAGCGGGTGGCTCGGCGGGCGCAGGTCGCGGCGTACAACTCCGTTGTGGAGGAGCGGGAGAAGGGGGTGCGGTGAGGTGGGTCGGTGGTGAGGTCGGGTATGGGTGAGCGGGTTGGGCGTGCCGTGACCGGGGGCTCTGCCCCCGAGCCCCGGTTCGGCCTGGACGGCCTCGTCCCCAAACGCCGGACGGGCTGAAAGGGAAAAGGCAAGAGGCCCCGGTTTGGTTCGGGGCCTCTTTGGGTGGGGCGGGGTGGGGTCAGCCGTTGGCGCCGATGTTGCCGAACGCCGGGTTCAGCAGGCCGATCACGTTAATGCTGTTGCCCACGACGTTGACGGGGATGTGGACCGGGACCTGGATGACGTTGCCCGAGACAACGCCGGGGGACTTCGCGGCCAGGCCCTGCGCGCCCGAGTCGGCGACCGCCGCGCCCGCGGAGGCGCCGGCGGCGATCCCGGCGACGGAGAGGGCTACGGCAGCCTTCTTGGCGATGTTCATGAGAAGCGTTTCCTCCTGCTGTTGTCCTACCGACCCGGCCGCGGGTCGTGCGCTGAACAACGCGGAGACGTTCAGTTCGGAACGGTCCGGCCTGCCGTACTGCCCGTTCGGATCATTGGGCCTACCAGCCGACAAAAAGACCGGCCTCCCGGAGAGCGCCCGGGAGGCCGGAGGCCGGTGCGGCGTCAGGCCCGCACTCGGACGTCAGTCGGTGCTCAGCGGTTGAGGCCGAGGTTGCCGAATGCCGGGTTCAGCACGCCGATGACGTTCACGCTGTTGCCGACGGCGTTGACCGGGACGTCGACCGGGACCTGGATGACGTTGCCGGAGACAGCGCCCGGAGAGCCCGCGGCCGTGCCGTGCGCCAGCGCACCGTCGGTGGCGGAGGCCATTCCGGCTCCGGCGGCCATCAGCCCGCCGGCCACCATCGTCACGGCCGCTGCCTTCTTCAGGTTCTTCACTTCTATGCCCTCCTTGCGATCGCCGCGGCAATCACCGCGGCACGCATGGGAGAACGGTCCGGGACCGTGATGGATACGCCATCCGGGGGACATTCCCACGACGGTATGAATCTCTGCCCGGAGGGGAACCCGCGTCCGGTTCCTGTGCGAGGGGGCGTCTCAGCCCGCCACACCGTGGCGTACGGCCCACAGCGCGGCCTGGGTGCGGTCCGCCAGGTCGAGCTTCATGAGGATGTTCGAGACATGGGTCTTGACGGTCTTCTCGGAGAGGACGAGGGCGCGGGCGATCTCGCGGTTGGAGCGGCCGTCGGCGATCAGCACCAGCACTTCGCGCTCGCGCTCGGTCAGTGACCCTCCCCTGCCCTGGCCGATGCCGGTCTCCTCCTCGCAGAGCAGGGCGTCGGCCACCTCGGGCTGGAGCAGGACGTGCCCGGCGTGCACCGAGCGGATGGCACCGGCCAGCGCCTCGGGGTCGACGTCCTTGTAGACGTACCCGGTGGCGCCCGCGCGCAGGGCCGGGACGACCGTACGCTGCTCGGTGAAGCTGGTGACGATCAGCACGCGCGCGGGGTGGTCGAGTTCGCGGAGCTTGCGCAGGGCCTCGACGCCGTCCATGCCGGGCATCTTGACGTCCATGAGGATGACGTCGGGGCGCAGCTCTTCCGCGCGGGCGACGCCCTCGGCTCCGTCGGCGGCCTCGCCGACGACCTGTATGTCGTCCTGGATCTCCAGGAAGGTGCGCAGTCCTCTGCGGACCACCTGGTGGTCGTCGACGAGCAGCACCTTGATTGCGTCACCCACCGGGGACCTCCATCTCGATCGTGGTGCCCGAGCCGGGCGCCGATTCCACCGTCAGCCGTCCTCCGACGCCGCTCGCGCGGTCGCGCATGGAGACCAGGCCCAGATGCCGGCCCGCCCGGCGGACCGTGCGGGGGTCAAAGCCGTCGCCGTCGTCCCGGACGCGCAGCACCGCGCCGGCGCCGCGGCGCTCCAGGACGACCTCGACGCGGGGTGCCCCGGAGTGGCGCAGCGCGTTGTGGAGGGCTTCCTGTGCGACGCGGAGCAGGGCCTCCTCCTGTGCGGCGGGCAGGGCGCGCACGCCGCGCGCGGTGAAGCTCACGCGGGCGCTGTGGGCGCGGTCGAGGACGTGGATCTGGGTGCGCAGGGTGGCGACGAGGCCGTCCTCGTCCAGGGCGGCGGGGCGAAGTTCCACGACGGCGGCGCGCAGTTCGTCGGCGGCCTCGGCGGCGAGGGCGACGACCTGGTGCAGTTCGTCCTTGGCGCGGGCCGGGTCGCGGTCGACCAGGGCGGTGGCGGCCTGGGCGGTCAGTCGTAGGGAGAACAGTTTCTGGCTGACGGCGTCGTGGAGTTCGTGGGCCAGGCGGGAGCGTTCCTCGGCGATGGTCAGTTCGCGGCTGCGCTCGTAGAGGCGGGCGTTGGTCAGGGCGATGGCGGCGTGCTGGGCGAGGATCGACAGGAGGTCCTCGTCGTCCTCGGTGAAGCCGCAGCCGCCGTCGGGGCGGGGGTGCTTCTTGTTGGCGAGGAAGAGCGCGCCGATGATCTCGTCGCCGTCGCGGATGGGCAGGCCCAGGAAGTCGGCGAGGTCGGGGTGGGCGCTGGGCCAGCCGCCGAAGCGGGGGTCCTCGCGTACGTCGGCGAGGCGCTGGGGTTTGGCGTCGCGGAGCATGGCGGCGAGGACGCCGTGCTGGCGGGGCAGCGGGCCGATGGCCTTCCACTGCTCGTCGCTGACGCCGTCCACGACGAACTGGGCGAAGCCGCCGTGGTCGTCCGGGACGCCGAGGGCGGCGTACTCGGCGTCGAGCAGTTCGCGGGCGGAGGCGACGATCGTCTTGAGGACGTCGCGCACCTCCAGGTGCCTGCTCATGGCCAGCAGCGCGGAGCTGATCGCGGCGAGGCCGGACCGGGGGCCTTGACTCATGTCCTCACGGTACCGACGGGGTGTGACATCGGGATCGGCCCGGAGGCCCGCACCGGTCTGGGCCAGGGGCCTAGGTCGCAGGTCGGAGGGGGGACGGCTTAGGGCGAAGGGACCGGTGGGGCTGGGGCCCGCGGCCGAGGCGGAGGGGCGGGGGGCGTTCCTACGGTGGGGGCATGGCCGTCGGCTCAGTGTCCGGGGGCTTCAGAGGACTATCGAGGGCTTGTGCAGAGAGCTTGAGGGCTTGAGTGCCTG
>NZ_JBIVUE010000025.1:0-98219 GCF_044757045.1 Streptomyces sp. NPDC091377 | reverse complement strand
TGAGGGCCTGAGGGCCTGAGGGCCTGAGGGCCTGAGGGCCTGAGGGCCTGAGGGCCTGAGGGCCTGAGGGCCTGAGGGCCTGAGGGCCTGAGGGCCTGAGGGCCTCAGTGCTTGAGGGCTTGAGCGCTGAGGGCTTTAGGGCTGAGTGCCTGAGGGCTTGAGGGCTTGAGGGCTTGTGCAGAGGCGGTTTCGAGGATGAGGGGATGTCATGCCGGTAGCGGTCATCACGGGGGCGTCGAAGGGGCTGGGGCGGGCGCTGGCGGAGGCGCTGGCGGTACGGGGCTGGGATCTGGTGCTGAACGCGCGCACCGCCGAGGTGCTGGAGCGGACGGCGGAGGCGGTGGCGGCGCACGGTACGCGGGTGGAGGCGCTGGCGGGGGACGTCACCGACGAGCAGCACCGGTCGGCGCTGGTGGCGGCGGCCTGGCGGCTGGGCGGGGTGGATCTGCTGGTGAGCAACGCGAGCGCGCTGGGCGCGGAGCCGCTGGTGCGGCTGGACGAGCTGCCGCTGGCGGGGCTGCGGCACGCGCTGGAGGTCAACGCGGTGGCGGCGCTGGGGCTGGTGCAGGAGGCGCTGCCGCTGCTGCGGGTCTCGCGCGCGGGGGCGGTGATCGTGGTCAGCTCGGACGCGGCGGCCGAGGCGTACGAGACCTGGGGCGGGTACGGGGCCTCGAAGGCGGCGCTGGACCATCTGGCGGCGGTGCTGGCGGCCGAGGAGCCCGATCTGCGGGTCTGGGCGGTGGATCCCGGGGACATGGCGACGGACCTGTACGCGGCGGCCGTACCGGACGACGCGGAGCCGCGGCCGGAGCCGGCCGGGGTGGTGCCGGGGTTCCTGCGGCTGCTGGACGAGCGGCCGGCCAGCGGGCGCTACTGTGCGCCGTCGCTGCTGGAGGGGGTGCGGTGACCCTCGCCCTGCGGGTGCCGGAGGAGCTGTCGGCGCGGGTGCCGGCCGAGCAGCGCGGCACGGGCCTGGGCCGGGACGCCGTACGGCTGCTGGTGTCGCGGGGGACGGCGGTGTCGCACCACCGGTTCGGGGAGCTGCCGGGGCTGCTGCGGGCGGGGGATCTGCTGGTGGTGAACACCTCGCCGACGCTGGCGGCGGCCGTGGACGGCAGGCTCGGGGACGCGCGCGTGGTGGTGCATTTCTCGACGCGCGGTGACGACGGGCGCTGGGCGGTGGAGCTGCGGGAGCCGGACGCCGGGGGCACCACGCGCGCGCGGGCGGGCGGACCCGCGGGGACGGAGGTGTCGCTGGCGGGGGGTGTGCGGCTGGTGCTGGAGGCGCCGCAGAGCGCGGACGGGCGGCGGCTGTGGTGGGCGCGGGTGTCGGATCCGGACGTGCCGGGGCTGCTGCGGGAGTACGGGCGGCCGATCCGTTACTCCTACACGGAGCGGGATCAGCCGCTGTCGGTGTACCAGACGGTGTTCGCGCTGCCGTCGGCGGACGGGGCGGGGAGCGCGGAGATGCCGAGTGCGGCGCGGCCGTTCACGGCGGGGATGGTGGCGGGGCTGGTGAGCCGGGGGGTGCAGTTCGCGCCGGTGACGCTGCACACGGGGGTGGCGTCGGCGGAGGCGCACGAGCCGCCGTATCCGGAGTGGTTCGCGGTGCCGGAGGCGTCGGCGCGGCTGATCAACGCGGTGCGGGCGGGTGACGGGCGGGTGATCGCGGTGGGGACGACCGCGGTGCGGGCCGTGGAGTCCGCGGTGGGGCCGGAGGGGCCCGGCGGGCGTCAGGGGGCTCGGGGGCCCCAGGGGGCACAGGGGCGCCGGGGGGCTCAGGAGGCTCAGGGGCCTCAGGGGGCGGTGCGGGCGGCTGAGGGGTGGACGGACCTCGTGGTGACGCCCGAGCGCGGGGTGCGGGTGGTGGACGGGCTGCTGACCGGGCTGCACGAGCCGCAGGCGTCGCATCTGCTGATGCTGGAGGCGGTCGCGGGGCGGGCGGCGGTCGGCCGTGGCTACGAGGAGGCGCTGCGGGGCCGCTACCTCTGGCACGAGTTCGGGGACGTCCATCTCCTCCTCCCGGAGGAGGGCCCTCACGGTGAGCGTTGCTCCGGCAACTGTTGGTGAGACCACCCCGGCGTCCGTGTGAGCCCGCACATAGGGCGCACATCACGTACGAACGTAAGTAGGAGATCAAGACTTCCCATGTGAACGGGACAGACAGCCCAGTCTGTCCCGTTTTGCACTTCCGCGATCCACTATCTGGCTTCGTACGTCACACCTTTGCCAGAGAATTTTGCGACCGCTAAGAATGGCTGCCGTCGTTCAGCGCCACGGGTTCGTCCCGTGCCCCTCCGCAGACAGTCCCCTGTCCCGGCGGACGTTGGACGGCCTCCGCGCTATTCGAAGAGGTCCATCGCCATGCCGAAGCACTTTCAGCCGCCCCGGCTGCCCAAGTTTCCCGATCGTGCCGAGCTGTCCGAGCGTGCCGCCCGTGCCCGTGACGCCGTGCGGGACGCCCTGCCCGGCCGCGGCCGGCCGGTGACCCGGGCCCACAAGCGGGCCGCGCTCGCCGGTGTGGGCGCGCTCAGCGCCGCCACGCTCGCCTTCACCCTGGTGCCCTCGGGCGGTACGACGACCGTCACCGACGCGTCCTCCACCGCCGCGCCGCTCACGTACAGCAGCGAGCAGATCAAGGACGTCAAGACCAGCGTCACCGACCAGCTCGCGGGCGCCAGCCTGAAGGTCGAGGCCATCGAGGCCAAGCAGAAGGCCGCCGCCGCGAAGAAGCAGAGCGCGGCCGAGGCCAAGAAGCAGGCCGTCGCCGAGCGCCAGGCCGAGCAGTCCGCGAACCGCTCCGCGCCGCGCGCGCAGACGACGCCGGTCGCCGCGAAGAACTACGCGAACAACCTCGACGGCTGGATCCGCGAGTCGCTCGACATCATGAAGAACAAGGGCATACCCGGCAGCTACAACGGACTGCACCGCAACATTTTGCGGGAATCCTCCGGCAACCCGAACGCCATCAACAACTGGGACATCAACGCCATCAACGGCGTCCCGTCCAAGGGCCTGCTCCAGGTCATCCCGCCGACCTTCGACGCGTACCACGTCTCCGGCACCCCGAAGAACATCTGGCACCCGGTCTCCAACATCGTCGCCGCCGCCAACTACGCGGCCGACCGATACGGCTCGATCGACAACGTCTTCGGCGCGTACTGAGGCAGGCGCGGACCTCGCACGCGTACAGCGAAGGGCGGCACCCGGTCAGGGTGCCGCCCTTCGGCGTCGTACGGCATCGGTCATCCGGCGCCGATCGTGTGTCGGACGTCCGGCGCCGATCGTGTGTCGGGCGTCCGGCGCTAGTCGCGCATGACCTCCGGCTCGTGGCGGCGCAGGAAGCGGGCCACGAAGAAGCCGCAGATCACACCGAGGGCGATCAGGGCCGCCATGTCCAGGCCCCAGGTGCCGAAGGTGTGGTCCCACAGCGGGTCGGCCTCCGCGCCGGCCTCCGGCGGGGTCACCCGGTTCAGGTCCAGGGTGGCGCCGGCCGCCGCCACCGCCCAGCGCGAGGGCATCAGATACGAGAACTCGTTGACGCCGACCGTGCCGTGCAGGGCGAACAGACAGCCCGTGAAGACCACCTGGATGATCGCGAACATCACCAGCAGCGGCATGGTCTTCTCGGCCGTCTTCACCAGCGACGAGATGATCAGACCGAACATCATCGAGCTGAAGCCGAGCCCCATGATCGGCAGGGACAGCTCCACGAGCGTCAGCCCGCCCAGGACCAGGCCCTCCTCCGGGATCTCCCGGCTGGCGAACCCGATCACACCGACCAGCAGGCCCTGGAGCGCGGTGATCATGCCGAGCACGAACACCTTGGACATCAGGTACGCCGACCGGGACAGCCCGGTCGCCCGCTCCCGCTCGTAGATCACCCGTTCCTTGATCAGTTCACGGACGGAGTTCGCGGCGCCCGCGAAACAGGCGCCGACCGCGAGGATCAGCAGGACCGTGGTCGCCGTGCCGTTCCCGACGATCCGGCCGGTCTCCGGGTCGGCCGCGTTGGGCAGCAGCCCCTTCTCCGGGTCGATCAGCAGGCTCACCGCGCCCAGCACGGCCGGCAGGATCACCATCAGGGCGAGGAAGCCCTTGTCGGAGGCGATCACCGAGACATAGCGGCGCACCAGGGTGACCCACTGCGACATCCAGCCCTGCGGCTTGGGCGGTCTGAGCGACTGCATCGCCGGGACCTGTACCGCCTGCGGGGCGACGGCGTCGATGTCCGCCGCGTACATCTGGTAGTGCTGCGAGCCCTTCCAGCGGCCCGCCCAGTCGTAGTCGCGGTAGTTCTCGAAGGCGGAGAAGACATCGGCCCAGGTGTCGTAGCCGAAGAAGTTCAGCGCCTCCTCGGGCGGGCCGAAGTAGGCGACCGAGCCGCCCGGCGCCATCACCAGGAGCTTGTCGCACAGTGCCAGCTCGGCCACCGAGTGGGTGACGACCAGGACGGTACGGCCGTCGTCGGCGAGGCCGCGCAGCAGCTGCATCACGTCGCGGTCCATGCCCGGGTCGAGCCCCGAGGTCGGCTCGTCCAGGAAGATCAGCGACGGCTTGGTCAGCAGTTCCAGGGCGACCGAGACCCGCTTGCGCTGACCGCCGGAGAGGGAGGTGACCTTCTTGTCCCGGTGGATGTCGAGCTTCAGCTCGCGCAGCACCTCGTCGATCCGGGCCTCGCGCTCCTGGGCCGTGGTGTCGGCGGGGAAGCGCAGCTTGGCCGCGTACTTGAGGGCCTTCTTGACGGTCAGTTCCTTGTGCAGGATGTCGTCCTGCGGGACCAGACCGATGCGCTGACGCAGCTCGGCGAACTGCTTGTAGAGGTTCCGGTTGTCGTAGAGCACCTCGCCCTGGTTGGCGGGGCGGTAGCCGGTGAGCGCCTTGAGCAGGGTGGACTTGCCGGAGCCGGACGGGCCGATGACCGCGATCAGCGACTTCTCCGGGACGCCGAAGGAGACGTCCTTGAGGATCTGCTTGCCGCCGTCGACCGTGACGGTGAGATGGCGGGCGGAGAACGACACCTCACCGGTGTCGACGAACTCCTCCAGCCGGTCGCCGACGATCCGGAACGTCGAGTGACCGACACCGACGATGTCGGTCGGGCCGAGGAGCTGCGAACCGCCCTTGGCTATCGGCAGACCGTTGACGTACGTGCCGTTGTGCGAGCCGAGGTCACGGATCTCCATCCGGCCGTCGGGCGTGGAGTGGAACTCGGCGTGGTGGCGCGAGACCTGGAGGTCCGAGACGACCAGGTCGCTCTCCAGCGAGCGGCCGATACGCATCACGCGGCCGAGCGCGAACTGGTGGAACGTGGTCGGGCTGCGGTCGCCGTAGACCGGCGGCGCCCCCGCGCCACCACCGGTCGCCTGCGGCGCGTGACCCTGCGGCGAGGGGTGCGCCTGCTGCTGGTGCGGGACCTGGGCCGCGGCGGCCTGGTGCGGGACCTGGGCTGCGGCGGCCTGATGCGGGACCTGGGCTGCGTGCGGGTGCGGGTGCGCGTGTTGTGGGTGTTGTGGGTGCGGGTGCTGCGGCTGCGGCTGCGGCTGCGGCTGCGGCTGCTGCCAGCCGGTCTGCTGCGGTGTCTGCTGGGACCAGCCCTGGTCGGCGGCCTGGGCACCCGGTCCGCCGGGTACGCCTTGTGCGCCGTGCGCGCCGTGCGCGCCGGGTACGCCGTGTCCGCCAGGGGCGCTCTGGGCCGCGTACGGCTGCGCCTGCGCCGGGGCTTGTGCCTGTGCGGCGGGTGCCTCGCCCGAGAGGCTGACGCGCGGGCCGTCGGTCGCGTTGCCGAGGTGCACCTGCGCGCCGGGGCCGATCTCCACCTGGTGGATCCGCTGTCCCTGCACGAAGGTGCCGTTGGTGCTGCCGTGGTCCTCGATGACCCAACCGCGGCCGTTGAAGCTGACCGTGGCGTGCCGCCAGGAGACCCTGGCGTCCTCGAACACGACCTCTCCTTGCGGATCGCGTCCGAGGGTGTATTGCCTGGACGGATCGAGCGTCCAGGTCCGTCCGTTTGATTCCAGTACGAGTTCCGGCACTCCATGCCCCACTGAGTTGTCCCCCGAGATTTCCCCCATCGCAGGGAGTCTAGGGATGTCGAACATCGGGGGGAACTATTTCAGGAGCGGCCCCCTGACCGAAAGCCGGGCCTTGTGGAACCGGGCGGGGGGCGCATCGGAGCGTTGTCGTTGACGGGGTGGAGGCCGCGCCCGACAGTGGTGTCCCCGTGCGCGGAAGGGCGGGGTGCGGGGTGCCGTGCAGCGGATCGGGGGGCCTGTCATGAGGGTCGGAGCCGGGCGGTACGGGGCACGGGTGCCGTGGGTCGACGTCCTGCTGTCCGCGATCGCCGCCGTGAGCTGGGCATTGATCGGAATGATCGCCACGGCCGCGCTCGGGCTGCGCCTCCTGGACGCCGACGCGGCGGGCTCGGCGGGGCCGATGGCCGCGGCGGTGGTGGCGCTCGGGGCGGGTGGTTCGGTCAGTCCGTCCGGCGAGGTGTCGGTGTTCGGGCTGACGGGTGCGGAGGCGGCGACCGCCGTCGAGATCACGCCACTCGGCGTCAGCCTCGTCGGCGCGCTGCTGCTGTCCTGGATCTTCCTACGGTCCCTGCGCGCGGCCGGAGTCGAGGTGTCCGCGGCCGAACTCCTGGCGCGGGTGGGGGCGGTGGTCGTGCTGTTCACGGCGGGGCTGGGCGGGCTGGCGTGGGCGGGACACGATGTCATCACGATCGACGGGGACACCCTGGGGCCGGACGACGCTCCCGGCTCCGGCGAACTGCCGGGGGGTGACCGGCTCGACCTCCCGGGACCGGACGGACTCGGGGACATCGGCGGGCTGCTGCCGGACGGGGTGGGCGATCTGATCGGCGCGCGGGTGGCGGTGGACCTCACCGTCGACATCGTGCCCACCTTGCTCGGTGGTCTGGGCTGGTCGGCGGGGGTCCTGCTGATCGCGCTGCTGGCCGCACGCCGTACGCCGCTGCCGCGCGGGCTCGCGTTCGTCCACCGGGTGGTCCGGCCCACCGTGTCGGCGCTGGTCACGGTGGCGCTGGTGGCGGTCGCGGCGGGGTGCGCGGCGGCGGGACATGCCGCGATCGGAGACGACCATCCGCGGCGGGTCGTCGGCGCCGCGCTGCTCGGGGCGCCCAACGGGGTGTGGCTGGGACTGCCGGTCGGGCTGTTCGTCCCGTACGAGGGCGACGCGACGGGTCCGCTGACCGGCTTCCTGCCCGACCCGCTGGACGACCTGCTGGCCGACTCCGACGGTCCGGTGACGCTGGGCCGGCTGGCCGACTTGGACGGGCGGGTGTGGCTGCTCGGGGTGGCGGCGGTGACCTTGATGCTGCTGGCGGGGGTGGTGGCGGCGGTACGGACGCCGGTCGGCGGAGGGGGAAGTCAGGAGGCGCGTGGGCTACGGGGGCCGGGGGTCGGTGGGTTTGTCGGCCGCTGTGCGGTGCGGCTGGGGTGTGTGACCGCGCTGGCCCTGCCGTTGCTCGGCCGGCTCACGGACGTCTCCGTGAACACCTCGCTGTCGGTGCTGGGCTTCGAAGCCTTCGGCGCCGGGATCGAACTGCACGGGCGGACGGGGGCCGCCGTACTGCTGGGCGCGGTGTGGGGCGCCGGGGCCGGGGCCGCCGGGGCGTTGCTGGCCTGCGCGACGGGGGCGGCCGGGCGAGGTGTGGCGGGGTTGGCACTGGGTGACTCGGGGGCGGCGGGTGCGTCGGGGCAGGGGGCGGGGGTGTCTGCGCCGCCCCGGCCGAGGACGCCGCCCCAGCCGAGGACGCCGCCGCGGGCCGACCTCGCCGGGTCGCCGGTCGGGTCGGACCGGGCCGGGTCGCCGGTCGGGGCCGGGCCGGCGACACCGCCGGCGCGGCCTCGGCGTCCGCCGGCCTCGCCCGGGGAAGGGCCGCCTGCGCCGCCGGGGCCACCGCACCCACCGCACCCACCGAGGCCCTCAAGCCCACCGAGGCCGCCGGGCCCACCGGGTCGGCCGAGCCCGCCGCGGCCGTCGAGCCCGCCGAAGGGGTCGGGCTGAGGGAGCGGGAGCCTCCGGCGGGAGTGGGCCGCGACCCCGCTCGCCGGGAGGCCGTGGGATTCGGCGCGGACACGGCACGGGCACGGGCAGGGCACGGACGCGGCGCGGGCACGGACGCGGACGCGGGCACGGGCACGGACGCGGGCACGGGCACGGACGCGGGCACGGACGCGGACGCGGACGCGGACGCGGACGCGGGCACGGACGCGGACGCGGGCACGGGCACGGACGCGGGCACGGACGCGGACGCGGGCACGGACGCGGGCGCGGCACGGGCACGGCACAGGCACGGGCACGCACGGCACGGGCACGCACGGCACGGGCACGGGCACAGGTCCGAAGAAACGCTTCCGCCTCCTCGCGCGGCAGGCAGGATCCTCCAGCCGTGCGGAACGGACGGGACATCCAGTGTTCCCTGTCCGCCAGCCGGACCACGGAGGCGGGAGGCACTGGGTGCCGGATACGGTGGAGGCACCATGAGCCCTTCGCAGACCTCAGACTTCCCCACCCTCCTGGTCAAGATCTTCGGCAGGGACCGGCCGGGCATCACGGCCGGACTCTTCGACACCCTCGCCGCCTACTCGGTGGACGTCGTCGACATCGAGCAGGTCGTCACCCGTGGCCGGATCGTGCTGTGCGCGCTGGTGACCGAGCCGCCGCAGGGGCTCGAAGGCGGGCTGCGGGCCACCGTCCACAGCTGGGCGGAGTCGATGAAGCTCCAGGCGGAGATCATCTCCGGTACCGGTGACAACCGGCCCCGTGGGCTGGGACGCTCCCTGGTCACGGTGCTCGGCCATCCGCTCACCGCCGAGGCCACCGCCGCCATCGCCGCGAAGATCACCAAGGCCGGCGGCAACATCGACCGTATCTTCCGGCTCGCCAAGTACCCGGTCACCGCCGTCGAGTTCGCGGTGTCCGGGGTGGAGACCGAGCCGCTGCGCACCGCCCTGGTCACCGACGCCGCCGCGCTCGGGGTGGACATCGCCGTGGTCGCGGCCGGGCTGCACCGGCGGGCTCAGCGCCTGGTGGTGATGGACGTAGACTCCACGCTCATCCAGGACGAGGTGATCGAGCTGTTCGCCGCGCACGCCGGGTGCGACGACAAGGTCGCCGAGGTGACGGCGGCGGCGATGCGCGGGGAGCTGGACTTCGAGCAGTCGCTGCACGCGCGCGTGGCGCTGCTGAAGGGGCTGGACGCCTCGGTCGTGGAGAAGGTGCGCAGCGAGGTGCGGCTGACGCCGGGCGCGCGGACGCTGATCCGGACGCTGAAGCGGCTCGGCTACCAAGTCGGGGTGGTCTCCGGCGGGTTCACCCAGGTCACCGATGATCTCCGGGAGCGGCTGGGGCTGGATTTCGCCCAGGCCAACACGTTGGAGATCGTGGACGGCAAGCTCACCGGGCGGGTCACCGGGGAGATCGTGGACCGCGCGGGCAAGGCGCGGCTGCTGCGCCGGTTCGCGGCGGAGGCGGGGGTGCCGCTGTCGCAGACCGTCGCCATCGGGGACGGCGCCAACGATCTGGACATGCTGAACGCGGCCGGGCTCGGGGTGGCCTTCAACGCCAAGCCGGTGGTCCGGGAGGCCGCGCACACGGCGGTGAACGTCCCGTTCCTGGACACCGTCCTGTATCTGCTCGGGGTGACCCGTGAAGAGGTCGAGGCGGCGGACACCCACGACGAGGGGTGACGGCGGTACGGCGAACGGCGGTACGGGCGGGGCGGCCGGCGCGCTCGCGGGGGCGGGCGGGCTCGCGGGGGGCCGGGTGTCCACGGCGTCGGCGTGTGGAGGGCCCGGCTTCCTCGGAGGCCGGGCCCTCGGCGTCGTACACGCGTCCGACAGGGGGGAACGTCCGGTCAGTCGGACGGGGCCCAGTAGTCGACCAGCGTGGCCGTGCCGGGCTCCACGTTCTTCCAGGGGCCGTCGCAGGTCAGCACGGCGAAGGCGGCGGCCGGGAAACCACGGCTGCTCAGCCGCTCGCGGGGCTCCTCCTCGGCCGAGCCGGCGAGGATCTCGGTGAGGCCCTGGACTCCGGGGTTGTGGCCGATCAGCAGGACGTTGCGGATGTCCTCCGGGGTCTCGTTGAGGAGGGCGATCAGCTCGCCGGGAGCCGCCTCGTAGATCCGCTCCTCGTAGACGGTTTTCGGCCGGTGCGGAAACTCATGGACGGCGAGCTTCCAGGTCTCACGGGTGCGGGTCGCCGTGGAGCACAGGGCCAGGTCGATGGGGACGCCCGTGTCGGCGAGTCTGCGCCCGGCCTCGGCCGCGTCCAGGCGGCCCCGTTCGGCGAGCGGACGCTCATGGTCGTTCACCTGGGGCCAGTCAGCTTTCGCATGCCGGAAGAGGACAATCCTGCGGGGTTCTGCGACGCTCATGGCCCCAGCTTCGCATGAAACAGACCATGGGGCGCAGGGAGTTGACATGCGGATTCATCCATGGCGGAGGGGGTCGCGGCGGGGCGGCGGGGGCGGCCCGCGCGGCGGTGGGCCGTCAGCGGGTGATCAGCTCCCGCAGCCGCTCCAGGACCTGCGCGATCGCGGGGTCGCCGGAGGCCGCGTGGGCGTCGGAGGGGTTGAGTATGAGGGTCAGCAGGGTGGCGAAGGCGAGGGTCGGCAGGGCCAGCGCCCACCAGGGCAGGCGGGTGACGGTACGGCCCGTGGTCGCCGGGTGGGTCCGGGAGTACGTAGGGGCCGACATGGGTGCCTCCGCGGTCTTCGAGTAAGGGGTGTCCGCCGCTCGCGGTCACACTTCGAAGGTACGGATCCCGGGGCCTTCGGCCCATCCGGTGATCCACCCACTTGACCCTGACCCTGACCCCCTAGGGGATGGGGGGTTACCCCCACCGTCGGACCTCGTACGGGGCCGGGGCGATCGGGCGATCGGGCGATCGGGCGATCGGGCGATCGGTCGTTCGGGGCGGGTGGGCGGCCGGACGGCCGGTCAGGGGGCCGCGATCGTGGCGATGATGCCGATGATCACGAAGATGGCGAAGAACGTGCCGAAGACAAGCAGCATCTTCTTCTGGCCGTTCTTGGGGTTCGGGTCGAGCACTGGCATGCCGCCAGTCTCGCATTCGGCGCGGGTACGGCTCACCCCGGGGTCGGGGTGATGATCCGGGGCGGGCCGCTCGGGGTCGGGGGCGGGTTCCCCGGCCGGGGGCGGGTTGCCCGGTCGGGGGCAGGTTCCCCGGTCGGGGGCAGGTTCCCCGGTCGGGGGCGGGTTGCCCGGTCGGGGGCAGCGGGGCCGGGACGGGCCTCCCGGGTCCGGGACGGGCCTCCCCGTCCAGGCCAGCGGGTCCGCGTCCGGGCCGCGGGTCCGGGCCGGGGTCCACGTCCGGGTCGGCGGGTCCGAGCCGGGGTCCACATCCGGGCCAGCGGCTCCGGGTCCGGCTCCGGGCCCGGGGCCGGGTCCGGGTCAACGGGTCCTGCGTCCGGGGTCAGCAGCTTCGGGACGGGCTCCCCAGGTCCGGGACGGGCACGCCCGTCGGGGCCAGCGGCTCCGCATCGGGTCCGCGCCGAGGTCAGCGGCTCCCGTGCTGGCCCCGCGTCCGGCTCTGGCTCCAGGTCGGCGGCAGCGGGTCTGGGGCCGATTCCCCGGGGTGGGGGCAACGGGTCCACGTCCAAGGTCAGCAACTCCGGGGGCTCCGGGCCGGGGTCCCGGTCGGGGTCAGCGAGTCCGGGGCGGGTCCCCGGGGCGGGGGCAACGGGTCCGCGCCGGGACCAACGCTCCGGGACGGGCACCCCCGTCGGGGTCGCCAGCGGCTCCGCGTCGGGTCCGCGCCCAGTCCGGCTCCGCGTCGGGTCCGCGCCCGGGCCGGCTCCGGGACGGGTTCCCGGGGTCCGCGTCGGGATCCCCGGTCGGAATCAGCGGCTCCGGCTCAAGCCCCGCGTCCGACCCTGGCTCCAGATCGGCCTCAGCGGATCTGGGCCGGTTCCCCGGTCCGGGTCGACGGGAGCCCCTCCGGGGTCAACGGCCCCGGGGCGGGCACTCCGTCGGGCCAGCGGCTCCGGGTCGGGGTCCGCGTCCGGGCCAGCGGGGCCGGGGCGGGTTCCCGGGTCCGCGTCGGGATCCCCCGTTCCGACTCTGGGCCGGCGGCTCCGGATCGGGGCCGGCGAGTCCGGGCCAGCGGCTCCGGATCGGGGTCACCAGGTCCGAGTCGGGTCGCCAGGCCCGAGTCGACCACCAAGCCCGAGTCAGTCATCAGGCCCGAGTCGACCACCACAAGCCCGAGTCAGTCATCAGGCCCGAGTCGGCCACCAGGCCCGGGGCGGGTCAGCGGGTCGCCTCGTCTTCGACCGTTCGGTTGCGGCCGGCCAGGAAGCCTACGAGGATCTGCGGGATCAGCAGGGCCGCCATGAGGGCGATGGGCAGACCCCAGCCGCCGCTGTGCTGGTAGAGGACGCCGACCAGGAGCGGGCCGGGGATGGAGATCAGGTAGCCGGTGCTCTGCGCGAAGGCGGAGAGCTGGGCCACGCCCGGGCCGGTGCGGGCACGCATGCCGACCATCGTCAGCGCCAGCGGGAAGGCGCAGTTCGCGATGCCGAGGAGCAGGGCCCAGGCCCAGGCGCCGGCGGCGGGCGCGAGGTACAGGCCGGCGTATCCGGCGAGGCCGCACGCGCCGAGGACGAGCACGATCGGGCCCTGGTGCGGGAGCCGGGTGGCCAGGCGGGGGATGACGAAGGCGAGGGGCACCCCCATGACCATCGTGACGGCGAGCAGCAGACCGGCGGTGTCGGCGGCCACCCCCGCGTCGCGGAAGATCTGTGCCATCCAGCCCATGGTGATGTACGCGGCGGTGGCCTGGAGCCCGAAGAACACGGCGAGCGCCCAGGCAGTGGGGCTGCGTGTGATGCGCAGCCGCCCGGCCGGTTCCTCGCGCGCGGGCTGCTCCCCCGCGGCGGTGTCCGGAGCGTTCACGGGCGTCGGTGCCGACGTCCGCGCGAACAGGATCCAGGGCACTACGGCCGTCGCCGCCAGAGCGGCCCACACCGCGAGGCCGGGCTGCCAGCCGCCGCCCAGGGCGCCGGTGAGCGGGACGGTGACGGCCGCCGCGATGGCGGTGCCGAAGGCCAGGGCCATGGAGTAGAGGCCGGTCATGGAGCCGACCCGGTCCGGGAACCAGCGCTTGACGATGACCGGCATCAGGACGTTGCTGACGGCGATGCCCATGAGCGCCAGCGCGCTGGCGGCCAGGAAGCCCGCCGTACCGCCCGCGTAAGGACGTATGAGGAGTCCGGCGGTGATGGCGGCCATGCCGGCGCAGACCACCGCGCCGGGGCCGAAGCGGCGGGCCAGGCGGGGGGCGGTGACGCCGAAGACGGCGAAGCACAGCGGCGGTACGGCGGTGAGCAGTCCGGCGACGCTGCCGCTCATGCCGAGCCCGTCGCGGACCTCTTCCAGGAGCGCGCCGAGGCTGGTGATGGCGGGGCGGAGATTGACGGCGGCGAGCACGATGCCGACGACGAGCAGCCGCGTCGCCCACGTGCGCGGGCCGGCCGTTCTCGCCGTGTCCGGGGCGGACCGGTCCGGGCCGGTGACGTTGACGGTGGGGGGCGGTGTCGTCCGGGTTTCCTCGCGTGCCATGCGTCCATCATAGAATCATGGGATGATTGGTTGTGACCGTTTTCCGGTCGCCGGTGATCGGGATCGTCTCCGGTCTCCGGTGCCCCGGTGTCGTCCTCTGTGAGCGAAGATGTGCCATGCCCTTGAGTCACCCCCGCCGCTCGGCGCTGTCCGAGCAGGTCATCGCGGAACTGCGCAACCAGATCACGTCCGGCGAGTGGCCGGTGGGCTCACGCATCCCGACCGAGCCCGAGCTGGTCGAACAGCTCGGGGTGGCGCGCAACACGGTCCGTGAGGCGGTGCGGGCGCTCGCGCACAACGGGCTGCTCGACATCCGGCAGGGCTCGGGCACGTACGTCGTCGCCACCAGTGAGCTGGCGGGCGTGATGCAGCGCCGGTTCGCGGGCGCGGACCCGCGGCATGTGGCCGAGCTGCGTTCCACGCTGGAGTCGTCCGCGGCGCGGCTGGCCGCCGAGCGGCGTACCGAGAAGGACCTGGGGCAGTTGGACGCCCTGCTGGCGCGGCGCGAGGAGGCGTGGCGGTCGGGGGACGCGGAGGCGTTCGTGACGGCCGACGCCACCTTCCATCTGGCGGTGGTGGCGGCCTCGCACAACGACGTGATGACGGAGATGTACGCCGACCTCGGCGAGGTGCTGCGGGACTGGCTGCGTGAGGGCGTCGGCGAGGAGCTGACCCCGGAGACGCACATGGACCACACCCGGCTGCTGGACGCGATCCGCGCGGGAGACGCCGAGACGGCCGGCGCGGAGGCGGCGAGCTATCCGTTCCTGTGCCGGCTGGCCCGGCTCAGCTCCCCCGGCTCTCGTGGGTGATCCACACCGAGTCGACCTCTTTCCAGCAGCGGCCGGTGAGCCGTACGGTCGTCGCCGGTCGTACGTCGGTGTGCGCGCCGTCGGTGTCCAGGTCCCACCAGCGCTCGCACTCGATGTGCAGCCGGACGCGGTCGGTCTGCGGGTAGGGGTTGTGGCAGCGGGCCGTCACCCGGGAGCCGTCGACGCCGATGCGGCACTCGGCCCCGGACGGAGGGGTGTCCTTCGGTTCCCCCGTCACGCGCGCGTGGGCCGTCGTCGGGAGCGGCGTGGACAGCACGAGTGCGACGGCGAGGGTCGCTGAGGCCATGCCGCGTGATATCCGCACAAGGGGTACCTCCTCGGCCGTGCCGGGTCGTGCCGGGCGCGCTGGGTCGCGCTGGGGAGGAACGGGGGGCCAGCGGCGGGGCGAGCGGGGAAGCAGGACGCGTGCAGTGAACCCGTGATCCAGGATGCCCAGTTGTGGCCGCTCCCCGCCCGGCCGGATAGGCCGAACGGGGTACACGGTCGCCCGCGGGACGGGGGGGGCAGTCGGTCAGGCGGTCAGGCGGTCGAGCGGTCAGGCGCCGATCGCGTGCAGACCGCCGTCCACGTGGATGATCTCGCCGGTGGTCTTCGGGAACCAGTCGCTGAGCAGTGCCACGATCCCGCGGCCGGCCGGCTCCGGGTCCTTCAGATCCCACTCCAGCGGGGAGCGGGAGTCCCACACGGAGGCGAGTTCACCGAAGCCCGGGATGGACTTGGCGGCCATCGAGCCGATCGGGCCGGCCGAGATCAGGTTGCAGCGGATGTTCTGCTTGCCGAGGTCGCGGGCCATGTAGCGGCTGGTGGCCTCCAGGGCGGCCTTGGCCGGGCCCATCCAGTCGTACTGCGGCCAGGCGAACTGGGCGTCGAAGGTGAGGCCGACGACCGAGCCGCCGTTCTGCATCAGCGGCAGACAGGCCATGGTGAGCGACTTCAGGGAGAACGCCGAGACATGCATGGCGGTCGCGACGGACTCGAACGGCGTGTTGAGGAAGTTGCCGCCGAGCGCGTCCTGGGGTGCGAAGCCGATGGAGTGCACGACGCCGTCGAGGCCGCCCAGCTCCTCGCCGACCAGGTCGGCCAGCCGGGCCAGGTGTTCGTCGTTGCTGACGTCCAGCTCGATGACCTTGACCGGCTTCGGCAGCTTCCTGGCGATGCGCTCGGTCAGCGTGGGACGCGGGAACGCGGTCAGGATGATCTCCGCGCCCTGCTCCTGGGCCAGCTTCGCGGTGTGGAAGGCGATGGAGGACTCCATCAGCACACCGGTGATCAGGACGCGCTTGCCCTCAAGGATTCCGCTCATGGTGTTCAGTGACCCATTCCCAGTCCGCCGTCAACGGGGATGACGGCTCCAGTGATGTACGAGGCGTCGTCCGACGCGAGGAACCGCACCGTCGCGGCGACCTCCTCCGGCCGCGCGTAGCGGCCGAGCGGCACCTGCTTCACGATGTTGGTGCGCTGCTCCTCGGTGAGCGCCTTGGTCATGTCGGTGTCGACGAAGCCGGGCGCGACGACGTTGAAGGTGATGTTGCGCGAGCCCAGCTCACGGCTGAGCGCCCGCGCGAAGCCGACGAGCGCGGCCTTGGAGGCGGCGTAGTTGGACTGACCGGCGCCGCCGAGGAGGCCGACGACCGAGGAGATGAGCACCACGCGGCCCTTCCTGGCCCGCAGCATGCCGCGGTTGGCGCGCTTGACGACCCGGAAGGTGCCGGTGAGGTTGGTGTCGATGACCGAGGTGAAGTCGGACTCGGACATCCGCATCAGCAGCTGGTCCTTGGTGATGCCGGCGTTGGCGACGAGCACCTCGACGGGGCCGTGCGCCTCCTCGATCTCCTTGTACGCCTGCTCCACCTGCTCGGTGTCGGTGATGTCGCACTTGACGGCGAGGAAGCCGGCCGGCGGCTCACCCGAGCGGTATGTGATGGCGACCTTGTCGCCGGCGTCGGCGAACGCGCGGGCGATGGCGAGGCCGATGCCCCGGTTGCCTCCGGTGACGAGAACCGAGCGGCTCAACGGATCACCCTTTCGATAGGGGTCTGACACATCCGCCCGAGCACGGGATGACAGGCGGTTTCATCTGAAACCTATCGGTCCCCCTGCGGGTACGGGCATTCGGGCACCGACAGTGGCTCACGGAGCGCACTGTCGGATCCCTACAGATCGTCGTGGGGCGGGACCGCAAAGGTGTGGTCGGGGCGGCGGGCACACGACATGATCGGAGCCGACAGGCGACGACAGCAGGGAGACCTCGGTGCCTCATTCCATCGACGAAGCCTTCACAGCGCTTCCCCTACGCGCCCTGGCGGACGCCGCGCTGGCGCGCGCGCGTGCGCTGGGGGCGGAGCATGCCGACTTCCGGCTGGAGCGGGTGCGCAGCGCTTCCTGGCGGCTGCGGGACGGCAAGCCGTCCGGGTCGTCGGACACCACCGACCTGGGGTACGCGGTGCGGGTGGTGCACGGCGGGACCTGGGGGTTCGCGTCCGGGGTGGATCTGACCATGGACGCCGCCGCGAAGGTCGCCGCCCAGGCGGTGGCCATGGCGAAGCTCTCCGCCCAGGTGATCAGGGCGGCGGGCTCGGACGAGCGGGTGGAACTGGCCGACGAGCCGGTGCACGCCGACAAGACGTGGATCTCCTCGTACGAGATCGATCCGTTCGCGGTGCCCGACGAGGAGAAGGCGGGGCTGCTCGCGCAGTGGAGCGGGCGGCTGCTGCGGGCGGACGGGGTCGATCATGTCGACGCCTCGCTGCTCACCGTGCACGAGAACAAGTTCTACGCCGATACGGCGGGGTCGGTGACGACCCAGCAGCGGGTGCGGCTGCATCCGCAGCTCACCGCGGTGTCGGTGGACGACTCCAGCGGTGAGTTCGACTCCATGCGGACGATCGCGCCGCCGGCCGGGCGGGGCTGGGAGTATCTGACCGGCACCGGCTGGGACTGGGACGAGGAGCTGGACCGGATCCCCGGGCTGCTCGCCGAGAAGATGCGCGCGCCGAGTGTCGAGCCGGGCTCGTACGACCTGGTGGTGGACCCCTCCAACCTGTGGCTGACGATCCACGAGTCGATCGGGCACGCCACCGAGCTGGACCGTGCGCTCGGCTACGAGGCGGCCTACGCGGGCACCTCGTTCGCCACGTTCGACCAGCTCGGCAAGCTCAGGTACGGCTCGGAGCTGATGAACGTCACCGGTGACCGCACCGCCGAGCACGGTCTGGCGACGGTGGGCTACGACGACGAGGGGGTGGCGGCGCAGTCCTGGGACCTGGTGAAGGACGGCACGCTGGTGGGATACCAGCTGGACCGGCGGATCGCGCGGCTGACCGGGTTCGAGCGGTCCAACGGGTGCGCGTTCGCCGACTCCCCCGGGCATGTCCCGGTGCAGCGGATGGCCAATGTGTCGCTGCGGCCGGACCCGGCCGGGCTGTCCACGGAGGATCTGATCGGGAGCGTGGACCGGGGCATCTACGTCGTCGGTGACCGTTCGTGGTCGATCGACATGCAGCGATACAATTTCCAGTTCACCGGTCAGCGGTTCTTCCGGATCGAGAACGGGCGGATCACCGGTCAGCTCAAGGATGTCGCCTACCAGGCCACCACGACCGACTTCTGGGGGTCCATGGCCGCCGTCGGCGGGCCGAACACCTATGTCCTGGGCGGGGCGTTCAACTGCGGCAAGGCCCAGCCGGGCCAGGTCGCGGCAGTCTCGCACGGCTGCCCGTCCGCGCTCTTCAAGGGCGTCACCATCCTCAACACCACGCAGGAGGCCGGGCGATGAGCGCCGCCGTGAGCAAGCCGCACGAGATCGTCGAGCGCGCCCTGGAGCTGTCGCGGGCCGACGGCTGTGTCGTGATCGCCGATGAGCACTCGACCGCCAACCTGCGCTGGGCGGGCAACGCGCTGACCACCAACGGCGTGACCCGTGGGCGTACCCTCACAGTGGTCGCGACCGTCGACGGTACGGAGGGCACCGCCTCCGGGGTGGTGTCGCGGTCCGCGGTGACCCTGGACGAGCTGGAGCCGCTGGTGCGGGCCGCCGAGGCCGCCGCGCGGGGCGCCGGTCCCGCCGAGGACGCGCAGCCGCTGGTGACGGACGTACCGGCGAGTCCGGACTTCCTGGACGCGCCGGCCGAGACGTCGTCGGCGGTGTTCGCGGACTTCGCGCCCGCGCTCGGCGAGGCGTTCGCGCGTGCCCGTGCCGGGGGGCGTGAGCTGTACGGTTTCGCCAATCACGAGCTGGTGTCGGCCTATGTCGGTACGTCGACCGGGCTGCGGCTGCGGCACGACCAGCCCACCGGCACGCTGGAGCTGAACGCCAAGTCGCCCGACCGCACCCGCTCGGCGTGGGCGGGACGGGCCACCCGGGACTTCAAGGACGTGGACCCGGCGGCGCTGGACGCGGAACTCGCCGTACGGCTGGGCTGGGCGGAGCGGCGGGTGGAGCTGCCCGCCGGGCGGTACGAGACGCTGCTGCCGCCGTCCGCGGTCGCCGATCTGCTGATCTACCAGCTGTGGTCGGCGTCGGGCCGGGACGCGGCCGAGGGCCGGACGGTGTTCTCCAGGCCGGGCGGCACCCGGGTCGGGGACCGGCTGAGTGAGCTGCCGCTGACCCTGCGCAGCGATCCGCACGAGCCGGGCCTGGAGTCCGCGCCGTTCGTGATCGCGCACTCCTCCGGCGGTGATCAGTCGGTGTTCGACAACGGGCTGCCGCTGACCGCGACCGACTGGGTGCGCGAGGGTGAGCTGCGGCGGCTGACCACCTCCCGGCACAGCGCCGGGCTGACCGGGCTGCCGGTGGCTCCCGGCATCGGCAATCTGATCCTGGACGGGGGCGCGGACCGCTCCCTGGAGGAGATGGTGGCCGCCACCGGGCGCGGGCTGCTGCTGACCTGCCTGTGGTACATCCGCGAGGTCGATCCGGCGACGCTGCTGCTGACCGGGCTGACCCGGGACGGGGTGTATCTGGTGGAGGACGGCGAGGTCGTCGGCGAGGTGAACAACTTCCGGTTCAACGAGTCGCCGGTGGGGCTGCTGGGCCGGGCCGCCGAGGCCGGGCGGACGGAGAGGACGCTGCCCAGGGAGTGGAGCGACTGGTTCACCCGGGCCGCGATGCCCGCGCTGCGGGTGCCGGATTTCAATATGAGCTCCGTCAGTCCTGGCGTATAACCTCGTAGGCGTTCGCAGTCGGGCCGCGCCGGATCATCGTCCGGAGGGCGCCCGGGATCGTCAGAAGATCATTCGAGGAGACACGAGAACCGTGACGGACATCGTCGACGAGCTGAAGTGGCGCGGGCTGTTCGCCCAGTCCACTGATGAGGACGCTTTGCGCAAGGCGCTCGCGGACGGCCCCGTCACGTTCTATTGCGGCTTCGACCCGACCGCGGCCAGTCTGCACGTCGGCCATCTGGTGCAGGTGCTCACCATGCGCCGGCTCCAGCGGGCGGGCCTGCGTCCGCTGGCCCTGGTCGGCGGCGCCACCGGCCAGATCGGCGACCCCCGCCCCACCGCCGAGCGCACGCTGAACGACCCGGAGACGGTCGCCGCCTGGGTCTCCCGGCTGCGTTCGCAGATCGAGCCGTTCCTGTCCTTCGAGGGCGAGAACGCCGCGGTGATGGTGAACAACCTGGACTGGACTGCCGGGCTGTCCGCGATCGAGTTCCTGCGGGACATCGGCAAGCACTTCCGGGTCAACAAGATGCTCACCAAGGACTCGGTGGCCCGCCGCCTCCAGTCCGAGGAGGGCATCAGCTACACCGAGTTCAGCTACCAGCTCCTCCAGGGCATGGACTTCCTGGAGCTGTACCGGCGCCACGGCTGCACGCTCCAGCAGGGCGGCAGCGACCAGTGGGGCAATCTCACCGCCGGGCTCGACCTGATCCATCGGCTGGAGCCGCAGGCGCAGGTGCACGCGCTGGCGACCCCGCTGATGACCAAGGCCGACGGCACCAAGTTCGGCAAGACCGAGGGCGGCGCCGTCTGGCTCGACCCGGAGATGACCACGCCGTACGCGTTCTACCAGTTCTGGCTGAATGTGGACGACCGGGACATCTCCACGTACTCGCGGATCCTGTCCTTCAGGTCCCCGGCGGAGCTGGAGGAGCTGGAGGAGCAGACCCGGGAGCGTCCGCAGGCGCGGGCGGCGCAGCGCGCGCTGGCCGAGGAGCTGACGACGCTGGTACACGGCGCGGAGCAGACGGCGGCCGTGATCGGGGCCAGCCGGGCGCTGTTCGGCCAGGGTGAGCTGGACTCCCTGGACGCGCGGACGCTGGACGCGGCGCTGTCCGAGGTGCCGCACATCAAGGTCGCCGAGCTGGGGCCCGTGGTGGATCTCTTCGCGGAGGTCGGGCTGGTCGCCAGCAAGTCCGCGGCGCGGCGGACCGTGAAGGAGGGCGGGGCCTACGTGAACAACGTCAAGGTCGCCGCCGAGGACGCCGTGCCCGGGACGGACGACCTGCTGCACGGGAAGTGGCTGGTGCTGCGGCGGGGGAAGAAGAACCTCGCCGCGGTCGAGCTGAGCACCGGGGTCTGACCGGCAGAGCGGTGCGGGGGTGCGGCGGCCGGGACACACCGGCCGCCGCACCCCCGCACCGCACCCTTACCGCGTGCTCTCTAGGTCATCCGCTGCCTCTGCTGCTTGCGCTTGCCCAGGGTCGCCATGTACAGCATGTCGCCCAGGAAGACGATGATGATGGCGGCGACCAGCTGGAACAGATGGCGGCTCCAGTCGATGCCCGGGGTGGAGGCCACTCCCAGGCCGCGGGCGATGGCGTTGCCGGCGAGGGCGCCGAGCATGCCGAAGATGGTGGTCAGCCAGAGCGGGCTGTGCTGCTTGCCCGGAATGATCGCCTTGGCGATCAGCCCGAGGACGAATCCCACGATGATGGCCCACAACCAGCCCATGGCTGCCTCCTCGTACCGCTCGACGTGAGCATTACGGCCAGTGTCGGCCCGTACCCCGTACGACGCATGTCGGGTTCCGCCGTACGCGTGCGGACGCAGGGTGTTCACGCGGGCAGGCGGGTGACCCGGTCTCGAACACGACGCAGGCCCGGCGTACCGTTGAAGGCGTCCGGGCCCGGTCGCTGCGACTTGGTGCGGGACGGGATCGGACGGGGCGAGTCCCCCCTGCGGCGGGTGGTGGAGAGTGATGCGGAAGCAGCGCGAGGGCGGTGCGGCCGAGGTGTTCCGGATCACCGGGGCCCGGCAGGGGCTCCAGGACGATGTGCGCAAGCGGCAGCGCCGGTATGTCATCTCGATGTCGGTGCGGACGGTGTCGGTGGTGCTCGCGGCGGTGCTGTGGAACGTGGAGCGGCATGTCGCGATCGTGGCGTTGGTGCTCGGTGTGCTGCTGCCCTATGTCGCGGTGGTGATCGCCAACGCGGGGCGGGAGAACGCTCCGTCGCTGCCGACGACGTTCGTGACCGCGCAGCCCAGGCCGATGATCGCGCCGCCGCGGTCCGGGAGCGGGGACGGAAGCGGGAGCGGGAGCGGGAGCGGGGACGCGAGCGGGAGCGGGGGCTTCGCGGGGACCGGGAAGGACGACGGTCCGAGTGGTCCGGGTGGTGCGGGTGGTGCGGGTAGTTCTGGCGGGGCTGCCGGTGCGGGGGGTGCCGGCGAGCGGTCGGCCTGAGCCCGGGGACGATCGGCTGCCGGTCGCGGAACGTCGGCTGCCGGTGGCGGAACGTCGGGTGCCGGTCGCGGGATGGTCGGGTGCCGGTCGCGGGATGGTCGGGTGCCGGTAAAAGCATCAGATCAATCATGTTGTTCCGGTGCCGGTCGGGTGGTTACCCGTGACATACTGCGTACGCGCTCCGCATCCCCCGTCGGAGCGACAGACCGACGCCGGGCAGCTCCCCCCGTGGCTGCCCGGCGTCGCCTTGTGCGGCCACGTTAGGGTCGGGGCGTGAACGTCCTTCCGACTCCCGGTCCCGAGTCCCCCGTCTGCTCCGCGAAGGGCTGCCGTGCCGCCGCCGAGTGGGTGCTGGCCTGGAACAACCCGAAGGTGCACACTCCGGAGCGGCGCAAGACCTGGCTGGCCTGCGAGGAGCACCGCGAGCATCTGTCGCAGTTCCTCGGGGTGCGCGGGTTCCTGAAGGACGTGGTCCGCTTCGAGGAGTGGGACCCGGCGCAGTCCTGAGCGCGCGCCGCTTTCACCCGCCGATCGCCGACATGGGGCGGTCCGGCTGGACGAACGCCGGGTTGTCGAGGCCCGCGCCCGCCTTCTTGCCCCACATCGCCAGCCGCCAGATCCGGGCGATCTCCTCGTCGGGGGCGCCGGAGCGCAGGGCCCCGCGCAGATCCGTCTCCTCGCGGGCGAAGAGACAGGTGCGGACCTGGCCGTCGGCGGTGAGCCGGGTGCGGTCGCAGGCGGAGCAGAAGGGGCGGGTCACGGAGGCTATGACGCCGACGCGCTGGGGGCCGCCGTCGACCAGCCAGCGCTCGGCCGGAGCCGCACCGCGGGCCTCGGCGCCCTCGGGCACGAGCGCGAACCGGGTGCGCAGCGAGGCCAGGATGTCACCGGCCGTGACCATGCCGTCGCGCTTCCAGCCGTGCTGGGCGTCCAGGGGCATCTGCTCGATGAAGCGCAGTTCGTAGCCCCGCTCGACCGCCCAGGCGAGCAGGTCGGGGGCCTCGTCGTCATTGAGCCCCGGCATCAGCACGGAGTTGACCTTGACCGGGGTCAGGCCGGCTTCCCGGGCGGCGGTGAGGCCGGCGAGGACGTCGTGGTGGCGGTCGCGGCGGGTGAGGGTCTTGAAGACGTCGGGCCTCAGGGTGTCGAGGGAGACATTGACCCGGTCCAGTCCCGCGGCCTTCAGGGCGGCGGCCGTGCGCGCCAGGCCGATGCCGTTGGTGGTGAGGGACATCCGGGGGCGCGGGGCGAGGGCGGCGACGCGCTCGACGATGCCGGGCAGTCCGGGGCGCAGCAGGGGCTCGCCGCCGGTGAAGCGGACCTCCTCGATGCCGAGGGAGGTGACCGCGATGTCGATGAGGCGGACGATCTCGTCGTCGGTGAGCAGGTCGGGCTTGGCCAGCCATTGCAGTCCCTCTTCGGGCATGCAGTAGGTGCAGCGCAGATTGCAGCGGTCGGTCAGTGAGACCCGCAGGTCGGTGGCGACGCGTCCATAGGTGTCGATGAGCACGGGAACCCCCTCCCTCGTCCTGGATCGGTCGTCCTGGGTCGGTCGAACGCCTTTTCTCCGACACTTGCGAGCCTACGCGACCCCGCTGACAACGGGACAGGCATGATCCGACGAGGTGGAGCGCGGCCGGGTCGTAGCTCCCTACGACCGGCCGGGGCGTAGGGAGCTACGACCCGGCCGGGTCGGGGGTCAGTGCGCTCCGGTGCCGGTGAGGGAGCGGACCTCCAGTTCGGCGTACTTGTCCTTGTCCGGCTCCTCCTTGGACAGGAGGGTGCCGATGACGCCGAGCAGGAAGCCGACCGGGATGGAGACGATGCCCGGGTTCTCCAGCGGGAACCAGTGGAAGTCGACGTCGGGGAACATCGAGGTGGCCTTGCCGGAGACCACCGGGGAGAACAGCACCAGGCCGACGGCGGTGACCAGACCGCCGTAGATCGACCAGAGGGCGCCCTGGGTGGTGAACCGCTTCCAGAAGAGGCTGTAGAGGATGGTCGGCAGGTTGGCCGAGGCGGCGACGGCGAAGGCGAGGGCGACCAGTCCGGCGACGTTGAGGTCGCGGGCGAGCGCGCCGAGCAGGATCGAGACGGCGCCGATGCCGACGGTGGCGAGCCGGGCGGCGCGGACCTCCTGCTGCTCGGTGGCCTGGCCGCGCTTGATCACATTGGCGTAGATGTCGTGCGCGAACGAGGACGACGAGGCCAGGGTCAGTCCGGCGACCACGGCGAGGATGGTGGCGAAGGCGACCGCGGAGATGGTGGCCAGCAGGATCGCGCCCCAGTTGGAGTCGACGCCGCCGAGATGGAGGGCGAGGAGTGGCGCCGCGGTGTTCCCCGCCTTGTTGGACTCGGTGATCTCCTCGGGGCTGATCAGGGCCGCCGCGCCGAAGCCGAGCGCGAGGGTCATCAGGTAGAAGGCGCCGATGAGGCCGATCGCCCAGAGGACGGACTTGCGGGCGGCCTGGGCGGTGGGGACGGTGTAGAAGCGGATCAGGATGTGCGGCAGCCCGGCGGTGCCGAGCACCAGGGCGATGCCGAGGGAGATGAAGTCGAGCTTGGTGGTGTCGTTGATGCCGTACTTCAGGCCGGGTTCGAGGAAGGCGGCGCCCTTGCCGCTGTTGTCGGCGGCGGTGCCGAGCAGGTCGGAGATGTTGAAGTCGAACTTCAGCAGCACGAGGAAGGTGAGCAGCAGGGCACCGGTCATGAGGAGGACGGCCTTGACCATCTGGACCCAGGTGGTGCCCTTCATGCCGCCGATCGTGACGTACACGATCATCAGCAGGCCGACCAGGGCGACGATGCCGATCTTCCCGGCGTCGCTGGTGATGCCGAGCAGCAGGGAGACGAGGACGCCCGCGCCGGCCATCTGGGCCAGCAGGTAGAAGATCGAGACGACGATGGTGGAGGTGCCGGCCGCGGTGCGTACCGGGCGCTGGCGCATCCGGTAGGCGAGTACGTCGCCCATGGTGTAGCGGCCGGAGTTGCGCAGGGGTTCGGCGACCAGCAGCAGGGCGACCAGCCAGGCGACGAGGAAGCCGATGGAGTAGAGGAAGCCGTCGTAGCCGGAGAGGGCGATGGCGCCCGCGATGCCGAGGAAGGACGCGGCGGACATGTAGTCACCGGCGACGGCGAGGCCGTTCTGGAAGCCGGTGAACTGCCGGCCGCCGGCGTAGAAGTCGGCGGCGTCCTTGGTCTGCCGGCCCGCCCAGACGGTGATGACCAGGGTCGCGACGACGAACGTCGCGAAGAGGCTGATGATCAGCGGGCGGTGTTCGCTCGCCTCGCCGGCCGCGAGGGTGATGACGGGGCTCATTCGCCGCCCTCCATCCGGGTCTTGATGGCCTGTGCCTTGGGGTCGAAGCGGGTCGCGGCGACGCGTGCGTACCACCAGGCGATGAGGAAGGTGGTGACGAACTGGGCGAGGCCGAGGATCAGGGCCACGTTGATGTTGCCGAAGACCTTGGTGCCCATGAAGTCGCCCGCGTAGTTGGAGAGCAGGACGTACAGCAGGTACCAGGCGATGAAGGCGACGGTCAGCGGGAAGGCGAAGGAACGGTAGGAGCGGCGCAGTTCCCCGAACTCCGCGCTCTGCTGCACCTGGACGAACTCCTCGGTGGAGGGGAGCCGGTGCTCAGGTTCGGAAGGTGGCGATGGATCGGTGGCCACGGAGTCTCCTCGCGATGCGGGTGCGGCGCCGACGGGTGTCGGGGCACGGTCGGGGTTCGGGGACGGTTGCGGTACGGACATGGCGTTCTGACCTCTTGGTGAGGGTGGATCACCCGGGCCGGGCCGGGGGGAGTTGGCCGGGCGGGTGGTCACACGGGGGGCTCGATCGTGCTAGGGCTCCCTGCTCAACGTCACGGCGCCACGCGAGGCCCGGTTCAACCGCGGTCAGTTCTTTTCAAGTCGTCTCTTCAGGTCATTGCTGACCAGCGACTTCGGGAGATAGCTTCACCCTGCACCACCCGTCATGTACCTGCCCGAGCAGCACCTGTCTCGGGCCGGTCTCGTTTCCGGATGATGTGGAGACCCCATGGCTCATCTGCCTTCCAGACGTCGGCTCGCGCTTGTCGTGCCCGTCGCGTTGTCGCTGACCGCCTCCCTCGGCTTCCTGCCCGCCACCGCGACGGCCGCGCCCGTCGCCGAGCCCGCCGCGCTGACGGCGCAGGAGGCGCCGAGCCTGGCGTACGTGGTCAACACCAAGGCGGACCGGCGCACCATCGAGTCGGTGAAGAAGGCGATCGCCGCGGCCGGCGGATCGGTCGTGACCACGTACGCCAAGATCGGTGTGATCGTCGTCCATTCGGCGAACCCGGACTTCGGCCCGCAGATCCGCAAGGCGCGCGGGGTGCAGACGGCGGGTGCCACGCGCACCGCGCCGCTGGTCGCCGCGGGCACCACCGACCAGGGCTCGGCGGACTATCTGTCGGCGGCCGAGGCGGCACGGACCACGGCCGCGGCCACACCGGGCGCGGAGCCGCTGGAGGCCGACCAGTGGGACCTGCGCGCGATCGGCGCGGACAAGGCCGCGAAGATCAACCCGGGCAGTTCGAAGGTGACGGTCGCGGTCATCGACACCGGCGTGGACGACACCCACCCGGACCTCGCACCGAACTTCTCCCCGTCGCAGTCCGCCAACTGCGTGGGCGGTGTGGCCGACACCAGTGAGGGCGCCTGGCGGCCGTACACCGCCGCGGACTACCACGGCACGCATGTCGCCGGTGAGATAGCCGCGGCCCGCAACAACATAGGCGTCGCCGGGGTCGCGCCCGGCGTCAAGGTGTCCAGCATCAAGGTGAGCGACCCGGACAACGGTCTCTTCTACCCGGAGAACGTCGTCTGCGCGTTCGTGTTCGCCGCCGACAACGGCGTCGAGATAACGAACAACAGCTACTACGTCGACCCGTGGCTGTACAACTGCCTGAACGACCCGGACCAGAAGGCGATCGTCGACGCGGTGAACCGGGCCCAGCTGTACGCCCAGAAGAAGGGCACGCTGCACCTGGCGTCGGCCGGCAACTCCAACCACGACCTGGCCGCCGACGAGATCCTCGACGACTCCAGCCCCGACGACAGCACGCCGGTGGAGCGGGTGATCGACCCGTCCGAGTGCTTCGACGTGCCGACCCAGCTGCCGGGTGTGGTCACGGTCAGCGCGACCGGGGTGCAGAACCTGAAGTCGTACTACTCCTCGTACGGCGAGCGGGTGGTGGACGTGGCGGCGCCGGGCGGCGACCGGCTCTACCAGATCCCGGACACGCCGTCGAAGAACGGCCGCATCCTGTCGACCATGCCGAACAACCAGTACGGCTTCCTCCAGGGCACCTCGATGGCCGCGCCGCACGCCGCCGGCGTCGCCGCGCTGCTGAAGTCCGAGCACCCGAAGGCGTCCCCGGCGCAGCTCCAGTGGCTGCTCAAGGCGCAGGCCGACGACACGGCCTGCCCCGAGTCGTACGACCAGGACGGTGACGGCACGCAGGACGCGGTCTGCGAGGGCGGCAAGCGTGCGAACGGCTTCTACGGGGCCGGCATCGTCAACGCGCTCCGCGCGGTGAAGTAGCGCGCGCGGCGCCACCGACCGCCTGTCCGCGGCGCGGCCCCACCGCTCGGGGCCGCGCCGCACCGCAGCCCGTACGCTCCGCTCCTCTCGTGAACGAACTGGAGAGACTCTCATCATGACTGTGTCTCACTCGCGCCACCGCCGTGCGCTGGCGATCCCGGTCGGGATGGCCCTGGCGACCACCGTCGCGTTCCTGCCGAACGTCACCGCCAGCGCGGCGGAGCCCGTCGCCGCCCCCGCCGCGGCGCCGGCCGCCGACGGCCCCCCGCTCAGCTATGTCGTGAACGTCAGCTCCGGGAAGGGCGCTTCGGCGCAGGTGAAGAAGGCGATCGCCAAGGCCGGCGGCACGATCGTCCAGGCGTACGACCAGATCGGGGTGATCGTCGTGCACTCGGCGAACACCGGGTTCGCCGAGACCATCAGGAAGGCGCCGGGCGTGCGGTCCGCGGGCGCCACCCGTACCGCGCCGCTGCCCGCCCAGTCGACCACCGACGTGGGCACGCCCAAGGTGCTGACGGCGGAGGACGTCGCGGACGTCGAGGCCAAGGCCGGGCAGGACCCGCTCCAGCCGCTCCAGTGGGACCTGCCCGCCATCAAGGCGGACCGGGCGCACGAGAAGTCGCTGGGCAGCAGCAAGGTCACGGTCGCCGTGATCGACACGGGGGTGGACGACACCCACCCCGACATCGCCCCGAACTTCGACCGGCAGGCGTCCGTCAACTGTGTGACGGGCAAGCCGGACACCAGCGACGGTGCCTGGCGGCCGAGCGCCGCCGAGAGCCCGCACGGCACGCATGTGGCCGGCGAGATCGCCGCCGCCAAGAACGGCGTCGGCATGACCGGGGTGGCGCCCGGGGTGAAGGTCTCGGGCATCAAGGTGTCCACGACCGCCGGGTTCTTCTACACGGAGGCCGTGGTCTGCGGCTTCGTGTGGGCGGCCGAGCACGGCGTCGATGTGACGAACAACAGCTATTACACCGACCCGTGGTACTTCAACTGCAAGAACGACCCGGACCAGAAGGCCCTCGTGGAGGCCATCACCCGGGCGTCGAAGTACGCGGAGAAGAAGGGCGCGGTCAATGTCGCCGCGGCCGGCAACGAGAACTACGACCTCGCCGCCGACGAGATCACCGACCCCAGCTCGCCCAACGACTCCACGCCCGGCGACCGGGTGGTGGACCCGTCGGAGTGCTACGACATACCGACCCAGCTGCCCGGTATCGTGACGGTCGCCTCGACCGGCGCCAAGGGCATCAAGTCGTCCTTCTCCAACCACGGCCGCGGGGTCGTCGACATCGCCGCGCCCGGCGGCGACTCGACCCGCTACCAGACCCCCGCCCCGCCCGCCACCAGCGGGCTGATCCTGGGCACGCTGCCCGGCGGCCGGTGGGGCTACATGGCGGGTACGTCGATGGCGTCGCCGCATGTCGCGGGTGTCGCCGCGCTCATCAAGTCGACCCACCCGTGGGCGCCGCCCGCCGTGGTCAAGGCCCTGCTCTACGCGCAGGCCGACGCCGTCCCCTGCACGGACCCGTACGACATCGACGGTGACGGCAAGGTCGACGCGGTGTGCGAGGGCCCGAAGAACTACAACGGCTTCTACGGCTGGGGCATGACGGACGCGCTGGACGCGGTGACGAGGTAGCACCGCGGCACGACCGGGGCCGGACGGTGGTTCACCGTCCGGCCTCCGTCATGCGCCGGGGACGCGCCTCGTACCGTAGGGGGGTCCGGCGCGCCCGGGGGGCCTGAGTACGATGCCCGGCGGAATCGTACGTATGACTGAAATGCCGAAGTCCGGGACACGGTCCTGCCGATCGTCCCCCCAGCCCGGTCCGGTCCGGTCCGTTCTTGCCCGGTCCGGGCCCGGACGGCTGGTGAAGCTCTTGAGGTGACCTTGATACGACCCACCGCCGAGCCCGCCGGGGCAGGTGGCCCCGCCGAGCCGCGCCCCGGCACGGGCGGAGCCGTCGCCGTGCTTGTCCTGGTGACGCTGGGCGCGCTGATACCGCTGCTCGGTCCGCCCGCCGCGCTGTCCGGCACCGGGGAGGACCCCCCGCCCGGCACCGCCGGCATCGCGCTGCTGCGCACGGTGCTGTTCGCGGCGCTGTGCGTGCCGGTCGGCGAACTGTTCGTCCAGCGGCTCGCCGGGCGGCTGCCGGGCGCCCCCGCCGCACGGCCGCGCAGTTGGGCGCCGTACGCGGCGGGAGCGGGTTTCCTCGCCGCGCTGGGCCTTGCGTCGATGGTGGCCACCGGCAACCTGGTGCCGGGCAGCCCCGCCGAGATCGATGTCGGCGGCCTCTACGAGTCCCGGGACGGGAAGCTCGCCCTGCTGGAGGTCAACGCGTTCGCCCTGGCGGGGCTGCTCGCGCTGTCGGGCGGCGGGCGCGCGCTGTGGTGGCCGATGGCCGCGGTCGCCGTCGCCGAGGCGCTGCGCGCGCACCCCACGGTCGAGCACAGCCCCATGGTCGGATCGGCGCTGACGCTGGTTCATGTCGCGTGCTCGGCGCTGTGGGTCGGCGGTCTGGTGTACGCGCTGCGCACCCTGCGGCTGTGGAGCCGCCGCGGCCATCCCGGGCCGGGCGCCGCGCTGCTGGGGCTCTACGCGCGCGTGGCGGTCGCTCTGCTCGCCGCGATCACGGCGACCGGGCTCTGGAGCACCCTGCGGCGGATGCCGCCGGAGACGGTGCTGGAACAGCTCACGGAGACCGCGTACGGGCGGGTGCTGCTCGCCAAGGTGCTGCTTGTCGGGGCGGTCGCGGCGCTCGCGCTGTCGGCCCGTCACCGGCTGCGGCGCGCGGCCGATCCACTGAGCGCGTACGTGCCCGCGCGGGCGGAGGTCGTGGCGCTCGGGGTGGTCGTCGCGGTGTCGGGACTGCTGACGGCGCTGCCGGTGCCGATCCGGTGGTGACGGGCGCTCACGCGCGGGCCGGTCGGACGTCCGGCGCGGGCCGAGGCGCGGTCGGGCGGTCGAGCACGCCGCGCACGATCAGGAACTGCGCGGCGAGGTAGGTGAGCATCACCCACAGGTCCGGGCGGGGCGCCTGCGGCCACTCGGCGATGCCGGTCGCGATGAGGGTGTCCGACAGCAGGAAGAGCCCGCCGCCGATCCCGGCGATGAGACCGACGCGGGTGGCGGCGACGTACGCCATCGCCGTCAGCAGGGCGCTGTAGCCGGCGACCGGGATCCGGAGATCGGCGGGCAGGTCGGGCCAGAGCAGGGCGACGGTGCCGACGAGGGCGATCGCGTAGGCCGGGGCCAGTCGCGCGGCGCGCGGGTGCGCGGGGCCGCCGCGGCGGAACAGGGCGAGGTAGCAGAGGTGGCCGACGGCGAAGGACAGCATGCCCGCGAGGAACGCGGCCTCGGCGTCGAACAGCAGGAAGACGTCCCCGCCCCAGCCGAACAGCACGGCCACGACCAGCAGCCGGGGCGCGCCGAGCAGGGCGGCCCAGGCGGCGAGCAGCGGCATGAGGAACGGCTTGGCGACCAGGTGCCCGAGGTCGGATCCGGCCGCCAGTGAGCCCAGGTCGACGGCGACCGCGAGGGCGAACAGCGCGGGGACGATCCGCCGGGCGGCGGACCGGTCGGTGCCGACAGTCCCGTCAGTGCCTGCGGTCCGGTCAGTGCGTGCGGTCCGGTCGGTGCCGTCGGTCCGGTCGGTGCCGTCGGTCCGGTCGGTGCCGTGCGCTGTCATGCCCGCACGCTCCCTTCGGCGCCCGCGGGCGTCCGCTCGGCCGTCGCCTGCGCGGCCGTCGGCCCGGTGGGGCCGGCCGTCGGCCTCGGGGGTTGCCAGCCGGGCCCCCTGAAGATCCGGCCGGCCCGCTCGCGCCAGCCGTGGGCCGCCCTCAGGTCCCGGGCGAGGGCGACGTACTCGTGCGTGGCCACCTTGACCGGGTTGTAGGTGTCGATGTTCTTGGTCAGTCCGTAGACGGGCCGTTCGGTCTCGGCGACGAACGAGCCGAAGAGCCGGTCCCAGACGATGAGGATGCCGCCGAAGTTGCGGTCGAGGTAGCCGCCCTGGGAGGCGTGGTGGACGCGGTGGTGGGACGGCGTGTTGAACACGGACTCGAACCACCGGGGCATCCTGTCGATCCGCTCGGTGTGGATCCAGAACTGGTAGACGAGGTTCGCCGAGGTGCAGAACGCCAGCGCGGCCGGGTGGACACCGAGGAGGATCAGCGGGACGTAGAACGGCCATACGGTCAGGGAGGTCCACGGCTGGCGCAGGGCGGTGGTGAGGTTGAACTTCCGGCTCGAATGGTGGACCACGTGGCAGGCCCACAGCACCCGGACGACGTGGTGGCCGCGGTGGGACCAGTAGTAGAAGAAGTCCTGGGCGAGCAGCATCAGCGGGATCGTCCACCACAGCACGGGTACCCGCAGCGGCGTCAGTTCGTACAGCGCGGTGTAGAGCCCGACGATCGGGATCTTCCACAGCAGGTCGAAGCCGAGGCTGCCGAGACCCATGGTGACGCTCGTGGCGGCGTCCTTCGCCTCGTAGCCCGCCGCGTCCTCGTCGGGATGGATCCGGACGCTGATCATCTCGACCACGGTGAGCAGCACGAAGGCGGGGATCGACCACAGCACGACATCGGGCAGGTTCGGCATGCTGGCACCGTAAAGCGGCAGGTCGTCGACGG
Source organism: Streptomyces sp. NPDC091377 (assembly GCF_044757045.1). Taxonomy (NCBI): domain Bacteria; kingdom Bacillati; phylum Actinomycetota; class Actinomycetes; order Kitasatosporales; family Streptomycetaceae; genus Streptomyces; species Streptomyces sp. NPDC091377. The sequence continues at coordinate 65,942 of NZ_JBIVUE010000025.1, read as the reverse complement.
CTAGGGGTTGTTACCGACAAGTATTACCGGCGGTAGGGGGTGGTTTGTTGGTGGGCCCCGCCAATGGACCGGCCCCGGCATCGGTGCGGGCTCACACCCCGGCCGCCCCCAGCAGCGTGCCCGCCGCATAGGTGACGGCCATCGCCAGCACCCCTCCCGCAACATTTCGCAGCACCGCCCGGCCGGGCCGGGCCGCGCCCAGGCGGGCGCTGCTCCAGCCGGTGAGGACCAGCGCGGCCAGCACACAGGCCACGGTGACCGGCAGCCGCAGCCCGGCCGGCGGCAGCACGATCGCCAGCAGCGGCAGCAGCGCCCCGGCGGTGAAGGAGAGGAAGCTCGCCCAGGCGGCGTGCCACGGGTCGGTGAGCCGGTCGGGGTCGATGCCCAGTTCCACGCTCGCGTGCGCCCTGAGCGCGTCGCGCCGGGTGAGCTGGACGGCGGCCTCGCGGGCCACCTCCCGGGAGAGCCCACGGGAACGGAGCATCTCGGTCAGCTCGTCCAGTTCGGCCTCGGGCTGCTCGCGCAGTTCGCGCCGCTCCAGGGCGATCGCGGCCCGCTCGGAGTCGCGCTGGGTCGACACCGACACATACTCCCCCGCCGCCATGGACATCGACCCGGCGAGCAGTCCGGCCAGGCCGGCGGTGAGCAGGGCCGCGCGTACGTCGGTGGCGCCGGCCACACCGACGACGATGCCGGCGGTCGACACGATCCCGTCGTTGGCGCCGAGCACCGCCGCCCGCAGCCAGTTGAGCCGCGCGCCGAGCGCACCGCCGTGGGCCTCGTCGTGGGTTGGTTGCGTCACACCCGCGAGGATGGCACCCGGGGCGGGTCCGTCGGCGTACCGACTCGTGATCGCGGCGGGCGGGCGCGGGCGGGCGGCCGGACGGCCCGCCGTGAGCTGCGGCGCGGCCCGCCGTCCGAACTGCCGTGCGTGCCGCTGCTCTTGACCGGGTGCCACGCGCGCGTGGGCGGGCTTCGGCCGCCTGTGCGGTGCGGACACGGGGCGAGGCGACACACTGTCAGTCCCGGCCCGTATCCTCATGGACCATGCTCGAAGACCGCAGGACCGCAGGGTCCCCGCCCGTGCCGTGGCCGGCCGCATATCCGCAGGGATACGCGGTCGTTGACGTGGAGACCACCGGACTGGCCCGTGACGACCGGATCATCTCGGCGGCGGTCTACCGGCTGGACGCGCGCGGGGAGGTCGAGGACCACTGGTACACGCTGGTCAACCCGGAGCGGGATCCGGGGCCGGTGTGGATCCACGGTCTGACGACCGAGCAGTTGGGGAGCGCCCCGCTGTTCCAGGACATCGCCGAGGAGTTCGCGCAGCGGCTGGACGGGCGGGTGCTCGTCGCGCACAACGCGGTCTTCGACTGGCAGATGATCTCCCGGGAGTACGCGCGCGCGGAGCGCGAGGCGCCGGTCCGTCAGCGGCTGTGCACGATCGCGCTGTCCAAGGCACTGGCGCTGCCGCTGCCCAACCACAAGCTGGAGACGCTCGCGGCGCACTTCGGTGTCGTGCAGCGCCGGGCCCACCACGCGCTGGACGACGCGCGGGTGCTCGCGGAGGCGTTCCGGCCGAGTCTGCGCCACGCGGCCGAGGGCGGCGTCCGGCTGCCGTTGCAGGAGTGCCGGCCGCTCACCGAGTGGTCGGACCGTCCGGCGCCGGTGATCGGCCGGCAGGCGGGCGCCCCGGGCGCTCCCGGGGGCGGCGGGTACGGCGGGGGCGGGTACGGGAGCTACCGGCCGGGCACCTGGCGGCCGTCCCGCAAACGGCCCGCGTGCCCGTACCCGAACCCGGGGCGGTACGAGGACGGCGGGCGCCTCAAGCAGGGCATGCGGATCGCCTTCTCGGGGGACACCTCGGTGGAGCGGGAGCTGCTGGAGGACCGGGCGGTCGAGGCGGGGCTGCATGTGGCGACGAGCCTGTCCCGGCTGACCAGCCTGCTCGTGACCAACGACCCGGACTCGGGCACCTCGAAGGTGGTCAAGGCGCGGCAGTTCGGTACGCCGGTGGTGGACGAGGCGGCCTTCGGACAGCTCCTGCTGGACGTGGAACCTGCCTCGGAGGGGTGACCGCGGGCCCGGGGCGCCGGTGGGGAGGGGGGACCGTACGGAAGAGTGAATGTGGGCGACTCGCCCGACGGCCGCTCGCCCGCGCCGCGAGGACCGCTCACGCTGTGCCCCATGGCGACATGCGAGGTGTGCGGCAACAACTACGGAATGACCTTCGAGGTGCACGCGCAGGGCGCGGTGCATGTCTTCGACTGCTTCTCCTGTGCGATCCACCGCATGGCACCGATCTGCGAACACTGCCGGGTGCAGATCATCGGCCAGGGCGTCGAGGTCGAGGGCCACTGGTACTGCGGCGCCCACTGCGCCCGCGCGGAGGGACGGGCGGGCATCGTCGACCGGGTGTGAGCCGTCCGGCCCGAGCACCCCGGACACAGGGCCCCACAGCCCGGGAGGTACCGTCGTGGCGTGTACCGCTTCCTCTTGTCGCGGCAGTGGGTGCTGTTGACCCTGCTCGCCGTCGCGCTCGTCCCGACGATGATCGAGCTGGGCTTCTGGCAGCTCCACCGGCATGAGCGCAGGGTCGAGCTGAACACCGTGATCGCCGACTCGCTGGCCGCCGAACCGGTGGCCGCCGAGTCCCTCACCTCGCCCGGTGCCGAGGTCGACAAGGAGTACCTGTACCGCCGGGTGACGGCGACGGGGCGCTTCGACGCCGAGGACGAGGTCGTCGTACGCCGCCGTACCAACCAGGACGAGAAGGTCGGCTTCCATGTGCTGACACCGTTCGTGCTGCGCGACGGCAAGGTGCTGCTGGTCAACCGGGGCTGGATCCCGGCGGACGGTCCGAGCCAGACGGAGTTCCCGAAGGTCCCGGCGCCCCCGGCGGGCGAGATCACGGTCACCGGGCGGCTGATGCCCGACCAGACGACCGCCGAGAGCGGCATCAAGAACGTGGCCGGGCTGCCCGACCGTCAGATCATGCTGATCAGCAGCGAGCAGGAGGCCGAGCGGCTCGGCAGGCCGGTGCTCGGCGGCTACATCGAGATGACCGCGCCCGAATCCGGGGGCGACCTGCCCGAGGCGATCCCCGCACCCGACCACGACGGCATCGGCAACCACATGGCGTACGCCGTCCAGTGGTGGCTGTTCACCGCCGCCGTCCCGGTCGGCTGGGTCATCCTGGTCCGCCGCGAGGCCCGCGACCGGGCGGAGGCGTCCGGGTCGGAGTCCGATTCCGGGGCGGAGTCCGGGGCCGGGGCGGAGTCGGAGTCCGGGTCCGAGTCCGGGTCTGAGTCGGAGTCCGGTGGGACACGCGAGCAGGACCAGGCCCCGGCGGCGGTCCGGGCCGCGCCCTGACCCTGCTCCCCCCAGCCCTGCCCCCTCTCCTCTCCTCTCCTCTCCTCCTCCCCCGCTCCCCGCTCCCCCGTCACCCGCCCGGCCGTACCCCCCGATTGCCGTTCCGCCGTGCCGGGAACCCGGAAGCCGTGCACCCGACCAACGACGACGACGCGCGGAGGCCGGCCGCGCAGGGCACGGGCCGCGCCGCCCGCATCGAGGACTACGCCCTGATCGGCGACGAGCAGACCGCCGCGCTGGTCGGGACGGACGGCTCGGTCGACTGGCTGTGCCTGCCCCGCTTCGACTCGGCCGCCTGCTTCGCCAAGCTGCTCGGGGAGGAGGAGAACGGCCACTGGCGCATCGCCCCGAAGCACGCGACCGGCCGGTGCGCGCGGCGCGCCTACCGCCCCGGCACGCTCGTCCTCGACACCGAGTGGGAGAGCGACGAGGGCGCGATCCGGGTCACGGACCTGATGCCGCAGCGCGACCGGGCCCCCGACCTCGTCCGGGTGGTGGAGGGGCTGCGCGGCCGGGTCACCGTGCGCAGCACCCTGCGGATCCGGTTCGACTACGGGTCGATCGTGCCCTGGATGCGCAGATCCGGCGGCCACCGGGTGGCCACCGCGGGACCGGACTCGGTGTGGCTGCGCAGCGAGCCGCCGGTGCACACCTGGGGCGAGGACTTCGGCACCCACTCGGAGTTCACGGTCGGGCCGGGCGAGCGGGTCGCGTTCGTCCTGACCTGGCACCCCTCGCACGAGCCGCGCCCACCGCAGAACAACCCCTTCGAGGCGTTGCGCGCGAGCGTGGACGACTGGCGGGCGTGGAGCGCGCGGTGCACCTATCAGGGTGAGCACCGGGAAGCCGTCCTGCGGTCGCTGATCACGCTCAAGGCGCTCACGTACAAGCCGACCGGGGGTGTGGTGGCCGCCCCCACCACCTCGCTGCCGGAGGAGCTGGGCGGCGTACGCAACTGGGACTACCGCTACTGCTGGCTGCGCGACTCCACCCTCACGCTCGGCGCGCTGCTCGCCGTGGGCTACCAGGAGGAGGCCGAGGCGTGGCGCGACTGGCTGCTGCGGGCGGTGGCGGGCGACCCGGCCGACCTCCAGATCATGTACGGCCTCGCGGGTGAGCGGCGGCTGCCGGAGATGGAGGTGCCGTGGCTGTCGGGCTTCGCCGACTCGGTGCCGGTGCGGATCGGCAACGACGCGGTGCGACAGCTCCAGCTCGACGTGTACGGCGAGGTGATGGACTCGCTCGATCTGGCGCGGCGCTCGGGGCTGGCGGACCGGCCCGACATGTGGGCGTTGCAATGCGCGCTCATGGACTGGCTGAGCGACCGCTGGGAGCAGCCCGACGAGGGGCTCTGGGAGGTGCGGGGCGGGCGGCGGCACTTCGTGCACTCCAAGGTGATGGTGTGGGTGGCCGCCGACCGCGCGGTGCGCGACCTGGAGGCCCATCCGGAGCTGGGGGGCGACCTGGATGGCTGGCGGGCGATGCGTGAACGGGTCCACCGCGATGTGTGCGAACGCGGCTTCGACCCCGGGCGGAACACCTTCACGCAGTACTACGGCTCCCGCGAGCTGGACGCCTCGCTGCTGCTCATCCCGCGCGTGGGTTTTCTGCCGCCGGACGACCCGCGGGTGATCGGCACGGTCGACGCGATCCGCGCGGAGCTGGACCACGGTGGGCTGCTGCGCCGCTACACCGCCCGGGAGACGGCCGTGGACGGGCTGCCGGGCGGTGAGGGGGCGTTCCTGGTCTGCTCGTTCTGGCTGGCGGACGCCCTGCACATGACGGGCCGTACGCGCGAGGCGCGCGCCCTGTTCGAGCGGCTGGTGGCGCTCGCCAACGACGTGGGCCTGCTGTCCGAGGAGTACGACCCCGACTCCGGCCGGCATCTGGGCAACTTCCCCCAGGCGTTCAGCCACCTCGGCCTCGTCAGCACCGCTCTCGCGCTCTTCGGGGGCGGCGGGGCAGGATAGGGGCCATGGATCTTGGACTGAAGGACCGGGTGTACGTCCTCACCGGCGCCACGCGCGGACTGGGCAACGCGGTCGCCCGTGAGCTGGTCGCCGACGGCGCGAAGGTGGTGATCACGGGCCGCGACCAGGACCGCGCCGACGAGGCCGCGCGGGCACTGGGCCCGGACGCGGCAGGGGTCGCCGTCGGCAACGCCGACCCGGACGCGGCGGAGCGGCTGATCGCCACCGCCCGCGAGCGGTTCGGCCGCTTCGACGGCATCCTCGTCAGCGTCGGGGGCCCGCCGGCCGGGTTCGTCGCCGACAACACCGACGAGCAGTGGCAGTCGGCGTTCGAGTCGGTGTTCCTGGGCGCGGTGCGGCTGGCCCGCGCCGCCGCCGGTGAGCTGGGGGCCGGGGGTGTCATCGGGTTCGTGCTGTCGGGCTCGGTGTACGAGCCGATCCCGGGGCTGACCGTCTCCAACGGGCTGCGGCCGGGGCTGGCCGGTTTCGCCAAGGGGCTGGCCGACGAGCTGGGGCCGCGCGGTGTGCGGGTGGTCGGGCTGCTGCCGGGCCGGATCGACACGGACCGGCTGCGCGAGCTGGACGGGCTGTCGGCGGATCCGCGGGCGACCCGGGTCGCCAACGAGTCACGGATCCCGCTGCGCCGGTACGGCTCCCCGGAGGAGTTCGGCCGTACGGGCGCGTTCCTGCTGTCCCCCGCGGCGTCCTACCTCACCGGAATCATGCTCTCCGTGGACGGCGGTTCGCGCCGCGGGTTCTGAGGCGGGGCTCCGCCGGGGGCGGCTGCCGGGCCGGGGCGGGGGGACGGTCGCGGGGTCAGTTCACGCGTTCCGCGTGGTGTTTGACGCCCTTGAGACGCACCTCGGCCGGGAGGGACGCCAGGCCCGTGGAGTCGCGGGCGTGGGTCAGGGCCTGGGCGGTGAGGCGGGTCAGGGTGGTTCCCGGGTCCACGTGGGGTTCGAGGAGGAGCCGGACGCGGGCCCGGGGCGTGGAGCGGCGGCCCTTGAGGTGGACCTGGGCCGCTTCCACACCGTCGAGGGCCGCGGCCTCGGTCGCGAGGACGTGCTCCAGCGCGCGTCCCCGCAGCAGCGCGCCCTCGCCGTCGCCGGTGTCGACCAGCACCTCGGAGAGGCGGCGGCGCCGCAGGATCGCGGTCAGCCACCACAGGGCCAGCAGCACCAGCACGGCCAGTGCCGCGATGATCGTCGGCCACCACCAGCCGGAGTCCCGCCAGCGGGTGCGGTCGGCCTCGCTGAGCAGGACGTCGCGGGGGCCGTCGTAGATCCACCAGGACGGCGGCCGCACTCCGAGGCCGACGGCGAGCGCGGCGCCGCCGAACACCAGCAGCACCAGCCCGATGACGCCGATCAGTACACGGTTGACGGTCCTGAGCACCGTCCTCACCCCTTCCGGCCGGGCCGGCGCACCCGCACCGACAGCGAGGGCGGCCGGGACAGGCCCAGACCCCCGATCGCGTCGCCGAGCGCCGTGTCGAGATCGCTCCGTACGTCGTCCAGCGGCCGGAAGTGCGACACCGCGCGGACGTCGGCCCGCTTGCGGCCCATCCGCACCCGTGCCGACTGCACGCCGGACACCTCCATCGCGCGGTCGCGCAGCACCAGCGCGGCGGCGTCGCGGCGCAGTCCGGCCCGGACGTCCGGGTGGGGGCGCCGCATCGGCAGCACGGCCCGCAGTCCCGGCGTCAGGGCCAGCACGAGCAGCCAGAGGCCGAGCGCGGCGGCGACGGCCGCGCCGGTGAGCACCCAGGTGTCGTCCAGGGGCCGCTCGGCGAGTTGCCGGGCGAGGTCGCGCCGCCACGCCATGGCCGGGCGTCCGGCCCGCACGGCGGCGACGTCGTAGAGCACGAGGCCCGCGGCGCCCAGGCCCACCAGGGCGACAAGGGCCGCGGGCACGCGCCGCGCGGACCAGAACCTGTGCCGGCCGCCCGCGTCGCCGTCGAGGACGGGCGGCGGGTCGTAGGCGGCGGCCGAGGCGGACTGGTCGAGTCCGTTCCCCGCGGGGTCGGCGGTGTCCTTCTCCAGGACCGGCAGCCGTCGTGTGGTGCCCTCGGGGTCGGGGCCGTGGGACTCGCTCATCGGGTCCTCCCCTGTGCGCCGTACGCCGTAGGGAGGTGCAGCCGCTCCACCTCCACGGCGACCTCCGGGACCTCCATGCCCACCAACCCGCCTACCCGCTCGGCGACATGGTGACGCACCGCGCGGCAGCGGGCCCCGATGTCGGTGGGGTAGTCGAGTTCGAGGTGGAGGCGGATGTGGGCGGCCTCGGCCGGAGCGTCGTCCGCGCCGCGCGCGTGCGGCCGGACGACGACCGTGGCGTGCGGGCTCCCCGCGGCCTCGGGCAGCCGGCCGACGGCCTCGCGCGCGGCCTGCGCGGCGATCTTCGCGACGACCCGGTCCGCGATCCGGGTGGCCCCGCGCTCGGCGGGCGGCACGACGGGGACGGCGTCCGGGTCGTCGTGGGGCGTGAGGGTGCCGGGCCCGCTCCCGCCCGTGGCCTCGGCGTGCTCGGCGCCGTCGTTCACCGGCGTCACCGCCGGCGGTCGTCACGCGCGCGGAAGAAGTCGCCGAGTTCCAGATCGCCCTCCAGGAACCGGCCGACCACGAACCCCACGGCGCCCAGCGCGGCCACCAGCAGAAAGGCCCCGAAGCCGCCGAAGTACCCGGCGAATCCCAGTGCCATTCCCGCGATCAGTCCGACCACGGCCATGTTCATGCTGCGCTCCCCTCAGCGGTGCGTTCGTCGCCTCGCCGGTGTGTCACTGGATCCGGGGTTCCGGCTCGTCGTCCTCTTCGTCGGGCAGCTTCACATCGCTCACCGCGATGTTGACCTCCACGACCTCCAGGCCGGTCATGCGCTCGACCGCGGCCACCACGTTCTCGCGCACCGCCCTGGCGACATCGGAGATCGACACGCCGTAGTCGACCACGATCTCCAGGTCCAGCGCGGTCTGCACCTCGCCGACCTCGGCCTTGACGCCGCGGGTCACCGACTTGGTGCCGCCGGGCACCCGGTCGCGAACCGCGCCGAACGTCCGGCTGAGCCCGCTGCCCATCGCGTGCACGCCGACGACGTCACGCGCGGCGAGGCCGGCGATCTTCTCCACGACCCCGTCGGCGATGGTCGTCCGCCCTCGGGTCGCGGGGGCGCCACCGCCGCGCTTGGTGGTCCTGCGGGTGCCCGCGGGGTTCTCGGCGTCGCTCTCGGCGCCCTGCGCCCGGTTCCGGTCCGTCGTGTCCGTCATGGCCGTACATCCCTTTCGATCGTTCTCAGCGTCGATCGTCGCCCCTTCGACCACCGTAAGCGCGGTTGCTCGGTCCCGCGCCGGGAATGCGGCAGGCTGGGGCAATGACGGCTGACCAATGGACGCGGGCGGTACGACGGCAACTGGGGCTCGGCAGACTGCTGCCGCTGGGCGGCGCGCGGGACGGGGCGTGGATCACCGAGCACGCGGCGGCGGCACTGGTGCGGCGCGCGGCGGACGAGGTGCCCGGCGTACGGATCGGCCCGCTCAGGATCGGCCCCGCCCCCACCACGCCCCACGACGCGGACACTTCCGGCAGGTCGGACGGGGAACCGGCGGTCCCGCCCCCGCCGAGCGCCCTGCCGCCGGGCCCGCTGCTGCTGACGGCCGACTTCACGGCGAGGGCCACCGCCGGGCCGCTCCCCGCGACCGCCGCACGGCTGCGCGAGGCCCTGGCCCGTATCGCGACCGGGCGGCTCGGGCTGACCGTCACGGACGTGGACCTGCGGGTGACGGCCCTGGAGGAGGACTCCCCCGAGCCGGCGCGGTCCCCCGGGTCCGTACGGCCATCGGAGCGACCGCCCGGCGGCGGGGTGCCGCCGTCCGGGTCACGGGGGGCGGGGACGGCCGGCGCCGATCCGGAGGAACCCGGCTCCGAGGAGGACCGGGTCGCCGCCGCCGCCCTCGCGGTCCCGGGTGTCACCCGGCTGACCGGCGCGCTGGGCGGGGTGGGCCGCGCGGTGCACATCGAGCGGCGTGAGGACGACGGCGCCGGGGCGGTGCCCCGGCGTCATGTGCGGGTGGAGGTCGCGGTGGACGCGGACCGCCGGACCGTGGAGGTGGCCCGGGAGGTCCGGGCGGCCGTGGGCACGGCGCTGTCCGACCGTCCGTCGGTGGCGGTGCTGGTGACGGCCGTGGACTGACCGCGCGGCTACTCGCCGAGTCCGGCGAGAGCGCGCAGGCGGCGGGCCTGTGCCTGGCGCTCGGCGACGCGCTGCTCCTCGTACGTCCGCCCGTGCGCCCCCTGGAGGAGCGCCTTGGTCTCGATGACGGCGTCACGGGGGGCGGCCAGCAGGGCGGCCGTGAGGTCGTGCACGGCGGCGTCGAGCTGGTCGGCGGGGACGGTGAGGTTGGCGAGGCCGATGCGCTCGGCCTCGGGTGCCTGGACGAACCGTCCGGTCACACAGATCTCCAGCGCGCGGGCGTAGCCGACGAGGCCCACCAGCGGATGGGTGCCGGTGAGGTCGGGGACGAGGCCGAGGCTGGTCTCGCGCATGGCGAACCGCACATCGTCGGCGACAACCCGCAGGTCGCAGGCGAGGGCCAGTTGGAAGCCCGCGCCGATGGCGTGTCCCTGGACGGCGGCGACGGACACGAGGTCACTGCGCCGCCACCAGGTGAACGCGGACTGGTACGCGGCGATGGCGTCGTCCAGTTCGGCGTCGGTGCCGCGCGCGAGATCGAGGAACGACGGCTCGCCGTCGAAGCCCTCGGGCGTGAATCCCTGCCGGTCGAGCCCGGCCGAGAACGACATGCCCTCGGCGCGCAGCACGACCACCCGGACGGAGCCCGGCAGCGCCCGCCCGGCCTCGGTCAGCGCCCGCCACAGAGCGGGGCTCTGCGCGTTGCGCTTGGCCGGGTTGCTGAGCGTCACCGTGGCGATGGCGTCGTCCACGGTGAGCCGTACGCCGTCCCGGTCGAGCACCGGGTCGGCGGTGTCAGGTACAGCCGCCGCAGCCGTCGCGTCGGTCGCGCCGATCGCGACGCCCGCTTCGGGTACGTCGGATACTTCGGGTCCGGTGTCGGTGGTGGGGTCGGGCGAAGCCATACGGCGCCTCCGATGGGTGCGGTCAGCGTGCGTGCCCTGGCGAGGCACGCGTAAGTGACTGCACAGTAACCACCCGGCCGATCGGCCGACCGACCGGGTGGTCACCACCGAAGCCGATGGGGCCGCCCGGGGTGGGGCCTAGACGGCCTTCTTGCCCCGCGTCGCACCGCCACGCCCACGGAGCGTGACGCCCGACTCGCTGAGCATCCGGTGCACAAAGCCATACGAGCGGCCGGTCTCCTCGGCCAACGCCCGGATGCTCGCACCTGCGTCGTACTTCTTCTTCAGGTCTGCCGCGAGCTTGTCGCGCGCGGCGCCGGTCACCCGGCTGCCCTTCTTCAGAGTCTCGGCCACCCGTGCCTCCTCATGGGAAGTGCGCTCTGGTCTCCTCATGATCACCCCTCCACGGCTTCATGGCCACCCATTCGGCAAGGTCCGTGCGACAGGGTTGTGACGACAGGAGTGCATCCCCACAAGCGGAACGCGGAATTCCAGGGACGGGTGTCGACCCCGCCGACCTGGTTCTTCGGCGAAGTTCCAGGTCAGCAGTGGGGCACGGGGCAACCCCCGGTGGCCGGGGACCGCCCCGTCAGATGCATGTACGACACACCTCGGTACGAGGAGATCTCACACAGATGGTGGATCACCGATGGGCCGAATGATCCATACCCAGTGGATCATCCATTCGATCAAGCCAGGGCGACGAGATCCGCGTAGTCGGCGCCCCACAGGTCCTCGACCCCGTCGGGCAGCAGGATGATCCGCTCCGGCTGGAGCGCCTCGACGGCGCCCTCGTCGTGGGTGACCAGGACGACCGCGCCCTTGTAGGTGCGCAGCGCGCCGAGGATCTCCTCGCGGCTGGCCGGGTCGAGGTTGTTGGTGGGCTCGTCCAGGAGCAGCACGTTCGCCGCGGAGACGACCAGGGTGGCGAGGGCCAGCCGGGTCTTCTCGCCGCCGGACAGCACCCGCGCGGGCTTGTCGACGTCGTCGCCGGAGAACAGGAACGAACCGAGCACCTTGCGGACCTCGACCAGGTCCAGGTCGGGCGCGGCCGAGCGCATGTTCTCCAGGACCGTGCGGTCGGCGTCGAGGGTCTCGTGCTCCTGCGCGTAGTAGCCGAGCTGGAGGCCGTGGCCGGGGACGACCGCGCCGGTGTCGGGCTGCTCCACGCCCGCGAGCAGCCGCAGCAGGGTGGTCTTGCCGGCGCCGTTGAGCCCGAGGATGACCACCCGCGAGCCCTTGTCGATGGCCAGGTCGACGTCGGTGAAGATCTCCAGCGAGCCGTACGACTTCGACAGGCCCTCGGCCATCAGCGGGGTCTTGCCGCAGGGCGAGGGGTCGGGGAAGCGGAGCTTGGCCACCTTGTCGGACTGGCGGACGTCCTCCAGACCGGCGAGCAGCTTCTCGGCCCGGCGGGCCATGTTCTGCGCGGCGACCGTCTTGGTGGCCTTGGCGCGCATCTTGTCGGCCTGCGCGTTGAGCGCGGCGGCCTTCTTCTCGGCGTTCTGCCGCTCACGCCTGCGGCGCTTCTCGTCGGCCTCGCGCTGCTGCTGGTAGAGCTTCCAGCCCATGTTGTAGACGTCGATCGCGGAGCGGTTGGCGTCCAGGTAGAAGACCTTGTTCACGACCGTCTCGACCAGGTCGACGTCGTGGGAGATGACGATGAAGCCGCCCCGGTAGGTCTTCAGGTAGTCCCGCAGCCAGATGATCGAGTCGGCGTCGAGGTGGTTGGTCGGCTCGTCGAGGAGCAGCGTGTCGGCGTCCGAGAACAGGATCCGGGCCAGTTCGATACGGCGCCGCTGACCGCCGGAGAGGGTGTGCAGCGGCTGGCCGAGCACCCGGTCGGGCAGGTTCAGCGCGGCGGCGATGGTGGCGGCCTCGGCCTCGGCGGCGTACCCGCCCTTGGTGAGGAACTCGGTCTCCTGGCGCTCGTACTGCCGCAGCGCCTTCTCGCGCGTGGCGCCCTGTCCGACGGCGATGCGCTGCTCGTTCTCGCGCATCTTGCGGATCAGTACGTCCAGACCGCGGGCGGACAGGACCCGGTCGCGGGCGAGCATGTCGAGGTCGCCGGTGCGCGGGTCCTGCGGGAGGTAGCCGACCTCGCCGGAGCGGGTGACGGTGCCTCCGGCGGGGACGCCCTCGCCGGCCAGGACCTTGGTGAGCGTGGTCTTCCCTGCGCCGTTGCGGCCGACCAGGCCGATGCGGTCGCCCTTGGCGACCCGGAAGGTGGCGCTCTCGATGAGGACGCGGGCACCGGCGCGCAGCTCGATACCGGAAGCGGAGATCACGGACAGACTCCAGGGCGGGTGGGTGGCGGGACGGACGGAATTCGAGGACGCACCCGTCGTCTAGTGCACGAGGAGAATGGCCATGGAGCCAGTCTAACGGGGCTCTGCAACCAGTTTTTCCGACTTGGCGGGTTCGGACGTCCGGCCCGGGACATCGTTGCCGAGCGGGGTGCGGTCCGGCGCGATCCGGCCGAGGTCGTCCACCGCGATGAGCTGCGCGGTCCAGGCGCCCGCGGGGCAGGGCTGGGCGACCAGGAGCGCCGCCTCGTGACGTACCGCACGTCCGGGTTCGAACGCGCAGCCCTCGCCCGCGGGCAGCGCCCAGCGCAGATCCCCGTCCTTGATCCGGTAGGCGGCGATCCGGTCCGGGGTGATCACGGCGAGCATCCCGCGCGGGAGCGGGCGCAGCACGCCGGTGCCGCCGTACGCGGGGAGCCAACCGGTGGCGGCGGGCAGGGCGCGGTGCCAGCGCACGGTGCGGCCGTCGGCGGCGGTGATCATCCCGTCGTCCCACAGGGTGATCGCCTCCCCGCGCGCGGGGAGCACCTCCAGCGGGCGCCGTCCCTCGCGCGCGTGCCGCCAGCGCACGGCGCCCGTGGCCGGGTCGTACGCCTCGACGCCGGTGCCGCGGATCGCCGCCGCGCCCTCGGCCGTGCGGGCGTCCGCGCGCGTGAGCACGGTGAGCCGGTCGCCGTAGGGCAGGGGACGCGCGTGATGGGCGGCGGCGAGGACGGCGCCGGCGAGAAGCAGGGCGAGCGCGAGGGGGAGGAGGCGGTGGGCGGGGCGAAGGGGCCGCGGAGGGGCGGGGGCCGCGGAGGGGCGGGGGGTCCGGGAGGGGCGGGGGGTGCGGGGGGTGCGGGGGCCTGTTCCGGTGGGGCCGGGCTGGCGTACGGCCACTGGCGCGCCCTCCTCGGGAATGCGGCCCGGGGACGGGTCCCCGGGGGGTGCTTCGCCCCGTGCGGTCGGCCGGGGTCCGGATCAGGCGCAGAGCGTAGCCACGGGAGTGGGTGGGGCCGTACGACACGACGGGCGGGGGGTGGGGTGTCGCTCGTTCGGCCGCCTCGGCCGGCTCGGGCGCCTCGGGCGCCTCGGGCGGGGGCCGGGGGGGCACCGGCTCGGGCGGGGCCGGGGGGCACCTGTTCCGGACGTCGTGGTCGTCTCGGCCGTTCGGCCGGGGGCCGTGGTGCTCGGCAGGGCCGTTGTCAGTGGGGGGTGCCAGACTGAGAAGCAGGTCGGATCCGGCACGACGGTTCTTTTCCGGTGGAATCGACTTGAAGCGGAATCGACTTGAAGCGGTACGGCTTCACACGCCTGGCTCACGAAGGAGTGGTCGGCATGGCAGGCACGAGTGGTGGGCGGCCCAGCATCTACCCGACGCTGCTGTACACGGACGCGAAGGCCGCGATCCAGCAGCTCACCGACGCGTTGGGCTTCCTCGAACTGGCGCTGTACGAGGGTGAGGACGGCGCCGTGCTGCACGCCGAACTGGCCCAGGGCAACGGCGCGGTGATGATCGGCTCGAAGGGCCGGGGCGGGGTGTTCGACACGGCGATGAAGGACGCGGGCACGGCCGGCGTCTATGTCGTGGTGGACGACGTGGACGCGCACCACCGGTGGGCCGCGGAGCACGGCGTGGAGATCCTGATGCCCCCGACGGACCAGGACTACGGCTCCCGGGACTACATGGCCCGGGACATCGAGGGCAATCTGTGGAGCTTCGGCACCTACGCGCCGGTGATATCCGACTGAGCCCGCCGACCCTGGCTCAGCGGCCCCCGGTGTGCACCTGGAAGGCCGCGCGGCGGACGGCCTTGGCCAGCGCCGGGTCGGGGTGCGCGGCGGCGAGCGCCACCAGGACCTGCACGGTGCGGGGGTGGCCGACGGCGCGGACCTCGTCCAGCAGCGCGGGCACCGTCGGCTGCACGGCGGACTCCAGATGCCGTACCAGCAGCGGGGCCTCGCCGTGGTCGGCGACGGCGGCGGCCGTGTCGACCCACAGCCAGGTGGCCTCCTCACGGGTGAGCACCTCGTGGGCGTCCTCGGCGTCGGCCCCGTCGTGCTCGGCGAGCCAGAGCAGGGCGTAGGGCCGCAGGGTCGGCTCGTCCAGGACGGCGCGGACGTCGGGTTCGGCGGGGGCGCCGACCACCCGCAGCGCCTCGAAGGCGAGGCTGCGCAGCAGGGCGTCCTCACCACGGGCGGCGGCGAGGAGTTCGGTGACGGCGCTGCCGACGGGGCGGGCCGCGAGCCAGGCCCGGTACTCGGCGCGGGCGGCGTTGGGGCGCAGCTGGGAGCAGCCGCGGAGCATGTCCTCGGCGGCGGCCTCGATGTTCCCGGCCGGGCTCTGCGCGGCGACGCAGATCTGCTCCAGCTTGACCCACACGGCCCAGCTCCCGAGCGGGGTGAGGGTGGCCTGGGCGGCGTCGTAGGTGAGGGCGCCGACGGCGGCGAGGGCGTGCAGGGCCCAGTCGAGGAGCGGGGCGAGCGTGGTGTCGTCGCAGGGCGGGACGGGCTCGGTCCGGGGGCCGTAGGGGATCTCGCAGCGCTCGGTGCGCAGTTCGCGCACGCGCTGCTGGAGGAGGTCGAGGAGCTGGGCGACGGGGACGGGTCCCGCGGAGAGCTGGAGGAAGGAGAGCACCTGGGGCATGGCCGAGACGACCTCGGCGACCGCGGCGGGCTGCTGGCCCTCGGGTTCCGGATGGGCGAGCGACCAGGCGTCGAAGAGGGCGACCCAGCCGCGCAGCACGGCGCTGTCGTCGCGGTGCCAGGCGCGCAGCCGCCAGCCGGGGCGCGCGACGCCGCCGTGCACCTCGACGAGGCCGGAGAGGCGCGCGGTGTCCCAGTCGGCGCGGACCTGAGCGGGGGTCAGGCCCAGCTCGGCGGCGGCCAGTTCGGCGGTGAGGGAGGACATGGTGGCCCTGCCGGCACCGGCGGTGCCGCGCTCGTCCTGCTGGGGCGCGGTCTCCGCCCAGCGGGCCACGCGGGCGGCGGCGGCGAGCCGGGTGCGCGCCATTCCGGCCAGCTCCGAGGGGGCGGGGGTGCCCTCCGGCGGGCGGGGTGCGGGGCGGCGCGAACGCCGCTGGTTCATCGCTCGGGGGGCGGCGGCCAGGGGTCGCGGGCGGACAAGTCGAAGCCTGGAGTCGCGCGGGATACGGGACGTCACGGGAGCAGTCTTCCGGTTGACGGTCGGAAATCCCAAACGGAATGCCATGAACGGCCTTGGGGCGGGCCGGGCGGCGCGCTTCGGGGCGGGGGTGAGCGGGCGGGATCCGGCCAGGGGGAGAGGGGTAAGCGGAACGGATCCGGCCGGTGCGGGAGGGGGCGGGCGCGAGGTGGGGCGCGAGGGGGCGTCCCGGCTCACATCAGGGGCGTGAGGAAGCGGCGCAGGGCCTCTTCGTAGGTGTGGGGGTCGGCGTTCCACATGGCGGCGTGGGGTGCGTTCGGTACCTCGTGGAGGGTGATGAGGCCGGGGTGGCGGGCGGTGAGGCGGCGCGAGAGGGCCCAGGGCGCCACCTCGTCGCCGGGGCCGTGGACGATCAGGGCCGGGGCGGCGAGCCCCTCGGGGACGGCGGGTTCGGTGAGGTCCGGGCCGGGGTGGAGTCCGGTGCGGCCCTCGGCGGCGCGGACCGCGAGCGGCAGGAGCGCGCCCGGGGTGCGGCGGGCGGTGGCGAGGGCTCTGAGGGTGGTCTGCCAGTTGAGCACCGGGGAGTCCAGGACCAGACCGGAGACACGGTCCCGCAGGGCCGAGAGGGTGGCGGTGCGCAGGGCCATGGTGGCGCCGGTGGACCAGCCGAGCAGGACGACCTGCCGGGCGCCGTTGCGCACGGCGTGGTGGAGGGCCGCGTCGAGGTCGTGCCACTCGGTCTGGCCGAGGTGGTTCAGGCCGTCCGGCGGGCGGGGCGCGTCGGGGTCGCCGCGGTACGCGAGGGCGAGCACGGGGAGGCGCTGGGCGTGCAGGAAGCCGATGAGGTTCAGGGTGTGTTCCCGGGTGGCGCCCAGGCCGTGCGCGGCGATCACCCAGGTGTCGCGGGCGCCGGGCACGAACCAGGCGGGCAGGGCGCCGAGTTCGCCGGGGACGAAGACATCGGTGTGGTCGAGGCCGAGGGCCGTGCCGGGGTCGCCGGTGTGGAGTTGCGGGGTCATGCGGACGTGGTCGCCGGGGGCGAGGGTGCCGTGGGTGACGCGTTCCAGCCGTCGTACGACGGTGTCGGCGGTGGGGGCGGCGGCGGGCAGGACGGGGCCGACAACCGCGTGGACGCCGTCGCCGGTGAGGCCGTGGACGCCGGGGCGCAGGGAGGCCAGCTGCCGGGTGAGGGTGATCTGGCCGGCGGCCGTGCCGTGCACGGTGAGCCGGGGCTCGGTCGGCAGCGGGCGGCCCGGCGGCGCCTTGAGGGCGGCGTCGCCGGCGAGGCGTCCGGCGGCCACGGTGGCGGCGCCGGCCGCCAGTGCCACGGTGACGGCTGCGGCGGTCGCTCTGACGGTACGCACGGCTCCAGTGTCCTGGGCGGGCCCGTTCCCGGCCAGTGGAGTGCGGGTCACCGGGGGTCCGGCTGGGGGCCTGGCTGGGGGCCTGGCTGGCCGTAGCCCCGGAGTTTCTCGGTCGCCGCGGTGAGCTGGGAGGGGGTGAGGAGGGTCGGGGTCAGCCCCGGGACCGATGACGCGGTCAGCCAGAGGCGGCACATCCACTCCAGTTGGGCGGAGCGGTCGTACGCCTGGGCGAGGGTGGCGCCGTGGGTGAGGGTGCCGTGGTTCTGGAGGAGGCAGGCGCTGCGGTCGGTGAGGGCGTGGAGCACGTGGTCGGCCAGTTCCGGGGTGCCGTAGGTGGCGTAGGGGGCGACGCGGACGGGGCCGCCGAGGGCCCCGGTCATGTAGTGCACGGCGGGGAGTTCCCGGACGAGGGTGGAGACCGCCGTGGCGTGGACGGCGTGGGTGTGGACGACGGCCCGGGCGTCGGTGGCCCGGTAGACGGCCAGATGCATGGGGAGTTCGCTGGTCGGGGTGAGGCCGCCGACGGTCTGCCGGCCGGTCAGGTCCACGCCGGTGATGTCGTCGGGGCCGAGGCGGTCGTAGGGCACGCCCGACGGGGTGACCAGGACGGTGTCACCGACCCGGACGGAGACATTGCCCGAGGTGCCGACCACCAGGCCCTCGGTCACGGTCCGGCGCGCGGTGGCGACCAGTTCCTCCCAGGCCAGCGCCTCCCGCGCCTCCCGCGCCGGGCGCGCCGCACGCGGACCTCGCGGGGTCCTGTCTTCCCCGTCCGCCCCGTCCGCCCGGTCCACCTCGTTCGCCCCTTTCGCCCCCTTCCCCCCGTCCGTCCCTTCCGTTCCCTGAGGGTCCTTCCGCTCATCAGCCATGTCGTGATCCTGCCATCCGCGGGCGCGGGGGAACACGGGGCCGATAGCCCGTCTCGCCGTCACGGAAAGTGACCACTGTGGCGCGTGAGGGGATTGGGCCGGGAACCAACCGGTTATGGGTGATCTTCGTTCCGGGCCGGGGGCGACGCCCTCGCGCCCCGCCTGCCACCACCCCGTCCGGAGGACCGATGATCCACTCCCCTGGCCCCGCCACCGTCCCGGCCCGCCGCCGTCCTTCGAGGCTCGCCCTGTCCGTGATGGCCCTCACGCTCGGTGCGGTCGGGTTGCTGGAGGCACCGGCCCGGGCGGCCGGTGGCGGCGCCGGTGCGAGGGGGCCGCAGGGGCACGATGTCTCGTCGTACCAGAAGGACGTGGACTGGCGGGCCTCACGGGCGAAGGGGGCCCGGTTCGTCTATGTGAAGGCGACCGAGGCCACGGGCTACCGCAACCCCCACTTCGGCCGGCAGTACCGCGGCGCGCGCGAGGCCGGACTGATCCGGGGCGCCTACCACTTCGCCCGGCCGGACCGGTCCCCGGGCAGGGAGCAGGCGGCGCACTTCGTGCGCAACGGCGGCGGCTGGCGGGCGGACGGCCGGACGCTGCCGCCCGCGCTCGACATCGAGCACAACCCGTACGACAGGAAGCGCCCGTGCTACGGGCTGAGCCCGGCCCGGACGACCGGCTGGATCCGGTCGTTCAGCGACGAGGTCGCGCGGCTCACCGGCCGCCGCCCGGTGATCTACACCACCGCCCACTGGTGGAACACCTGCACCGGCGGCAGCACCGCCTTCGCCGCGGATCATCCGCTGTGGGTGGCCCGGTACGGCTCCGCGAGCGCGGGGACGCTGCCGGCGGGGTGGTCGTACTGGACGATCTGGCAGTACGCGGACCGCGGTCGGCTGCCGGGTGACCAGAATCTCTTCAACGGGTCGATGGACCGCCTGAAGGCGTTCGCTGCGGGCCCCCGACGCTGAGCGGAATGCCGGCCCCCTGTCACATACATCCCGAAGCCCCCTTCAGTTCACCCTTCGTTCACCTGGGTTACCTACGTTCATCCGGCCGATGACCTCGAACGAATGCCTGGGTAAATGGAAAGCTTCTCGCTGATCCTCGCGATCGTGGTGATCACCGCTCTCGCGTTCGATTTCACGAACGGTTTCCACGACACCGCCAACGCGATGGCCACCACCATCTCGACCGGTGCCATGAGACCCAAGGTCGCGGTGGCCATGTCCGCCGTGCTCAACCTTGTGGGTGCCTTCCTCTCCGTGGAGGTCGCCAACACGATCTCCAAGGGACTCGTCGACGAGTCCGGCATCCGGCCCGAAGTCATCTTCGCCGCCCTGGTCGGAGCGATTCTGTGGAATCTGCTGACCTGGCTCGTGGGCCTGCCGTCCTCCTCCTCGCACGCCCTGATGGGCGGTCTGATCGGTGCGACCATCGCCTCCGCCGGCATGGGTGCCGTGCACGGTGACGCGCTGATCACCAAGGTGCTGATCCCCGCGATCGCCGCCCCGCTGGTGGCCGGGATCGCCGCGATGCTGGCCGCCCGCCTCACGTACAAACTCGGGAAGAAGTCCGACGGCAGCACGTCGTCCGCCAAGGGCTACCGGGCCGGCCAGATCGCCTCCGCGGGCCTGGTCTCGCTGGCGCACGGCACCAACGACGCCCAGAAGACGATGGGCATCATCACCCTCGCCCTGGTCGCCGGCGGCGCCCTCGCCCCCGACTCCGACCCGCCCATGTGGGTCATCGTCTCCGCGGGTGTGGCCATCGCCCTGGGCACCTACCTCGGCGGCTGGCGCATCATCCGCACCATGGGCAAGGGCCTGACCGACCTCCAGCCGCAGCAGGGCTTCGCCGCCCAGACCAGCGCCGCGACGGTCATCCTGGCCTCCTCGCACCTCGGCTTCTCGCTCTCCACCACCCACTCCGTCTCCGGCGCCGTCATGGGCGCGGGCCTCGGCCGCAAGGGCGGTGTGGTCCGCTGGTCCACGGCCACCCGGATGTTCGTCGCCTGGGGGCTGACCCTGCCCGCCGCCGCGCTGGTCGGCGCGATCGCCGAGTGGATCTGCGGCTTCGGCTCCTGGGGAACCGCCGCCGTCGCCGTCTTCCTGGTCGGCTCCAGCGCCTGGATCTGGAAGCTGTCCCGCCGCGAGGTCGTCGACCACACCAACGTCAACGACACCGACGAGACCGGCACCAGGACCGTCGAGCGCACGGCCGACGAGTCCGCCGAGGGTCCCGGCGTGGTGACCGCGGCCGTCGCCGCCGTCAGCCCGCCGCCCACCGAGGCGGCCGAGGCCGCCGCCGCGGCCGTCCCGGCCCAGGGCACCGGCCCGGGCGACCCCGCGACCCCCGCCGACCCGACGGCCCCCAAGGCCACGGTCTGAGCGGGCCCGGACCCCCGGACCCCCGGCTCTCCGGCTCCCCGGACCCCCGGACCCCTTGATCCCCCCGACACCCTGATCCCCTGATCCCCTGATCCCCAAGGACACAGCAGCATGGACATCGACTGGGCGGCACTCAGCTCCGTCTTCGGCGTCAGTCTCGTGGTCACCGTGGCCCTCGTGGCCCTGTTCACCCTCGGCATCTCCGGCCTCGCGCGCCACGAGCGCGCGGTGGAGCAGGGCGGCGGCGCGGCCCTCGCGGTCACCGGCGCGTACGCCTGCTTCGCGGCCTGCGTGGCGGCGGTGGCGTACGGGATCTATCTGATCGTCGCTTAGACAACCCCCTGGGCAACGGCCCGGGACCCACCGGGATGCGGGGCGGGTGCGGAACGCTGGTTCCGTATCCGCCCTCTCGGCGTGTGCGACGGACGCGTCCCCGCTGGGCGCAGGGCTCGATGTGGGGCTCAGCACACTCTCCCGTCGCAGGTCAGCGGCAGGTTGACGGCCGTTCGGACCCCATGGTGGACTTCCGGGGCCAGCTACGGCGGCAGAAGAGGAAGCCGGTGCGAATCCGGCGCGGTCCCGCCACTGTCACCGGGGAGAGAACCCCGGGAGCCAGGAACTCTCGCCGCCGGTCACGTCGAACCAGGGCGCGGACACCCTGAGTGAGGACCTATCGCCATGCCCGGCTGCCGATCGAGGCTCAGCCCCCCGACGTTCCTCACGACGTTCACTGATCCCGCGGCCGGCTGAGCCGATGGGTGCCGAGCGCGACTTCGCGTACGGCGCCGCCGCCGGACTCCTCGGTGACCTGTTCCTCGGCGATCCCCGCCGCGGGCACCCGGTCGCCGCGTTCGGACGGGCTTCCGGCGCCGTGGAACGACTGCTGTGGCGCGACCACCGGGGGTGGGGCGCGCTGCACACCGCTGTGTGCGTGGGCGCCGCCGCCGGCCTGGGCGCCGCCGCCACGCGTCTCGTACGACCCTCCCGCGCCGCCTCCGTGGCCCTGACCGCCGCCGCGACCTGGGCGGTGGTCGGCGGCACCACCCTCGGCCGCGAGGCGCGGGCCGTCGGGCGGGCCCTCGAAGCCGGGGACGTCGAGGCGGCGCGGGCGCGGCTGCCGCATCTGTGCGGGCGGGATCCGCAGGCGCTGGACGCCGACGGGATCGCGCGGGCCGTGGTCGAGTCGGTCGCCGAGAACACCTCGGACGCCGTGGTGGGCGCGTTGGTGTGGGGGGCCGTGGCAGGAGTGCCCGGGCTGCTCGGGTTCCGGGCGGTGAACACGCTGGACGCGATGGTCGGGCACCGGTCGGTGACGTACCGGCGGTTCGGGTGGGCCGCGGCGCGGCTGGACGATGTGGCGGGGTGGCCGGGGGCCCGGCTGACGGCGCTGCTCGCGGTGGCCGGCAGCGGGGACGCCGCCGGTGCCCGGGGGGCGGTGCGGGCCTGGCGGGCCGATGCCGCGCGGCATCCGAGCCCCAACGCGGGGGTCGTGGAGGCGGCGTTCGCGGGGGCGTTGGGGGTACGGCTCGGGGGGACGTTGTCGTATGCGGGACGGGTCGAGCGGCGGCCGGTGCTGAACGGGGAGGGCCGGGCGGTGGGGATCGCGGACGTCGAGCGCGCGGTGCGGCTGTCGCGGCGCGTGCAGTGGCTGGCGCTCGGTGCGAGTGCGGGTGGGGCGCTGCTGCGGCTGCGTGGGCGCGCGGCGTCGCGGGCGGTGCCCGGCCGTGGCGCCCGGCGTGCCGCCCGGCGTGGCGACCGCCCGGGGCGGGCGGGGGGTGCCGGATGACCGGGCACGGGCTGCTGGTCGCCGGGACGACCTCCGACGCCGGCAAGAGCGTCGTCACCGCCGGGATCTGCCGGTGGCTGGCGCGGCAGGGCGTCGCGGTCGCGCCGTTCAAGGCGCAGAACATGTCGCTGAACTCCTTCGTGACCCGGGAGGGCGCGGAGATCGGGCGGGCCCAGGCCATGCAGGCGGCGGCCTGCCGGGTGGAGCCGACCGCGCTGATGAACCCGGTGCTGCTCAAGCCGGGCGGCGACCGGAGCAGTCAGGTCGTGCTCATGGGCAGGCCCGTGGGCGAGATGAGCGCCCGGGGCTATCACGGCGGGCGGCAGGAGCGGCTGCTGGGGACCGTGCTGGACTGTCTGGCCGAACTGCGGCGGTCGTACGACGTCGTCGTCTGCGAGGGGGCCGGGAGTCCCGCCGAGATCAATCTGCGGCGGACCGACATCGTGAACATGGGGATCGCCCGCACCGCGCGGATCCCGGTGCTGGTGGTCGGGGACATCGACCGGGGCGGGGTGTTCGCCTCGTTCTTCGGGACGGTGGCCCTGCTGTCGCCCCAGGACCAGGCGCTGGTGGCCGGGTTCCTCGTCAACAAGTTCCGCGGCGATGTGTCCCTGCTGGAGCCCGGCCTCGACATGCTCAAGGGGCTGACCGGGCGGCCCTCCTACGGGGTGCTGCCCTACCGCCACGGGCTGGGGATCGACGAGGAGGACGGGCTGCGGGTGTCGTTGCGCGGGACCGTGCGGGAGTCGGTGGTGGCACCGCCGGCCGGCCCCGACGTGCTGCGGGTCGCGGTGTGCGCGCTGCCGTTGATGTCCAACTTCACGGACGTGGACGCGCTGGCCGCCGAACCCGGGGTCGTGGTGCGGTTCGTGGACCGGCCGGAGGAACTGGCCGACGCGGACCTCGTCGTCGTACCGGGGACCCGGGGGACCGTGAAGGCCCTCGACTGGCTGCGCGAGCGCGGGCTGGCCGACGCGCTCGCCCGGCGGGCCGCCGACGGGCTGCCGGTCCTCGGGATCTGCGGCGGGTTCCAGATCCTCGCCGAGCACATCCACGACGACGTCGAGAGCCGGCGCGGCGCCGTCGACGGGCTCGGACTGCTGCCCGTGCGGGTGCGGTTCGCGCCGGAGAAGACCCTCGCGCGGCCCGTGGGCGAGGCCCTCGGGGAGCCGGTCGAGGGGTACGAGATCCACCACGGGGTCGCCGAGGTCAGGGCGGGCGAGCCCTTTCTCGACGGGTGCCGGGTCGGCCGGACCTGGGGCACCCACTGGCACGGCTCGCTGGAGTCGGACGGGTTCCGGCGGGCGTTCCTCCGTGAGGTGGCCGCCGCCTCGGGGCGCCGTTTCGTGCCGGCGCCCGGCACGAGCTTCGCCGCGCTGCGCGAGGAGCAGCTCGACCTGCTCGGCGATCTGATCGAACAGCACGCGGACACGGACGCGTTGTGGCGGCTCATCGAGTCCGGTGCGCCGCAAGGACTGCCCTTCATCCCCCCGGGAGCGCCCGCATGACCTCTGGCACCACCACCGGCACCACCGGCACCTCGGAAGCCTCCGGCCCCACCGGCACCACCGGCACCACCGGCACCACCGGCACCTCGGGAGCCTCCGGCCCCACCGGGACCGTGCTGCTGCTGTCGACCGCCGACACCGATCTGCTGGCGGCCCGCGCCGCCCCCGGCGTCTCCTACCGGATCGGCAACCCCACCCGGGTGGACGCCGCCGCGGACCTCCCGGCGCTGATCGAGGGCGCCGACCTCGCGGTCGTACGGCTGCTGGGCGGCAAACGGGCCTGGGAGGACGGGCTGGCCCGGCTGAAGGCGTCCGGGATCCCGACCGTGCTGCTGGGCGGCGAGGCCGTGCCGGACGCCGAGCTGATGGCGGAGTCCTCGGTGCCCGCCGGGGTGGTCGCGGAGGCCCTGCGCTATCTGGTCGAGGGCGGCCCGGACAACTTCGCCGAGCTGGCCCGGTTCCTGTCGGACACCGTGCTGCTGACCGGCGAGGGGTTCGAGGAGCCGCGCCGGATGCCGGAGTACGGGGTCCGGGGCGACAGGGGCGATCGGCCGCGGCAGGAGGGCCGGCCCACCGTCGGCGTGCTCTTCTACCGGGCCCATGAGCTGAGCGGCAACACCGCCTTCGTGGACACCCTGTGCGACGCGATCGAGGCACAGGGCGCCGACGCCCTGCCCGTGTACTGCGGTTCGCTGCGCGGCGCGGACGCCGGGCTGTACGAGCTGCTGGGGCGGGCGGACACGCTGATCGCGACGGTGCTCGCGGCCGGGGGCACCCACGCGTCGGAGGCGTCGGCGGGCGGCGACGAGGAGGCGTGGGACATCGGCGCGCTGGCCGAGCTGGACGTCCCGGTGCTGCAGGGGCTCTGTCTGACCTCCTCGCGGGCCGCCTGGGACGCGTCCGACGCCGCCCTCTCCCCCATGGACGCGGCGATGCAGGTCGCCATCCCGGAGTTCGACGGGCGGCTGATCACCGTGCCGTTCTCCTTCAAGGAGCAGGGGCCGGACGAGGTGCCGGTGTACGTGGCCGACCCGGAGCGGGCGGCGCGGGTGGCGGGGATCGCCGTACGGCACGCGCGGCTGCGGCACAAGCCGAACGCCGAGAAGCGGGTCGGTCTGGTGTTCACCGCCTATCCGACCAAGCACTCGCGGGTCGGCAACGCGGTCGGCCTGGACACGCCCGCCTCGGCGGTGCGGGTGCTGGACGCGCTGAAGGACGCCGGGTACGGGGTGAGCGCGTATCCGGCCGAGGGCGATGAGCTGATCCACCGGCTGATCGCGGCCGGGGGGCACGACGTGGAGTGGCTGACGGAGGAGCAGTTGGCCGCCGCGCCCGCACGGGTGCCGCTCGCCGACTATCAGGCGTGGTTCGAGCGGCTCGACCCGGAGCTGAGGGCGGCCATGACCGAGGCGTGGGGCGAGCCGCCGGGCTCGCTGTACGTCGACGGGGACGACATCGTGCTGGCCTCGCTCCGGTTCGGGAACGTGGTCGTGATGATCCAGCCGCCGCGCGGCTTCGGGGAGAACCCCATCGCGATCTACCACGACCCGGACATGCCGCCGTCCCACCACTATCTGGCGGCCTACCGCTGGCTGGAGAACAGCTTCGGCGCCGACGCGCTGGTGCACATGGGCAAGCACGGCACGATGGAGTGGCTGCCGGGCAAGGGGCTCGGGCTCTCCGGGGGCTGTGCGCCGGACGCGGTGCTGGGCGATCTGCCGCTGATCTACCCGTTCATCGTCAACGACCCCGGTGAGGGCACCCAGGCCAAGCGGCGCGGGCACGCCACCGTGGTCGACCATCTGGTGCCGCCGATGGCCCGTGCCGACACCTACGGCGATCTGGCCAAGCTGGAGCAGTTGCTGGACGAGTACGCGCTGGTCTCCGATCTGGACCCGGTGAAGGCGCCCGCCGTGCGCGCCCAGATCTGGACCCTCGTCAAGGCCGCCGAACTCCACCACGACCTGCACGTGGAGCAGCAGCCGGGCGACGACGACTTCGACGAGTTCGTCATGCACATCGACGGCTACCTCTGCGAGATCAAGGATGTGCAGATCCGCGACGGGCTGCACATCCTCGGCGGCGGCCCGGTCGGTGAGGCCCGGGTGAACCTGGTGCTGGCCGTGCTGCGGGCCTCCCAGGTGTGGGGCGGCAAGGCGAACGCCCTGCCGGGGCTGCGGGCGGCGCTGGCCGGGCACTTCGGGCTGGTGGAGAAGGAGTTGCTGGCCGAGCCGGGCGCCCCGGTGAAGGTGCCGGTGGAGCTGACCGACCTGGTGGACGGGCCCGCGCGGACCGCGTCCGACGCGGTCGACCTGCTGGAGCAGCTGTGCCGGCGGATCGCGGAGGGCATGGAGGAGCGGGACTGGGCGCCGGCCGCCGGTGCCGGGCTGGTGCGGGAGGTCCTCGGGGGCGCCGAACTGCCCGACGCCGTCGCCGTGCTGCGGTTCGCGTGCGAGGAGGTCGTGCCCCGGCTGGCCCGGACGACGGACGAGATCGGGCACATCCTGCGCGCCCTGGACGGCGGCTACGTCCCGGCGGGACCGTCCGGCTCCCCCACCCGGGGGCTGGTCAACGTGCTGCCGACCGGCCGCAACTTCTACTCGGTCGACCCCAAGGCGATTCCGTCCCGGCTGAGCTGGGAGGTCGGCCAGTCCCTCGCGGACTCGCTGGTGCAGCGGTACCTGGACGACAACGGGCAGTACCCGCGGTCGGTCGGCCTGACCGTGTGGGGGACGTCCGCGATGCGCACCCAGGGCGACGACATCGCCGAGATCCTGGCGCTGCTGGGCTGCCGTCCGGTGTGGGACGACGCCTCGCGCCGGGTGACCGGGTTCGAGGTGGTCGACCCGGCCGAGCTGGGGCGCCCGCGCATCGATGTCACGGTCCGGATCTCCGGCTTCTTCCGGGACGCGTTCCCGCATGTCGTCGGGCTGATCGACGACGCGGTACGGACGGTGGCCGAGCTGGACGAGGGCGCCGACGTCAACTACGTACGGGCGCACGCCGACGAGGACACCGCCGCGCACGGGGACCGGCGGCGCGCGACGGCCCGGATCTTCGGCTCCAAGCCGGGCGCGTACGGGGCCGGTCTGCTGCCGCTGATCGACGCCCGCAACTGGCGCTCCGACGCGGATCTCGCCGAGGTGTACGCGGTGTGGGGCGGCTACGCGTACGGGCGCGGGCTCGACGGCCGGGCGGCGCGCGGGGACATGGAGACGGCGTTCCGGCGGATCGCGGTGGCGGCGAAGAACGTCGACACCCGCGAGCACGACCTGGTCGACGCCGACGACTACTTCCAGTACCACGGCGGCATGGTCGCCATGGTCCGCCATCTGACCGGCGCCAACCCGGAGGCGTACGTCGGTGACTCGGCCGTCCCGGACCAGGTCAGGACGCGCACGCTGGGCGAGGAGACGCACCGGGTGTTCCGGGCGCGGGTGGTCAACCCGCGCTGGATGGCGGCGATGCGGCGGCACGGCTACAAGGGCGCCTTCGAGATGGCCGCCACCGTGGACTACCTGTTCGGCTATGACGCCACCGCCGGGGTCGTGGACGACTGGATGTACGAGAAGTTGAGCGCGGAGTACGTCTTCGACCCGGAGAACCGGGACTTCATGAAGAAGTCCAACCCGTGGGCGCTGCGCGGGGTCACCGAGCGGCTGCTGGAGGCGGCCGAGCGGGGGCTGTGGGCGGAGCCGGACGCGGAGACGCTGGAGCGGCTGCGCGCCACGTATCTGGAGCTGGAAGGCGACCTGGAGGGCGAGGACAAGTGAGCACCCCGTTTCCGTTCACGGCCGTGGTCGGCCAGGACGATCTGCGGCTCGCGCTGCTGCTGAACGCCGTGTCCCCGGCGGTCGGCGGAGTGCTGGTGCGCGGGGAGAAGGGCACCGCCAAGTCGACGGCCGTGCGGGCGCTGTCGGCGCTGCTGCCCGGGGTGCGGGTGGTGGACGGCTGCCGCTTCTCGTGCGACCCGGAGGCGCCCGACCCGGGGTGCCCGGACGGGCCGCACGGGTCCGGCGACACTCTGGAGCGGCCCTCGCGGATGGTCGAACTGCCCGTCGGCGCCTCCGAGGACCGGCTGGTCGGCTCGCTCGACATCGAGCGGGCGCTCGCCGAGGGCGTGAAGAGCTTCGAGCCGGGCCTGCTGGCGCGGGCGCACCGGGGGATCCTCTACGTCGACGAGGTCAACCTGCTCCACGACCATCTGGTCGACCTGCTGCTGGACGCGGCGGCGATGGGCGCCTCGTACGTCGAGCGTGAGGGGGTCTCCGTGCGGCACGCCGCGCGGTTCCTGCTGGTCGGCACGATGAACCCCGAGGAGGGCGAACTGCGGCCCCAGCTCCTCGACCGGTTCGGGCTCACCGTGGAGGTCGCTGCCTCCCGCGAGCCGGACGAGCGGGTGGAGGTCGTCCGGCGCCGGCTCGCCTACGACGACGGGCCCGACGCGTTCGCCGGACGCTGGGCGGACGAGGAGGCGGCCGTACGGGCGCGGATCGTGGCGGCGCGGAAGCTGCTGCCGTCGGTGCGCCTGGGCGACGGGGCGCTGCGGCAGATCGCGGCGACCTGCGCGGCCTTCGAGGTGGACGGGATGCGCGCCGACATCGTGATGGCCCGTACGGCGACCGCGCTGGCGGCCTGGGCGGGGCGCACCGAGGTGCTCGCCGAGGACGTGCGGCAGGCGGCGCTGCTGGCGCTGCCGCACCGGCGGCGGCGCAATCCGTTCGACGCGCCGGGGCTGGACGAGGACAGGCTGGACGAGACGCTGGAGGAGTTCTCCGGCGACCCCGACGACGGGGACGATCCGGATCCTGACGGCCCCGACGGCCCCGGGGGCGGGGGCGGGGACGGCGGGCAGCCGGAGCCGGACTCCGGGCCGCGGGGCGGGGACACGGAGGCACGGCCGGAGGCCGGGGAGGGCGGTGAGCCGCAGGGCTCCGGCGGCTCCTCGGAACGGGCCCCGGCACGGGCCGCCGAGCCGTTCCGCACCAAGGTGCTGAGCGTGCCGGGGATCGGTGAGGGCGCCGCCGGCCGGCGGTCCCGGGCGCGGACCGAGCACGGGCGTACGACGGGTGCGCGGCGGCCCCGGGGCGCGCTGACCAAGCTGCATCTGGCGGCGACCGTGCAGGCCGCCGCCCCGCATCAGCGGGCGCGCGGGCGGTCCGGCCCCGGGCTGGTGGTCCGGCGGGACGATCTGCGGCAGGCGGCCCGGGAGGGGCGTGAGGGGAACCTCGTGCTGTTCGTGGTCGACGCGTCGGGCTCGATGGCGGCCCGGCAGCGGATGAGCGCGGTGAAGGGGGCCGTGCTGTCGCTGCTTCTCGACGCCTACCAGCGGCGGGACAAGGTGGGGCTGGTGACGTTCCGGGGGTCCTCGGGCGAGGTCGCGCTGCCGCCGACGTCCTCGGTGGACGCCGCCGCCGCGCGGCTGGAGTCGCTGCCGACGGGCGGCCGTACGCCGCTGGCGGCGGGGCTGCTGCGGGCCCACGAGGTGCTGCGGGTGGAGCGGTTGCGCGATCCCGCGCGGCGGGCGCTGGTGGTCGTGGTGACCGACGGACGGGCCACCGGTGGCCCCGAGCCGGTCGCCCTCGCGGGGCGGGCGGCCCGGCTGTTCGCGGCCGACGGGGTCGCGTCGGTGGTCGTGGACTGCGAGTCGGGGCCGGTGCGGCTGGGGCTCGCCGGGCGGTTGGCCGGTGAGCTGGGCGGTACGGCGGTGACGCTGGACGGCCTGCGGGCGGACTCGATCGCCGGTCTGGTGAAGGACGTGCAGAGGAGGGCCGCGTAGTGCCGCAGGGGCAGCCGAGTGTCGTGCCGGACGACGGGCTGACGACCCGGCAGCGGCGCAACCGTCCGCTGGTGGTCGTGCACACCGGCGTCGGGAAGGGCAAGTCCACCGCCGCGTTCGGGCTGGCGCTGCGCGCCTGGAACCAGGGGTGGCCGGTCGGGGTGTTCCAGTTCGTCAAGTCGGCGAAGTGGAAGGTCGGTGAGGAGCGGGCGCTGCGGGTCCTCGGGGACTCCGGGGAGGGCGGGACCGTCGCCTGGCACAAGATGGGCGAGGGCTGGTCCTGGGTGCAGCGCGGCCTCCAGGGCGACAACGCCACCAACGAGGAGAAGGCGCGGGAGGGCTGGGAGCAGGTCAAACGGGATCTGGCGGCCGAGACGTACCGGCTGTACGTGCTGGACGAGTTCGCGTACCCGATGCACTGGGGGTGGGTGGACGTGGACGAGGTGGTGTCCGTGCTGCGGGAGCGGCCGGGCACCCAGCATGTGGTGATCACCGGACGCAACGCGCCCGGCGCACTGGTGGACTGCGCGGATCTCGTCACCGACATGTCCAAGGTCAAGCATCCGATGGACGCGGGGCAGAAGGGGCAGAGGGGCATCGAGTGGTGATGGTGCCCCGGCTGGTGATCGCCGCGCCCTCGTCCGGGAGTGGGAAGACCACCGTCGCCACCGGGCTGATGGCCGCGTTCGCCGCGCGGGGGCTCGCCGTGTCCCCGCACAAGGTCGGGCCGGACTACATCGACCCCGGCTACCACGCGCTCGCCACCGGGCGGCCGGGACGCAACCTCGACGCGTACCTGTGCGGGCCCGAGCTGATCGGGCCGTTGTTCCTGCACGGGGCGCGGGGGTGCGACCTCGCCGTGGTCGAAGGGGTGATGGGGCTCTTCGACGGGGCGGCGGGCGAGGGGGAACTGGCCTCCACGGCGCAGGTCGCGAAGCTGCTGCGGGCGCCGGTGGTACTGGTCGTGGACGCCTCGGCGCAGTCGCGGTCGGTGGCGGCGCTGGTGCACGGGTTCGCGTCCTGGGACCCGGAGGTGCGGATCGGGGGCGTGATCCTGAACAAGGTGGGCTCGGACCGGCACGAGGAGCTGTTGCGGGAGGCGCTGGAGTCGGTCGGGGTGCCGGTGCTGGGGGTGCTGCGGCGGGCGGAGCGGGTGGCCGTGCCGTCGCGGCATCTGGGGCTGGTGCCGGTCGCCGAGCGGCGGGACGAGGCGGTGGCCGCCGTGGCGGCGATGCGGGCGCAGGTGGAGCGGGGGTGCGACCTGGAGGGGTTGCTGGCGCTGGCGTCGGGGGGCGGGGCGTTGGACTGCGGTGCCTGGGAGGCGGGGGCGGCGCTGTCCTCGGAGCTGCCGGAGGGCCCCGCCCGCCGGACCGCCGGACCGCCTGGACCGCCTCGCCCTCCCTCGCCGGACGGGGCGGAGGGCGGCCGGGCCGGTCGGGGGCGTCGGGTGCCGGTCGTGGCGGTCGCCGGGGGGCCCGCCTTCACGTTCTCCTACGCGGAGCACGCCGAGTTGCTGGTCGCCGCCGGGGCCGAGGTCGTGGTGTTCGATCCGCTGCGGGACGAGCGGTTGCCCGACGGGGTGGACGGGCTGGTGATCGGGGGCGGGTTCCCCGAGGTGTACGTGAGTGAGCTGGCCGCCAACGAGGAGTTGCGCAAAGCGGTGGCCGGGCTCGCGGAGAGCGGGGCTCCGGTGGCGGCCGAGTGTGCGGGGCTGCTGTATCTGTGCCGGGAGCTGGACGGGCGGGAGATGTGCGGCGTGCTGGACGCTTCCGCGCGGATGGGTGAGCGGCTGACGCTGGGGTACCGGGACGCCGTCGCCGTCAGCGACAGCGTGCTGGCCGCCGCCGGCACCCGGATGCGGGGGCACGAGTTCCACCGGACCGTCGTCGAACCGGGGGCCGGACAGGCACCCGCGTGGGGGGTGCGGACTCCCGCGCCCCGGGTCGAGGGGTTCGTACAGCGCGGTGTGCACGCGAGTTATCTGCACACGCACTGGGCGTCGGCGCCCGGTGTCGCCCGTCGGTTCGTCGAGAGGTGCCGGACGTCATGAGCAGCAGACTGATCGGGGTCGGGGTCGGTCCCGGGGACCCGGAGTTGGTGACGGTCAAGGGGGTCAACGCGCTGCGCGCCGCCGAGGTCGTCGTCGTACCGGTGATGGACACCGGGGAGCGCGGGCGGGCCGAGGCGACCGTGCTGCACTACGTCGGCGCGGAGAAGGTGGTACGGGTCGTGTTCGCGCTGAACGAGCGGACCGACCGGGCGCGGCGCGAGGCCGCCTGGGACGCCGCCGGGGGGCGGGTCGCCGGACTGCTCGCCGGGCACGGGTGCGTGGCCTTCGCGACCATCGGTGACCCGAACGTGTACTCCACCTTCACCTATCTCGCCCAGACCATCGGTGAGGTGATGCCGGACGTCGTCGTGGAGACGGTGCCGGGGATCACCGCCATGCAGGATCTCGCCGCCCGGTCGGGGGCCGTGCTCACCGAGGGGACCGAGCCGTTGACGCTGGTGCCGGTGACGGCCGGGGCCGGGGTGCTCAAGGACGCGCTCAACGGGCCCGGCACGGTCGTCGCCTACAAGTTCGGGCGGCAGGCGGCCGAGGTCGCGGAGGCCCTGCGGGACAGCGGGCGGCTCGACGGGGCCGTGTGGGGCTCCGCGCTGGGGCTCGCGGAGGAGTCGATCCGGCCCGCCGGTGAACTGGACGGGACTCCGCTGCCGTATCTCTCCACGCTGATCGCGCCCGCGCCGCGCGACGGCGGACGGGGCGGGAAACTGTGAACACCCCGCACCCGGCGGGCCTGCGCTCACTCCCCCGCCAGGCCGACCACCAGCCAGATGAACCCCGCCCCGGCGACCGTGCACAGCAGGGTCGGGCCCGCCGAGTGCTCGTGGTGGGCCTCGGGGAGGATCTCCGCCGCCGCGAGGTAGAGCAACGCGCCGCCGAACAGGCCGAGATAGCCGCCGAGCACGGGCGGCGGGATCGTGAACAGCAGCGTGGAGGCCGCGCCGACGACCGGTGCCAGCGCGTCCGCGACCAGCAGGGCCAGGGCCTTGCGGCGGGCGTTGCCGTACAGGGTGGCGAGGGTGAAGGTGTTGAAGCCGTCCGCGAAGTCATGGGCGATCACCGCCACGGCGACCGCGAGGCCCATGCCCTCACCGACCTGGAACGCGGCGCCGATCGCCACCCCGTCCATCGCGCTGTGGCCGACCATCGCGGCGGCGGCCGTGAGGCCGACCTCCGGGGTGCGGTGGTGCCGGTCGCCGCCGTGCGCGGCGGCCAGCAGCCGCTCCACCAGGTGGGCGAGGAGGAACCCGGCCACGAACAGCAGCAGGGCCGCCGGTACCCCGAACACCTCGCGGCCCGCCGCCTCCATCGCCTCGGGCAGCAGGTCGAGGCCGACCACGCCGAGCATCAGGCCGCCGGCCAGACCCAGCACCAGATGACGGCGGTCCGTCACCCGCTGGGCCGTCCAGCCGCCGGCCAGCGTCATCAGGAACGCGCCGAGCGCGACGAAGACCGCCATGTGCCCTTGCTATCGGACGCGGGGGCGCCGGGGCGGTTGCGACGCCCCGGACGGCCGTACTCGCCCGCACATTGACACCCGCGCCCCCTGACACCCCGCGCACAGCAGCACGTACGAGAGGAACCCGAACCCATGGCCGAAGCCCCCGCCGGCAAAGTGACCATCGTCGGCGCCGGACCCGGCGCCGCCGATCTGCTGACCTTCCGTGCCGCGCGCGCCATCGCCGAGGCGGACGTGGTGATCTGGGCGGCGAGCCTGGTCCAGGCGGAGGTCCTGGAGCACGCGCGTGAGGGCGCGGAGATCCTCGACTCGGCCGTGCTGTCCCTGGAGGACGTCGTCGCCGTGTACGAGCGGGCGCTGCGGGACGGGTTGCGGGTGGCCAGGATCCACTCCGGCGACCCGGCGCTCTGGGGCGGCACGCAGGAGCAGGTCGACCGGTGCGCGGACCTCGGGATCGAGGTCGAGATCGTGCCGGGTGTGTCGTCGTTCTCCGCCGTGGCCGCGCTCGCGGGGCGCGAACTGACCGTTCCCGAGGTCGCGCAGTCCGTCGTCCTGACCCGGCTGGGCGGCGGCAAGACGCCGATGCCGCCGGGTGAGGAGGTGCGCGAGTTCGCCCGGCACGGGACGACGATGGCGATCTTCCTGTCCGCCGCGCGGAGCGGTCAGCTGGTGCGTGAGCTGCTGGAGGGCGGCTATCCGACGGGCACGCCGGTCGTGGTCGCGTATCAGGCGACCTGGCCGGAGGAGTTGGTCGTGCGGTGCACGATCGGCACGCTGGAGGAGACCGTCAAGGAGCACAAGCTCTGGAAGCACACCCTGTTCCTGGTCGGCCCCGCCCTCGACGCCCACGGCACCCGCTCGCACCTCTACCACCCCGGTCACTTCCACGGTCACCGCAGGGCCGACCCGGAGGCCCGTCGGGCGCTGCGCGCGGCGACCCGGGGCACCAGCACATGATCACGGTCATCGGCATGGGGACCGACGGCGGGGCCGGGCCGGACGCCGGGGTGCTCGACGGGGCCGACCTCGTCGTGGGCGGGCGACGGCATCTGGACGCGGTACGGCTGCCCGGGCGGGCCGAGCGGATCGTGCTCGGGCCGCTGGCGCCCGCCCTGGAACGGATCGCCGAGTACGTCGGGCGGGACCGGTCCGTGGTGGTGCTGGCCTCGGGAGACCCCGGGTTCTTCGGCGTCGTACGGGTGCTCGCCGAGCGGTTCGGCGCGGCGCGGCTGGCCGTACGGCCGGGGGTGTCCTCCGTCGCCGCCGCCTTCGCCCGGGCCGGGCTGGCCTGGGACGACGCGGTGGTGGTCAGCGCGCACGGGCGGGCGCCGCGCACGGCCGTGCAGGTGTGCCGGGCGCGGCCCAAGGTGGCCGTGCTGACGGGGCCGGGGGCGGGCCCGGCCGAGCTGGGGGCGGCGCTCGCGCGCTGGTCCTCGCGGCGGACGCTGGTGGTGGCGTCCGCGCTGGGCGATCCGGTGCGCGAGCGCGTCGAACAGGTCACCCCGGCCGAGGCGGCGGCACGGGACTGGGGGACGACGGTGAGTGTGGTGCTCTGCGTCGATCCGGAGCGCGTCACGGCGAGGGGCGACGGGGCCGACGGGGCCGACGGGTCCCACGGGTCCCACGGGTCCCACGGGTCCCACGGGTCCGACGGGTCCGACGGGTCCGGCGGCGGCGCCGGGGGGATGGGTATCGGGGGGATGGGTATCGGGGGGATGAGCACCGGAGGGATGGGCACCCTGGCCGGCGCGGGGGTCGGGCCCTCGCGCTGGGCGTTGGACGAGGGCGCGTTCGCGTACCGGGACTCGATGATCACCAAGTTCGAGGTGCGGGCCCTCGCGCTCGCCCGGCTCGGCCCGCGCCTCGGCGATCTGGTCTGGGACGTGGGTGCCGGGTCGGGCTCGGTGGCCGTGGAGTGCGCGCGGCTGGGCGCGGCCGTCGCCGCCGTGGAGAAGACGCCGGACGGGGTCGCTCGGATCCGCGCGAACGCGCTGGCGCACGGCGTGGACGTCCGGGTCGTGGAGGGCGCCGCCCCGGACGCGCTGGACGCGCTGGACGCGCTGGACGGAGCGGACGCGCTCAGCGGACTCGATGATCCGGACGCCGTGTTCATCGGGGGCGGGGGCCGTGAGCTGCCCGCGATCGTCGCCGCGTGCGCCCGGCGGGCCCGGCGCACGGTGGTGGTGGCGCTGGCCGCGCTCGACCGGGTCCCGGCGGTGCGCGACGCGCTCGTCGGGGCCGGGTTCGACTGCGACGGGGTGCTGTTGCAGTCGTCGCGGCTCGCACCGCTGCCGGGGGACGTGAGCCGGCTCGCGGCCACCAACCCGGTGTTTCTGCTGTGGGGCGAGGCCCCGGGCCGAGCCCGGGACGAAGCCCCAGACCTGGTCCGAGAGAACTGTGAAGCAGTGGCAGTAGGAGGAGTTGACCGGTGATCGGCCTGATTTCCGCGACGGCCGCGGGGGCCGCGGCCCGCGACCGGCTGGCCGCGGCGTGGCCCGGCCGTACGCGTGTGTACGACGGCCCGGCGGGGGACGCGCTGCGCTCCGCGTTCGGGGAGTGCGAGCGGGTGGTGTGTTTCCTGGCGACCGGCGCCGTGGTGCGGCTGATCGCGCCGCTGCTCGGGGACAAGGCGTCCGATCCGGGCGTGGTCTGTGTGGACGAGGGCGGACGGTTCGCGGTCGCCCTCGTGGGCGGGCACGGCGGCGGGGCGAACGACCTCGCCGTCGAGGTCGGCGAGGTGCTCGGCGCGGCGCCGGTGGTGACCACCGCCACGGACTCCGTCGGGGTGGCCGGGCTGGACACGCTGGGCGTCCCGGTCGAGGGCGATGTGGCCGCCGTGTCCCGCGCCCTGCTCGACGGCGCGCCCGTCGCCCTGCGGACGGAGACGCCGTGGCCGCTGCCGGCCGTCCCCGCCGGAGCGCAGGGGTCGTACACCGTCCGGGTCACCGACCGGGCGGGCGCGCCGGGCGCGGGCGAGGTGTTCCTGCGTCCGCCCACCCTCGTCGTCGGGGTCGGTGCCTCCCGGGGCGCGCCCGTGGAGGAGGTCCTGGCGCTCGTCGAGGGCGCGTTGCGGGAGGCCGGGCTCTCCCCGCGCAGTATCGCGCGGCTCGCCACGGTCGACGCCAAGGCGGAGGAGCCGGGGATCGTCCTGGCCGCCGGGCGGCTGGGTGTGCCGCTGGTCACCCACCCCGCCGAGCGGCTGGCGGCGGTCGAGGTGCCGAACCCGTCGGACGCGCCCCTCGCCGCCGTCGGCACCCCCTCGGTCGCCGAGGCCGCGGCGCTGGTCGGCGGGGGTGAACTGCTGGTGCCGAAGCGGAAGTCGGCGATGGCGACGTGTGCGGTCGTACGGCTGCCCGCGCGCGGGCGGCTCGCGGTCGTCGGGCTCGGTCCGGGGGCGCGGGATCTGCTGACGCCGCGCGCGAAGGCGGAGTTGCGGCGCGCGTCGGTCGTCGTCGGGCTGGATCAGTACGTCGACCAGATCCGGGATCTGCTGCGGCCCGGGACGCGGGTCCTGGAGTCCGGGCTCGGGGCCGAGGAGGAGCGGGCCCGCACGGCGGTGGCCGAGGCGCGTCGGGGACGGGCCGTGGCGCTGATCGGGAGCGGGGACGCCGGGGTGTACGCGATGGCCTCGCCCGCGCTCGCGGAGGCGGGGGACGACATCGACGTCGTGGGGGTGCCCGGGGTGACCGCCGCGCTGGCGGCGGGGGCGCTGCTCGGGGCGCCGCTCGGCCATGACCATGTGTCGATCAGCCTCTCCGATCTGCACACCCCGTGGGAGGTGATCGAGCGCCGGGTGCGGGCGGCGGCGGAGGCGGATCTCGTCGTGACGTTCTACAACCCGCGCAGCCGGGGCCGGGACTGGCAGTTGCCCAAGGCCCTCGGGATGCTCGCCGAGCACCGGGCGCCGACGACGCCCGTCGGTGTCGTGCGCAACGCCTCACGGCCGGACGAGTCGGTCCGGCTGAGCACGCTGGCGGCGCTGGATCCGGCGACCGTGGACATGATGACGGTGGTGGTCGTCGGCAACTCGGCGTCCCGGGAGGTCGCCGGGCGCATGGTGACCCCGCGCGGCTACCGCTGGCAGGCGGGGACCGGGGAGGGGGGCCGGTGAGCCGGGTCGTCCATCCGATCGAGGAGGAGTCGTTCCGCAGGCTGCGCGCCCGGCTCGACACCTCACGGTTCGCGCCGCTGAGCCGGGCGGTGGTGGAGCGGGTGATCCACTCCTCCGCCGATCTGGAGTACGCCGACGATCTCGTCCTGGCCGAGGCCGATCTGGTGCCCGCGCACGCCGCGCTGCACGCCGGGGCGCCGGTCGTCACCGATGTGGAGATGGTGGCGGCCGGGATCACCCGGCGGGACACGGTGTGCCGGCTGCGGGACGGTGTGTCCGGGCCGGGGCTGACCCGGTCGGCGCACGCGATGCGCCTCGCCCTGGAGCAGGTCGGCCCCGGCGCGCTGTGGGTGATCGGCTGCGCGCCGACCGCCCTGGAGGAACTGCTCACCCTGGACGCCCGGCCCGCGCTCGTCATCGGACTGCCGGTCGGTTTCGTCGGCGCGGCCGAGTCCAAGGCGGCGCTGCGGGAGAGCGGGTTGCCCGCGGTGAGCAATGTGTCCGAGAAGGGCGGGTCGGCGGTGGCTGCGGCGGCGCTCAACGCGCTGCTGTACACGGCGTACCCGCAGGATCCGCAGTTCACGCAGGACCCGCAGGAGCCGCCGCTCGGGGCGGGACCGAGAGGGCCCCGGACATGAGCCCACTCCCCCGCGCCCCGCACACCACCCGTTCCACGCGTACTGCCAGTACCACCCGTACCACCCGCTTCACCCTTCCCGTTGAGGAGAAACCGTGACCACCCCGCCGCCCGCCCTGCTCATCGCCGGCCATGGCACCCGCGACGACGCCGGAGCCGAGGCGTTCCGTGCCTTCGTCCGTGAGCTGGGCCGCCGCCACCCCGAACTGCCCGTCGCGGGCGGCTTCATCGAGTTGTCCCCGCCGCCACTGGGCGAGGCCGTCACCGAACTGGTGGAGCGGGGGGTGCGGCGGTTCGCCGCGGTGCCGCTGATGCTGGTCTCCGCCGGGCACGCCAAGGGCGACATACCGGCCGCGCTGAACCGGGAGAAGGAGCGCCACCCCGGGATCTCGTACACCTACGGCCGTCCGCTCGGCCCGCATCCCTCGCTGCTCGCGGTGCTGGAGCGGCGGCTGGACGAGGCCCTCGGCGACAGTGTGCGCACCCCGGAGGACCGGGCCGATGTGACCGTGCTGCTGGTCGGGCGCGGCTCGACCGACCCGGACGCCAACGCCGAGGTGCACAAGGCGGCCCGGCTGCTGTGGGAGGGGCGCGGCTACGCCGGGGTGGAGACGGCGTTCGTGTCGCTGGCGGCGCCGGACGTGCCGAGCGGCCTCGACCGGTGTGTGCGGTTGGGCGCCCGGCGGATCGTCGTACTGCCGTACTTCCTGTTCACCGGGATCCTTCCGGTGCGGGTGCGGCAGCAGACCGAGGGGTGGGCGACGGCGCATCCGGAGGTCGAGGTGCGGTCGGCCGACGTGATCGGTCCTGAGCCGGAGTTGCTGGATCTGGTGATGGAGCGGTACGAGGAGGCCGTCAAGGGCGACCTGCGGATGAACTGCGACTCGTGTGTGTACCGGATCGCGCTGCCGGGGTTCGAGGACAAGGTGGGGCTGCCGCAGCAGCCGCACTTCCACCCGGACGACGACGGTCATCACCACCATGGCCACCACCACGGGCACGCGCATCCGCATTCCCATGCGCACTGACGTCCACGACCTGGGGCATCACGGGGACGCCGAGGTCCGTGACGACGGTTCGGCGCTGGTCGATCTCGCCGTGAACGTCCGCGCGGACACTCCCCCGGCGTGGCTGCGGGAGGTGATCGCCGGGTCGCTGGACGGGCTCGCGGCCTATCCGGACGGCCGGCGGGCGCGGGCGGCGGTGGCGGCGCGGCACGGGCTGGACGCGGAGCGGGTGGTGCTGACGGCGGGCGCGGCGGAGGCGTTCGTACTGCTGGCGCGGGCGCTCGCGGTACGGCGGCCGGTGGTGGTGCATCCGCAGTTCACCGAGCCGGAGGCGGCGTTGTGGGAGGCCGGGCACCGGGTGGGCCGGGTGCTGCTGCGCGAGGCCGACGGTTTCCGGCTGGATCCGGCGGCGGTACCGGAGGACGCCGACCTGGTGGTGATCGGCAATCCGACCAATCCGACGTCGGTGCTGCATCCGGCGGCCGAGGTGGCCCGGCTGGCGCGGCCGGGGCGGACGGTGGTGGTGGACGAGGCGTTCATGGACGCGGTGCCCGGCGAGCGGGAGTCGCTCGCCGGGCGGACCGATGTCCCGGGTCTGGTCGTGCTGCGCAGTCTGACCAAGACGTGGGGGCTGGCGGGGCTGCGGATCGGCTATGTGCTGGCCGCCCCCGAGGCCGTCGCCGCCCTCGAACGCGCCCAGCCGCTGTGGCCGGTGTCCAGCCCCGCGCTGGCCGCCGCCGAGGCGTGTGTGACGCCCCGTGCGCTGGCGGAGGCGGCGGAGGCGGCGGACCGGGTCGCCGCGGACCGGGCCCATCTGGTGGCGGGGCTCTCCGAGGTGCCCGGGCTGCGGGTCATGGGCCCGGCGGAGGGCTCCTTCGTCCTGGTCCGCCTTCCGCACGCGGCGCTGGTCCGCCATCGCCTGCGCGACCTCGGTTTCGCGGTCCGCCGGGGCGACACCTTCCCGGGACTGGGTGAGGAGTGGCTCCGGCTGGCGGTACGGGACCGGGTGACGACGGACGCGTTCGTGGTGGCGCTGCGCAAGGCGCTGGAGGACGGCTGACCGTCCCGCGCCCCGTCCGCCTCAGCCGTTCTTCCTGCGGGCCATCACCACCGCGCCGCCGCCCACCGCGAGCAGCGCCACCGCTCCCGCGGCGATGTACGGGGTCATGGAGTCGCCGCCGGTCTCGGCGAGGTTGGGCTCGGTGGCGGCGGCGCCCTGGGGCTTCACCTCGGGCTCGGTGGCCGCGGGGGTGGACGGCTCGGCGGAGGCCGGGGCGGGGGCCGGGGTCTCGCAGGTCGCCCGGGCGAGCGTGACCACGCCGTCGACCTCGGCGACGTTCAGCTTCAGCGGGTTGACGGACACGCTGAGTTCCAGGGCGGTGGCGGCGGCCGTGCGGGAGGTGGTCTCCCGCTTGGACAGGTCGAGCCGTACGTCGCCCACGCCCGGGACGCTCACCTGGGTCGTGCCGCCCGCCGACAGGGTGACGCGCTTGCCGAGGACGGTGACCGAGCCGAGCACATTGGACTCGGCGACCGGCTTGCGACCGGCCGCGCAGGTCGCCTTGGAGGTGACCTGTTCGACCTCGATCAGGGAGAGCAGCGGCAGCCCCGGGACGTGGAGCCTGGCGTGGGCGAGGCGGGTGCTGCCCTCGGCGGTGCCCTTCTCGACGGTCGCCTTCGCCTGGGCGACCTGGGCGCTCAGGACGCTGAAGGGCTTTCCGCCGTCCACTCCGTCGAGTTCCGCGGTGAGGGTGGTCTGTTCCGCGCTCCGCGGCGCCTGGACCTCGTTGAGGCTGACGGAGAGCGGGACATTGACGGTCTTGTTGAGCAGGCTCACATCGAGCCCGGTGCGCAGGACGACGGCGCTCGCCCTGCCGTCCTCGGTCGCGTGCGCGGAGCCGGCGCCGGCCAGGGCCGCGGGCCCCGCGGCCAGGAGGGTGGCCGTCGCGGCGACCGCGAGACGGCGTGCGGGCATGCGGAAGTTGGTGCCGTTCAAGGTGGTGGGACCCCCACTGAGAGAAGCTTGGGACCCCGTAAGAATTACGCACGGAGAGTGAACGGGCGGCGATCCAGCGTCACTTCACCCGATCGTGGGGTTTCCGCCAACAGTTTCGATTCCTCCGCCACCGGTGTTCCCCGACTTCACCGGAGCACCAGATCTGGTTCGACCGCCCGTGCCGGTACTCCGGTCCGGGCGTTAGGTGTATAACGAGCCGCGCCCCCGTCCGTCACGCTCAGTCAAGGCCGCCGTCGCGATCCGCACGGTGGACCGGTCATACGACGATCCGCCCGTTCAGCACCACCCGGCGCGGGTCGGTCAGCACCCGTACGTCCGCGCGCGGATCCTCGGCGTAGACCACCAGGTCGGCCGGGGCGCCCTCGTCCAGCCCCGGTCGGCCGAGCCAGGCGCGGGCCGCCCAGGTCGTCGCCGAGACGGCGTCCGGCGCGGGGATCCCGGCGGTGACCAGTTCGCCGACCTCGGCGCCCGCGAGGCCGTGCGGCAGGCTGCCGCCCGCGTCGGTGCCGACGAAGACCGGGATCCCGGCGTCGTAGGCGTTGCGGACGGTGTCGTAGCGGCGTTCGTGGAGCCGGCGCATATGGGCCGACCAGCGGGGGAACCGGGACGCTCCGCCGTCGGCGAGCCGTGGGAAGGTGGCGATGTTGACCAGCGTCGGCACGATCGCGACACCGCGCTCGGCGAACAGCGGGATCAGTTCGTCGGTGAGCCCGGTGGCGTGCTCGATGCAGTCGATGCCGGACTCCACCAGGTCCCGCAACGCGTCCTCCGCGAAGCAGTGGGCCGTCACCCGCGCCCCCAGCCGGTGCGCCTCCGCGATCGCCGCCGCCACCGCGTCGCGCGGCCAGCACGCCGAGAGATCGCCGAGGTCCCGGTCGATCCAGTCGCCGACGAGCTTCACCCAGCCGTCGCCGCGCCGGGCCTCCCGGGCGACGTACGCGACGAGGTCGCCGGGTTCGATCTCCCACGCGTAGTTGCGGATGTAGCGGCGGGTGCGGGCGATGTGCCGGCCGGCCCGGACGATCTTCGGCAGGTCGTCGCGGTCGTCGATCCACCGGGTGTCGGAGGGCGACCCGGCGTCCCGCAGCAGCAGCGCGCCCGCCTCGCGTTCGGCGAGGGCCTGCTTCTCGGAGACGTCGTCCGGGACGGGCCCGTGCTGGTCGAGGCCGACATGGCAGTGCGCGTCGACCAGTCCGGGCAGCGCCCAGCCGTCGACCGTACGGACGTCACGGGCCCCGGCCGGGCGGTCGTAGGTGATCCGCCCCGAGACCACCCACAGTTCGTCGCGGACGTCCTGCGGGCCGACCAGGACCCGCCCTCTCACGTGCAGCACCTCGCTCATGCACCGCACCCTAGTGAATGGTCGCTCACCTGTTCAGGGTCACCCGCCCTCGGGCCGTCGCCGCGCCCGCTCGTCCGCCGCCCCCGGTACGTCCGCGCGGGCGGGGTCGAGCAGCCGGGACAGGAACAGGCGGGTGCGTTCGTGCCGCGGGTCCGTGATCACCCGGTCCGGGGTGCCCTCCTCCACGATCACCCCGCCGTCCAGGAACACGACCCGGTCGGCCACCTCGCGGGCGAAGGTCATCTCATGGGTGACGACCATCATCGTCATGCCGTCCTGCGCGAGCATGCGCATCACCGCGAGGACATCGCCGACCAGTTCCGGGTCGAGCGCGGAGGTCGGCTCGTCGAAGAGCATCACCCGGGGGCCCATGGCGAGGGCGCGGGCGATCGCCACCCGCTGCTGCTGACCGCCGGAGAGGGAGGCGGGGTAGGCGCGCGCCTTCTCGGAGAGGCCGACCCGGGCCAGGTTCTCGGCCGCGACGCGCGCCGCCGTCGCCTTGTCCCGGCGCAGCACCCGCCGCTGCGGCAGGGTCAGGTTCTCGGTCACGGTGAGGTGCGGGAAGAGGTTGAACTGCTGGAAGACCATCCCGATCCGGCGGCGTACGGCGTCGATGTCGACGTCCGGGTCGGTCAGTTCCGTACCGCCGACGAACACCTGTCCCGCGCTCGGTTCCTCCAGCAGGTTCACACAGCGCAGCAGCGTGGACTTGCCCGATCCGGAGGGGCCGATCACACAGACGACCTCGCCCTGCGCGATGTCGAGGTCGACGCCGCGGAGCACGGGGGTGTCCCCGAAGGACTTGTGCAGGGCTCGTACGGCGATCTCGGCCGTGTTCGGGTCACTCATCTCCCGGCCGCCTCCTGGGCCTTGGCCTCCATGCGCCGCACGACGAGGCCGAGCGGGATCGTCACGAGCAGGTAGCACAGGCCGGCCACCAGGATGGGGGTGGAGTTGGCGGTCTGGCTGGCCAGGTCGCGGCCGAACTTGGACAGTTCGCGCTCCTCCAGGGTGACACCGAGGAACAGCACGAGCGAGGAGTCCTTGAAGAGCAGGACCAGTTCGTTCGTGAGGGGCGGCAGGATGATCCGGAACGCCTGCGGGACGATGATCGAGACCATGGCGCGGGCGGGCGAGAAGCCGAGCGAACGGGCGGCCTCCAGTTGGCCCTTCGGCACGGCCTGGATGCCCGCGCGGATCGTCTCCGCCATGTACGCGGCGGCGACCAGGCCGAGCGCGAGCGCGACCTTTCCGTAGGTGCCCCCGGGGATCTCGGTGCCGGGGAAGGCCAGCGGGACGGCCACCCCGATGAAGATGAAGATCAGCAGGGCGGGCAGACCGCGGAAGATCTCGATGTAGACCCCGGCGACCCAGCGGTAGGGGCCGACGGACGACAGGCGCATGAGGGCGATCACCATGCCCAGCACGAGTCCGACGACGAAGCCGGTGAGCGTGTAGAGCACGGTGTTCTTCAGGGCGAGGGTGATCACCTCCGGGAACATCTGCTCGGCGATGTCCCCTTGCGCGAACTGGTTCTTCAGCCGCCCCCAGTCGGCGCCGGCCGCCAGGGCGGCGAGGGCGCCGAGGAACACGACGTACTGCGCGCCGCGCGAGAGGCGCTGTCTGCGGCGGCGGCTGAGCCGTCTGCCTCCGGGGGGCCGGTCGTTCACGAGGCCGCCGGGGAGGCCGCGGTCTCGTCGTAGGGGCCGATCCACTTCTCGTAGATCTGCTGGTAGGTGCCGTCGGCGCGGGCGTCGGCGAGTGCCTTGTCGATGGCCTCCAGGAGCCGCGTGTTGCCCTTGCGGACGGAGAACCCGTACTGCTCGCCGGTGTCGACCTGCTCGGCGAGGCGGAAGGCGTCGGCGTTCGCCGGGTCCTTCAGCCAGCCCTGGACGACCGGGTAGTCGATCACGACGGCGTCGACCTGGCCGGTGCGCAGTCCGTTGAGGACGGCGTCGGACGACTCGAAGGAGACGGGGTCGAGTCCCTGGCCCTTGGCGTAGTCCTCGCCGGTGGTCTGCGCCTGCGCCCCGACCTTCTCGCCCTTGAGCGCGGCGAAGGAGGTGATGTCGCTCTCCTTGTCGGCGAGCACGGCCTGGGTGGCGTCGAAGTACGGGTCCGAGAAGTCGACGTTCTTCCTGCGCTCGTC
The DNA here is from genome assembly GCF_044757045.1 of Streptomyces sp. NPDC091377. Lineage (NCBI taxonomy): Bacteria > Bacillati > Actinomycetota > Actinomycetes > Kitasatosporales > Streptomycetaceae > Streptomyces > Streptomyces sp. NPDC091377. Next base: position 21,612 of record NZ_JBIVUE010000025.1, on the reverse strand, counting down.
GGTGATGGTCATGCCGGCGGCGGCCAGATCGCACTCGCCGGAGTTGAGGAAGGCGCCGGTCTTGAAGTTCTCGAACGGCGTGTCGAGGATCTCTTGTTCGACGCCGAGGTTCTCGGCGACGAGGTCGACCAGCGCGACATCGAAGCCCTGCACCTTGCCGTCGACCTCCGACTGGAAGGGCGGGTACGGCAGATGGGTGCAGGTCGTGAGCTGTCCGCCCCGGACGAGTTCGACCCCTCCGGCGGCGGTCGCGCCACCGCTTCCTCCGTCACCGTCGGACGAACAGCCGGCCACGAGCACCAGCCCCGCCGTCGCGGTCAGAGCGGCCAGGGTGCGGGCGCCACGCCCGAGGACCGGGTTCACGGAGACCTCCTGTGGGGGTGTGGGAAGTTCTGTTGATAAGGATGTGTTTGATGTGCCCAAAACAAACCCGGAACCCCTTTCCCACTCGGTCTCCCGGGAGTCGGCCCTGGGCGCGGTCCCGGCCCGACGCCAGGGAGGTCACCGCGGCGCCCGGGACCGACCCGGCGCTCGGCCGTCGGCCCGGCACTCGGGGGTCACCGCGGCCCTCGGGACTCACTCCCGATCCCGGGACTCACTCCCGATCCCGGGAGTCGGCCCGCCGCTCGGCCGTCCAGCGACGCTCGCCGTACCACCGGCACTCGGCCCCGGGCCCGGCACTCGGCCCCCGGCTCGACACTCGGCCGCCGGCCCGGCGCTCACCCGTCACCTCCGACGCGCAGCCCGGCCCAGCACTCGGCCCTGGCCCAGCACTCAGCCCCGGCCCAGCACGCGGCCCCGGCCCGCACCGGCTCCCCGCCCCGACCCCGCGGCCCCCGCCCCGGCCCCGGCCCCCGCACCGGCCCCGCCCAGGGAAGGGCTCCTCACGCGAGGGCGTGGTGTCCGCCGGTTAGTCTCGGACGCGTCGTAGCGACCTCCCCGTCCATGAGCGAAAGAGCACCACCGTGAGCGATCACCACCCGTTTCTCGACCTCGCGCCGCTGAGTGCCGCGCGGTTCGCCGCCATCGAGGACCGGGTGGCCCGGCTGCTCGACACCCGTCAGGACGTCGTGATCACCCAGGGCGAGGCGCTGCTGCCCCTGGAGGGGGCGATCCGTGCGACGGCGGGGCCGGGTACGACGGCGCTGAACGTCATCACGGGGCCCTACGGCCAGACGTTCGGGGACTGGCTGCGGGACTGCGGGGCGCGGGTGCACGATCTCGCGGTGCCGTTCCACAGCGCGGTCACCGCGGAGCAGATCGGTGAGGCGCTCGCCGAGCACCCGGAGATCGACTTCGTCTCCCTGGTGCACGCGGAGGCGGCGACGGGCAACACGAACCCGGTCGCCCGGATCGGTGAGGTCGTACGGGCGCACGGCGCGCTGTTCTCTCTGGACGCGGTGGCCTCCGTGGGCGCCGAGCCGGTGCTGCCGGACGCGTGGGGGGTCGACCTGTGTGTGATCGGCGCGCAGAAGGCGATGGGCGGTCCGGCCGGGGTGTCGGCGGTGTCGGTGAGCGAGCGCGCGTGGAAGCGCATGGAGGCGAACCCGAACGCCCCGCGCCGTTCGTATCTCTCGCTCCTGGACTGGAAGGCCCGCTGGGTCGACGCCGGCCGCACGGCCCTGCTGCACGCCCCGGCCCAGTTGGAGATGCTCGCGCTGGAGGCGTGTGTGGAGCGGATCGAACGGGAGGGCCTGGACACGGTGATGGCCCGGCACCGCGCGGCGGCGGCGGGCACCCGCGCGGGCGCCCTGGCGCTGGGCGGCGGCCTGGAGCCGTACGTCCACGCCGCGGCGGACGCGGCCCCCGTGGCCACGACGCTCAGGGCGCCGGCGGGCACGGTCGCCTCCGACCTGGTCGCGCGGGCCCTGGCCGTCGACCCCGCGCTGCCGCTCGCGGCGGGCGGCGGACCGCTCGCCAAGGAGATGATCCGCGTCAACCACTACGGGCGGGACGCGACGCCGGGCGTCGTGCGCGGCTGCCTCACCGCGCTCGGGACGGCGTTGGCCGAGACGGGCCTGGACGTGGAGGTGGCGGCGGCCCTCGGCGCGGCCGAGCGGGCGTCAACCGCGGTGTGAACCCCTACTCCTCCCATGTGAAAGGGCGCCCCACGCGGGGCGCCCTTTCGTGTATTCCCGCCGGGCTTGATTCTCATCATTCCACAGGCAAATATAAGATTTAAATGTGAGCAGCTCCCCGTATTCTTCTGCCCCAGATCCGCATTGCTAAACACTAAGATTGCGCGAACACGGAGCGGCGCAAACCGGGCGCACCCCCGAGGGTTACATGATTGTGATGCGTTCCACAAGCGACACCTTTTGCCCCGATTTATATCTGACATATAGCGGCAAAACGGAGGTGACTCGCGCCCGCCTACACGTGCGCGTGATAACACATCCACCACTTTGACCCAACCCCTATCGGCCATGAAATTTCAAATTTACCTCGCTAAATTCAATTCGCATGACTGCCGCACAAGCAGACCTGCAGATCGACCGTCCGTCGGTGGCCGACGGAGCCTCGCTATGGCGTCTCGCCAAGGAATCCGGGAATCTCGACCTGAACTCGTCCTACGCCTATCTGCTGTGGTGTCGTGACTTCGCCGACACCTCGGTCGTGGCCCGGGACGAGGACGGGACGCCCGTCGGCTTCGTGACCGGATATCTGCGCCCGGACCGTCCGGGCACCCTGCTGGTGTGGCAGGTGGCCGTGGACAGCGCCTACCGGGGGCGCGGCCTCGCCGCGCACCTGCTGGACGCGCTGACCGCCCACGTGGCCGCCGACCGTCCGCTCACCGATGTCGAGACCACCATCACCCCGGGCAACACCGCCTCCGAGCGGCTGTTCGCCTCCTACGCCGCACGCCACGGCGCCCGTGTCGAGCGCGAGGTCCTGTTCGCCGCGGCGCTCTTCCCGGACGGGCCGCACGACCCCGAGATCCTGTACCGCATCGGCCCGCTCACCCACACCCGGGACTGAAGCGCCCTCCACCCCCCTCCCCTCGCTCACCGCCCCCTCTCCCTACGCATCGAGGAGCGATCCGCCGTGACCATCACCCAGCCCGATCTGAGCGTTTTCGAGACCCTGGAGTCCGAGGTCCGCAGCTACTGCCGCGGCTGGCCCACCGTGTTCGACCGGGCGCAGGGCAGCCTGATGTACGACGAGGACGGCCACCGCTACCTGGACTTCTTCGCCGGCGCGGGCTCACTCAACTACGGGCACAACAACCCGGTGCTCAAACGCGCGCTGATCGACTACCTGATGCGCGACGGCGTCACCCACGGCCTCGACATGTCCACCACGGCCAAGCGAAGTTTCCTGCGGACCTTCCAGGATCTGGTGCTGCGGCCCCGGGACCTGCCGTACAAGGTGATGTTCCCCGGGCCGACCGGCACCAACGCCGTGGAGTCGGCGCTGAAGCTGGCGCGGAAGGTGAAGGGGCGCGAGTCGATCGTCTCGTTCACCAACGCCTTCCACGGCATGTCGCTCGGCTCGCTCGCCGTCACCGGCAACGCGTTCAAGCGGGCGGGCGCCGGCATCCCGCTGGTGCACGGCACGCCGATGCCGTTCGACCACTACCTCGACGGCCAGGTGCCGGACTTCCTCTGGTTCGAGCGGCTGCTGGAGGACCAGGGCTCCGGGCTCAACCAGCCCGCCGCCGTGATCGTGGAGACCGTGCAGGGCGAGGGCGGCATCAACGTCGCCCGCCCCGAGTGGCTGCGGGCCCTCGCCGACCTGTGCGAGCGGCGCGACATGCTGCTGATCGTCGACGACATCCAGATGGGCTGCGGTCGCACCGGCGCGTTCTTCTCCTTCGAGGAGGCGGGCATCACGCCCGACATCGTCACCGTCTCCAAGTCGATCAGCGGCTACGGGCTGCCGATGTCGCTGTGCCTGTTCAAGCCCGAGCTGGACATCTGGGAGCCGGGCGAGCACAACGGCACCTTCCGCGGCAACAACCCCGCGTTCGTGACCGCCACGGCCGCGCTGGAGACGTACTGGACCGACGGTTCCGCCATGGAGAAGCAGACGCGGGAGCGCGGCGAGCAGATCGAGCGCGAACTGGTCTCCATCTGCGAGGAGAACCCCGACGCCATCAAGGAGTACCGCGGGCGCGGGCTGGTGTGGGGGATGGAGTTCCATGACAAGGAGCGCGCCGGGCGGATCGCCCGGCGGGCGTTCGACCTCGGCCTGCTGATCGAGACGTCCGGCCCCGAGGGCGAGGTCGTCAAGCTGCTGCCGGCCCTCACCATCAGCCCCGAGGAACTGGGAGAGGGCCTCAAGACCCTCGCCCGCGCCGTGCGCGAGACGGCCTGAGCCGCGGCCGTGGCGCACCCGGACTTTTCCGCATTGTCCCGTTTCCCTACTGAAGGAGGCATCGCGCACCCGTGATCGTTCGATCGTTCAAGGAGATCGAAGGGACGGACCGGCATGTGAAGGCCGCGTCCGGCACCTGGGAGAGCAAACGGATCGTGCTCGCCAAGGAGCGCGTCGGCTTCTCGCTGCACGAGACGATCCTCTACTCCGGCACGGAGACGTCGATGTGGTACGCCAACCACATCGAGGCCGTCGTCTGTGTGGAGGGCGAGGCCGAGCTGACCGACCATGAATCCGGGCTGACCCACACGATCACGCCCGGGACCATGTACCTCCTGGACGGCCACGAGCGGCACACGCTCAAGGTCAAGGAGGACTTCCGCTGCCTGTGCGTGTTCAACCCGCCGGTCACCGGCCGGGAGGACCACGACGAGAACGGCGTCTATCCCCTGCTCACCGAACCCGAACCCGACCCCGAGGAGGTGTGACCGCATGACCACCCTCACCGACCTGTACCCCAGCCGCGGCGCCACCGAGGTGACCGTCCCCCGGAAGGACCCCGTGCTCTGGGGTTCGCCGGACGCCCCCGGCCCGATCGAGTCGACCGGACTGCGGTCCTACGAACGCGACGGTTTCCTCACCGTCGATCAGCTGATCACCGATGACGAGGTCACCGGCTACCGGCAGGAGCTGGAGCGGCTGATCGCCGACCCGGCGATCCGCGCCGACGAGCGTTCCATCGTCGAGCCGCGCACCCAGGAGATCCGCTCGGTCTTCGAAGTGCACCGGATCAGCGAGGTGTTCGCCCGGCTGGTGCGCGACGAGCGGGTCGTCGGCCGGGCCCGGCAGATCCTGGGCTCGGACGTCTACGTCCACCAGTCCCGGATCAATGTGAAGCCCGGCTTCGGCGCGAGCGGCTTCTACTGGCACTCGGACTTCGAGACCTGGCACGCCGAGGACGGGCTGCCGAACATGCGGGCCGTGTCCGTCTCGATCGCGCTGACCGAGAACCACGACACCAACGGCGGGCTGATGATCATGCCCGGCTCGCACCGCACGTTCCTCGGGTGCGCGGGCGCCACGCCGAAGGACAACTACAAGAAGTCGCTCCAGATGCAGGACGCCGGCACGCCCTCGAACGAGGCGCTCACCACCATGGCGAGCGAGTACGGCATCAAGCTGTTCACCGGCCGGCCGGGCTCGGCGACCTGGTTCGACTGCAACGCCATGCACGGGTCGGGCGACAACATCACGCCGTTCCCGCGCAGCAATGTGTTCATCGTGTTCAACAGTGTGGAGAACGCGGCCGTGGAGCCGTTCGCGGCGCCCATCCGGCGCCCGGAGTTCATCGGCGCCAGGGACTTCACCCCGGTGCGCTGAGCCCCGCCGACGCGGGGGTGCGCCGTCCCGGACGGGGGCGGCGCACCCCCGCGTCGTCGTTCCCGTCAGTCGGACAGGGCGGCCAGCAGCCGGTCCACGTCGGCGGGCGTGTTGTAGAGGTGGAAGGCGGCGCGCAGATTGCCCGCCCGGGCGGAGACCTCAATGCCCGCCTCGCTGAGCCGGGGTTGCCGTCCGCCCAGCCCCGGGACGGAGACGACGGCCGATCCGGGCGCCGGTACCGGCTCGTGGCCCAGGGTGCGCAGGCCCGCCCGGAACCGGTCGGCGAGGGCGGTGTCGTGGGCGTGCACGGCGTCGACGCCGAGTTCCTCGATCAGGCCGAGGGAGGCCCGCAGCCCGGCGTAGGAGAACAGGGCGGGGCTGACGTCGTAGCGGCGTGCGGAGTGGGCGAGTTCGGCGATCGGGCCGTAGCAGCTGTCCCAGGGGGCCTCGCCGGTGACCCAGCCCGCGAAGAGCGGGGGCAGCCCGCCGAGGTCCTCGGGGACCACGAGGAACGACACGCCGTGCGGGCCGAGCAGCCACTTGAAGCCGACCGCGGCGAGGAAGTCGTACGCGTCAGGCGCCACCGGCAGCCAGCCGACCGACTGGGAGGCGTCGAGGAAGACACGGGCCCCGTGCGCGCGCGTGGCCTCCCGGATCGCGGTGAGGTCGGCGAGCCGGCCGTCGGCGGACTGTACGACGCTCACGGCGACCAGTTCGGTCTCCGGGCGGACGGACTCGGCGATCCGCTCCAGCGGCACGGCCCGCACCTTGAGGTCCCCGCGCGTGTGGAAGGGGTTCACGAGGGAGGAGAAGTCGCCCTCCGCGGTGAGGACCTCGGCCCCGGAGGGCAGTGCGGCGGCGACGAGTCCGCCGAACACGGCGACCGACGCCCCGGACGCGACCCGCGCGGCGGGCACCCCGAGGATCCGCGCCACGCTCACGCGGACGGTCTCCACCTCGTCGTAGAGCGGGCCGAGCGGCACGCCCTCGGCCCGCATCCGTACGGCGTGGTCGACGGCGGCGACGGTACGGGCCGGGAGCAGTCCGATGGCCGCGGTGTTCAGGAAGGTGTTCTTCGGGGCGAACTCGGCGCGGACGAGAGTCTCGAAGGTCTCCATGGCTCCACTGTGGGGCCGGGCGGGGACGAAGTCCATCACGGATGTCTACGTGGTGCGTCCAAGCGGCGCTTATGGGTGGGCCGTGACCTGCGGTGCCGTCAGCCGCTCGGGGCGGGGCCGTGCCATCGCCCTCCCGTCGTCCGCCCGCCGGGCACGGGGCGCTCGACCGACCCGCCCTAGGACTGCCGGGAGGGCGCCTCGCATCCGTCGGGGCCGCAGGTCCGGGTGCCGTCCTCGATCAGGCGCAGCGGCGAGCGCTCGCCCCACGCCTGGGTGAGCGCCTGGGTGAACACCTCGGCGGGCTGGGCGCCGGAGACGCCGTAGGCGCGGTCGATGACGAAGAAGGGGACACCGTTCGCGCCGAGCTGTGCGGCCTCCCGCTCGTCGGCGCGCACGGCGTCGGCGTACGCGGTGGGGTCGGCCAGCACCTTGCGCACCTCGGCCGCGTCGAGTCCGGCGCACCCGGCGATCTCGACCAGCCGCTCGGTGTCGTCGAAGACGGACCGCTCCTCGGCGAAGTTGGCCTCGTAGAAGAGCTGGATCAGCTCGCCCTGGCGGCCGTGCTCCTTGGCGAGGTGCAGCAGGCGGTGCAGGTCGAAGGTGCTGCCGTGGTCCCGGCCGCGGGTGCGGTAGGCGAGGCCCTCGGCGGCGGCCTGCGCGCCGAGGTCGTCCTCACCGGCCTGCGCCTGTGCCTCGCTCATGCCGTACTTCTCGGTGAGCAGGCCGATCACCGGCTGGATGTCGTCCTTGGCGCGCCCGGGGTCCAACTCGAAGGAGCGGTGGACCACCTCGACCTGGTCGCGGTGCGGGAAGGCCGCGAGCGCCTTCTCGAAGCGGGCCTTGCCGACGTAGCACCAGGGGCAGGCGATATCGCTCCAGATCTCGACGCGCATGTTCTCGGCTCTCTCCAGGTCGCGGGGGACACTCCTCAGGTTGGGTGAACGTTCAATCGAACGCTTTCATTCCGGGCTCAGCTTCGGTCCCTGAGATCGCTCGGCCGGTCCGGGCTCAGCTTCCGTCCCGCAGACCGCCCGGCCGGTCCGGGCTCAGCTCCCGTCCCGCAGATCGCTCGGCCAGCTCGGCCGGAACTCCAGGTGGTCGTAGGTCACGACACACCCCTCCCCCATGGGCGACTGGGCCATGAAGCCGACCAGGGCCGCCCCGGTCTCCTCCGTGTCACCCAGGGTGAACAGCCGGACGAAGGTCCAGCGCGCGCCGTCGCGGGAGGCGTGGAAGGCGAAGGAGCGGCCGGTGCGGCTCAGCCGGAGCCAGACCGAACTGCCCTCCACGGTGAAGGAGTTGGCGTCGTCGGAGTGGCCGCGGGTGACGACCGTGCAGACGGTGGGCACGTCCGGCGAATACTCCAGACACAGCTTCGCCCAGGCCCGCTCGCCCACGTGCGCGTAGAGCACCCCGGCGTCGAAGGTGGCGGCGAACCCGACCGTGACCCGGGCGATCAGCTGGAAGTCCCCGGTCGGCGCCCCGAGCAGCCGGGGCGCGTCCGCGGCCGGGTCGAGCGACTCGCCGGTGGGCGGCACGAAACGATCCTGCCGTGCCCCGGCCCAGCCGGTGAGGACGCCGTCCTCGTAGGTCCAGTCGCCGTCGGGCCCGTAGGTGCGCAGCGGGAAGGGCAGTTCGGGAAGCTCGATCTCCATGCGCCCGAGTGTGCCAGGCGGCCGTCGGCTCCCCGCCCGGGCGCCGCCGGTTGGGGCGGTACCGGTCCAGCGCCGCCGGTTCCCCTTCCGCCGAGGCCGGTGCCGTCAGTTCTCCAGGCCCCCGTTGAACCGCCGGGGCAGCCCGAGCGGGTTGTCGTCCCTCAGCTCGGCGGGCAGCAGGGCCTCGGGCGTCCCCTGGTACACCACCGGCCGCAGCCACCGTTCGACGGCCGTACCGCCGACGGAGGTGGAGGTGGAGGTCGTCGCCGGGTACGGCCCTCCGTGGTGCTGCGCGGGCGCGACCGCCACCCCGGTCGGCCAGCCGTTCACCAGCACCCGCCCGGCCAGCGGAGTCAGCTCCGCCAGGATCGACGCGCCGACGCCCGCCCCGGCCGCCTCGCGCGCGGAGAGCTGGACCGTGGCCGTGAGGTTCCCGGGCAGCCGGGACAGCACGGCCGTGACCTCGGTGTCGTCCTGGTAGCGGGCCACGACGGTGACGGGCCCGAAGCACTCCTCCAGGAGCAGATCGTGCTCCCCCTCGACGGCGAGGCGCGCGGCCGGCACGGTGAGGAACCCGGCGCCGACGGTGTGCTCGCCGCCCGCGCCCGGCGTCACCGGCGACTCGACGTCGGGCAGCTTCGCCCGCTCGGCGACCCCGGCGACGAAGTCGTCCCGCATCCGGTGGTCCAGCAGGACCCCGGCCTCCACCCTGCTCACCGCGTCCGTCAGCGCGCCGACCAGCCGGTCGCCCACCTCGCCCGCGGGCGCGAGCACGAGCCCCGGCTTCACACAGAACTGCCCGACGCCCAGCGTCATCGAGCCCGCGAGTCCGGTCCCGATCTCCTCCGCCCGCTCGGCCGCCGCCTCCTCGGTGATCACGACCGGGTTGAGCGACCCCAGCTCGCCGTGGAAGGGGATCGGCACCGGTCGCGCGACGGCGGCGTCGAACAGCGCGCGTCCACCACGGACCGACCCGGTGAAACCGGCGGCGGCGACCAGCGGGTGCCCGATCAGCCGCACACCGGCGTCGAAGCCGTGCACCAGCCCGATCACGCCCTCCGGGACACCGTGCGCGGCGGCGGCCGTGCGCAGCACCTTGGCGACCAGCTCGGACAGCGCCGGGTGATCGGGATGGGCCTTGACGACGACCGGGCACCCCGCCGCGAGGGCACTCGCGGTGTCGCCGCCGGGGACGGAGAAGGCGAACGGGAAGTTCGAGGCGGCGTAGACGGCGACGACGCCCAGGGGCACTTTGTAGCGGCGCAGATCGGGGACGGGCGGGGTCGCGGTGGCGTCCGGGTGGTCGATCACCACGTCCAGGAAGGCGCCCTCGTCGACGATGCCGGCGAAGGCCCGCAACTGGTAGCAGGTGCGGGCCAGTTCGCCGGTGAGCCGGACCGGGCCGAGCGCGGTCTCGGCGTCGGCGACCTCGACCAACGCGTCCTTCGCGGCCTCCAGCCGGTCGGCGGCGGTGCGCAGGAGCGCCGCGCGGACGGCGCGGTCGGCGAGGGCTCCCCGTGCCGCGTGGGCGGCGCGCACCGCGGTGTCCACCTCCGCCGGTGTCGCCTCCACGGCGACCTGCTCCCGCGGCTTCCCGGTTCGGGGGTCGACGCTCCAGACTGGTGCTGCTGCCACCGCGAGTCCCTCCAGGCGTGATGCCGTATTCGATATGCTGAACGCCGTCTCTGATGATGAACTACCCGCTCGGAGACTATTTCCCGTCGAACGAAGGGGTCAAGGGCGATGTCGGCAGGCGATACGGGCGGCGGGGCGCAGGTCAAGTCCGCGGTGCGGACGGTGGAACTGCTGGAGTACTTCGCGGGACGCCCCGGGATGCACTCCCTCGCGGCGGTCCAGGAAGCCGTCGGCTATCCCAAGTCCAGCCTCTACATGCTGCTGCGCACGCTGGTGGAGCTGGGCTGGGTGGAGACGGACGCCACCGGCACGCGGTACGGCATCGGGGTGCGCGCGCTGCTCGTGGGCACCTCGTACATCGACGGCGACGAGGTGGTCGCGGTGGCCCGGCCGACCCTCGACCGGCTCTCCGACGACACCACCGAGACCATCCATCTGGCCCGGCTGGACGGCACCAACGTGGTCTATCTGGCCACCCGCCAGTCGCAGCACTACCTGCGCCCGTTCACCCGGGTCGGGCGCCGGCTGCCCGCCCACTCCACGGCCCTCGGCAAGGCGCTGCTGAGCACTTGCACCGACGAACAGGTGCGCAAGCTGCTGCCGGAGACACTGCCCGCGCTCACCGAGAACACCATCACCGACCGGGAGCGGCTCATCGAGGAACTGCACCAGGTGCGGGAGCAGGGGTACGCGGTCGACCGGGAGGAGAACACGCTGGGCCTGCGCTGCTTCGGGGTGGCGATCCCGTACCGCACGCCCGCGCGGGACGCGATCAGCTGCTCCGTCCCGGTGGCCCGGCTCACCCCGGCGCACGAGCAGATGGTCAAGGACGCGCTGTTCGACGCCCGCGACCGGCTCACCCTGGCGACCCGGAGACTCTGAACGAGGGAGCGAAGGGCACGGATCGAACGGCCGGAAGGGATGGAAGGGCCGACAGGGGTGGAAGGGCCGGCAGGGGTGGCAGGGGTGGGGCGGATGGAAGAGGCGGAACGGGTGGATCGGATGGGGCGGATGGAGCGGATGGGGCGGGCGGAACGGGCGGGTCGGTGGGGGGCCGGGCCGACGCCGGTGCGGGTGACCGTCACGCTGCGTCCGGTGCACGACAGCGACCTGCCGGTGTTCTACCGGCAGATGAACGACCCCGAGTCGCTGCGCATGGCCGCCTTCACCCCCGAGGACCCGGCCGACCGGGACGCCTTCGACGCCCACTGGCGGCGGATCCGCGCGGCGGACGGCATCCTCAACCGTACGGTCCTGGCGGACGGGGACGTGGTCGGGAGCGCCGCGGTGTACGGGGATCCGGGCGCGCGCGAGGTGACGTACTGGATCGACCGCGCGTACTGGGGGCAGGGCATCGCGACGGACGCGCTGCGGCTGCTGCTGGCCGAGGAACCGGAACGCCCGCTGCACGCGCGCGTGGCCTCGGACAACGCGGGCTCGCTGCGGGTGCTGCGGAAGTGCGGCTTCCGGGTCACCGGGCGCGACCGGGGGTTCGCGCGGGCACGGGGCGAGGAGATCGACGAGACGGTGCTGACGCTGGAGGCGTGAGCCTTCGAGCCGGGCCCGGGCCCGGGCCCGGACCCATGAGCGTTCCATGAGAAAACGGGCGGACGGGAACGTTCCGCTCGACCGTGTTCGTCCTCAGGAACGGGATGAACAAGACGATCAGGCGAGCCTCCGTGTTCTCGCTGCTCCTCGTGCTCGCTCTGCTGGTGAGGGCGACCTGGGTGCAGTTCTACGACGGAACGGCCCTCGCGGACGACAAGGACAACCGGCGGAACGCGATCGAGCTGTACAGCGCGCCGCTCGGCAACATCATCGTGGGCGGCGAGGCGGTCACCGGCTCCGCGCGGACCACCAGCGGCGACCTCGCGTACAAGCGCACGTACAAGGACGGCCCGCTGTACGCGGCGGTCACCGGCTACAGCTCGCAGGTCTACGGCGCGACCCAGCTGGAGGGCATCTACCAGGACGTGCTGGACGGCTCCGACCTCCGGCTGAAGACGATGATGGACACCGTCACCAACACCCGCGCGGCCCCCGGTGATGTGGTCACGACGATCGACCCGGCCGTGCAGCGGGCGGCCTACGAGGCGCTGGGCGACAAGCGGGGCGCGGCCGTCGCGATCGACCCGGACACCGGCAGGATCCTGGGGGTGGTCTCGACCCCGTCGTACGACCCGGACAGGATCACCACGGGCGGCTCGGACGACTGGGAGCGGCTCACGAAGGCCGAGGACAAGCCGATGACGAACCGCGCGCTGCGCCAGCCGCTGCCGCCCGGTTCCACGTTCAAGCTGGTGGTCGCGGCGGCGGCGCTGGAGGACGGGCTGTACGCGTCGGTGGACGAGAAGACGGACAGCCCCGACCCGTACGACCTGCCGCTCTCCAGCGACCAGCTCACCAACGAGAACCGGTCGGCGCCGTGTGAGAACGCCTCGATCCGGGTGGCGCTCCAGTACTCCTGCAACAACGTCTTCGGCAAGATGGCCGTCGACCTGGGCCAGGAGAAGGTGCGGGAGACGGCGGAGCGGTTCGGGTTCAACGACGCCGAGCAGGACGTGCCGGTGCGGGCGTACGAGAGCGTGTATCCGAAGGATATGGACGAGGCGCAGACGGCGCTGAGCGGGATCGGCCAGTTCGACGTGACCGCCACCCCGCTCCAGGTGGCCATGGTGTCGGCGGCGATCGCCAACGGCGGGGAACTGGTCTCGCCGCACATGGTCTCCAAGATCACCGACGGTGACGGGGACACGCTGGAGAACTACGACGACTCCGCCTCCGGCAAGAGGATCGTCAGCGCCTCCACGGCCGAGCAGCTGGAGTCCGCGATGCAGACCGTGGTCACCGACGGCACTGGCAGCAACGCCCAGATCCCCGGCGCGACGGTGGGCGGCAAGACGGGGACGGCGCAGCACGGCGAGAACAACAGCAAGACGCCGTACGCCTGGTTCACCTCCTACGCGAAGTCCGACTCCAACGGCAAGGCGGTCGCGGTGGCCGTGGTGGTCGAGCAGTCGGACGCCGAGCGGTCCGAGGTGAGCGGCAACGGGCTGGCCGCGCCGGTGGCCAAGGCCGTGATGGAGGCGGCCCTGAAGGGCTGAGGGGGGCACCCGACCCGGCCGGGGGCCGCGCCCGACCCGGCCGGGGGTCGGTACAGCCTCCGGCCGGGGCGCTGTGACGTGACCCCAGGTCGGGCCCTGCGCCCCGGTCGGGCCTCCGCTACGGCTTCCAGTGCGGGTCGCGCCCGCTGAGGCCCACCGCGCGGTCGAGGAGGGGCGCGTCGTCCGGGACCGGGACGACCGGCCCGAAGATCTCGTTGCCCCGGCCCCCGCTCTCCTCGGCGGACGCGGTCAGGAAGGCGTGGGTCGCCTGGAGCGCGGCCGGGTCGGGCTCGTAGGGCAGGGCGGTGGCGCGCGCCAGGTCCCAGGCGTGGATCACCAGCTCGTCGACCGCGACCAGCCCGGCGATCTCCCCCGGCAGATCGACGTTGCCCGCCCGGGTCATCCCGTCCCAGGCGGCGGGCGACCGCCAGGTCTCGGCCAGCTCTTCGAGGACGACCGGCAGCTCCTCGCGCCAGCCGGGGCCGATGTCGGGGGTGCTGGAGTCGGGGGCGGTGTCGGTGGTGACGCCGAGATCCTTGCGTCCGGCGTCCCGGAAGGCGATGGACAGCCCCAGCAGATGGCCGAGCAGATGGCGTACGGCGAGATCGGGGCAGGGGGTGGCGTCGCCGAGTTGGTCGTCGCGCACACCGGCCGCCAGTCGCGCCACGATCCTGGTCTGCGGCCCGAGGTCGAGGGTGGGCTCTGCCATGGCTGTTCCTCCTGTGGTGACAACTCTGACGGCGCCTGCGCGGGCACGGAAGGGATGTGCCGGCCCAGGTCGGCGGTCGGTACTTGAACGGGTCGGTACTTGAACGGGTCGGACTTCAACGGTCGGACTTGAGCGTTCGCTCAGGGGGTCGGACCGGACCTGAGCGGGTCGCTCAGGAAGGGAGACCGTTCCGGGCCCCGGAACTCATCGGTCGCGCCCGCCCCTCGCGCACCCCCTCACCCCGGACCGCTTCCCGGCGCCCCCGACGCCACCCACGTAGGGCATCCGCCCGATCCCCGCACCCCCGCCTTAGCACCACGATGACCAGGCATGACGACGACTTTCACGGTCGCGCGGGTGCTGGCGGACGGCAACGCGCGCAGATATCTCGGCGCGGTCCTGGTGAACGGCTTCGGCACCAACGCGCTGTGGCTGGCGAGCGGGGTGTGGGTGAAGGAGCTGACCGGTTCCGACGGGCTCGCGGCGCTGTGTCTGCTGGCGATGTGGGCGCCGACGCTCGTGGGACCGGTGCTGGGCACGGTCGCCGACCGGGTGCGCCGCAGACCGCTGCTGATCGGCCTGAACCTGGCGATGGCCCTGCTGGTGCCGGTCCTGGTCACCGTCGACTCGGCGGCCGGTGTGTGGCTCGTCCTCGCCGTGCTGCTGGTGTACGGCGCCGTCGGCGTCCTCGGTGACGCGGCCGAGGCGGCGCTGATGCCGAGCGTGGTCGGGCCGAAGCTGCTCGGCGATTTCAACGGGCTGCGGATGACCGCCACCGAGGGCATGAAGCTGACGGCCCCGCTCGCGGGCGCGGGCCTGTACGCGGCGTACGGCGGGGCGAGCGTGGCGCTGCTGGACGCGGTGACGTTCGTCCTCGCGGCGGCCCTGATCGCGCGGGTACGGGTCGACGAGCGGGCGCCCGAACGGACGTCGGCGGGCTGGTGGGAGCGGACCGTGGAGGGGGCGCGCGGGCTGAGGGCGCACCCGGTGCTGCGCCCGCTGGTGTTCGCGGGCGCCCTGACGATGCTGTGCGCGGGGCTGAACGGGGCGCTGGTGTACGCCGTGGTCGAGGGCCTGGACCGGCCCCCGGCGTACGCGGGGGTGCTGGCGGCCGTGCAGGGCGCCGGGTCGGTGCTGGTGGGGCTGGTCTCGGGTCCGGCGCTGCGCGGGCTCGGGGAGGCGTGGTTCGCGGCGGCCGGGATCGCGCTGACCGGTGCGGCGGTGGCGCTGCGGGCGGTGCCGCACGACGGGGCGGCGCTGGTGTCGGGGGTGGCGATCGGGGCGGGACTGCCCTGTGTGCTGATCGCCGCGCTGACGGCCGTGCAGCGCACGGTGCCGGACGCGGTGCTGGGCCGTACGGCGGCCACCGCGAGCACGCTGATGTTCACGCCGAACGTGATCGGGCTGGCGGTGGGGGCCGCGCTGGCCGACTCGGTGCCGTACGCGCCGCTGCTGCTGATCGTGGGTCCGGCGCTGCTGCTGACCGCGGTTCAGCTGGGGCGCGGCGCCGCGAGGTCGGCGTCGGACGCCAACCCGGCGTGATGTAGGCGCAGTTCGGTGACGCCCCGTTCCCGCGCGCGTGCCGTGTCGGCGGCGAGGGGGCGGGGCTGCCGCCCAGGCCGGAGACGACGGTGAGGTGGGCGGCGAGCCCGATGCCCTCGCACGCGTGCCGGGCGAACGGCGCCGCGAGATCCGTACCGGCCGCGCAGGGCACGACCACGCCGTCCGCGACGGTGAGGAGGGGGCGGGGCCACGCCGGCGTCGGCGCCGGCGCCGGCGCCGCAGTGGTACGACTCGGGACGGGCGGGCAGCAGGATCCGGAAGCCGTCGGGCGCGGCGGCGCGGACCGCGGTGACGGCCGCGTCCTGGAGGCAGCGGGCCGTACGGTCCCGCCCCGCGCGCGTTGCTGTCGCCCGGGTCTCTCCCAGCAGCCGCTCGACGCCAGGCCCAGCCGCCGCCGGAGGGGGCGCCGCGCCAGACCGGTCCCAGACCGGTCCCAGGGCGTTCCCAGGGCGTTCCCAGGGCGGTGCGTACGGCGTCCGCGAGCCGGTCGGGGTCCCGCCGGTCCTGTCGTGGGCGTGGAGAGGGGCGAGCCCGTACCGGCCGAGGGATCCCGGTCCGGTGCCGTACGGGCGGCGAACGGGCCCGGTCCGCCCCCGACCCGGGCGTGCGCGTCGCCCGATCCCACACGCCGGTGGACAACCGCGCTGGTCCGCGACGGGCACCCGCGGCGGCGATCGGTCAGACCCGGGCAGTATCGGGCGACCGACAGACCTGGTGAGTGCCGCACGGCGGCTGTAGAACATCCCCCATGGGTCCCACCGGGCCCGAACGGGCAGAGTGTTCACCCATGTGGTTCACCCCTACGGTTCACTCGGACGGTCCACCCCAACGGTTCGGTCACACGATCCGATCGCACGGTTCGATCAGAGGCAGGTGTCGGCGATGACGTCGAGGACGGCGGAGGAGCGCCAGCGCGAGATCGTCCTCGCGGCCCGACGCACGGGCTCGGTCGACGTCAACGCGCTCGCCGAGGAACTGGGCGTCGCCAAGGAGACCGTACGACGGGATCTGCGCGCCCTGGAGGACCACGGGCTGGTCCGCCGCACCCACGGCGGCGCCTACCCGGTGGAGAGCGCCGGCTTCGAGACGACCCTCGCCTTCCGTGCCACCAGCCATGTGCCCGAGAAGCGCCGGATCGCCACCGCGGCGGCCGAACTCCTCGGGGACGCCGAGACCGTCTTCATCGACGAGGGCTTCACCCCCCAGCTCATCGCGGAGGCCCTGCCGAGGGACCGGCCGCTGACCGTGGTCACCGCGTCCCTGCCGGTGGCGGGCGCGCTCGCCGAGGCCGACGGGTTCTCGGTGCTGCTGCTCGGCGGCCGGGTGCGCTCCGGCACGCTGGCGACGGTCGACCACTGGACGACCAAGATGCTCGCCGGGTTCGTGCTCGACCTCGCCTTCATCGGCGCGAACGGCATCTCCCGCGAGCACGGTCTGACCACCCCCGACCCGGCCGTCAGCGAGGTCAAGGCACAGGCCGTACGGGCCGCCCGGCGTACCGTCTTCGCCGGTGTGCACACCAAGTTCGGGGCGGTCAGCTTCTGCCGGTTCGCGGAGATCGGCGCGCTGGAGGCGATCGTCACCAGCACCCTGCTCCCGACGACGGAGGCCCACCGCTACTCACTGCTCGGCCCCCAGGTCATCCGGGTCTGAGGTCTGAGGATCCCAGGACCTGAGGTCTGAGGATCCCAGGACCTGAGCCTGGGTCCGGCCCTGGTTTTCTCCACGGACCCGAACCCGGCCCCGGACCTGGACCCGGACCCGGACCCGGACCTGGACCCGGACCGGGGCCCGGTCCACGACCCGAGTACCGCCCCGAGAGGCACCCGCACCCCACTCCCCCAAGGTGCCCCAAGGTGCCCCTTATATCCCTATATCTTCAGGAGCGAACCATGCGAACCCCGAGCCGACGGAGGCCGCGAGCCGCACTCGCCACGGCCGCCGCAGGGACGCTGCTCGCCCCGCTGCTCTCCGGCTGCTGGGTCGGTGCGGGCGGGTCCTCCGGCGGCGACGCCCTCAACGTCCTGATGGTCAACAACCCGCAGATGGTCGAGTTGCAGCGGCTCACGGCCGAGCACTTCACCGAGGAGACCGGCATCAAGGTGAACTTCACCGTGCTGCCGGAGAACGACGTCCGCGACAAGATCAGCCAGGACTTCGCCAACCAGGCAGGCCAGTACGACGTGGCCACGCTGTCCAACTACGAGATTCCGATCTACGCCCGCAACGGCTGGCTCAAGGAGATGGACTCCTACGTCGCCGACGACCCCGGCTACGACGAGCGGGACGTCCTCGCCCCCATGCGCCAGTCGCTCACCGGCGACGACGACAAGCTCTACGGCCAGCCCTTCTACGGCGAGTCGTCCTTCCTGATGTACCGCAAGGACGTCTTCGAGCAGGCGGGCCTGACGATGCCCGCCGACCCCACCTGGACCCAGATCGCCGACCTCGCCGCGCGCATCGATGGCGCCGAGGCCGGGATGAAGGGCATCTGCCTGCGCGGACTGCCCGGCTGGGGCGAGGTCATGGCCCCGCTCACCACGGTCGTGAACACCTTCGGCGGCACCTGGTTCGACCAGGACTGGACGGCCCGCCTGGACTCCCCCGAGTGGGAGAAGGCGACGAAGTTCTATGTCGACCTGGTGCGTGAGCACGGCCAGTCCGGCGCCGCCCAGTCCGGGTTCGCCGAGTGCCTCAACAACATGACCCAGGGCAAGGTCGCCATGTGGTATGACGCCACCTCCGCGGCCGGCTCCCTGGAGTCCGCCGACTCCCCGGTCAAGGGCAAGGTCGGCTACGCGCCCGCGCCCGTGGAGAAGACCGAGTCCTCCGGCTGGCTCTACACCTGGGCCTGGGGCATCCAGAACACCTCCCGCAACCCCGACAAGGCATGGCAGTTCGTGTCCTGGGCGTCCGGCAAGGAGTACGAACAGCTCGTCGGCGACCGGGTCGGCTGGTCGGACGTCCCCGCGGGCAAGCGCGCCTCGACGTACGAGAACCCCGACTACCGCGCGGAGGCCGCCGCCTTCCAGGAGATGACCAGGGAGGCCATCGCGGGCGCCCGGCCCGACGACCCCGGGGTGCAGCCGCGCCCGGCGCCCGGCATCCAGTTCGTCGGCATCCCCGAGTTCACCGATCTCGGGACGAAGGTCTCCCAGGAGATCAGCGCGGCCATCGCCGGACGCCAGTCCGTCGACGCGGCCCTCGACCGGTCCCAGCAACTCGCCGAAGAGATCTCCGAGGAGTACGAGGGACGATGAGCGCCACCACCACGGCCCCCGTGGCCACATCCTCCGCCCCGCGGCAGCGCCCCCAGCCGTCGCCCCGGCTCCGGGCCTGGGCCACCCGCGCCCCGCTGCTGCCCGCCCTGGTCTTCCTGATCGCGGTGACCCAGCTCCCCTTCGTCGCCACGCTGGTGATCTCCTTCTTCGACTGGAACTCCCTCTACCCGGACGCCCGCAGCTTCGCCGGGTTCGCCAACTACTCCGAGGTGCTCACCGACGCCGACCTGCGCCGCTCGGTGTGGACCACCATCCTGCTGACCGTCGCGGTGGTGCTGGCCAGTCTGGTGCTCGGGCTGCTCCTCGCCCTGCTCCTGGACCGCAGGTTCAAGGGCCGGGGCATCGTCCGCACCCTGCTGATCGCCCCGTTCCTGATCGTCCCGGTGGCGGCGGCGCTGCTGTGGAAGCACGTCCTGTACAACCCGGAGTACGGCCTGCTCAACGGCCTGCTCAGCTACGTCGGCGGCCCCCAGCCCGACTGGATCTCCAGCACCCCGCTGCTGGCCGTGGAGGCAGCCCTGGTGTGGCAGTGGACGCCGTTCATGATGCTGATCCTGCTGGCGGGCCTCCAGAGCCGCGACCAGCAGCAGATCGAGGCCGCGCGGGTGGACGGCGCCAGCGACTGGCAGATCTTCCGCCATCTCACGCTGCCGCATCTGCGGCGCTACCTCGAACTGGGCGCGCTGCTCGGCTCGATCTACATCGTCCAGAACTTCGACGCCGTGTTCACCATCACCTCGGGCGGTCTCGGCACCGCCAACCTGCCGTACACCGTCTACCAGACCTTCTACCAGGCGCACGAGAACGGGCTCGCCTCGGCCGCCGGGGTGCTGGTCGTCATCGGTTCGATCATCATCGCGACCTTCGCCCTGCGCGTGGTGTCGTCCCTGTTCCGCGAGGAGGTGGGCCGCGCATGAGCACCGCCGCCGTACGCGTCCGCAAGCGCAAGGGAGCCGGCCTGGGTCTGGTGGCCTGGCTGGCCGGCATCGTCTTCTTCCTGCCGATCGCCTGGATGGCGCTCACCTCGTTCCACTCGGAACAGGACGCGGCGAAGAACCCGCCCGCGCTCGGCGCCGCCCTCACCCTGGACGGCTACCGCGAGTTCTTCGGCACGGGAGGCGGCGCGAGCCCCTGGCCCTCGCTGATCAACTCGACCGTCGCCTCGCTCTCCTCGACGCTGCTCGTGCTGCTGCTGGCCCTTCCGGCCGCGTACGCGCTGTCGATCCGGCCGGTGCGCAAGTGGACGGACGTGCTGTTCTTCTTCCTGTCGACCAAGATGCTGCCGGTCGTCGCGGGGCTGCTGCCGATCTATCTGTTCGCCCGGAACACCGATCTGCTGGACAACGTCTGGCTGCTCGTCGTCCTCTACACCTCGATGAATCTGCCGATCGCGGTGTGGATGATGCACTCCTTCCTGTCCGAGGTGCCGGTCGCGATCATCGAGGCCGCGCGGGTGGACGGGGCGCGGCTGCCGACGATCCTGGCGCGGGTGGTCGCCCCGATCGCCCTGCCGGGGATCGCCGCGACCGCCCTGATCTGCTTCATCTTCAGCTGGAACGAGCTGCTGTTCGCACGGGTGCTCACCGGTGTCGTCGCCGAGACCGCGCCCGTCTTCCTGACCGGCTTCATCACCAGCCAGGGACTGTTCCTGGCCAAGGTGTGCGCCGCGTCGCTGGTCATCTCCCTGCCGGTGCTCGCCGCGGGGTTCGCCGCCCAGGACAAACTGGTCCAGGGCCTGTCGTTGGGAGCCGTGAAATGAAGGCCGCCGTCATCGAGTCCGTGGGCCGGGCCGTCGTCGCCGAGGTCCCGGACCCGACGCCGGGACCGCGCGAGGTGGTCGTGGAGGTCGCCGCGTGCGGTCTGTGCGGCACGGACCTGCACATCCTCCAGGGCGAGTTCGCGCCCGAGCTGCCGATCGTGCCGGGGCACGAGTTCGCGGGCGAGGTGGTGGCCGTCGGCACCCAGGTCACCGAGGTCGCGCCGGGCGACCAGGTCGCCGTGGACCCCTCCCTGTACTGCTACGAGTGCCGCTACTGCCGCAACGGCCACAACAACCTGTGCGAACGCTGGGCGGCGATCGGGGTGACCGCGGCCGGCGGCGCCGCCCAGTACGCCCTGGCCCCGGTGGCGAACTGTGTGAAGCTCCCCGAGCACGTCCGCACCGCCGACGCGGCCCTCGTGGAACCGCTGTCCTGCGCGGTGCGCGGCTACGACATCCTCCAGAACCGCCTCGGCGCCCATGTCCTGATCTACGGCTCCGGCACCATGGGCCTGATGATGCTGGAGCTGGCCAAGCGCACGGGCGCGGCGAGCGTGGACGTCGTGGACCTCAACCCCGGCCGGCTGGAGACCGCCCGGCAACTGGGGGTCTCCGCGGCGGCGGCCGGCGCCGACGAACTGGACCGGCCGCAGGGCTGGGACGTCGTCATCGACGCGACCGGCAACGCGGCGGCCATCCAGGACGGCCTGGACCGGGTGGCCAAGGCCGGTACGTTCCTCCAGTTCGGGGTCGCCGACTACGCGACCCGGGTCTCCATCGACCCGTACCGGATCTACAACCAGGAGATCACCATCACCGGCTCCATGGCCGTCCTGCACAGCTACGAGCGGGCGGCCGAACTGTTCGCGAGCGGCGTCCTGGACCCGGACGTCTTCATCAGCGACCGGCTGCCGCTGGAGCAGTACCCCCAGGCACTGAACCAGTTCGCCTCCGGAATCGGCCGAAAGATCGTGGTAACCCCGTAGGCCGGTGGGCGGGGGGTGCCTCTATGTCCTTCGTCAAGGCGTCTCTGTGGGGTTTGGGGTGATTCGGGCTGGCTGGGGTCATGCGGCGAGCTCGACGTCCGCGGG
>NZ_JBIVUE010000024.1:0-109410 GCF_044757045.1 Streptomyces sp. NPDC091377 | reverse complement strand
GGGGGGCCCCGGGGCGGGGGGGGGCCGGGGCCCCCCCCCCCCCCCGGGGGGGGGTTCCCGGGGGGGGGGGGGGGGGGGGGCGGCCCCCCCCCCCCGGGGGGGGGCCCCCCCCCCCCACCAGGCCCCCAGCAGGCACGACGCCCTCAAGGCCCACGACGTCCCTCAGAACCGAGCGCAATGGCCCTCAAGAAGACCGAGCGCAAGGGCCTCAAGCAAGCGCGATGAAGTCCGCGCGCCCAGTCTGTGCGACCGCACCCAGGCGCCTGTCGGCACGGCTGAGACCCAGACCATGACGGCGACCCGGCGCACATCACGTCAAGGCGGAGTCAGGAACAGCACAGGGCCCCGGAACCGGCGCAGGGGTCCCGGGGCCCGGTCAGGGAAGCGGGCCGTGTCGTGCCCGCCCGCCGCGATGTTCACACGCGGCGCAGTACGGCCACGACCTTGCCGAGGATGGTCGCGTCGTCGCCCGGGATGGGCTCGTACGCGGCGTTGTGCGGCAGCAGCCACACATGCCCGTCCTCCCGCTTGAAGCGCTTGACGGTCGCCTCGCCGTCGAGCATCGCGGCGACGATGTCACCGTTCTCGGCGACCGGCTGACGGCGGACCGTCACCCAGTCCCCGTCGCAGATCGCGGCCTCGATCATGGAGTCACCCACGACCTTCAGCACGAACAGCTCACCGTCACCGACGAGCTGGCGGGGGAGGGGGAAGACGTCCTCGACCGACTCCTCGGCGAGGATCGGTCCACCGGCGGCGATCCGGCCGACCAGCGGGACGTACGACGCGGCGGGCTTGCCCGCGGTGTCCGTCGGCTGCGCGGACGTGGCCTGGTCGGAGCCACGTACCTCGTACGCGCGCGGGCGGTGCGGGTCGCGGCGCAAGAAGCCCTTGCGCTCCAGGGCCATCAGTTGGTGTGCCACGGACGAGGTGCTGGACAGACCGACCGCCTGGCCGATCTCCCGCATCGACGGCGGGTAGCCGCGGCGCTGCACCGAGTCCCGGATGACCTCGATCACCCGGCGCTGCCGGTCGGTCAGCCCCGAGCTGTCCGCCCGGATGCCTGGAGGTCGGCCAGGCAGGGAGCGCTTTTGCCCCTCGGGATTCGTGGCTTCGTTCATCGCATGCACCGGCTCGAGTCGGCCCTGGGAGCGGTCCTGGGCGGTGATGATGGCACTGTCTGCGGTGGTGGTCACGGCGGCCCCTCTCGATGGTCTCCCTGCTGCACAACGGTAGTTGCTTTCGAAAGGTTGCGCCAAACACACGTTCGAGTGAAAAACGTTGAAGCACCGGACGTGATCTCGCAACGGGGTGTATGGCTGGCGCGTTCACCGGCAGACAAAGAGGTGTATTGCTGTACGCTTCACCGCCGGGTCGTGACCCTTGTGGGATCGCCCCAGTCTGCCAGTCGGCGTCCCGTCGACAGGGCAGGGGCCTCCGCTTGCGCGAGAGTCCCACGCCACCTCCTTGTGGCGCTCACGGTATCTCCCCACCCGCGCCCGGTGGTGCGGGTTCGCGCATCTGTGTCCGCTGTGCCTGTCGTGACGGTGCGCGCGCGAGGCGCGACGGTGCGCACGCGTGGCGGATTGTCGCCACCGCCACGACACACGGTTCGGCGTGTTTGTATGAGCCAATCCCCACATCTAGTGGTTGGATTGCATCAGCGGCCCAGAAGTTGTGGTCCCCCGGGTCTTCGGGCCCCCGGCGATCGCCTATGCTGGTGGCTGCTTCGAGGGGCCCGATGGGCCCCGCGAGGCCAATGAGTCTGCTGTGAGGAGGGTTGGGAGATCATGCACTGTCCCTTCTGCAGGCACTCCGACAGCCGCGTCGTCGACAGTCGTACGACCGACGACGGCACGTCGATCCGCAGGCGCCGCCAGTGCCCTGACTGCTCCCGTCGTTTCACGACCGTGGAGACGTGCTCGCTCATGGTGGTGAAGCGGTCCGGAGTCACCGAACCCTTCAGCCGTACCAAGGTCATCAACGGTGTGCGCAAGGCATGCCAGGGGCGGCCTGTCACGGAGGACGCACTCGCTCAGCTCGGTCAGCGGGTCGAGGAGGCGGTGCGGGCCACCGGAAGCGCCGAGCTGACCACCCACGACGTGGGTCTGGCCATACTCGGCCCCTTGCAGGAGCTCGATCTCGTCGCCTATCTGCGGTTCGCTTCCGTCTACCGGGCCTTC
Source organism: Streptomyces sp. NPDC091377 (assembly GCF_044757045.1). Taxonomy (NCBI): domain Bacteria; kingdom Bacillati; phylum Actinomycetota; class Actinomycetes; order Kitasatosporales; family Streptomycetaceae; genus Streptomyces; species Streptomyces sp. NPDC091377. The sequence continues at coordinate 107,227 of NZ_JBIVUE010000024.1, read as the reverse complement.
GACTCGCTTGAGGACTTCGAGGCGGCGATCACGGAACTCAGGGAGACGGGCGACTCCGCCGCGGACGACGAGGACCGCGGCAACGGTGAGGACGCTGACGCGGGGGGCCGAGAAGACCACCGCGGGCCCGGCGGGACCGCTGAGGTCCCCGAGCCCGCTCCTGCCGCCGGCTGACAGGCGGGCCGGAACCGGACCGCGGGATACCGAGGCCGGCCGGACGGCGGTAATCGAACATTTGTTGCGGGCGGCAGCGTGAGGGTGCCCCCGCAGAACCAGACAGAACAATGTGTCGCGGGAACATCGTGGCATTTCAGGGCGTTTTTGCCCGTACAGGGAGGCGGCATGACAGAGACGGCGAGCGGTCCGGCACGAGGTTCCCGAGCCAAGGGGGCCAAGGCGAGCAAGGGCCTGCGTATCGAGCGCATCCACACCACCCCGGGCGTGCACCCGTACGACGAGGTGGCCTGGGAGCGCCGTGACGTCGTCATGACCAATTGGCGCGACGGCTCGGTCAATTTCGAGCAGCGTGGCGTCGAGTTCCCCGACTTCTGGTCGGTGAACGCGGTCAACATCGTCACCAGCAAGTACTTCCGGGGTGCCGTCGGCACCCCGCAGCGAGAGACCGGCCTCAAGCAGCTGATCGACCGCATCGTGAAGACGTACCGCAAGGCCGGTGAGGACTACAAGTACTTCGCCTCGCCCGCTGACGCCGAGATCTTCGAGCACGAGCTGGCCTACGCCCTCCTGCACCAGATCTTCAGCTTCAACAGCCCCGTGTGGTTCAACGTGGGCACCGCCCAGCCGCAGCAGGTCTCCGCCTGCTTCATCCTGTCCGTCGACGACTCCATGGAGTCGATCCTCGACTGGTACAAGGAAGAGGGCATGATCTTCAAGGGCGGCTCCGGCGCCGGCCTGAACCTCTCCCGGATCCGCTCCTCCAAGGAACTGCTGTCCTCCGGCGGCAACGCCTCCGGCCCGGTCTCCTTCATGCGTGGCGCCGACGCCTCCGCCGGAACGATCAAGTCCGGTGGCGCCACCCGCCGCGCCGCGAAGATGGTCATCCTCGACGTCGACCACCCCGACATCGAGGACTTCATCCAGACCAAGGTCAAGGAAGAGGAGAAGATCCGCGCCCTGCGCGACGCGGGCTTCGACATGGACCTGGGCGGCGACGACATCACGTCCGTCCAGTACCAGAACGCGAACAACTCGGTCCGGGTGAACGACGAGTTCATGAAGGCCGTGGAGAGCGGCGAGAAGTTCGGCCTGCGCGCCCGTATGACCGGCGAGATCATCGAGGAGGTCGACGCCAAGGCGCTCTTCCGCAAGATGGCCGAGGCCGCCTGGGCCTGCGCCGACCCGGGCATCCAGTACGACGACACCATCAACCACTGGCACACCTGCCCGGAATCGGGCCGGATCAATGGCTCGAACCCCTGCAGCGAGTACATGCACCTGGACAACACGTCCTGCAACCTCGCCTCGCTGAACCTCATGAAGTTCCTCAAGGACGACGGCGAGGGCAGCCAGTCCTTCGAGGCCGAGCGCTTCGCCAAGGTCGTCGAGCTGGTCATCACGGCGATGGACATCTCCATCTGCTTCGCGGACTTCCCGACCCAGAAGATCGGCGAGAACACACGCGCGTTCCGCCAGCTCGGCATCGGCTACGCCAACCTCGGCGCCCTGCTGATGGCGACCGGACACGCCTACGACTCCAACGGCGGCCGTGCCCTCGCCGGTGCCGTCACCTCCCTGATGACCGGCACCGCCTACCGCCGTTCCGCCGAGCTGGCGGCCGTGGTCGGCCCGTACGACGGCTACGCGCGCAATGCCGACGCCCACAACCGCGTCATGAAGCAGCACGCCGACGCCAACGGCAAGGCCGTCCGCGTGGACGACCTCGACACGCCGATCTGGGCCGCCGCCACCGAGGCGTGGCAGGACGTCCAGCGGCTCGGCGAGAGGAACGGGTTCCGCAACTCCCAGGCGTCCGTCATCGCCCCCACCGGCACCATCGGTCTGGCGATGTCCTGCGACACCACCGGCCTGGAGCCCGACCTCGCGCTGGTCAAGTTCAAGAAGCTGGTCGGCGGCGGCTCGATGCAGATCGTCAACGGCACCGTCCCGCAGGCCCTGCGCCGCCTGGGCTACCAGGAGGAGCAGATCGAGGCGATCGTCGCCCACATCGCCGACAACGGCAATGTGATCGACGCCCCCAGCCTCAAGCCCGACCACTACGAGGTCTTCGACTGCGCCATGGGCGAGCGCTCCATCTCCCCGATGGGTCACGTCCGCATGATGGCCGCCATCCAGCCCTGGATCTCCGGCGCCCTGTCCAAGACGGTCAACATGCCGGAGACGGCGACCGTCGAGGAGGTCGAGGAGATCTACTTCGAGGCATGGAAACTGGGCATCAAGGCCCTCGCCATCTACCGCGACAACTGCAAGGTCGGCCAGCCGCTCTCCGCCAAGAAGAAGGAGCCGGCGGAGAAGCCGGCCGAGCAGTCCGCCGCGGAGCCCAAGGTCGAGAAGATCGTGGAGTACCGCCCGGTCCGCAAGCGCCTTCCCAAGGGCCGCCCCGGGATCACGACGTCCTTCACGGTCGGCGGCGCCGAGGGTTACATGACCGCCAATTCCTACCCGGACGACGGTCTCGGCGAGGTCTTCCTCAAGATGTCCAAGCAGGGGTCGACCCTCGCGGGCATGATGGACGCCTTCTCGATCGCCGTGTCGGTGGGCCTGCAGTACGGCGTGCCGCTGGAGACGTACGTCTCGAAGTTCACCAACATGCGCTTCGAGCCGGCCGGTATGACGGACGACCCCGATGTCCGCATGGCCCAGTCGATCGTGGACTACATCTTCCGCCGCCTGGCGCTCGACTTCCTGCCCTTCGAGACGCGTTCCGCCCTCGGTATCCACTCCGCCGAGGAGCGCCAGCGTCACCTGGAGACGGGGTCCTACGAGCCGCTGGACGACGACGTCGACGTCGAGGGCCTCGCCCAGTCGGCACCGCGCGCCCAGGAACTCAAGGCCGTCGCCACGCCCCGGGCCGAGGTCGAGGCACCCAAGCCCGCCCAGCAGCAGGCGCACACCAGCGCCGAACTGGTCGAGATGCAACTCGGCATCCAGGCCGACGCGCCGCTCTGCTTCTCCTGCGGCACGAAGATGCAGCGGGCCGGGTCCTGCTACATCTGCGAGGGCTGCGGCTCGACCAGCGGTTGCAGCTGAGCAGCGGGCACACGGCGCCGGGGCGTGCACCCCGGCGCTCTGTCTGAGCGCAGCTGACCTGCGATTTCCGAGGGGACCGGCCTAGGGTCGGTCCCCTCGGTGCGTGTTCAAGTGCGTCGGCGGGGGCTGGTACAGAGGAGGCAGGGGTAGGGGAAGAACGGTCAGGGGCGTGTGACGGTTCCCATGATCCTGGCGAAGTCCCCGGGGTCGTCCTCGTATCCATGAACGCCCGGGTGGAAGTCCCAGGCCCCCGAGTCGGAACGGAGGAACTCGCCGACTGTCGCCGCCGTGGCACCGAGGACGGCGCCGAATTCGTCGGCGGCCAGGTCGGTGTAGCCCTCACGGATCTGGAGCTTCGGGTTGCCGACGCTGACGAAGGTCCGGCGGCCCGGACGCTGCTGGATGGCGACACCGACCACTACGCGCGCGTAGCGGGCGTCCAGGCGCTCCAGCTCCACCGTCAGCACCTCGTCCCAGCCGAAGCCCTTGCCGTCCTTGCTGTCCCGGCTGAGGGTGATCGTGCCGTCGGGGGAGCGGCTGTCGAAGTGCACGACATAGGCGGGATCGCCCTCGGGAGCGTCGGCGAAGTACGTCGCCGCCACCAGGTCGAGATCGGTCGGCGGCTGCCCTGCCGGACTCGGATCCCACTTCACCGAGATCTCGACCTTGCGGATGCCCTTGGCGAGATTGTTCACCGGCTGTACCCCTTCCCCGCGCTGCCCCGTGCTGTCCGTGCTTCTCGTGCTTCTCGTGCTTCCCGTCCGGGCCCACCCCGAACTGCCCAGGGAACAGGGCCGGTTGTCCATCCTGCCATGCGAAGGCCCCGCCGTGCGCGTGTGCGCTCCCGCTGACCGGGACCGCCGTAGGGCTTCGGGCCGTACGATGGCGCGGTGCTGGTCAAGTGGATTCGCTGCACCGTGGAGGACCGTCGGGGCTTCGAGCGGGGGCAGCGGAAGTGGGCGGGGCTTCTGGGGGAGCCGGGGTTTCGGGGACAGGGCGGAGGCTGGAGCCGGGGACGCACGTCGGTGGCGCACATCTTCTCCTTCTGGGAGACCCGCGCCTTCTACGACTCCTTCATGGCGCGCTCCCACGACCGGCTCGCCTCGGCCCAGTCCGGGACGTTCACGGACGCCCAGGTACGGCTGTTCGACCACCGCTTCGACGTGAAGACCGGCTTCGAGCCGCGGTTCACCGACGCCGACCTGATCCGTGTGGCCCTGGCCCGCATCCATGAAGAGCGCGTCGACAACTTCACGCTCATGCAGGAGAAGGTCTGGAACCCCGCCATGGCCGGCTCCCCGGGAATGGTCAGGGGTCTGTTCGCCGAGGCGCCCGGACATGAGTTCATGGTGCTCTCCATGTGGCAGTCGGCCGCCGAGCACGGCAAATACCGCACCGAGCGGATCGAGCGGCTGGCGCTGCGTGCCCAGATCGAGGCCGACGTCGCCGCCCTCACCGGGGACATCGTGGAGATGGAGCCCTCCTGGACGGTCTGACCGGTCCGACCGTCCAGACCGGTCGCGCCGGACAGCGGCACAGCGGCAACCAGCGGTATCCAGTGGCAACCGGGGGCCCTGCTGCCCACGGGAGTCGTGCGCCGTGTGTGACCGGGGGTGCAGAAAATGTGTGACGTACGCCGTATGGAGCCGGTGGGAGTGCTCGGTACGGCGTGACCCGATCTAGGGTTTCGGCATGGCACGACCACGGCGCATCGTCCTTGTCCGCCACGGAGAGTCAACGGGCAATGTTGATGACACCGTGTACGAGCGCGAGCCCGACCACGCGCTCGCCCTGACCGAGCGAGGCTGGCGGCAGGCCGAGGAGGCGGGCAAAGGGCTGCGTGACGTGCTCGGGAGGGAGCGCGTCAGCGTCTACGTCTCCCCGTACCGGCGCACCCACGAGACCCTGCGCGCCTTCCACCTCGACCCCGGGCTGATACGGGTGCGGGAGGAACCCAGGCTGCGCGAGCAGGACTGGGGCAACTGGCAGGACCGCGACGACGTACGCCTGCAGAAGGCGTACCGGGACGCCTACGGACACTTCTTCTACCGCTTCGCCCAAGGGGAGAGCGGCGCCGACGTGTACGACCGGGTCGGGGGTTTCCTGGAGAGCCTCTACCGCAGCTTCGAGGCGCCCGACCACCCGCCGAACGTGCTGCTGGTGACCCATGGCCTCGCGATGCGGCTGTTCTGCATGCGCTGGTTCCACTGGACGGTCGACGAATTCGAGTCACTGTCCAATCCCGGGAACGGTGAGGTGAGGATGCTCGTTCTCGGAAACGACGGCAAATACACCCTGGACCGCCCTTTCGACCGTTGGCGCGATCCGGAACCATACAAAATGACCGATTAGACGAAATCACTGGATAGAGTGACAGAGCGATGACCGCTGACACCTCCTCCGACGGGCGCTTGGGGCGCGCCCTGGCCAGCCTGCGCGGACTGGCGGTGGGTGACGCGCTGGGCTCCCAGTTCTTCGTCCCGGTGAACCATCCGCTGCTCAAGCGCCGCGAGCTGCCCGACGGAACCTGGCAATGGACCGACGACACGGAGATGGCCTGCTCCGTCGTCACCGTCCTCGCCGCGCACCACCGCATCGACCAGGACGCCCTCGCGGCGTCCTTCGCCCGGCGCCACGACTTCGACCGCGGATACGGCCCCGCCGTCAACCGCCTCCTGCGGCTGGTCAGAGAAGGCGGCGACTGGCGGGAGCTGTCGGCCGCGCTCTTCAACGGGCAGGGGTCGTGGGGCAATGGTGCGGCGATGCGGATCGCGCCGCTCGGCGCCTGGTACGCCGACGACCCCGAGCAGGCCACTCACCAAGCCGAGATCTCCGCCTACCCGACGCACCAGCACCGTGAGGCCGTGGTCGGTGCCATGGCGGTCGCCGCGGCTGCCGCCCTGGCCGCCGCTCCCGACGGTCCGCCCGCTCCCGAGGCACTCCTCGACGGCGTCGTCGCCCTGATCCCCAGAAGCGCGGTGGGCGCCGGACTGCGGCGGGCCCGCGACATGCTCGACTACGCTGACGCGGCCACCGTCGCCGCGGTACTCGGCTGCGGACGGCGTACGACGGCCCACGACACCGTGCCCTTCGCCCTGTGGTCCGCCGCGCGCTCCCTCGGCGATTACGAGCAGGCGTTCTGGACGACCGCCCAGGTCGGGGGCGATGTGGACACGACCTGCGCCATCGTGGGCGGCGTGCTGGCCGCGGGCACGGCGGGCGCCCCACCGGCGGACTGGGCCGGGCGGGTGGAGACGCTGCCCGAGTGGGTCCCGGGGGCGGCCTGACGGGTGTCGGCCTGATGGGGACGGCCTGACGGGTTGCCTCACGGTGTCGGCCTGTCGGGTGTCGGCCTGTCGGCCTGACGGGTGTTGCCTCGCGGGTGTCGGCCTGATGGGTGTTGCCGCACGGTGTCGGCCGCCCGCTCTCCCGGCCGGGTTCGCTCCGCGCCCGGTGATGTACGAATGCGACCCCGGACAGGCCGATCACTTCCCTGCCGTGACTTCGGCGAAGTGGTCGAGCCCGCGATCAAGCTGATGAGGGACGTGATCGCCCGTGGAACGAAGCGGGCGAGGCGCGCCCCCGGACGATGAACGGCCCTGCCCCGGACATCATCCCGGCCAAGGCGATGTGCCGCGCAAAGATTCGTGCGAGCGAACGGCCGGACCGGGATCTCGGCACCACGACCGGCCAGTTGATGATGCCGCCGCCGGGACAAGGCGGCCGGTGAGGCCGGTTTCCGTCGGTCGTACGGGCCGTTGGGGGAGCCGGGGTGTCACACGGTGAGCCGGGCGGCGTACGCTAAGGACGCCATGCCGTACGAACCGCCTACTCACACCGTCGAGCGCTCACTCCGCGCCACGACCGGAGCGAAGATCATTGCCGGTGTCGACGAGGTCGGGCGGGGTGCGTGGGCCGGTCCCGTCACCGTCTGCGCGGCGATCACCGGACTGCGTCGACCGCCCGACGGGCTCACCGACTCCAAGCTGCTCACCGTCAAACGACGCACCGCGCTCGCGCGGGAACTGCACACCTGGGTGCGGTCCTACGCCCTCGGGCACGCCTCTCCCGAGGAGATCGACGAGCGGGGCATGACAGCCGCGCTGCGCCTGGCCGCCGTACGCGCGCTGGAAGCACTGCCCGAGCGGCCCGACGCGGTGATACTCGACGGCAAGCACGACTACCTCGGGACGCCATGGCGGGTGCGCACGGTGATCAAGGGTGACCAGTCGTGTGTGGCCGTCGCGGCGGCCTCGGTGATCGCCAAGGTTCAGCGCGACAAAATGATGGCCGAACTGGGTATCGACCATGCAGACTTCGGTTTTGCGGACAATGCCGGGTATCCCTCACCCGTCCACAAGGCCGCATTGGAGGAGCGGGGACCCACCCCGTACCACCGGTTGTCGTGGGCGTATCTTGATGCGCTGCCCCAGTGGCGGCACCTCAAGAAGGCCCGCGACTGGGCGGAAGGAAGCGTTCCGAGGATCGAAGGTCAGCTCGGCTTCGACTTCTGACGACTCCGCTCGCACATATGTGCCACCCGCCTGTGTGTGCCGTACCAGCGTTTGATAAAAATCAGCTCATGCCTCTCATCCCCGAGGAGCCTCAGATTCACGAGAGTGCCCAGGGTCCCCGCGCCACGCCGGCCACCGGCCGTACCGCGCCGACCCCCCGTCCTGTACCTGGGCCCCGCCCCGCGGCTCCGTCGCGCCCCGGTCGTCCCGGCCCGGTCCGGCCGGCGCCGCCCGTGCAACGCGCGCCGCGTGAGGTGGCCCCCGCCAAGCCCGGAACGTCGGGCCCCGCTGCCCCCGCCGCCCCGTCCCAGACGTCGGCGACCCCGCAGATCCAGCTGATCCCGGCCTCGGTGGAAGGCGCTCTCGACGCCGCCGAGGAGGCCGTGGACCTGCTGCTCGACTCGGGCCGCGCCCCCGGTGACGTCCTGGTGCTCACCACCGGTGAACGCCATCCGTGGGCCACGCACGAGCTGACCTTCGGGGAAGCCTCGTACTGGGCGCAGCACGACGCACGCGACGACGTCTTCTACGCAGACGCCGCCGTGGCGAGTCGTGCCGCGTCCCGCCCCGTCGTCGTGGTCGCCGTCAACGGTGACTCCGACGACACCGCCGCCACCGTGCTGCCGCTGGCGCTCAGCAGGGCGAGTGCCCTTCTGATCGTCTGCGGCGATCTGAAGAAGATCAACACAGTGCTGGGCACGGACGCCTGAGTCCGGCCCGGCACCCCGCGGGGCGCGGAGGCGGCGACTGTCGCCCCCGTGGTGGCGCAAGTGCACGGAGGACGCACCGGCTTTTGCCCTGAACGGGCAGCACAAGGCCGGTGCTTCGGTCTGCCGGAGGACCGGCGCGCGATGCGGTCGTCCGGCCCGGGCCCGCTGGGGACCGGGCGGGCCGAGGCCGTGGTGTGTGGCGTGCCGCAGGTCCTGTGCGGGACGGCACGAGGTCCCGGGAGTCGACCGGGAATCCCGTGCCGTCGGGACTCAGCGGGCCGCCGCGCGGCTCAGGATCTCCGACGCGACTCCTCCGGTGCGCGGCAGCGGAGGGGGTGCCTCGGCGGTGGCGAAGGGCTCGGGCGTCGAGCCGATGCTGGGGCGTCGCCCACCCCGCCCCTCTCCGAGGACCTGCCAGCCGTCCCGGGTCAAGGTGATGTACGCCCCGCAGCGCAGTCCGTGCAGCGTGCAGGCGTCACGCAGCCCCCACATCCAGGCCCCGTCCTCTTCCGTCCAACGGGCGTCGCCCTCCCGGCAGTAGAGCAGCACCGCCGTACGTACCGGGGTGCGGCGGCGCAGGTCGTGCGGGATGACCCGGCGCAGCTGGGAGAGCAGGGAGTTGCGCAGCATCCAGCCGTCCGCCGGCACCGATCGCCGCTTGAACGACGCGCTGGCCAGCAGCCGCTCGTCGGGATCGAGCACCGCCACGACGGCGGTGAGCGGTATCGGGCGGTGGCGGGAGTACAGCCCGCTGACGACTTCCCTCGGACTGCGAAGGAGGGGGATGCCCGCGGCGGCCCACTCCGCCGGTTCCAGTGTGCGGGCCAAGGGGTTGGTGGAGGCGGCGGACAGGTCTGCCGAGGACGACGTAGATGCTGCGGAGGACGGAGCGAATCCGAAGGTCACGATCCTCCCTTCGGCTACGCGCCCGCACTGCGGGCGGGGTCTGGTCGGGGGAGCGCACACCGCAGCGAAGCCCTTCCGGACCACGGCCGGGCCGTGCGGGGAGCGGACTTCAATTCTTCCTGTCGAACTGGGATGCGGCAACGAGCAAATGGGGCCACCGACCCGTATCTGCTGCTGCGTGGCTTATATCCCTACCCAATGGGTCACCTGGTGACGCATGGTGCGGGGGCTCGCTGCCGGGGCCGCCCCCACCGCCCGCGCCGATCACCCGGCGCCCCACAGGCACCGCACCCGCCGCCGTCCCGTCCGCTCGGTCCGCACAGGGCGCGGCAGACCCGCGCGAGGGGCCGTGCAGGCCCCGGTGAGGCCGGTGCCGGACCAGGTGAGGGCCGGTGCAGGCCAGGGTGAGGGTCGGTGTTGGCCCGCGTGAGGCCGGTGCAGGCCAGGGTGAGGTCTGGTGCTGGCCCGCGTGAGGCCGGCACCGGCCTGGCCCGCGCGAGGGCTGAGGCAGACCCGCTGGGTGGCGCCGGTGGGGACGCCGAGCCCACTCCACCCGGAACCGTCCGGAGCCGGACCGCTCGCGGGGGCGCGGGTGGCCGAGTGTCGGTCCCATCGGGTTGCATGGAGGCATGGACGATCTGGAACTCCGCGCCGAAGCCGATGCCATCCTCGCCGAGCTGGTCGGTGACCCCGGCGGCTCGGCGCGGCTGCGGGAGGACCAGTGGCAGGCGGTGGCGGCACTGGTCCGGGAGGGCCGCCGCGCGCTGGTGGTGCAACGCACCGGCTGGGGCAAGTCGGCCGTGTACTTCGTCGCGACCGCGCTGCTGCGCCGGCGCGGTGCCGGTCCTACGGTGATCGTCTCGCCGCTCCTGGCGCTGATGCGCAACCAGGTGGAGTCGGCGGCACGCGCCGGGATCCGCGCGCGCACGATCAACTCGGCCAACCCGGAGGAGTGGGACACGATCCACGAGGAGGTCGGCCGCGGCGAGACCGACGTGCTCCTCGTCAGCCCGGAGCGTCTGAATTCCGTCGACTTCCGGGAGCACATGCTGCCCAAACTCGCGGCCACGACCGGGCTGCTGGTGGTCGACGAGGCGCACTGCATCTCCGACTGGGGACACGACTTCCGCCCCGACTACCGTCGGCTGCGGGCCATGCTCACCGAGCTGGCCCCCGGCGTGCCGGTACTGGCCACGACGGCGACCGCCAACGCGCGCGTCACCGCGGACGTGGCCGAGCAACTGGGGACCGGCGCGGGCGAGGCGCTGGTGCTGCGGGGATCGCTGGACCGCGAGAGCCTCAGGCTCGGTGTGATCGAACTCCCGGACGCCGCTCACCGCCTCGCCTGGCTGGCCGAGCACCTCAACGAACTGCCGGGCTCGGGGATCATCTACACGCTCACCGTGGCGGCGGCCGAGGAGGCCACGGCGTTCCTGCGACAGCGCGGCTTCACGGTCGCGTCGTACACGGGCCGTACGGAGAACGCGGACCGGCTCCAGGCCGAGAACGACCTGCTGGAGAACCGGGTCAAGGCGCTCGTCGCGACCTCCGCACTCGGCATGGGGTTCGACAAGCCCGACCTGGGCTTCGTGGTCCACCTCGGCTCACCTTCCTCACCGATCGCCTACTACCAGCAGGTGGGGCGCGCGGGGCGCGGTGTGCGCCACGCCGACGTCCTGATGCTGCCAGGGAAGGAGGACGAGGCGATCTGGCGCTACTTCGCCGATACCGCCTTCCCGCGCGAGGAACTGGTCCGCCAGACCCTCGCCACCCTCGCCGAGGCGGGCCGACCGCTGTCCGTACCCGCCCTGGAAGCGGCGGTGGACCTGCGGCGCACCCGGCTGGAGACCATGTTGAAGGTGCTCGACGTGGACGGGGCCGTCAAGCGGGTCAAGGGCGGCTGGATCTCCACCGGGGAGGCATGGGCGTACGACTCGGAGCGGTACGCGCGCGTGGCACGGCAGCGGGCGGGTGAGCAGCAGGCCATGCGCGCATACGTGACAACGGACGGGTGCCGGATGGAGTTCCTGCGGCGCCAACTGGACGACCCGGACGCCGCCCCCTGCGGACGCTGCGACATCTGCGCGGGGGCCTGGATCGCCTCCTCCGTCTCCGCGGAGGCGCTGACCGGGGCGGAGAAGGAACTGGACCGGCCGGGCGTGGAGGTCGAGCCCCGCCGGATGTGGCCGACGGGGATGCCCGCGCTCGGCGTCGACCTCAAGGGCCGTATCCCGGCCGGCGAACAGGGCGCCACCGGCCGCGCCCTGGGCCGCCTCTCGGACATCGGCTGGGGCAACCGCCTGCGCCCGCTCCTCGCCGTGAACGCGCCCGACGGACCCGTCCCCGACGACGTCCTACGCGCCGCTGTGGCCGTTCTCGCCGACTGGGCGCGCTCCCCGGGCGGCTGGGCGACCACCGGGCCGGACGCAGCGGCCAGGCCCGTGGGCGTCGTCGCCGTGCCGTCACTGAGCCGCCCGCGCCTGGTGTCGTCCCTCGCCGAGGGCATCGCGCGCGTAGGGCAACTGCCACTGCTGGGCTCCCTGACCTACGTCGGACAGAGCGACGCGCACGTCGTCCGACGCAGCAACTCCGCGCAGCGTCTGAAGGCGCTGTCCGACGCGTTCACCGTCTCCGAGGAACTGGCCGGTGCGCTGGCCCGGGTCCCGGGGCCCGTCCTGCTCGTGGACGACTACACCGAGTCGGGCTGGACCCTCGCAGTCGCGGCCCGGCTGCTGCGTCGGGCGGGCAGCGGGAACGTACTGCCACTCGTGCTCGCTTCATCGGCGTGAGCTGAGCAGAGGGGTGTGACGGCACCGTGGAGGCTCGCTCTACGGCAGCGCCCTACAGGCGGTCACCTCGATCTCGATCATCAGCCCTGGGACGAGAAGCTGGTTGACCTGGACCGTCGTGGAGGTGGGGAAGGGGCCGGCACCGTAGATGCCTCTGCGATACGGCAGGGCCTCGACCAGGGCGGGCATGTCGGTGACGTACATGTTCTCCCGTACGACATGCCGGAAGTCGAGGCCGTACTTGGCGAGGCTCTCCCTGATGCGTCGGTAGACGAAGGCCATCTGGTCGGGCAGGTCGCCCGGCGAGACGGGAGTGAATTCCCTGTCCAGGGCGGCGGTACCCGATATCCAGACCGTGTCGTCGACCCGGACGCCCTGTGAGTAGCCGAGGGATCTCTGCTGGGTCTCCCAGTAGTGGAAGAGGTCGGTGCGCCGCGTGGCCGCCGAGGCTCCGGGCGCGGCGAGTTGGGCGGCCACGGCTGCCGCCCCCGTGGCTCCGGCGCCGGTCAGAAGGCGACGACGGGCCATTCTTCTGCTCTTGGCCTTGCTTGAAGTCAACTCGCTGTGGGTGCTCATCTAACGCGGCCTCCTGCACCGAACTCGAAATCAGCTGGTCGGGGTGGTGGTTCTGGCGCGATGGGGGTGGGAAGAGCCGACGGCCGTGGGACGACGGTTGACGCTGAATGATGTGTCCCTGATCGGAGTTATCCACAGGCCCAAGCGGAAGATTGGAATCCGCGAGATCGTCGAGACATGACGAACCACGGGGAATCCACTGGACCTTTCGACAACCACGACATCAACCACCGGATCAACCACGCACGCAGGCAAGGAGACAACGGCGACATCACCGCGTACATGGGACACGGCTCCTCCCAACAGGTCACCCTTCGCTCGCCCGCCGAACTGGCCGACGCACTGCCGTACCTGCTCGGGTACCGGCCCGAGGACAGCATCGTGCTCGTCGCCCTGCACGACAAGAACGGACGGGGACGGTTCGGCGGCCGGGCCCGGCTCGGCATCCCGACCAACCCCGACGACTGGGCGTCCGTCGCCAAGCAACTGGCCCACGGGCTGATCACGGCCGGCGAACGCCGAGGCGCCCGGCCCGAACAGATCGTCGCCTACGTCTGTCAGGAGCCCGCGCCGGGCGAGACGGGCCAGGAGGTGAGGAACAGGCTGCACGACCTCGCCCAGCACCTGCGTGTGGAGTGCGGCAACCTGGACGTACCGGTCATCGAGGCACTCTGCGTCTCCGACGGCCGATTCTGGTCCTACTGCTGCGAGACACCGCGCTGTTGCCCGCCCGAAGGGACGGCCATGGGGCTGCCGGGCACCTCGGTCCTGGCCGCCGCGGCGACCTACGCGGGGCTCCAGGTGCGCGGCACACTGCGCGAAATGCGGGCCAGGCTCCAACCCCTGGAGTCGGCCGCCGCACTGGCGCAGGAGGCGGCGCTGGACAAGGCCGGCGCGGCCCTGGTCCCCAGGCTCCTCGACAACTCCAGCCGCGCGACCGTGGCGGCCGAGACCCTGCACCGCGCCGAAGACGTCATGCGCCGACTCGCCGAGGCCCCCGGCGTGTCGGGGACGCTCCTGGCCGACCTGCGCGACGACGAACTGCTCACCCACGAGGAAGCCGCAACTCTCATCCTCGGCCTCCAGGACCGCACGACGCGTGACCACGCGGCGGAATGGATGGAGGGCGACGAGGCCGCACCCGCGCTGCGGCTCTGGCGCGCCCTCGCCCGGCGCTGCGTGGGCGCCTACACCGAACACGCCGCCGCCCCCCTCACTCTGGCCGGCTGGGTCGCCTGGTCCACGGGCGACGACCTGGAGGCCCGCGAGGCTTTGGCCATGGCCCTCGGTGCCGACATCGACTACCTGTTCGCCCGCCTGCTGCACCAAGCGATCAGCGAGGAACTCGACCCGGAGGCCATCCGACGCTGCCTGCGCGGTCAGCGCACGGGCCGAACGCTCACGGGGAACACCGAGGCAGCGGCCGATGAAGGAGGGTCTGCCAGTGAGACCGCTGGTGGGCAGGGCGCGGTGATCGTCCCGGCGGCATCTGGAGGTGGCTCGGCTCCGGGCGACGCCGAGGCCGCTGGCCATGGCGAGGCTCGTGGAAATGGCGGAGCCGCTGGCAGTGGCGGGGCTCCTGGCAACGGCGGGGCCTCCCGGCACGCCGGGACTCCTCACAAGGACGAGGATCCCCGCCATGCGGGAACTCCCGGAGACGCGCCGGTGGCCGACCACGCCACGAACTCCGCCGACCTCACCGCACCAGTCGTCGAGCCGGGGCCATCGCCTCATCCGGCCGGTCCGGCTGGCCCGGACCTGTCCGGCCCTTCCGACGCCACATCCGCCCGACGCCGCAGGCGCCCCCGTTCCGTCGGCGGGGCCACCGGCCCCTCGCACACCGCGCGCCCGGACGGCCGTACCGCGGAGCGCGGTGCCCGTCGGCCCCCTGCCGCGGCGAGCCTGACGCGTCCGGCAGCGACGCCGGCACGCGTGACACGGCCCCGCACGTTCACGGGCGGGACCACCCCTGGCACCCGCCCCTGCACCGGCGGCGCCCAGCCCGGAAACGGCGGCACCGATGCCGCGGAGTGAACGGTCTTGGCTGAAGCGCTTACGGAATCTGCTGCTGAGGACCGACCACCGGTCGGCAACCGCGTGTCCCGCGCGAAGTACGCCACCCCATCAGCGCGCATGCACGGCTGCCGCCCTGTCCCACGGCGCCCGACGGGCAGGCGCGTCGAAGACCGACGCGCGTTCGCTCCGATCGGCCTTGCTTTTGGTCAGGTTGTCCGATCACGGGCGTGACCACGGCGACCCCCGCCCCGTTCACCTGAGTGGCGGAGCGCCTGGAGGGGAGGTGCCGCCGCGCCGCCCCTGCCGATCGGCGCTCCGCCACCTGCCGCCGAACCCGAACGAGGCGCACCGCGCGCGGAAGAAGCCGCCCATGCATCGACCGATCCCGCCGTCGGACACCGACGACCACGCCGACTTCTCCGACCCCTCCGGCCTCTCCGACCTCGCCGACGCCCGCCGCCGACCACGGACCCCGGCGGCCTCGCCGCCCCGCAACCCCTTCCCGGTGACACCGCCGGGAAAGGACCGGCTCCCACCACTTCCACGCCAGCTACGGGACTCTCCGGCCGTTCTCCCCGGAGCGCCACGCGCCGTACCGGCACACGAGGCCGCAATGCCGCACGAGGCCGCCACGCCCCATGAGGCCGTACCACCACGACGAGCCGCCCCGTCTCAGCGGGCTGCCCCGTCACAGCGAGCCGCATCACCGCCCGTACAGGCAGCGCCGCCGTCGCAGCCCCGCCGCCCGTTCGGCCTCCCTCCCGCCCACCGCATCCTCACCTGCGTCAGCCTCCCCGGTATGGCGATCTCCACGGAGCACGGGCAGTTGACCGGACACGGCCTGGACGGCTTCTACCTGGCCGGTCGGCGTCTGCTCTCCCGCTGCCGGCTTCGGATCGCGGGCCGTGAACCCCTCGCGGTGCAGGCCAGGATGCTCACCGCCGACAGCGCGCGTTTCACGGGAACCCTGCGGGTCTCACCGGTCCCGGGTCCGCACCCGGGACCGGACCCGGATGTCCTGGTGGAACGGACGCGGCACGCGGACGGCAGAGAGTCGATCACCCTGCGGAGCGCGGCGGCACGACCACTGAAGCTGCCCGTCGAGGTGGCTCTCGCCACGGACCTCGCCACCCTGGGCGCCATAGCGTCAGGCACCTCCGGCCCCGAACTGGCCGCCGCCGTCCACGACTCCGGCCTGCGCTGGTCCTCCACGACAGGGGCCGCCTCCGTCACCGCGGACCCACCACCCTCGGACGCGTTGGCATCCGCCGGACTGCTGCGCTGGGAACTCGTGCTCCCGCCCGGCGCCAGCACCACCCTGGAGCTACGGATACGCCTCGACGGCAAGGGCCCGATACGGCCGGTGGGGCGAGCGCGAGCGGCGACGAGCCCACTGGCCCCGGCGCGGGCGACAGGCGACGACCCCAGGCCGGGTCCGCTTCTGAGGACCAGCGTGGACGACCTCCAGGCCCTGCTCCTGCGCGACCCCGACCATCCCTCGGACGTGTATCTCGCGGCAGGAGCACCCTGGCGCTGCGGACCGGCCCCGGCCGAGGCGCTGGCCGCCGCCAGAATGACGCTGCCCCTCGGCACACGGCTGGCCGTCGGCACCTTGCGCAGCCTCGCCCGCACCCAACTCGCCGGACCGGCACGGCAGTCCGGCATGATCCCGGGCCCGCTTCGCGACGCCGGCGTGCACCTGCCACCCGCCTGCACAGGCACGGAAGCCACCCTCCTCTTCCCCGTCCTCCTCGCGGAGGCCCGCCGCTGGGGCATACCCGAGCAGGACACCGAGGAACTGCTGCCCGCGGCACAGCGCTGTCTGACCTGGCTGCGGACAACCGTCGGCCAGGGCACCTTCCTGCCCGACCCATCACCCGGCGGCCTGCTCCGCTGCGAAACACAGGCCCACGCCCACCGGGCCGCGACACTCGGCGCGGATCTGCTCGACTCCTACGGGAGACCGGGCGGAGGCGAGCTACGCGAATGGGCCCACCGGCTGCGCACGGAATTCAGGGAACGGTTCTGGATCGATGACATGGGCAGCGGACGTCCAGCGGTCGCGGCCACGGCCCGTACGGCGGGGCCCATCCCGGACGGAAGCCCCGTCCCGCACCCACGGTCCGTCCCGCACCCACGGCCCGTCCCGCGCCCACGGTCCGTCCCGCGCCCATGGCCCGCCCCGCACCCACGGCCCGGCCCGCACTTGAGCGCGGCATTCGCGCACCTGCTCGACACCGGCCTGCTCGGCGGGGGAGAGCAGGCGCCGGGGCTGCTGGACAAGGTGCGGACGCAGCAGGTCGCACGGCTCCTGGGCAGCCCGGTCATGGACTCCGGGTGGGGACTGCGCGGGCTCGGCACCAAGGACGTCGGCTACAACCCGTTCGGGCACCGCAGCGGGGCCGTACGCGTCCATGAGACGGCGGTCGCCGTCGCGGGCCTGGCCGCCGCGGGCCACGAGAAGGAGGCGACAGCGCTGCTCAGAGGCGTACTGTCCGCCGCCGAGTCCTTCGACCACCGGCTGCCCGAGATGTACGCCGGGGAGCAGCGCACGGAAGGGAGCGCGCCCCTGCCGCACCCGGCGGCGTGCCGACCCGCCGCCACCGCGGGCGCGGCCGTGGTCCTGCTCCTGACCACGCTCGCCGGAATCCGCCCCGACGCCCCCGCCGGGACGGTGCGGCTGCGCCCGCTGCGCGGCGCACCCCTGGGCGAGATCGTCCTCACCGACCTCCGGGTGGCGGGCGCCCCGTTCTCCCTACGCGTCAGCCGCCTCGGCCTCGCCATGGTCGAAGCGGCGGCCGACGGCCTCCAACTGGGGGTGTGACCCCGTACGACTCGATCGCTCCCACGCGGAGCGGAAGGACGGAGCCGCAGGTGCGACCCCTTGCGAAGACAGTACGACCCCTTGCGGAAGGAACCGGGCCGGCCGGTGATGCGGCCGACGAAGGGCGTGTTTATCGTCAGGCAGACGACTATGATCACCGCATGTCCTACGACCCGTCAGCGTTTCCGCCGTTCGCCGTCACCGTGGACCTGGTCGTACTGACCGTACGACGTCATGCCCTCTGTGCGCTGGCGGTACGCAGGGGCGAGGCGCCGTTCCGAGGACGGTGGGCGCTGCCCGGCGGATTCGTACGGGCCGACGAGGACCTGGCACAGGCGGCCGCGCGCGAACTGTCCGAGGAGACAGGGCTGTGCGTGCACGACCCGGACGTCCCGGCCACAGAGACCGGCGCCCACCTGGAGCAGCTCGCCACCTACGGCGACCCCGGGCGTGACCCCCGGATGCGGGTGGTCAGCGTCGCGCACCTCGCCCTCGCCCCCGACCTTCCCGCGCCACGAGCGGGCGGCGACGCCAGCAACGCACGCTGGGCCCCGGTCGGGGAACTGCTCCAACAGGGCGGCTTCGGACGCGACGACGACCCGGTCGCGCCGCTCGCCTTCGACCACGCCCAGATCCTCTCGGACGGGGTGGAGCGGGCCCGGTCGAAGATCGAGTACTCGTCGCTGGCCACAGCCTTCTGCACACCCGAATTCACGGTCGGTGAGCTGCGACGGGTGTACGAGGCGGTGTGGGGCGTAGCCCTCGACCCGCGCAATTTCCACCGGAAGGTCACCGGCACCCCCGGGTTCCTGGTCCCGACCGGAGGCACGACCACCCGCCAGGGCGGACGCCCGGCCCAGTTGTTCCGAGCGGGCGGTGCCACGCTGCTCAATCCGCCGATGCTGCGCCCCGAGGTGTGACGCACTGCCGCCCCGATCCCTGACGCACCTCCACCCCGATGCCTGACGGCGAGCCGGGCGCTGGCGGTCACCGCTCGGCGGAGCGAGCCTCCCAGTGCCCAAAAAAACGGACATAGCGCGCTATCTTGCTTCGGGTGATCCAGGCGTTCGGACTGACCAGCATTCCCCGCAAGGGCCTTCCGCCCACCGTCGACGACGTCTCCCTTGAGGCGCGGGCGGGCCGGGTCACCGCGCTGCTCGGAGGAGAGGGCGCGGGCAAGACGACGGTGCTCCGGCTGATGCTCGCACTTCAACACGGACGCGGAGCCACCTACTTCCGAGGCCGACCACTGCACCGCCTCACCCATCCCTCGCGCGAGGTCGGCGTCCTGCTCGGCGATGTCCCCGGGCACCCCGCCCGGACCGTGCGCGGTCATCTGCGGATGCTGTGCGCCGCGGCGGGAGTACCGGTCCGACGGGCCGACGAGGTACTGGAGGCGGTCGGCCTGATCAGCCTGCGCGACGAGCGGCTCGGCATGCTCGCCCGCGGCATGGACCGTCGGCTCGGCCTGGCCTGCGCCCTCCTCTCCGACCCGCACACCCTCCTCCTGGACGAACCCGCCGCCGGGCTCTCCGGCCGCGAGAACCGCTGGTTGTACGGCGCGCTGCGGGCCCACGCCCGCCAGGGCGGCACGGTCCTGCTCACCGTCGCCGACCCGAAAGAGGCCGCGGCACAGGCCGACCGGGTCGTCACCCTGGAGCGGGGACGGGTCGTCGCCGACCAGACCGCGACCGAGTTCGCCCGCACCCGGCTCCGCCCCCGCGTCGCCGTCCGCAGCCCGCACGCGGGCCGTCTCGCCGCGCTGCTGACCAGAGAGGCCCGCACCGCCCACCGCTCCGTCGAGGTCGTACGGGAAGGCGGCAGCCGCCTCTCGGTGTACGGCAGCACCTGCGCCGACGTCGGAGAGGCCGCCTTCCGGCACGGCATCCTCGTACACCAACTCGCCGACGAGATCGGCGACATGGGGCCAGGGACGGGCGCTCATGCCTTGCCGGGGGCCGATACGCCGAACGGGGAGAGCGGGCCGCCCCCGGCGGTGGTGGCAACGCGGCAGGAGCCCCCCTCCGAGGCGACGAGGACGCCCTCCGAGGAGGAGACCTCGCACGCAGCGGCGGAGGACTCGCACTCCGCGCCGGACGGCAAGCCGTCAACGACCCCCGCCCCGACCTCGGCGAGGGCCATGCCGGTCGGCCACGACCCCGCCCCCGCCGACCCGAACGGCGTAGCCCTGAGCGAAGGCCCGCCCGCCCCACAGGGTGCCGACGAGCACCCCCCGCCCCCCGTCGAGCCGTCCTCCAGCGCCGCCCAGACCCCTCCGTGTTCCGCAGAAACGCCCTCCGCCCCCGACGAGCCCTCTCCCACCGGTACGGCACCTCCCCCCCTCCGCCCCCCCTCCCCCCACCCCCTCCCCGACCTCCCGCCCCCCATCTCCGTGCGCCCCGCCCCCAGCCCCCTGCGCCCCCTCCGCTACGAACTGCGGCGGGCCGCCGGGATCGGTACGGGGTTTCTCACTGCCGCCGCCGTGCTCGTGCTGTCGGCGCTGACCGCTGTCGTGCTGGCCCGCATCGGGCACACCCCGTACGCGCGGCTGCTGGTGGCCTGGCCGCGCGAGCTGCCGCTGCCCCCGGCCGCCCTCGGCGCCGGGCTGCTGGGCGCGCTCGCGTTCGGCGACGAGTTCCGCCACCCCGCCCTGGCGGCGGACCGCGGCACCGTGCCCCGCCGCCTGGGGCTGCTCGCGGCCAAGCTCCTCGTCTCCGCCGCCACCGCGCTGGCCCTGGCCGCCCTCACGGTCGGTGTCGACGCCGAAGTG
This sequence comes from Streptomyces sp. NPDC091377, assembly GCF_044757045.1. Lineage (NCBI taxonomy): Bacteria > Bacillati > Actinomycetota > Actinomycetes > Kitasatosporales > Streptomycetaceae > Streptomyces > Streptomyces sp. NPDC091377. The sequence goes on along the minus strand of NZ_JBIVUE010000024.1, from coordinate 86,894 downwards.
CTGTATCTCGTATACGGACCGGAGCTGGCACAAGTTCCCACGGACTGGGTGTCGCTGGGCGCGAGTTGGTTCGGGCTCGTGATCGGCTGCGCCTGGGCCGGGGTGCTCGCCGCCGGAGTCTTCAGGTCGACGACCGCGGGGCTCGCCGCCGTGCTCGCCGTGCCGGTGGTGGTCGTACCGCTCGTACAGAAAGTCTTCGAGGGACCGTCCGTGCGAACGGCCGCCGGGTTCCCGATGAGGGTGCGGGAGGTGCTCCTGACGCAGTGGCCCTTGGGCGGGGAGCGCTATCTGACCGCCGCGGCGAAGGTGATCGCCCAACCTGTCGGCAGCGCGCTGGCGTTGTCCCTCACCGCGCTGCTCTGCGCGTATCTGCTCACGACGATGCGCAGCCGGGTCCGATGACGACCGTGCGAGCCCTTCCAGGACCGGGATGTGCACAACTCCCCGAGGAAAGCCCATTTCTTTCCGATAAGGCGTCAATTGCGACGGGGTGAGCGATCACCCTTTCGTGTGCTTTTCACCAAAGCCCTCAAGGCAGTTGGAGCCAACGCCGACAAAGGATCCGTGAGTACCCTTGCGCACACCATGATGACCTCCGCCCGTTCCGTGGACTCCGCTCTGTCCGGTCCGGGCGACCTCGACCGCTACCCGTACGCGGAGGCCCCCGCCGCCGACCGCGTCGTGGCCCCCTCCTGGGAGAGCGCGGAACCTGAGCTGGGCCGTGTGGGCCGACGTGCCGCGGGCAGCCGCGGACGCGGCCTGCACGGCCAACTCGTCCAACAACTCGGCCAGATGATCGTCTCCGGCGACCTGGGCGCCGACCGCCCGCTGGTCCCCGAGGAGATCGGCCAGCGATTCGAGGTCTCCCGCACCGTCGTCCGCGAGTCCCTTCGCGTCCTTGAGGCCAAGGGCCTGGTCAGCGCGCGGCCGAATGTCGGCACCCGCGTACGCCCGGTCAGCGACTGGAACCTTCTGGATCCCGACATCATCGAATGGCGCGCCTTCGGGCCACAGCGCGACGACCAGCGTCGCGAGCTGAGCGAGCTGCGCTGGACGATCGAGCCGCTCGCCGCGCGGCTCGCCGCCGGACACGGCCGGGAGGACGTGCAGCAGCGCCTCGGCGACATGGTCGAGATCATGGGTCACGCCATGAGCCAGGGTGACGCGCTGACGTTCTCGCGCGCGGACGCCGAGTTCCACTCGCTGCTCATCCAGGTCGCCGGCAACCGCATGCTGGAGCACCTCTCCGGGATCGTCTCCGCCGCGCTCCAGGTGTCCGGGAGCCCCGTCACCGGGTGCGACCGGCCGAACGACGCCTCCCTGGCGCACCACGCCCGGATCGCCGAGGCGCTCGCCGCGGGCGACGGTACGGCCGCCGAGACGGCCATGCGCCAACTGCTCACCGTCCACCCCGAGGTGGAGCGCGTGGTGCCCGCCCCGCGCGAGCACTGAGGCGCTCCGCGCGGGCGGGGCGGCCTGGGGACGCGCCCGCCCTCCGTGTGGCACCGCCCGGCCGGGAGACCCGGCGCCCGTCGGACCCCGTGGGATCCCACCCGGATCCGCGGGGTCCGACGGCAAAACGGCCCGGCTGACCGAATCGGCCTGCCGCCGAGCGGCTGAGACGGATCGGCCTCCCGCCGAGCGGCTGACACAGATCGGTCCGCCTCCGAGCGACAGACACCGATCGGCCCGTCTCCGAACGGGCTGACACGGATCGGCCCGTCCCGAACGGCTGGCACCGATCGGCCTGGCTTCGAGCGGCTGATCCGAATCGGTTCGGCGCCGAGCGGCTGACGCGTATCGGTTCGCCGCCGAGTGGCTGACGTGGATCCGTCCGTCGTCCAGCGACTGACCCCGATCGCTCCGTCGTCCAGCGGTTGACCCCGATCGCTCCGTCGCCCAGCGGTTGACGCCGATCGCTCCGTCGTCCAGCGGTTGACGCCGATCGCTCCGTCGTCCAGCGGTTGACGCCGATCGCTCCGTCGTCCAGCGGTTGACGCCGATCGCTCCGTCGCCCGGCGACTGACACGGATTGGTCCGTCGCCCGGCGACTGGCTCCGATCGGTCCGTCCAGCCGCCGTGATCCGGATCGCCCCGTCTCCGAACGGCTGATCCGGAATCGACCCGGAGGCCACCGGTTGCCCCGAATCGGCCCGGAGTCGACCGGTCGATGACCTCCTCTGCACACGTCTGACCTCTTTTGCGCGTGTACGGGGTGTGACTCGGGCCACGCAGATTGGGCGTAACGCTCGCGGTAACAGCGCGATGACCTAAGAGGTGACAGCCGCGGAGGGAATACGGACGCCGTTCATGGCGCTGTGCATCTCCCCGGCACCCGCCCGCGCCGTCGGCCCACTCCCAAGCCGGTGGTCGGCTCCTGTCCGTCGTGGACGGGGCCGGAAGCCGTTTTCCAACGTTCCGAGAGGTTGTTCGTGTCGGCCAGCACATCCCGTACGCTCCCGCCGGAGATCGCCGAGTCCGTCTCTGTCATGGCGCTCATTGAGCGGGGAAAGGCTGAGGGGCAGATCGCCGGCGATGACGTGCGTCGGGCCTTCGAAGCTGACCAGATTCCGGCCACTCAGTGGAAGAACGTACTGCGCAGCCTCAACCAGATCCTCGAGGAAGAGGGTGTGACGCTGATGGTCAGTGCCGCAGAGCCCAAGCGCACCCGCAAGAGCGTCGCAGCGAAGAGCCCGGCCAAGCGCACCGCCACCAAGACGGTCGCGGCCAAGACGGTGACCACCCGGAAGGCATCCGCCACCACGGCCGCCGCTCCGGCGGCGACCGCCGACGCCTCCGTGTCCGCCGAGGAGGCCGCGCCCGCCAAGAAGGCCGCTGCGAAGAAGGCGACGACCGCCAAGAAGGCAGCCGCGAAGAAGGCGACGACCGCCAAGAAGACGGCGGCGAAGAAGACCACGGCCAAGAAGGACGACGCCGAGCTGGTCGAGGACGAGGCGCTCGAAGAGGCCAAGGGCGGTACGGAGGAGCCCGAGGGCGCCGAGAGCGCGGGCTTCGTCCTCTCCGACGAGGACGAGGACGACGCGCCCGCCCAGCAGGTCGCCGCCGCCGGTGCCACCGCCGACCCGGTCAAGGACTACCTCAAGCAGATCGGCAAGGTCCCCCTGCTCAACGCCGAGCAGGAGGTGGAGCTGGCCAAGCGCATCGAGGCGGGTCTGTTCGCCGAGGACAAGCTGGCCAACGCCGACAAGCTGGCGCCCAAGCTCAAGCGCGAGCTGGAGATCATCGCCGAGGACGGCCGCCGCGCCAAGAACCACCTCCTGGAGGCCAACCTCCGACTGGTGGTCTCCCTGGCCAAGCGCTACACCGGCCGCGGCATGCTCTTCCTGGACCTGATCCAGGAGGGCAACCTCGGTCTGATCCGCGCGGTGGAGAAGTTCGACTACACCAAGGGCTACAAGTTCTCCACGTACGCCACCTGGTGGATCCGGCAGGCGATCACCCGCGCGATGGCCGACCAGGCCCGCACCATCCGTATCCCGGTGCACATGGTCGAGGTCATCAACAAGCTCGCGCGCGTACAGCGCCAGATGCTCCAGGACCTGGGCCGCGAGCCCACCCCGGAGGAGCTGGCCAAGGAACTCGACATGACCCCGGAGAAGGTCATCGAGGTCCAGAAGTACGGCCGTGAGCCCATCTCGCTGCACACGCCGCTCGGTGAGGACGGCGACAGCGAGTTCGGTGACCTCATCGAGGACTCCGAGGCCGTGGTCCCCGCCGATGCGGTCAGCTTCACGCTTCTGCAGGAGCAGCTGCACTCGGTCCTCGACACGCTGTCCGAGCGCGAGGCGGGCGTCGTCTCCATGCGGTTCGGTCTCACCGACGGTCAGCCGAAGACCCTGGACGAGATCGGCAAGGTCTACGGCGTCACGCGCGAGCGCATCCGCCAGATCGAGTCGAAGACCATGTCGAAGCTCCGCCACCCGTCCCGCTCCCAGGTTCTGCGCGACTACCTCGACTAGGTCACGCCACCGGCCCGCCGGCCGCCGTCGGCAGTCCGCCACGGACACCGGTCGTACGCCACGCAAGGCCCGGTTCCACGCTCAGGGAACCGGGCCTTCGTGCTGCCCGCGCGCATGCGGGGTGCCTCGTGGTGGATCACTCTGGGTGTTCCACCCGACCCCGAGAGTGAGGTGCGCACATGCGTCGTCCCGTTGTCCGGGCACTGGCCCGGCCGCTGGTACTGATGGCCGCCGCGACCGCGATACCGCTGATGTCCGCCGCCCCCGTCTCCGCCGACAGCGTGGTGATCGGCGGCTTCCCTGTCGACGCGGCGGACAGTCCCTGGACGGTGGCGGTGTCCAGCCGTGACCGGTTCGGAGGTACCCGCTCGGGCCAGTTCTGCGGGGGTGTCGCGGTCGGCCGTACGACCGTGCTCACGGCCGCCCACTGCCTGGGCGAGGAGGTTCTGGGGGCACCTCCGGACCAGATCCCGGATCTCAAGGTCATCGCGGGCCGTACGGATCTGCGTTCGACCGAGGGGGAGGAGGTTCCGGTCAGCGACACCTGGGTGAATCCCGACTACGACGCCGCCGACAACGCCGGTGACTTCGCCGTCCTGACCCTGGCCGAGCCGCTCGCCGACCGCGCGGTCGTCGGCATGGCCGGAACAGGAGACTCCGCCTACGACGCCGGCACCGCGGCCCTGGTCTACGGCTGGGGCGATGTCACCGGTGCCGGGGACTACGCCACCGCGCTGCGCGCCTCGCGGGTGCACGTACTGGCCGACGCCGAGTGTGAGGACGCGTATCCGGGGGGTGCGGTCGGCACGTACCGCGCGAAGAGCATGCTGTGCGCGGGGGAGCGGCGGGGCGGACGGGACGCCTGTCAGGGCGACAGCGGAGGGCCGCTGATCGCCGAGGGGCGGCTGATCGGCCTGGTGTCCTGGGGTAGTGGCTGCGGCCGGGCGGGAAGCCCCGGTGTCTACACCCGGGTCTCCGACCTCGTGCAGCGACTCGGCTGGGGCGAGGTGGCCACCGGGAGCGCCCAGGAGGCCGCACCGCGGGCCCCGGAGGCGGGCTGACGGCAGGAGCCCGCCGGTCGGCGACAGGCGGGCCTACGGGCGGTGAGAGGGACTGAGGGCCCTCTCGGAAGGCTGTCTACGGGTGTACGGGTTGTGGGGGCCCTCTCAGGGGGCCTGAACGGGCCCAGAGGGCCTGAACGGACCCAGAGGGCCTGAACCGGCCCAGAGGGCCTGAACGGGCCCGGAAGTCCTCCCGGGGGTCCTCCCGAAGGGTTTGTGCGCCCCCGGAGTCCTCCGGAGGCGTCGGAGGAAGGCTCGGGCGGCTGTACGGCTGTATGGCCCCGTCAGCGGCCCTCTGCGGGCCCGGCTGGGACGCCCACGAGTACGGGCGACCGACCCTCCTGGGTGAGGGTCGGTCGCCCGTGGGCCGGCCTGTGCCGGCACTGGCTCGTCGTGGGACGCGAGGTCTCAGCGCTCTTCTTCGGAGGCGGTCTCGGGAACGGACGTGAGCCGCTCCGTCTCATCCTGTATTTCAGCGGCGATCTTCTTGAGTTCCGGCTCGAACTTGCGACCGTGATGGGCGCAGAAGAGCAGTTCTCCACCGCTCAGCAGGACGACGCGCACGTACGCCTGGGCGCCGCACCGGTCGCAGCGATCAGCCGCCGTCAGCGGGCTCGCGGGGGTCAGAACAGTAGTCACGTCGCCTCTTCTCTAGCTCGACGAGCTGTCGTACCAGGGTCAACATCCAACCAGCCCGAAAACGTTCCCGCTCGTGGCTTCTCCTCGAAAAAATCTTCCGAGGCGGCTGTTTGCTGCCGGTTTGGCGGCGAATGTGCCGTAGTGCGTGGTGCTCATGTCTTACGGTTTCGCGCTGTCGGTCAGGGGTCGGTCCTCCCGGCTGGGTTGCCGGTTTGTTCATGAGGACGTGCCCGGAGCCTAAATGGTTCATGCCTGGAAGGGAACGTGATATGTACTTCACTCCATCGAGGGATCGAACACGTATGCGACCCTCGACTAGTCTGAGATGAGGAGAGGGTGGCGTTACAACGGCTCTATCTGGCCTCGGTACCCTCTGAGCGGCAACAGAAGCCGCGCCCTTACCCACTTGGGCATCATCTGAAATTCAGCGAGGAGCGAACCGCGTGACCGCCGACACGTCCGTGCCGTCCACAGCGCTGCTGGCAGGAGCAGACCGGGACGGTTCCAACTACACCGCGCGGCACCTGCTCGTCCTCGAAGGGCTTGAGGCCGTACGCAAGCGCCCTGGCATGTACATCGGCTCGACGGACAGTCGTGGCCTGATGCACTGCCTCTGGGAGATCATCGACAACTCCGTGGACGAGGCCCTGGGGGGGTACTGCGACCACATCGAAGTGATCCTCCACGACGACGGGTCCGTGGAAGTCCGTGACAACGGCCGCGGCATCCCGGTCGACGTCGAGCCCAAGACGGGTCTGTCCGGCATCGAGGTCGTGATGACCAAGCTGCACGCCGGCGGCAAGTTCGGCGGCGGCTCCTACGCCGCGTCCGGCGGCCTGCACGGCGTGGGTGCCTCCGTGGTGAACGCCCTGTCCGCGCGCCTGGACGTCGAGGTCGACCGCGGCGGCCACACCCACGCGATCAGCTTCCGGCGCGGTGTCCCCGGAGCCTTCGCCGCCGCCGGGCCGGACGCCAAGTTCGAGGCCAAGAGCGGACTGCGCAAGACGAAGAAGGTCCCCAAGACGCGCAGCGGCGCGCGCGTGCGCTACTGGGCCGACCGCCAGATCTTCCTCAAGGACGCCCGGCTCTCCCTGGAGAACCTGCACCAGCGCGCCCGCCAGACCGCCTTCCTGGTGCCCGGCCTGACCATCGTCGTACGCGACGAGTTCGGCCTCGGCGAGGGCGGCAGCAAGGGCGAGGAGTCGTTCCGCTTCGACGGCGGCATCAGTGAGTTCTGCGAGTACCTGGCCACCGACAAGGCCATCTGCGACACCCTCCGCTTCACCGGACAGGGCACCTTCAAGGAGACCGTCCCCGTCCTGGACGAGCACGGCCAGATGACCCCCACCGAGGTCACCCGCGAACTCGGCGTCGACGTGGCCCTGCGCTGGGGCACCGGCTACGACACCACGCTCCGGTCGTTCGTCAACATCATCGCCACGCCCAAGGGCGGCACCCACATGGCCGGCTTCGAGCAGGCCGTCGCCAAGACCATGAACGAGGCGCTGCGGGCCAAGAAGCTCCTGCGCGTCGCCGAGGGCGACGTCGTCAAGGACGACGCCCTGGAGGGCCTCACCGCGGTCGTCACGGTCCGACTCGCCGAGCCGCAGTTCGAGGGGCAGACCAAGGAGGTGCTCGGCACCTCGGCGGCCCGCCGCATTGTGAACAACGTGATCACCAAGGAGCTGAAGGCGTTCCTGACCGCCACCAAGCGGGACGCCGCCCAGCAGGCCCGCGTGGTCATGGAGAAGGTCGTCGCCGCCGCGCGGACGCGGATCGCGGCCCGCCAGCACAAGGACGCGCAGCGCCGGAAGACGGCGCTGGAGTCCTCGTCCCTGCCCGCCAAACTGGCCGACTGCCGCAGCGACGACGTCGACCGCAGCGAGTTGTTCATCGTCGAGGGGGACTCCGCGCTCGGCACCGCCAAGCTCGCCCGGAACTCCGAGTTCCAGGCGCTGCTGCCGATCCGCGGCAAGATCCTCAATGTGCAGAAGTCGTCCGTGACGGACATGCTCAAGAACGCCGAGTGCGGTGCGATCATCCAGGTGATAGGAGCTGGATCCGGGCGTACGTTCGATATCGACACCGCCCGCTACGGCAAGATCATCATGATGACCGACGCCGACGTGGACGGCTCCCACATCAGGACCCTGCTGCTGACGCTCTTCCACCGCTACATGCGGCCCATGGTCGAGGCCGGTCGGGTGTTCGCCGCGGTGCCGCCGCTGCACCGGGTGGAACTCGTCCAGCCCAAGAAGGGCCAGGACAAGTACGTGTACACCTACTCCGACCGGGAGCTGCGGGACACACTCATGGAGTTCCAGAGCAAGGGCGTCCGCTACAAGGACGCCATCCAGCGCTACAAGGGCCTCGGCGAGATGGACGCCGACCAGCTGGCCGAGACCACGATGGACCCGCGCCACCGCACCCTGCGCCGGATCAACCTCTCCGACCTGGAGAGCGCCGAAGGGGTCTTCGACCTCCTGATGGGCAACGACGTGGCCCCGCGCAAGGAGTTCATCTCCAGCAGCGCGGCCACGCTGGACCGGTCACGGATCGACGCGTAGGCGCTGCGCGCCGGCTTGGATCGCCTCGGCGTTGCTCGGTGTGCCTCCGGGGGTCCCCGGAGGTCCTGGGGGTCCCCGGTGGTTCCGGGGATCTCGGGTGATCCTGGTGGTCCCTGGATGGTCCCCCGGGGTCCCCGGGGAGCGTGATGGCGGTCCGGGTCAGGTGCGGGTCGCCCAGACGTAGCGGTGTTCGGGGCGGCCCGCGTCGCCGTACTTGAGGGTCAGGGTGGCGCGTCCGGTGCGTTCCAGGAGCTTGAGATAGCGCTGGGCGGTCTGGCGGCTTACGCCGGTGCGCTCGGCGATCTCCTGGGCCGACAGGGGGCCCTCGGCGTGCATCAGGGACTGGCGGACCAGTTCGGCGGTGGTGGGGGAGTGGCCCTTGGGGAGGTCGGATTCGGACCCGGCCGACAGGGCGCCGAAGATCCGGTCGACCTGGGCCTGCTCGGCCTCGCCGCCGCCGTCCAGAGTGCGGCGCAGTTGCGCGTACGCCTCCAGCTTGGCGCGCAGGCCCGCGAAGGCGAACGGCTTGACCAGGTACTGCAGCGCCCCGTGCCGCATCGCCTCCTGCACCGTCGAGATGTCCCGCGCCGCCGTCACCATGATCACGTCGGTCTGGTGGCCGCGGCGGCGCATCTCCCGTACGACCGCGAGACCCGTGTCGTCGGGCAGGTAGTGGTCCATCAGGACCAGATCCAGCCGGGGCAGCGCCTCCAGTCGGCTCAGCGCCTCGGCCGCGCTGTGCGCCTCGCCGGCCACATGGAAGCCCGGCACCTTCTCCACGTACGCGGCGTTGACCCGCGCGACCCGCGTGTCGTCGTCCACGACCAGGACCTCGATCATCGCGACTCCTCCTCGGCGGGGACCGGCGGGACAGCCGTCCGCACGGCGGCGTTCGGTACGGCGGCGTTCGGCACAGTGGTGCTCGGTCCAGTGGCCAGGGCCTGCTCCGGCCCCCGCCCCGGTCCCAGGTCCGGTCCCGGTTCCGGTCCCAGGTGCGGTCTCGGTTCTGGTTCGGCCAGGGCCTCGGGCAGGACGACGGTGAACTCCGCTCCGCCGCCGTGGGCCTGCGCCACGGTCGCGGTGCCACCCTGCCGTTCGGCCAGCTTACGGACCACGGACAGCCCGATACCGCGTTCGCGGTGGGCGGGCGGCTGCTTGGTCGACCAGCCGTCCTCGAAGATCAACTCCCGTTGCTCCGCCGGAACCCCCGGACCCGTGTCCCGCACCTTGAGGACGACCGTACGGCCCTCGGCGAGCAGTTCGATCTCCACGCGCGCGTCACGGGTGCCGGCCGTGGCGTCGAGCGCGTTGTCCACCAGGTTGCCCACGACGGTGACCAGACCCCGCGGATCGATCAACCGGTCCGTCAGCCAGGTGCGGTCCGAGATGCCGAGGGCCACCCCGCGCTCGGCGGCGACGGTCGCCTTGCCGACCAGCAATGCCGACAGCAGCGGGTCCCGTACCTTCTCGGTCACCTGCTCCGACGTGGCCCGGTGACCGCCGACCACCTCACCGACGAATTCCACGGCATCGTCGTACATCTCCAGCTCCAGCAGCCCCAGAAGGGTGTGCATCCGGTTGGCGTGCTCGTGGTCCTGCGCGCGTAGGGCGTCGATGAGGCCGCGTGTGGAGTCGAGTTCCCGGCCGAGCTGATCCAGCTCCGTACGGTCACGCAGCGTGGCGACCGCGCCACCGTCGTCCGTGGGCATCCGGTTGGCGACCAGCACCCGGTGGCCGCGCACCGTGAGCAGATCGGTGCCGTCCACCCGCCCCGCCAGCACATCGGCCGTACGTCCCCTGCCGAGCGCCTCGTCCGGCGAACGGCCCACGGCCTCCTCACCGATGCCCAGCAGCCGCTGCGCCTCGTCGTTCAGCAGCCGGACCCGTCCCGAGCGGTCCAGCGCGACCACGCCCTCACGGATGCCGTGCAGCATCGCCTCACGCTCCGACAGCAGTGCCGAGATATCGGAGAACGCCAGGTCACGCGTCTGCCGCTGCACCCGGCGGGAGATCACCCAGGCGGCCAGCGCGCCGACCGCCAGCGCGCCGCCCGCGTACGCGAGCAGGCCCGGGATCGCGTGGATCAACCGCGCCCGCACACTGTCGTACGCGATACCGACCGACACCGCGCCCACGATCGTGCCGTCGTCGGCCCTCAGCGGCACCTTGCCGCGCGCGGAACGGCCCAGTGTGCCCTCGTCGATCTCCATGACGTCCCGGCCCGCCAGCGCGTCACTGGGGTCCGTGGACACGACGTGGCCGATCTCCGCGGGATCCGTGTGCGACCAGCGCACGCCCCGCCGGTCCATCACCACGACGTACTCGGCCTTCGTCGCCTTCCGGATCCGTTCCGTCTCCTGCTGGACCGGCCCGTCGACCGTCGGAGCGGTGTCCGTGACCTGTGCGGCGAGCTGCGGCTGGGCGGCCGTGGTCTGGGCGATCGCCAGCGCGCGGCGCATCGCCTGGTCGTCGAGCTGGTCGCTGAGCGGCGCGAGGAACAGTCCGGTCGCCAGCACCGCGACCCCCGCGGCGATCGCCACCTGCATCAGCAGCACCTGCGAGAACGCCCTACGGGGCAGTCCCAGGCGCATGCGACGGGAGGGGGGAGTGGGGCTCATGCCCCAGACGTTACGTTGCGTACGGAGCACGGCGTAGGGCGTGCGCCACGCTGAGGGCGGTCGGCCTGCGGCGGGACCAAGGGGCGGGGCGGGTGGTCAGCGGGCCAGGGCGGGGGCCGGGGTCAGTTCGCGCACCGACACGACGTCCATCCGGGCGGGTGTGCCCAGGACCGAGCCGCAGCTCTCCGGGCGGGGTGGCAGCGAGGCGCCCTGGGCGACCACGACCCGCCAATGACGGCCGTCCGTGTGGGCGACGGTGATCTCCCAGCGGGGTGCGGAACCGATCACGCGTACGACGTCCAGGGCGCCGGCGCCGTACTCGCGGGCCGCTGTCCTCACGGCCAGCTCGGCGGCCTGGCCGGGCCGGTCCCAGGCCGACCGGCCCCGGCAGCCCTCCACGACCACACGGCCCTCCTGGACACGGTGGAGTACCTCCTTGACGGTGTGGGCCTGGACACGGCCGTAGGCGTAGCCGTACGGCAGGACCAGGACCGTCGGAGAGAAGCGGTGGCCACCCAGATGGGTGACCTCCCAGGCGCCCTCCACCCCCGACGCGGCCAGCTCGGCGGCGAGCGGGCGGCCCAGGAGGGCGCAGCAGCGGTCACGCTTGCCGTTCGTGCAGACCAGCGCGAGGGGGTCGCCGGTGTGCGGCCGTCCCTGGAGGGCGGTGTCGAAGGTGTGGTGATCGCCTCTGCCCAGAGCGGTGAAATCAATGTTGAGCAGTTGACTCGGGTCGGTCGTGGTCGCGTGGTGCAGCCATACACCGCCCGGCAGTGTGTGGGCGGCGTACACCTGCCGCACCATGGGCCTCCCGAAATCGGCGTGGCGCCCCGGGCGGCGGATGAGCGCGACGCGTACGCCCGTGTCCTGGGCGGCGGCCTCCAAGGCGCGTCCGAGGGCGGGGTCCAGGTGGCTCGATGTGAGCGCGCGGGCACCCCAGGGGCCGGGCTGTTCCAGCAGCAGCCAGGTCCTGGCCGTGGCCGCGGTGCCGGAAACGGGCTCGTCGAGGTCCCGGGAGACGGTCGTGCACGTACTCACACAGGTGAGCCTAACCTGACTTCCCCGTAGGCGACTTCCGGCCGGGGCCTCTCCTGTTCCCGTCCTGCTCCGGTCAGGCTCCGGTGCCTCCTGCGGTCCTACTCCGGCAAGGGCTGGGGCGGTCGCGGACCCACGTACTGTCCTTCCGGTCGCATACGCAAAGGCCGCTCCTTGTACTCCTCCAACGCGTGGGCGATCCAGCCCGCGGTGCGGGCGACGGCGAAGATCGCCTCGCCCGCGGTGGCCTGCATGCCGCCGGCCACGGTGAACACGGCGAGCGCGAGGTCGACGTTGGCGTGCAGCGGGGTGTGGCGGGCGGTGATGTCCACGATGTCGCGGGCGGCGGCGAGCGCGGGCTCGGCGTGGGGGAGTGCCTCCAGGCGCGCGAAGAGGGCACGCGCGCGCGGGTCCTCGCCGCGGTAGAGCCGGTGGCCCAGGCCGGGGATCCGGCGCCCGGCCCGTAGCTCGCCGGCGATCACCGGCGCCGCGTCGTCCTCCTCCAGCACCTGTTTGATGAGCCGGTGGGCCAGCCCGCTCGCGGCACCGTGCAGCGGGCCCTCCAGCACGCCGAGGCCCGCGGAGACGGCCGCGTAGGCGTGGGAACGGGCCGAGGCGGCGACGCGGACCGCGAGGGTGGACGCGGCGAGGTCGTGGTCCACGAGCAGCCCGAGAGCGTTGTCCAGGACGCTCAGTGACGCCTCGTCGGCCTCGCGCACGCTGAGCCTGGTCCAGAGCCGGTGGGCGATGGGCCCGTCGTCCTGGGGCGCGTACATCGCGGCCGGCAGGGCGCCGACCAAGGTGGGGATGAGGGTCCGCGCGGTGCCGAGCACCGCCTCCTCCGACAGGTCGAAACGCAGCGGGTCGGCCGTGGCGGCGGCGATCGCGGCGACCCGGAGCCGATCGGTGGGGTCCGTGTGCTCGGGCAAAGCGTTGACCGCTCGGCGGGCGAGGTCGATCACGCTCTCGGGCGCGGTGAAGGTGACGCCGGGGTGCAGCCGTCCGGTCCAGAGCCAGTCGGCGATCTCCTCGTAGGAGTGCCGCGCGGCCAGCTCGGTGGCGTCGACGCCGCGGAAGTAGTACCGGTCGTCCTCGATGAGTGTGATGCGGGTCCGTACGGAGAGTTCGCCGCCGCCGGATGCCGAACTCCCCGCGCTCTCCCGTCTGTTGCGCCGGGCCAGCGACGCCACCTCCTGCGCGTCGAAGGTGCTGCCGCGTCCGCCCTCGGCACGGCGACTGCTGAGCTGGCCGCGGCTGACGTAGGCGTAGACCGTCTCGGGCTTCACGCCGAGGAGTTCGGCGGCCTCTTTGGTGGTCAGTCGCCGTTCGGGGTGGGCGGGGCCGGGTTCTTGATCGGGCATGGCGTCACCGTATCCGGCGGCGGGGACGTGTTGATTGATATTGATTCAATCAATATTGACAGGTGAAGAGTCAATCATGGACATTCGAATCAAGTCCAGGGAGGAAACCATGCCCGTCAACAGGTCCACCGCCACCCTCATCAACGCACCCCGGGGGCTCGCCGGTGTCGTCGTCGCCGACACCGAGATCGGAGACGTACGGGGGCTCGAAGGCTTCTACCACTACCGCCAGTACTCGGCCGTCGACCTCGCGCAGACCCGCGGCTTCGAGGACGTCTGGCACCTGCTGGTCCATGGTGAACTGCCCGACGCCGAGCGGAGCGTCGAGTTCGCCGCCGAGACGGCGGGGCTGCGACGGCTGCCCGACGAGGTCAGCGCCGCGCTGCCCGCGATCGCCGCGGCCGGGCGGGGATCGGGGCCGCTCGCCGGGATGCGGACCGCGTTGTCGTTGCTGGGGGCGGCCAAGGGGTTCCGCCCTGTGTACGACATGGACGTGGAGCAGCGTCGGGTTGACTCCGTCGTGGCTGCGGCGGCTGTGCCGACCCTGTTGACGGCACTGCACAGGCTGGGGCGGGGTGTTGATCCGATCGAGCCGCGGCAGGATCTGTCGTACGCGGCCAACTACTTGTACATGTTGACCGGGAACGAGCCGGACGAGCGGCGGGCGCGGGCGATCGAGCAATACTTGATCTCCACCATTGATCACGGGTTCAACGCGTCAACGTTCACGGCTCGGGTCATCGCGTCCACCGGCGCGGACGTGGCGGCCTGTCTCGTCGGAGCGGTCGGCGCGCTGTCCGGTCCCCTGCACGGCGGGGCCCCGAGCCGCGCCCTGGACACCCTTGACGCGATCGGTACACCGGACCGGATCGACCCTTGGATCCGGGAGCGGGTGCTCGACGGGGACCGCATCATGGGCTTCGGCCATGCCGTCTACCGCACCCAGGACCCGCGGTCGCGGATGCTGCGGGAGATCGCGGAGGGGTTCGGGGGACCGCGGGTGGAGTTCGCCGTGGAGGTCGAGCGGCAGGTGGAGGCGATTCTGGCGGAGTTGAAGCCGGGGCGCGAACTGCACACCAACGTCGAGTTCTACGCCGGTGTGGTCATGGAGTTGTGCGGGCTGCCCCGTGAGATGTTCACGCCGACGTTCGCTGCCGCGCGGACGGTCGGCTGGAGCGCCAACCTTCTGGAGCAGGCGCAGGACTCGAAGATCATCCGTCCGGTGGCGCGGTATGTGGGACCGGGGGCACCTGTGGAGGTGCCTGCCTGGGGGTGACGTGTGTCTGCTTGGGGGCGAGGTGCCGTGACCTGGGGCAGGGCGCTGGCTGTGGGGTGGGGTTGCTGCCTGGAGTCAGTGCCGGTGTGGGAGCGAGGGGCCCTGGTGGCGGTGCGAGACGGTGGTGCGCGGGTGGGGCGGCGCTGATCGCTGTAACTGCCGTTCCCGGAGTGCGTGCCGGTCCCTCTGATTCGGGTTCTGTGCCTGCAAAGATGCCATCGCGCACCGCGCGGCAGCGTGCGCAGGCGCAGTGCCTTGAGAACAGAGGGAAATCAACAGTGAGTCAGATCATTCGTCGCCTGGGCGTCTCGCCACGCCTCCGCGGCAGCACCAACGGGGCCACGTGCCCCGACATCTTCGAACTGGCGGACGGCGACTTCGCGATCATCGGCACCGATGTCACCGACTCACTGGACTCTGAACTGCCGCCGGACGCCGGGCGGGCCGCCCACGAGCGCATCGTGAGGATCACCAGGGAGACGTTGGTGAAGGCGAAGGCCGACATTCCGGATGCCTGAGTCGTCCGGTGCCGTGGAGGGCCGGCCCTGATCGTGCGGCCCTGATCGTCCGGATGTGATGGTCCGGCCCTGATCGCACGGACCGACGGCGGCCATTGAGGCGACCCGGCCGGCGGGCGGCACTCCAGGCGCCGGACCCACCCCGGCCGTTGACCCGGCCCCCAACAGCGCCTCAGGCCCCAGGCGCCAGGCGCCGGACCCAGGAGGATCCCCCTCCGCGGCGGTCCGGCGCCTTCGTTGTCCCCGAAACTGATTCGTCTGCTGATTCGTCTTAGCCAGCACGATCAAGCAGATGGGAAGCCATGACGGAGCGTGGCCGGTGGTGCCGGTGGAACCAGTGGGACCCGTGGTGTCGGCGGGACCGGCGGGACCGGTCGGTGTGGGCGCCGGGGCGGATGTCGGCCGTGCTCGCGCTGCTGACGGCCGGGCTGCTGGCCTTCCACGGGGCGGTGCCCAACTCCGTCGGCCGTCTGGGGAGCCTGCTGGAGGTGTTCCTTCCCTGGCTCGGACTGGTGGTCGTCGTACTGTTCGTCCTGGCCCTGGCGCGCCGTTCGGCGGTCGCGCTGCTGGCGCTGTTGCTGCCGGTGGCGGTCTGGACGTATCTCTTCGGTGGGCTCATGTTGCCGGCGGAAGCGGAATCCGGCTCGCGGGATCTGGTGGTCGTACAGCACAACGTCAGTGACGAGAACGCCGATCCGGCCGGTACGGCGCGCGCTCTGGCGGATGCCGGGCCCGATCTCATCGCGTTGCAGGAACTGGTGCCTCCGGCGCTGGCCGAGTACGAGCGGAGCCTCGCCGCGAGCCATCCGCACCACGTCGTCCAGGGCACGGTGGGGTTGTGGTCGAAGCACCCGCTGACCGGGGTCCGGGCGGTGGACATCAAACCTCAGGGGATCCAGGAGGACTGGAACCGCGCGGTGCGGACCGTGGTGGAGACGCCGTACGGCGATGTCGCGGTCTACGTCGCACACCTGCCCTCGGTCCGTGTCGGGTCGAGCGGCCTCGCGTCCGCGTGGCGGGACGAGAGCGCGGCTCTGCTGGGCAAGGCCCTCACCGCCGAGGAACGGGAGACCGTCGTCCTGCTCGGTGATCTCAACGGCACCGTCGACGACCGTGGGCTGGCCCCCCTGACCTCGCGGATGAACACGGCGGAGCGGGGTTTCGCCTTCAGCTTCCCCGCGTCCTTCCCCGTCGCTCGTATCGACCAGGTCATGGCCCGCTCGGCGACCGTCGGCCACATCCGCGCCCTGCCCGCCACCGGCAGCGACCACCTGCCGGTCATCGCCCGGATCACACCGGACCGACCGGGCCCGGACCGTGGCGGCGCGCCCGCCGGATGACCCGGCCCGGGGATACGGGCACGAGCCCGCCCTCCCCGGACTTCTAAGCCTCCTCACCCGGAGGGATCCCCACCACCCACCACTCCTCGTCGGTGTCTTCCAGCGCACGCAAGAGGTCGTCCACGATCTGGCCCAGTTCGGCCTCTTCGGTGTCGGTGATGCTGGCGCGCTGATGCCGGCCCGCGGTCCAGTACTCGCGGACGACAGGGTTCTGGAGCATGCCGCGGACGTGCTGGAAGAACTCGTCCTTGGTGAGGTTGCCTATGCGGTAGTAGAAGAGCAGGTTGGTGTAGAGGGCGTTGGCGAAGAGGTACTGGCGCCGCTGTTTCGCCGTGAGGGACCCGTCGTAGTGGTCCAGGACCTCGGCCAGTTCGGGGTCGTCCATGGCCTTGCTCAGCAGTTCCCAGTGCTGGTGCTGCTGCCGTGCCAGGTTGGCGTGGGACGGGCTCGGGGTCCGCTGTTCCAGCTGGTCCAGACGGAGGTGCAGCGCCTGCAGCGCACGGCGCTGTGCGGTGAGTGCGATCAGGACGCCGGTCGTGAGACCGGCCGCGGCGACCACGCCCAGCGCACGCGCCTCAAAAGTCCGTTTGGCCATGTCAATCCCCGAATCAGGCGGCCGGCCGCCGGTCGTCGGGTGCGGGTCGACTGAAGGGGACCGGCGAGCGGAGGGCGGCGCTTGCCGTCTCCCAGGGTGCCGAGCGGCTCTGGTCGGCGGGGAGGCGGAGAGGAGGCGCACGGAAGGAAGACGGGTCGCACGAACCGGCGCCTTGACAGACGTCTGCCCCCTGCGTGGTGTGAACAATCGTTCACTGCGGGGGCGTATCGGGCGCCGCGGGGGCGCATCCGACCACTCGTATCCTGGGGCGGCATTCCAACCAGGGGTGGTGCGCACCCTCCGCGAACCCGGGGACGGCCGCGAGCCGGTGCGCGTACAGGCGTGAGAGAGGTCGCACAGTGCGTCGCAGCCGGGAGGGCCGGGAGGGCCGAGAGGGCCGGGACAACCGGGAGAGCCAGGACAACCGGGAGAACCGGGAGAACCGGGAGAATCGGGAGAACCGGGGGAACCGGGGGAGCCAGGACAACCGGGAGAGCCAGGAAGATTGCGAGTACCGGGAGAGCCACAGCAGCCACGGCAACCACAGTAACCACGAGGGCCATGAAGGCCGTCGTGGTCCGGGTGCGCGCCAGATCCCCGTCGTCGTCCTCGCCGGATTCCTGGGTTCAGGCAAGACGACGCTGCTCAACCACCTCCTCCACCACAGCGGCGGCAGCCGGATCGGCGCCGTCGTCAATGACTTCGGGGCGATCGAGATCGACGCCATGGCGGTGGCGGGCGCGCTCGGCGACTCCACCGTCTCACTCGGCAACGGATGCCTGTGCTGTGCCGTCGACGCGAGCGAACTCGACCTGTATCTGGAACGGCTCGCCGCTCCTGAGGCCGGTATCGACGTCATCGTCATCGAGGCCAGCGGGCTCGCCGAACCGCAGGAACTGGTGCGGATGCTGCTCGCGAGCGATCTGCCGGACATCGTCTACGGCGGTCTGGTCGAGGTTGTCGACGCCGTCGAGTTCGACGCCACGCGCGCCAAGCACCCCGAGATCGACCGGCATCTCGCCCTCGCCGACCTGGTCGTCGTCAACAAGTGCGCAGGCACCGCCGCCGACCGCGTCCTCGCGCTCGTCCGTACCCTCACCGATCGCGCCGCCGTCGTCCCCGCGCGCTACGGCCGTATCGACCCCCGGTTCCTCTTCGACTGCCGGCCCAGCGAGGAACGGATCGGCCAGCTGACTTTCGACGACGTGCACGTGACCGACCACGAGGACGGCGAGGACCACCACGAATCCGACCACGCGGACAGCCACGCCGCCCACCTGCACGCCGCCTACGACACCCTCTCCTTCACCGCCGACACCCCCATGGACCCCCGGCGCCTGATGGCGTTCCTCGACAGTCGTCCCGAGGGCCTGTACCGGATCAAGGGATACGTCGACTTCGGCCCGCACGATCCTCGCAACCGGTACGCCGTGCACTCCGTAGGACGCTTCCTGCGTTTCTACCCGGAGCCCTGGCCCGCGGCGGAGCCCCGCCGTACACAGCTCGTCCTCATCGGCTCCGGCGTCGACCGGGCGGCGCTCGGCAAGGAGCTGGAGGCGGCGACGAGCGACACCCCGCACGCCGACGAGCACGGCATGTGGGGCGTCCTGCGCTACGTACCCGAGCCGTCACAGGAGGAGGCCCAGAGCGGCACCGGCACCGGCACCGCTACTGGCACCGGCACCGGCACTCGCACCGGCACCGGCACCGCGACCGACATCGCGGAACCCGCTCTCTAGACCGGTCCCGCCACCACCGCCACCGTCTTCGCCAGCGACACCCCCGACCCGTCCCGCCGCGGATCCGGCTCCGGCAGTTCCGCCGGGGTGCCGTTCTTCTGCGCCGCGAGGGCGGGGGAGGGGCCCGCCCAGCCCAGGGAGAGACAGTCCTCGCCCTTGAGGAACCGCTGGCAGCGCACCCCGCCCGTGGCGCGGCCCTTGCGCGGGTACTGGTCGAACGGGGTCAGCTTCGCCGTCGTCTGGACCGAGTCGTCCAGCGTGCCGCGCGAGCCCGCGACGGTGAAGACGATCGCGTCGACCGCCGGGTCGACGGCCGTGAAGGAGATCACCTTCGCGCCGTCCGTGAGCTTGATGCCCGCCATACCGCCCGCGGCTCTGCCCTGCGGGCGGACCTGGGACGCCTGGTAGCGCAGCAGTTGCGCGTCGTCCGTGATGAAGACCAGGTCCTCCTCGCCGGTGCGCAGCTCGACCGCGCCGACGATCCGGTCGCCGTCCTTGAGGGTGACGACCTCCAGCTCGTCCTTGTTGGACGGGTAGTCGGGGACCACCCGTTTGACGACGCCCTGTTCCGTGCCGAGGGCCAGGCCCGGCGACGACTCGTCCAGGGTGGTCAGGCAGACCACCGTCTCGTCGTCCTCCAGGGAGACGAACTCCGCGAGCGGGGCGCCGCCCGCGAGGTTGGGCGCCGCCATGGTGTCCGGGAGCTGCGGCAGGTCGACCACGTTGATCCGCAGCAGCCGGCCCGCGGAGGTGACGGCGCCGATCTCGCCCCGCGCGGTGGCCGGCACCGCGGAGACGATCACATCGTGCTTGACGCGGCGGGAGTCCTCGTCCGTGTGGAGGGGCTCGCCGTTCGCCGTACGGGCCAGCAGTCCCGTCGAGGACAGCAGCACCCGGCACGGGTCGTCAGCGACCTGGAGCGGCACCGCGCTCACCGTGGCACCCGCGGACTCCAGCAGGACCGTACGCCGCTCGGTGCCGAACTTCTTCGAGACCGCGGCCAGTTCCGCGGAGACCAGCTTGCGCAGCTCCGCGTCGGAGTCCAGGATCCGGGTCAGCTCCTCGATCTCCGCCAGGAGCTTCTCCTTCTCCGACTCCAGCTCGATCCGGTCGAACTTGGTGAGCCGGCGCAGCGGCGTGTCCAGGATGTACTGCGTCTGTACCTCGCTGAGCGAGAACCGGTCCATCAGGCGCTGCTTGGCCTGCGCCGAATTCTCGCTGGAGCGGATCAGACGGATGACCTCGTCGATGTCGACCAGGGCCGTGATGAGGCCCTCGACCAGGTGCAGCCGGTCGCGCCTTTTGGTCCGCCGGAACTCCGAGCGGCGCCGTACGACGGTGAAGCGGTGGTCGAGATAGACCTCCAGCAGCTCCTTGAGGCCCAGGGTGAGCGGCTGCCCGTCGACCAGCGCGACGTTGTTGATGCCGAAGGACTCCTCCATCGGCGTCAGCTTGTAGAGCTGCTCCAGGACCGCCTCCGGCACGAAGCCGTTCTTGATCTCGATGACCAGGCGCAGCCCGTGCGCCCGGTCGGTGAGGTCCTTGACGTCGGCGATGCCCTGGAGCTTCTTCGAGCCGACCAGGTCCTTGATCTTGGCGATCACCTTCTCCGGACCGACCGTGAACGGCAGCTCGGTGACCACCAGCCCCTTGCGGCGGGCGGTGACGGTCTCCACCGCGACCGTGGCACGGATCTTGAACGTGCCGCGGCCCGTCTCGTACGCGTCGCGGACACCGGCGAGACCGACGATCCGGCCGCCCGTGGGCAGGTCGGGGCCCGGGACGTGCTTCATCAGCGTGTCCAGGTCCGCGTTGGGGTGGCGGATCAGATGGCGGGCCGCCGCGACGACCTCGGACAGATTGTGCGGCGGCATGTTGGTGGCCATGCCGACCGCGATGCCCGAGGCGCCGTTGACCAGCAGGTTGGGGAAGGCCGCCGGAAGCGCGGCCGGCTCCTGCTCCTGCCCGTCGTAGTTGGGGACGAAGTCGACCGTGTCCTCGTCGATGGACTCGGTCATCAGTCCGGTCGCGGCGGCCATCCGGCACTCGGTGTACCGCATGGCGGCCGGCGGGTCGTCGTTGCCCAGCGAGCCGAAGTTGCCGTGGCCGTCGACCAGCGGCACGCGCATGGAGAACGGCTGGGCCATGCGCACCAGCGCGTCGTAGATGGACGAGTCCCCGTGCGGGTGGAGCTTGCCCATGACCTCGCCGACGACCCGCGCACACTTGACGTAGCCGCGCTCGGGGCGCAGACCCATCTCGTTCATCTGGTAGACGATGCGGCGGTGCACCGGCTTGAGGCCGTCGCGGGCGTCGGGCAGGGCGCGGGAGTAGATGACCGAGTAGGCGTACTCCAGGAAGGAACCCTGCATCTCGTCGACGACGTCGATGTCGAGGATGCGCTCCTCGTACGAGTCGTCCGGCGGCGGGGTCTTCGTACTGCGGCGGGCCATCGCTGCCTGGCTCCTCTTTTCTGGTCGCTCGCCCGGGGGTGGGGGAGCCGGTGTCGGCAGGACGCCGGGCGCGGCACGCCCGCTCGTCCTGCCGACACCGGCCCGCCCCCGCGGCTCACTCTTGCTGAAGCGTGGACGTGCTGAAGCGTGGAACGGGATCTGACGCGGACCATTGTGGACCGCGGCACTGACAACGCGGGCCGCACACCCGGATCGCGCTCCGGATCGGCGGTTCCGCTCAGAGCTGACAGCCACCGCTGCGCCCCGCGTCCGCCCGCGCCGACCTGCGGCACGGCTGCCCGCAGGCTACGCGATGCGCCGCCGGTATCCGCTGTCGGCGTACGGCGTCCGGGAACTTCGCCGGTGCCGCGCACACTTGCATACAGTGGCAGGACCGGCACGAAGACCGCGGTTCGAACGACCGCGTCCGCGATCGAAGGGACGTACATGCCCATGGGTCACACGGCCACAGCCGAGGCAGGCTCCGGCGGCCTGACAGCGACCGAGCACCGCCTGGCCAACGGTCTGCGCGTGGTGCTCTCCGAGGACCATCTGACCCCGGTCGCCGCGGTGTGCCTCTGGTACGACGTCGGCTCGCGCCACGAGGTCAAGGGGCGCACCGGCCTGGCTCACCTTTTCGAGCACCTGATGTTCCAGGGCTCCGCCCAGGTCAAGGGGAACGGGCATTTCGAGCTGGTGCAGGGGGCCGGCGGCTCACTCAACGGCACCACCAGCTTCGAGCGCACCAACTACTTCGAGACCATGCCCACCCACCAGCTGGAGCTGGCGCTCTGGCTGGAGGCCGACCGGATGGGCTCGCTGCTGACCGCCCTGGACGAGGAGTCCATGGAGAACCAGCGGGACGTCGTCAAGAACGAGCGCCGCCAGCGCTACGACAACGTTCCCTACGGCACCGCTTTCGAGAAGCTCACCGCCCTCGCCTACCCGGAGGGCCACCCCTACCACCACACGCCGATCGGCTCCATGGCCGACCTGGACGCGGCGACCCTGGACGACGCGCGCGCGTTCTTCCGGACGTACTACGCGCCCAACAACGCGGTGCTGTCCGTGGTCGGTGACATCGATCCCGAGCAGACGCTCGCCTGGATCGAGAAGTACTTCGGCTCCATCCCCGGGCACGACGGCAAGGCCGCCCCGCGGGACGGGGCGCTGCCGCAGATCATCGGCGAGCAGCTCCGCGAGGTCATCGAGGAGGAGGTCCCCGCGCGCGCCCTGATGGCCGCCTACCGCCTCCCCGAGGACGGCACGCGCGCGTGTGACGCGGTCGACCTGGCGCTGACCGTCCTGGGCGGCGGCGAGTCGTCCCGGCTGTACAACCGTCTCGTACGCCGTGACCGTACGGCCGTGGCGGCGGGCTTCGGTCTGCTGCGGCTGGCCGGGGCGCCCTCCCTGGGCTGGCTGGACGTGAAGACGTCCGGGGACGTCGAGGTGCCCGTCATCGAGGCCGCCATCGACGAGGAGCTGGCCCGCTTCGCCGCGGAGGGCCCCACGGCCGAGGAGATGGAGCGCGCCCAGGCCCAGCTGGAACGCGAGTGGCTGGACCGGCTCGGCACGGTCGCGGGCCGCGCCGACGAACTGTGCCGTTACGCGGTCCTGTTCGGCGACCCGCAGCTCGCCCTGACCGCCGTGCAGCGCGTCCTGGAGGTGACCGCCGAGGACGTCCAGAAGGTCGCCAAGGAGCGGCTGCGGCCCGACAACCGCGCGGTGCTCGTCTACGAGCCCACCGCCCCGGAGGCGGACCAGACCGACGGCGCGGAAGCCGCCGCCAGCGACGACACCGAGGAGGCGGCCCAGTGAGCGCGCCGGCCCAGATGGAGTTCCACCCCCAGCCGCAGGCCGGTGACGCCCGCCCCTGGGCTTTCCCCGCGCCCGCGCGCGGAGCGCTCGGCAACGGTCTTACGGTGCTGCGCTGTCACCGCCCCGGCCAGCAGGTCGTCGCCGTCGAGGTGCTGCTGGACGCCCCGCTGGACGCCGAGCCGGCCGGTCTGGACGGGGTGGCCACGATCATGGCCCGCGCGTTCTCCGAGGGCACCGACAAGCACTCCGCCGAGGAGTTCGCCGCCGAGCTGGAGCGCTGCGGCGCCACCCTGGACGCGCACGCCGACCACCCCGGCGTACGCCTCAGCCTGGAAGTCCCGGCCTCCCGGCTGGCGAAGGCCCTCGCGCTGCTCGCCGACGCCCTGCGCGCGCCCGCGTTCGCGGACAGCGAGGTCGAGCGGCTGGTGCGCAACCGCCTGGACGAGATCCCGCACGAGCTGGCCAACCCCTCGCGCCGGGCGGCCAAGGAGCTGTCCAAGGAGCTGTTCCCGCCCACCTCGCGCATGTCCCGCCCGCGCCAGGGCACCGAGGACACGGTTTCCGGCATCGACTCCGCCGCCGTACGCGCCTTCTACGAGAAGCATGTGCGTCCCGCGACCGGCACCGTCGTGGTCGTCGGCGATCTGACCGGTGTCGACCTCGACACGCTGCTCGGGGACACGCTGGGCGCCTGGACGGGCTCCTCTGCCGCGCCGCGCCCGGTGCCGTCGGTCGGCGCCGACGACACCGGCCGGATCGTCATCGTGGACCGGCCCGGGGCCGTGCAGACCCAGCTGCTCATCGGCCGCGTCGGATCCGACCGGCACGACCGTGTCTGGCCCGCCCAAGTGCTCGGCACGTACTGCCTGGGCGGCACGCTCACCTCGCGCCTGGACCGGGTCCTGCGCGAGGAGAAGGGCTACACGTACGGGATCCGGGCGTTCGGGCAGGTCCTGCGGTCCGCTCCCGACGGCACGGGCGTCTCCATGCTCGCCATCAGCGGCTCGGTCGACACGCCGAACACCGGACCGGCCCTGGACGACCTGTGGACGGTGCTGCGCACGCTCGCGGCGGAGGGCCTGACCGACGCCGAGCGGGACGTCGCCGTGCAGAACCTGGTGGGTGTGGCGCCGCTCAAGTACGAGACCGCAGCGGCGGTCGCGGGCACGCTGGCGGACCAGGTCGAGCAGCACCTGCCCGACGACTTCCAGGCGACGCTCTATCAGCAGCTCGCGGCCACCGGCACGGTGGAGGCCACGGCGGCCGTGGTCAACGCCTTCCCCGTGGACCGTCTGGTGACGATCCTCGTGGGTGACGCCGCTCAGATCAAGGAGCCCGTCGAGGCTCTCGGGATCGGTCAAGTCACCGTCGTGGCCGCCGAGTAGGCGACCGGGCGGGCCGCCCGGCAGGGCGGTCGCTCGGACGGCGGCCGACATGCCGTACGCGCGTGCGAGGGCCCCGGGTGGCGGGAGACGCCACCCGGGGCCCTCGCGTCGTACTCCGAAGCGTCCTGAGGCGCCCAGAGGCGTTCTGAGGCGTCCAGAGACGAGCCCGAGAGGAGCCCGAGAGGAACCTGGCACGTGCCTGAGAGGAGCCCGGGAACGAGCCCGGGAACGAGCCCGGGACGAGCATGAGTCGGGCGCGAGTCGAACCCGAGTCGAACGCGAACCGGGCCCGAAGCGGCCCGCGAGGTGTCCGAATTGGGGGAGAGGTTGCCTGTCTGCACTGTGGCGTACGCAACAAAAACGCGGATCTGTTTGGGGTTCGAATGATCGCCGCCTTAGCGTCATCCCGGCTGTTCGTCATGCAGCGCGCCGCATCCGCGGCACCGGACAGCCATCGCCGAGTCCCTGAGGCGCGAGCCAAAGGGGAGCCGGGGACCCATCGCAGTCCCTGGGGTGAATCGGACGCCCGCGCGTGAGCGAGGGGGTCCGTAGGAGACCTTCCTGCTCCGAACCCGTCAGCTAACCCGGTAGGCGAGAGGGAAGGAAAGGACCAGCCACTTCATGGCGTTCACTCGCGCCACCGGGAAGCACCGGCGACCCACCCGTCTGCAGAGCACCACCGCCCGCGCGGCCGGGGTCGCGGCCCTCACCACCACCGGGGTCGTCGGCACCTTCGCCGCCCCGGCACTGGCCGCGGGACAGCCCGCCCAGCAGCCCGGTCTGTCGCCCGTCATCAGCATCGACGACTCGGTCGCCGAGCAGATCGACGCCCAGGCGTCGGCCCAGATGGAAGCCGCCCGGGTGAAAGCCGAGGCCGAGGCCCGCAAGAAGGCCCAGGCCGAGGCCAAGAAGCGGGCCGTGGAGCAGGCCGAGAGGGAGCGCGAGGCCGAGGAGCGCGCCGCCCGCGAGGCCGAGCGCGAGCGCCTGAACCGTTTCGTCTCCCCGGTCGGCGGCTCGTACGTGTCGACCAGCTACCAGGCCAACAGCGGCCTGTGGTCCTCCGGCAGCCACACCGGCATCGACTTCCACGCCTCCGTGGGCACCGTCATCCAGTCCGTCGGCTCCGGCACCGTGGTCGAGGCCGGCTGGGGCAACGCGTACGGCAATCAAGTCGTGATCAAGATGAATGACGGCACGTACACCCAGTACGCGCACCTCTCCTCGATCAGCGTGTCGGCCGGGCAGGTCGTCGAGCCGGGCCAGCAGATCGGCCTGGCCGGTGACACCGGCAACGTCACCGGGGCGCACCTGCACTTCGAGGCCCGCAGCACCTCCGAGTACGGCTCCGACATCGACCCGCTGTCCTACCTCCGCGCGCGCGGCGTCTCCCTCTGACGGCCTCGGCCCTCTGACGGCGTGGCGTTCTGACGTTCCACCTCTTCGCGCGCCTGCACGGTGTGACAAAAGCCCCGGCTCCCCGAGCCGGGGCTTTTGCCGTTTCGGACAGCCGCCCTGTCCAAAAAATATCCCCGGAATCCGGCCCGCCATCGGAAATTCCGGCTCATTGCAATAGAGTCACTGTCCACACGTCGATCGTGGGAGTTTTCGCGGTGATTAAGGCGGAGGTCGGTCATGCGTATTCCGGCGCACTCGGTGTGCACGGCGATCCGGGACGACATCATCGCCGGTGTCTACGAACGCGGCGCCCGGCTCACCGAGGAAGTCCTCGCCCGCCGCTACGGCGTCTCCCGCGTCCCCGTCCGTGAGGCCCTGCGCACCCTGGAGGCCGAGGGCTTCGTCGTCACCCGGCGCCACGCGGGCGCGTGCGTGGCGGAACCCACCGAGCAGGAGGCCGCCGACCTGCTGGAGATGCGGGCGCTCCTGGAGCCCCTCGCCGCCGCGCGGGCCGCACAGCGGCGTACGGAGGCCCATCTGAAGGTGCTGCGCGGCTTGGTCCGGCTCGGCCAGGAACGGACCCGCAGGGGCAGCAGTGACGATCTGCGCTCCCTGGGGAGCTGGTTCCACGAGACCCTGGCCCAGTCGTCCGGCAGCCCCTCCCTGGTCGCGATGCTCACCCAGCTCCGGCACAAGATCGCCTGGATGTACGCCGTGGAGGTGCCGGCCGCGCCCCACGAGTCCTGGGCCGAGCACGGCGCCATCGTGGACGCCGTCACGCGCGGGGACGCCGAACGCGCGCGGGCCCTCACCGCGCTGCACGCCGAGCGCACCACGTCCGCCCACCGCCTCCGCTTCCCCGGCGGCAGCCAGGACCGTGTGAGGACTTCGCAACCTCCCGTAAACATGACGGGCCAGCGGCTTTAACAAAAGCGCCGTATACAAAGAAGAGGGAATTCGAGGGCGGCTATTTCGGTTGCCCTTTTCCGGCGTGCCGTGACCTTGCTTATGCGCGGCGCGGACTTTATGACGCGAGCCGTGGATCGGTAGGGGCGGGAAACCCGGCCGACGCGTGCCGGGTGAATACACAACAAAGCCGCGTCGCCGGCTGGGGCGACGCGGCTTCGGCGTCCGCTGCCGCCGCCCGTCGTGCGCGGGGGCGGACGTGCGGACCGTTTCAGACGGTCTCGGGAAGCTCCTCAAGCCCTTCCGAGACCAGCTTGGCCAGGCGGTCGAGGGCCGCGTCGGCGCCCTCGGCGGCGGAGGCCAGGACGACCTCCTCGCCACCCTTGGCGCCCAGGCCGAGCACGGCCAGCATGGAGGCCGCGTTGACGGGGTCGCCGTCGGCCTTGGCGATCGTCACGGGAACCCCGGAAGCCGTGGCGGCCCGGACGAAGATGGAGGCGGGGCGGGCGTGGAGACCCTCGGCCCAGCCGACGTTGACGCGGCGCTCAGCCATGCGATGCTGCCCTTCAGTGTGCTCGGGTTGTCTAGACCAGTGTTCCATATCGTGGGGCGTGCCAGGAGCGTACGTCCGGGGGCCCCGGCGACCCCCCGGACCACGGCCCGCTCGGCCCCATCGCTCCCTGGCCCTGCCCCCCGGCATCGGCACCGACACCACCCCCCGCCCACGAACCCCACAGGCCCGCCGCCGTCCCCCCGGACGGCCTCGCGCCGTTGTCGTAGGCGAGCCGTACTCTGGGGCCCATGCAGACGTCGGCGGACCGGCAGGACCGGCACGAGTACCCCGCCCACTGGGAGGCGGACGTCGTGCTGCGCGACGGCGGCACCGCGCGCGTCAGGCCCATCACCGTCGATGACGCCGACCGCCTGGTCAGCTTCTACGAGCAGGTCTCGGACGAGTCGAAGTACTACCGCTTCTTCGCGCCTTACCCGAGGCTCTCCGCCAAGGACGTCCACCGCTTCACCCACCACGACTTCGTGGACCGGGTGGGGCTCGCGGCCACCGTCGGCGGCGAGTTCATCGCCACCGTCCGCTACGACCGTGTCGGCGCCGACGGGATGCCCGCCTCCGCCCCCGCCGACGAGGCCGAGGTCGCCTTCCTGGTGCAGGACGCGCACCAGGGCCGGGGGGTCGCCTCCGCGCTCCTCGAACACATCGCCGCCGTCGCGCGCGAGCGCGGCATCCGCCGGTTCACCGCCGAGGTGCTGCCCGCCAACACCAAGATGATCAAGGTGTTCACGGACGCCGGGTACACCCAGAAGCGCAGCTTCGAGGACGGCGTCGTACGCCTGGAGTTCGATCTCGAACCCACCGACCGCTCCCTCGCGGTGCAACGCGCGCGGGAGCAGCGCGCCGAGGCCCGCTCGGTACGGCGGCTGCTGGGGCCCGGGTCGGTCGCCGTCATCGGCGTCGGGCGGGCGCCCGGGGGAGTGGGCCGCAGCATCCTCGCCAACCTCCGCGAGGCCGGCTTCACCGGCCGTCTGCACGCCGTCAACCGGGCCTTCCCCGAAGGGCAGGAGCGCATCGACGGCGTCCCCGCCCACCGCTCGGTGCGGGAGATCGACGGCGACGTCGACCTCGCCGTGGTGACCGTGCCCGCCGAGCAGGTGCCCGAGGTCGTCACCGAGTGCGGCGAGCACGGCGTGCAGGGGCTCGTGGTGATCTCCGCCGGGTACGCGGAGAGCGGACCGGACGGCAAGGCCCGTCAGCGTGAACTCGTCCGGCACGCGCGCGTGTACGGCATGCGGCTCATCGGCCCCAACGCGTTCGGGATCGTCAACACCTCACCCGACGTCCGGCTGAACGCCTCCCTGGCACCCGAGATGCCGCGCCCCGGCCGCATCGGGCTGTTCGCCCAGTCCGGCGCCATCGGCATCGCCCTGCTCTCCCGGCTGCAACGGCGCGGCGGCGGCGTCACCGGCGACACGGGCGTGTCCACCTTCGTGTCGTCGGGCAACCGCGCGGACGTCTCCGGCAACGACGTCCTCCAGTACTGGTACGACGACCCCGACACCGACGTCGCCCTCATGTACCTGGAGTCCATCGGCAATCCGCGCAAGTTCACCCGCCTCGCGCGCCGTACCGCCGCGGCCAAGCCGCTCGTGGTGGTGCAGGGCACCCGGCACGGGGGCGCCGCGCCCCAGGGCCATGCCGTACGGGCCACCCGGCTGCCCCACGACACGGTGTCCGCGCTGCTGCGGCAGGCCGGGGTGATCCGGGTCGACACGATCACCGAACTGGTCGACACCGGTCTGCTCCTCGCGCGCCAGCCGCTGCCCGCCGGGCCGCGCGTGGCGATCCTCGGCAACTCCGAGTCCCTCGGTCTGCTCACGTACGACGCCTGCCTCTCCGAGGGGCTGCGCCCGATGCCGCCCCTCGACCTCACGACGGCCGCGTCCCCGGACGACTTCCGCCGGGCCTTGGCCCACGCCCTGGCCGACGACACCTGCGACGCGGTCGTGGTCACGGCGATCCCGGCGATCGGCGAGAGCGCCCCGGCGGGCGACACGGCCCTCGCCCAGGCGCTGCGCACGGCCGCCGCCGGAGCCCCGGCCAAGCCGGTGCTCGTGGTCCATGTGGAGCTGGGCGGCCTCGCGGAGGCCCTGTCGGCGGCCACCAGCACCGCCCCGCGAGCGGACACACCACCCGCACCCCACCGGAAGCCCTCCACCACGCCCCTGCCCGACCCCCAGAGCCCCGACCCCCAGAGCCCCGGCCCGCAAAGCCCCGGCCCCCAGAGCCCCAGCCCCGCCCCGAAGAGCCCCGCCCCACAGGCCCCCGCCCCACAGCCGCCCGCCGGCGAACCACCCTCAGACGAACCACCCTCAGACGAACCACTCTCCGAAGAACCACCCTCCGAAGAACGACCCCCCGCCACCGACCACCCCATCCCCGCCTACCCCGCCGCAGAACGCGCGGTCCGCGCGCTCGCCGAAGCCGTGCGCTACGGGCAGTGGCGGCGGGAGGCGGCCGATCCCGGCCGGGTGCCCGAGTACGAGGACATCGAGGAGAAGCCCGCCGCCCGGCTGATCGACGGGCTCCTCGCGCGCGGACAGGGCCTTACGATCGGCCCGGAGGAGACGGGCGAGCTGCTCGGGAAGTACGGCATAGCGGTGCAGCGCGCCCTGCCCGCGCCCACCGCCGAGCAGGCCGTCGCCGCCGCGCGCACCCTCGGTTACCCGGTCGCCCTCAAGGCCACCGCCCCGCATCTGCGGCACCGTGCCGACCTGGGCGGCGTACGCCTGGACCTCGCGGACGAGGAGCAGCTGCTGAGGGCGTACACCGAGCTGAGCGAGCTGTTCGGGAAGCCGGAGCAGCTACGGCCGGTGGTGCAGGGCATGGCACCGCGCGGGGTGGACACGGTCGTGCGGGCGGTCATCGACCCGGCCGCGGGCGCGGTGCTGTCGTTCGGGCTGGCCGGGGCGGCCTCGCAGCTCCTCGGCGACACCGCGCACCGGCTGATCCCGGTCACCGACCGCGAGGCGACCTCCCTGATCCGCTCGATCCGCACCGCCCCCCTCCTGTTCGGCTGGCGCGGCTCGGCCCCGGTGGACACCCCGGCCCTGGAGGAACTGCTGCTCCGCGTCTCCCGTCTGGTGGACGACCACCCCGAGGTCGTCGCGGTCACCCTGGAACCCGTCGTCGTCGCCCCCACCGGCCTCACCGTCCTCGGCGCCTCGGTCCGCCTGGCCCCGCCCCCCGCCCGGGACGACCTGGGGCCCCGGACCCTGCCGGTGTACTGACCGACGCGCACCCCCCGTGTTCGAACCCCTGCCTTCGGCCTGACTGGGCCGGACCGGCTCCACCCGGGGATTAGGATGGACGGCATGGCCAAGACCAGTACGACGACCCAGGGGCTGCGAGCGGCGATCGAGCGCAGCGGCTACTACCCGGCCCTCGTGGCCGAGGCGGTGGAGGCCGCCGTGGGCGGCGAGCCCGTCCGGTCGTACCTGGTCCACCAGGAGACGACGTTCGATCAGAACGAGGTCCGCCGGCACGTCACCGTGCTGGTCCTCACGGACAACCGCTTCATCGTCAGCCACACCGACGAGCAGGCCGCCGACACCACCTCCCCGACCCCCTACGCCACCACCTCGACCGAGTCGGTCAAGCTCGGCCGGATCTCATCGGTCGTGGTCAGCCGGGTCGTCGCCAACCCGGAGTCGTACGCGCCCGGGACCCTGCCGCGCGAGATCGTGCTCACCATCGGCTGGGGCGCCGTCTCCCGTATCGACCTGGAGCCCGCCGCCTGCGGCGACCCGAACTGCGAGGCGGACCACGGCTACAGGGGCAGCTCCACCGCCGACGACCTCAGCCTCCGGGTCAGCGAGGCCGGTGACGGCCCGGAGACCGTCCGTGAGGCCCTCGCCTTCGCCCAGGCCATCTCCGAGGCGACCGCGGGCGTCACCCGCTGATGGCGGCGCCCGTCGGCTGGGACGACCCCATCGAGCCCCTCGCGGTCGACTCCGCCCCCCGCCCCGCCTACGGCACCGGCTCCCTCGCCGATCTGCTGCCGACCCTCGCCGCCGGTCTGGGCGTCCCCGGCATGACCGCGACGATCAGCGAGCTGACCCCCGCCGACCGGGTCTGCGTCTTCCTGATCGACGGCCTCGGCTGGGAGCAGCTCAGGGCCCACCCCGACGAGGCCCCGTACCTCACCTCGCTCCTCGGCAGCTCCCGCGGCGGCACCGGCACCCCCCTCACCACCGGCTACCCCGCGACCACCGCCACCTCCCTGGCCTCCGTCGGCACCGGCCTGCCGCCCGGCGCACACGGACTGCCCGGCTACGTCGTACGCAATCCGGCCACCGGCGACCTGATGAACCAGCTGCGCTGGCAGCCCTGGACCGAGCCCGCCGTCTGGCAGCCGTACCCCACCGTCTTCGAGCGGGCCTCCGCCGCGGGTGTGCACGCCGCGCAGGTCTCCGCGCCCGCCTTCCAGAACACCCCGCTGACGAAGGTCGCCCTCAGCGGCGGCACCTTCCACGGCCGGCTGACCGGCGAGGAGCGCATGGACCTCGCGGCCCGGCAACTGGCCGCAGGCGACCGCTCCCTGGTCTACACGTACTACGCCGAACTCGACGGCGCCGGCCACCGCTACGGAGTCGCCTCCGACACCTGGCGCGGACAGCTCATGTACGTCGACCGGCTCGTCCAGCGCCTCGCCGAGCAACTCCCGCCGCGCAGCGCCCTCTACGTCACCGCCGACCACGGCATGCTCGACATCCCCTTCGACGACGAGCACCGCTTCGACTTCGACCTCGACTGGGAACTGCGCGCCGGAGTCGCCCTGCTCGGCGGCGAGGGCCGCGCCCGCCACGTCTACGCGGTCCCGGGCGCGGAGAACGACGTACTCACCTGCTGGCGCGAGGTCCTCGGCGAGCACTTCTGGGTCGCCTCGCGCGCGGAGGCCGTCGACGCGGGCTGGTTCGGCCCGCGGATCGACCCGCGCGTCCACGACCGGCTCGGCGATGTGATCGCCGCCGCCCGCGACGACGTCCTGATCATCGCCTCGGAACGCGAGCCCAAGGAGTCGGCCATGGTCGGCAACCATGGCTCGATGACCCCCGCCGAGCAGTTCGTCCCCCTGCTCGAAGTACGCTCCTGACCGGCCCGCGGCCCCGCAGCCCGACCCCCGCCGCAGACGAACCCCCTGTCCGAAAGGTGCGCGACTCTCCATGCCCGAGCTGGTCTTCTTCTCCGGAACGATGGACTGCGGGAAGTCGACGCTCGCCCTCCAGATCGAGCACAACCGCTCCGCGCGCGGACTCCAGGGCATGATCTTCACCCGGGACGACCGCGCGGGCGAGGGCAAGCTCTCCTCCCGCCTCGGCCTGGTCACCGACGCCGTCGAGGTCCCCGACGGCCTGGACCTGTACGCGTATCTGGTCGACCACCTCTCCCAGGGCGGACGCGCGGACTATGTCATCGCCGACGAGGCGCAGTTCCTCGCCCCCGACCAGATCGACCAACTCGCCCGCGCGGTGGACGATCTCGGCCTGGACGTCTACGCCTTCGGCATCACCACCGACTTCCGCAGCAAGCTCTTCCCCGGCTCCCAGCGGCTGGTGGAACTCGCCGACCGGGTGGAGGTGCTCCAGGTCGAGGCCCTGTGCTGGTGCGGTGCGCGCGCCACCCACAACGCGCGCACCATAGGCGGCGAGATGGTCGTCGAGGGCGCCCAGGTCGTCGTGGGCGACGTCAACCCGGCGGCCGAGGTCGGCTACGAGGTGCTGTGCCGCCGTCACCATCGGCGCCGGATGACCGCCGCGTCGGCCCACGCGGCGGCCCTGTCCCCGGACGTCCTGCCGGTCCCGTCGAACTGACCGCGCGACGCCGTCACACCACTGCCCACCACCGGCTCAGCGCGCGCTCCGCACCAGCGAGAACCGCGCCCCCTCCGGATCCGACACCTGCGCGACCCGCCCGTGCTCGGCGTCCCGCGCGGGCGTCAGCACCTGACCGCCCAGTTCCAGGACCCGCTCG
The DNA here is from genome assembly GCF_044757045.1 of Streptomyces sp. NPDC091377. NCBI lineage: Bacteria > Bacillati > Actinomycetota > Actinomycetes > Kitasatosporales > Streptomycetaceae > Streptomyces > Streptomyces sp. NPDC091377. Next base: position 53,664 of record NZ_JBIVUE010000024.1, on the reverse strand, counting down.
GCCGCCGCGTCCGGGTCGGCGACCTCGAAGTACGTCATCCAGTGCGGCCCCCGGTCCCGCGGCAGCGCGCTGCCCACCCCCCGGATCCCGGCCACCGGCCGCCCCTCGACCAGCAGCGTCACATAGTCGCCATTGCCCTCGCCCTCGCCCTTGCCCTCGTCCCCACCGGCCGCCGCGGGCTGCGGCTCGTAACCGAAGGCCGTCGCGTAGAACTTGACGACCCCCACCGAGTCGTAGGTCCGCAGTTCGTTCCACGCGGGCGTCCCCGGCACCCCGGCGAGCGCCGCGCCCGGGTGGGCCGCGCCCTGCCAGATACCGAAGACGGCCCCGGCCGGGTCCGAGCCGATCGCCATCCGGCCCGCGTCCGCCGCGTCCAGCGGCCCCACCGCGATCGTGCCGCCCGACAGCCGCACCACATGGGCCGTGCTGTCCACGTCGTCCGACGCCAGATACGGCGTCCAGGCGACCGGCAGCCTGCGGTCCGCGGGCAGCCGGCCGATGCCCGCCACCTCACGCCCGTCCAGCAGCGCCCGTACATAGGCGCCGAGATGCTGGGGGCCCTGACGGAACTCCCAGCCGAACAGCCCCTGGTAGAAGTCCTGGGTCGCCTCAAGGCCGTGCACCATCAGACTCACCCAGCAGGGCGTGCCGGGCGCGTACCGGGCGTGCGCCTGCCCGGCCGAGCCCCGTGCCTCGGTCATCGTCACTCTCTCCTCGGCCCCTCTTGGTGGCCGCGTCTCATCCGTGCTCCGGATCCCGTGCCGATGCTCGCACCCCGCGCGAGCCCGGATGTCCTGGGCTCGCCGCCCCCCGTTCCGGGCGCCCGTCCGGTACGTATCCGCCGCGCGGTGTCCGGTCCGTTGTCCCATCATGACCCAGGGGTGTCGATCGACTGCACGGCATGTGCCCGATCCCATACGTGAAGTGACCGGTCCTGCCCGGCGGAGCAGAGTAGTCGGACCCGCCCGCCACGGCCACCCCGTACGCGAGGATGGGGACCATGAACGCCATCATCTCCGCATCCGAACTCGCCGACGAACTGGCGGGCGGCGCACCGCCGGTGCTGCTCGACGTCCGCTGGCAGCTCAGCGTCGCCAAGGCCGCCGGCGAACCGCCCTTCGACGGCCGCGCCGCGTACGCCGCGGGTCACATCCCGGGCGCCGTCTACGTCGATCTGGACCGGGCCCTGGCGTCGGCGCCCGGCGAGGGCGGCCGGCATCCGCTGCCGGACCTGGCCGTGTTCGGCGCGGCCATGCGGGCGGCGGGCGTCTCCGCGCGGACCCCGGTGGTCGTGTACGACGGCGGCCAGGGCTGGGCGGCGGCCCGCGCGTGGTGGCTGCTCGGCTGGACGGGTCACCCGAGCGTGCGGGTGCTCGACGGCGGGTTGCCCACGTGGGAAGGCCCTCTTTCGACGGATGTTCGGCAGCCCGCCGAGGGCGATTTCCAGCCGGTCGGGGGAACGCCGGGGCTGCTGGACGCGGACGGGGCGGCGGCGCTGGCCCGTTCCGGGGTGCTGTTCGACGCCCGCGCGGGGGAGCGGTACCGGGGCGAGGTCGAGCCGATCGACCGGGTCGGCGGCCACATCCCCGGCGCGGTGTCCGCGCCGACCACCCAGAACGTCGCCGAGGACGGCCGTTTCCTGCCCGCCGACCAGTTGAAGGAGCGCTTCCGCTCGCTGGGCGCGGCCGAGGGCACCGACGTTGGCGTGTACTGCGGCTCCGGTGTCTCCGGCGCCCACGAGGTGCTGGCCCTGGCGGTCGCGGGCATCCCGTCCGCGCTGTACGTCGGCTCCTGGTCGCAGTGGTCCTCGGACCCGGACCGCCCGGTCGCCGTGGGCCCCGACCCGCAGTAGCCGCGCCCACCACCACATGACGAGGGCCCGCACCTGATCACGGCACGGGCCCTCACCCATCATGTACGGACTGATGCGCACTCAACTGCGTACTCAACTGTGTACTCAACGCCTGGTGCTCCATGAGCACCGCTCAACGCACATTGACTCATACACATTGATTCATGCGCATCGATTCATACGTGTCGACGTGTGGTCAGTCCTGTTGACGTGTGGTCAGTCCTGTTTCTTGCGGCGGGTGCCGAACACGATCTCGTCCCAGCTCGGGACCGCGGCGCGGCGGCCGGGGCGGACGCCGTCGGCCTCGGCCTGGCGGTCGGTCGCGCCGACCAGCCGGTCCCGGTGGCTGCCCACCGAACGCGGCATGAGCACATCGGCGTAGGCCGAGCCGGCCGAGGCGGCGGGTGCCGGGGGCTCCTCGGTCTCCGCGGGGTCCGTGGGTTCCTCGACGGGCTCCGTCGGCCGCTCCGGCACCACCAGGTCGCCCCGAAAGCTCGGCACGGCCTCCAACAGGCTGGTCAGCGAGTCCCGTTCACCGACCGGCTCCTCCACGGGCTCGGGCGGCGGCGGGGGCAGGCTCGGGCGCTCGCGGTCGGTGCCCCGGTCCAGGGGCCGGTCGCGCGGCAGCCGGGCGATCCGCGGGACGAACGGGAAGCTGGGCTCGGGCGTACCGAGGTCGTCGGACTCGCCGATCAGCGCGCGGGCCTCGTCGTCCACGGCCTGCACCAGACGGCGCGGCGGGTCGTAGGTCCAGCTCGCCGAGTGGGGTTCGCCCGCGACCAGGTAGACGAGCAGCACTTCCCAGGTGCCGTCGTCGCGGCGCCAGGAGTCCCACTGGACGGTGTCCTTGTCGGCACCGCGCAGCGTCAGCCGCTCCTGCACGGCCTCGCCGAGCAGCGGTCCGGAGTTCTCGCCGGGACGGCGTACGGGCGTCTTGCGGGCGCGTTCGGCCATGAAGGCGCGCTCGGCCAGGACAGGGCCCTCGAACCGCCGTACGCGGTCGACGGGGATGCCTGCCATCTGCGCGACTTCTTCCGCGGTCGCGCCGGCTCGTATACGCGCCTGGATGTCGCGGGGGCGGAGGTGGCTCTCCACCTCGATCTCGATCTGGCCGAGCCGGGGGCGGTCGCCGCGCACGGCGGCACGCAGCCGCTCGTCGATCGGAAGGGTGTACTCCGTCGCGTCGGCAGCCTTGAGCACCAGTCGTGTGCCGTCATTGGAGACGGCCACGACACGCAGTTCGGGCATGGGGACCTCCCGGGTGGTGCCTGCCGACGTCACCTGCGTCGCTGCTTCCGCTAGTCGAGTGTGGCCTGCCCGGGTGCAGCCTGCCACAACCTTGCCGAGTTGCCCGGCGTGTCGGGCACGGGCCCTGGGCCGCCGTTATGGCACGGTTGCCTTTTTGCAACGCTAAGTGACCAACTCCGTCACCCTGTGCAACAAGTCCCCTCCCGGCGGTCCTTGACGGTCCCGGGCACCCCGAAGGGAGTCCGGTCCCAGGGCTCGCAACAGTACTCCATTTGGACCATGTGCGTGGATGGGCACGCCGCCCGACTTCCGGCGACGGGTGCCCGATCGGTCGCCGCGCGGCGGTTCGGGCCGCCACGGCACGGCGTTGACGATCATGAACGTGGCGAACCTCACGGAAGCGCAGGAAACGGAACTATCGGTTTCGCCGGGACGTCCCCCACTCGTACAACTGACCGACCAGGTACGGGAAAGGCAGGCAAGATCCCGGAATGCGTGAGAGGCCCGACGCCGTGCAGGAGCCGGAGAACCGGGGGAGCCCGCAGGACCCGGAGAACCCGGAGAACCCGGAGAACCCGGAGAACCCGGAGAACCGGGGGAACCGGGAGGACCCCGAGGACGCGGGGGAGGTGAAGCGGAAGCGGATCGATCTGAGCGTGCCCCAGGTCGCGGGCAGTGCCATCGCCGCGGTGCTGGCCGCCAAACTCGCCTCGTCCTTCGGGGTGTACGGCACCATCCTCGGCGCCGGTCTCGTCAGCGTGGTCGCCACCTGTGGCGGCTCGGTCTTCCAGCACTTCTTCACCCGCACCGGCGAACAGATCCGCGTGGTGGCGGCCCCGGTCCCGCCGGTCGGCCCCGCCGGCCCCGTGGACCCCACCGACCCGGCGGCCCCCGCCGTACCTGCCGTTTCCCCCACCCCTGCCGCCTCTGCCGCCTCCGCTGTCCCTGCGGTCCCGCAGCCCCCCTCCCCGCCAGGGGAGTTCAGCGCGGGGACCGTCTATCGCGCGCGGGTGAAGGTGAAGCGGACGAGCTGGCGGGGCCCGCTGATCGCGGCGGCCGTGGTCTTCGGAATCACCATGGGCGGCATCACCGCCTACGAGGTGGCCTCGGGCGAGAACCTCAGCGGCGGAACCAGCACGACCGTCGGCGACGCCTTCACCGGCGGAGGCAAGTCCTCAGGGGAAGGGGACTCCGGGGACTCCAGGGATCCCGACGACCCCGAGGCCCCCGGGGAGTCCGGCGATTCCCGTCCCGGCGACGACGACTCCGGTACGTCCCCGGAGCCCGGCGCGAGCCAGGACCGGCCCGGCGGCTCCGGCACCGCCCCGTCCGACGGCGCCACCCCGGGCGGCGACGGCGAGACCCCCGGCGGCAGCCCCGCCCCCACCCCCAGCACCTCGCAGGACGACCCCACCGGCAGCCAGAGCCCCGACCCCGGCACTCCCGGCCGGACGCCTCCCGGCACGCCGCCTACGGCCCCAGGACCCTCCGGAGATAGTCGTTCTGGAACAGCCGGTCAGGGTCAAGACGGTCCCGCAGCGCCGTGAACTCCCCGAACCGCGGATAGACCCCGGAGAGGTACGCGGCGTCGCGGGTGTGGATCTTGCCCCAGTGCGGCCGGCCCTCGTACGCGGTGAAGATCCGCTCGGCGGCCGTGAAGTACGACCGGTAGGGCGTGCCCCGGAACATGTGCACGGCGAGGTAGGCGGTGTCCCGCCCCGACGCGGTCGACAGGGCGATGTCGTCGGCGGGGGCGGTACGCACCTCGACCGGGAAACTCACCCGCAGGCGCGAGCGCTCCACCATGGCCTTCAGCTCGCGCAGCGCCTCCACGGCGGCCTCGCGCGGAAGGGCGTACTCCATCTCCACGAACCGCACCCGGCGCGGGGAGGTATAGACCTTGTAGGGGATGTCCGTGTAAGTGCGCGCGGACAGGGCCTTGCTGGCGACCTTGGCGAGGGCGGGGACGGTCGCGGGGGCGGTGCGGCCGATCCACTGGGCGACCTGGAAGAGGCCGTTGGAGAGCAGTTCGTCCTCCACCCAGCCCGGCACGGCACCCACGGGGCGCGAGGGGCCCGCGCTGCGGTTGTTGCGCTTGGTGTTGGTGTTGCCGGTGTGCGGGAACCAGTAGAACTCGAAGTGCTCGTTCTCGGCCCACAACTGGTCGAACTCGCCCAGCACGCGCGCGAGGGGCATCGGTTCCTCGCGCGCGGTGAGCAGGAAGATCGGCTCCACGGCGAAGGTGATCGCGGTCACGACACCCAGTGCGCCGAGCCCGGTCCGGGCGGCGGCGAAGACGTCGGGGTTCTCCTTCGCGGAGCAGGTGAGCACCGAGCCGTCGGCGGTCACCAGTTCCAGGGCGGTGATCTGGGCGGCTATGGAAGCCGACTCGCGGCCGGTGCCGTGGGTGCCGGTGCTGGTGGCGCCGGAGACCGTCTGCTCCATGATGTCGCCCATGTTGGTCAGCGACAGCCCCTCACGGGCCAGCGCCAGGTTGAGCCTCTTGAGCGGAGTGCCCGCCTCCACCGTGACCGTCCCGGCGGCCCGATCAATATTGCGTATGCCGGTCAACAGTTGAGGGCGGATCAACAATCCATGGGTCGCGGCGATCGAAGTGAAGGAGTGCCCGTTCCCCACCGCCTTCACCGTCAGGCCGTCCTCGGCGGCCTGACGCACGGCAGCGACCAGTTCGTCCACCGAGGCCGGTGAGACCTCCCGCGCGGGCCGGGCGACGACGTTGCCGCCCCAGTTACGCCATGTGCCGTTCTTCGTGCTCGCTGTGCTGCCCAAGGGAGCCTCCCCGACCCGGAGCCGGCCGCTTGAGCCGGCGGTACCCGAGGAAACCGACCGCGACCGCGACGGCCCCGGACACCGCCGGAACCACGTACCCGGTGCGCGCGCCGGCGGCGTCGATCACCCAGCCGCCCGCGGAGGAGCCGAGCGCGACACCCACCGCGAGCCCCGTGCTCGTCCAGGTCATGCCCTCGGTCAACTGCGCACGAGGTACGTGCTGCTCGATGAGGGCCATCGTCGTGATCATCGTCGGAGCGATGGACAGACCCGCGAAGAACAGCGCCACGGCCAGGAACGGCAAGTTTCCGACCAGTAGGAGGGGGATCATACTCACGGCCATCGCGCAGACACCCAGCAGCCAGCGGGGCTCGGGCGCCCCCTTGAAGTGCATCAGGCCGAAGACGACACCGGCGAGACAGGACCCGGCCGCGTACACCGCGAGCACCAGGCTCGCCGCGCTCTTGTGCCCCTGCTCCTCGGCGAAGGCCACGCTGACCACGTCCACCGAGCCGAAGATCGCACCCGTCGCCACGAAGGTGATCACCAGCACCTGAAGCCCGTGGGAGCGCATGGCCGTGCGCCCGGTGTGCTGTTCGCGCGGGTGCGGCTTGGGCTCGGTGGCCTGCTGCGCGGTCAGCCAGAACACCCCGATCGCCAGGAAGCAGGCGGCGAACAGCGGCCCGGCCTCCGGGAACCAGGCCGTGGACAGCCCGATGGAGATGATCGGGCCGAAGATGAAGCACATCTCGTCGATGACGGACTCGAACGAGTACGCGGTGTGCAACTGCGGTGTCCCCCGGTACAGCGCCGCCCAGCGGGCCCGCACCATCGCGCCGAGGCTCGGCACGCATCCGATGCCCACACAGGCCACGAAGAGCGTCCAGTCCGGCCAGGTGAAGTGCGCCGCGAACAGCAGCAGCGCCGCCGAGCCGAGCGCGATCAGCGTGGCCGGGCGCAGCACCCGGCGCTGCCCGTGCAGATCGACCAGCCGCGACACCTGCGGCCCGGCCACCGCCGCCGACAGCGCGATGGTCGCCGACAGCGCGCCCGCGAGCCCGTAGCGCCCGGTGAGCTGCGACACCATCGTGACCACGCCGATGCCCATCATCGACAGCGGCATCCGGCCGAGGAACCCGGCCGCGGAGAAACTCTTGGTGCCTGGGGCGGCGAAGAGGGCGCTGTAGGGGCTGGGCACGTGTGTCTCCGGCGGTCGACAAGGGCGGCGGCCCACCGGACGCGTCCCTCCCGCCGGGCACGGCTCCGCCCCGGCCGGGCGACGCCTCTCGGCCGGGTCAGGGGCAAAGATGGCCCATACAGCTTACGAGCGCAATCACCCCACCCGCACCACCGATCCCCGAGGCAGGAGTGTGTGTTGGCCCACCCCCCGGGGCAGCCGGTGAGGCTCCACCGAGGAGGTGCCCCCGGCGACGGCCGCTGGTTCGGGCCCGGCCCCCTTGGACCGGGGACCACCGGTGGTTCGGATGTCGGTCCCGGATGGCAGGATCGGAGGTATGCCAGACGCGCCAGACGCCACCCCCTACGACGCCCTGCTCCTGCTCTCGTTCGGCGGCCCCGAGGGGCCGGACGACGTCGTTCCGTTCCTGGAGAACGTGACGCGTGGTCGAGGCATCCCGAAGGAGCGCCTCGAAGAGGTCGGGCAGCACTACTTCCTCTTCGGCGGGGTCAGCCCGATCAACGACCAGAACCGCGCCCTCCTGGACGCCCTGCGCAAGGACTTCGCGGAGCACGGGCTCGACCTGCCGGTGTACTGGGGCAACCGCAACTGGGCGCCCTACCTCACCGACACCCTGCGCGATCTGGTCCGGGACGGCCGCCGCCGCGTCCTGGTCCTGGCCACCAGCGCCTACACCTCGTACTCGGGCTGCCGCCAGTACCGCGAGAACCTCGCCGACGCGCTGGCCGCGCTGGAGGCGGAGGGTCTTGACCTGCCCCGGGTCGACAAACTGCGCCAGTACTTCAACCACCCCGGTTTCGTGGAGCCCATGGTCGACGGGGTGCTCCGCTCCCTGGCCGACCTGCCCGACGACGTCCGCGACGGCGCGCACCTCGCCTTCTCCACCCACTCCGTCCCCGACTCCGCCGCCGACACCTCCGGCCCGGTCGAGGGCCACGGCGACGGCGGGGCGTACGTCCGCCAGCACCTGGACGTGGCGCGCCTGATCGCCGACGCCGTCCGCGAGCGCACCGGCGTCGACCGCCCCTGGAAGCTCGTCTACCAGTCCCGCTCGGGCGCCCCGCACATCCCCTGGCTGGAGCCCGACATCTGCGACCACCTGGAGGACCTGCACGGCGCGGGCGCCCCGGCCGTCGTCGTGGCCCCCATCGGCTTCGTCTCCGACCACATGGAGGTCCTCTACGACCTCGACACCGAGGCCGAGGCGAAGGCGGCGGACCTGGGCCTCCCCTTCCGCCGCTCGGCGACGGTCGGCGCCGACCCCCGCTTCGCCGCCGCGATCCGCGACCTGATCACGGAACGCGCCGCCACGGAACGCGGCCAGAAGGTCACCCGGTGCGCCCTGGGCGCCCTGGGCCCCAGTCACGACCTCTGCCCCGTGGGCTGCTGCCCGGCCCGCGCCCCCCGCCCCGCCGCCGCGGGCGCGGACAGCCCCTACGCGTGAGGACCCCCGTGACAGCCCCCCGGCACCCAGCCCACCCGGACCACCCCGACCACTCCGACCTGCTTGCGTTGGCCCGGCAGGCCGCCACGCACGCGGGCACCCTGCTGCGCGACGGCCGCCCCGCGGACCTGGCGGTCGCCGCCACCAAGTCCAGCCCGATCGATGTCGTCACCGAGATGGACATCGCGGCCGAGAAGCTGATCACCGACACGATCTCCGCCGTCCGCCCCGACGACGGCTTCCTCGGCGAGGAGGGCGCCTCCGCCGAAGGCACGTCCGGCATCCGCTGGGTGATCGACCCCCTGGACGGCACGGTCAACTACCTCTACGGCCTCCCCACCTGGTCCGTCTCCATCGCCGCCGAACACCACGGCGAGACGGTGGTGGGCGTGGTGGCGATCCCCATGCGCGGCGAACTGTTCCACGCGGTCCGCGGCGAAGGCGCCCACGCCACCGGCGCCTGGACCGGCGAACGCCGTCTGACGTGCCGCCCCTCCCCACCCCTGGACCAGGCCCTGGTCTCCACCGGCTTCAACTACGTCGCCGAGGTCCGCGCCCACCAGGCCGAGGTGGCCGCCCGCCTCATCCCGCTCCTCCGCGACATCCGCCGCGGCGGCTCGGCGGCCGTGGACCTGTGCGACCTGGCCGCCGGCCGCCTGGACGGCTACTACGAGCGCGGCCTGAACCCCTGGGACGTGGCGGCGGGCGACCTCATCGCCCGAGAAGCGGGCGCCCACACCGGTGGACGCCCCGGAGAGCCCCCTTCACCCGCCCTGACGGTAGCGGCCACCCCCGGCGTCTTCCAGCCCCTCCAGACCCTCCTGGACGACTTCGGCGCCTGGCACGACTAGGCCGCCCGAGAAACGCCCAGGGCCCACCCACCCGCGCCGCTCCCGACGCCACCGGCCGTGAGGGAGCCGTAGGGGCGCGTCGGTGTCGGGACGGCGAACGCGCGGAGGCGCGCAGCGCTGAGCACGATCGCCGTCCCGACACCGACTGAGGCGCCCCGAAGGCGCCCGAACAAAAGGTCGGCACAGCACAGCAGGGGTTTTGAACCGCACCCGACCGCACGGGCCCGAACCGCACCCAACTGCGCAGGCTGGAACCGCCCCCAAAGACAAAACCCCGGTGCTGAACCCACCGGGGTCGTGTCGCTGTGCGTAGCTGCCCGGAGGTCTCGAAGAACCCGGACGGCCCAAAGGGAATCAAGAAGCCCGGGACAGCTGGGAAAAGAATCGGAGAAAGATCAAACGCCGGGCAGACCAGGCGCCGGAGATCAGACGCCGAGATCAGACGCCGGACAAGCCGACTTCCACGCCGTGCTCCGCGGCGAGCCGCCGCAGGTCGTCAAGTTCGCCCTGCTCGACCTCGACGAGGAAGTCGTCGCCTTCGTCCTGTGCCCGCGTCAGGTCGGACTCGGTCGTCCTTATGCGCTGCAGAAGTCCTGCGGTGAATGCGTCCATGCTGCGCCCCCTCGTCCTGGGTCGTGGGTCGGTGGCACGGGGGTGTGCCGTTCGGGAGGGGCGATCACGTCTCCGTGAGCGCCCGGCACAGCCGTGCCGGGCGGGCGACGGTGCCGGACACCCACGCCCGCTCTGCGGATCTTCGGAAGCGGTTCGCGGAGCACCGCACGGGGGTACGGCGGCGCGAGCAGAGCGTGATCGCGGGGTGTAAAGCCGTCCTCCCCCTGCCGTCTTCCGTGGAAACCTCAACCGGAACAGAAAATCCGGCATTCCCGCGTGACGTCCGGAATCCTCCGCTCCCCGCCCCGCACCCCGCGTGATCTTCCTGCGCCCACCGTCACCCCCCGCTCGCGCCGCTCACCCTCACCCCCGTCCCCGCCCCCTCCACGCGCCTTCCCCCGCCCCCTTGACCGCCCCGTTCCCGCCCCCTCCACCGCCCCTGTCCTCGGCTTACCGCCGACTTATGGCCGAAAAGGGCAGGATGGACCTCAACACTCCCAAGAGACCCCTGCCCGGGTGCGCCCTTTCGGCGCCCGGGCGGACACAGGAAGGAAAGCGACGTGCGCGTACTCGTCGTCGAGGACGAGCAACTGCTCGCCGATGCGGTGGCCACCGGACTGCGCCGGGAGGCCATGGCCGTCGACGTCGTGTACGACGGTGCGGCCGCCCTGGAGCGCATCGGCGTCAACGACTACGACGTGGTCGTCCTCGACCGTGACCTCCCGCTGGTGCACGGCGACGACGTCTGCCGCAGGATCGTCGAGCTGGGCATGCCCACGCGCGTGCTGATGCTGACGGCGTCCGGCGACGTCAGCGACCGGGTGGAGGGCCTGGAGATCGGCGCCGACGACTATCTCCCGAAGCCCTTCGCGTTCAGTGAGCTGATCGCGCGCGTGCGGGCGCTGGGGCGGCGTACGAGCGTCCCGCTGCCCCCGGTCCTGGAGCGCGCGGGCATCAAGCTCGACCCCAACCGGCGCGAGGTGTTCCGCGACGGCCGGGAGATCCAGCTCGCCCCCAAGGAGTTCGCGGTGCTGGAGGTGCTGATGCGCAGTGAGGGCGCGGTGGTCTCGGCGGAGCAGCTCCTGGAGAAGGCGTGGGACGAGAACACGGACCCGTTCACCAATGTGGTCCGGGTGACCGTCATGACGTTGCGCCGCAAGCTCGGCGAGCCCCCGGTCATCGTCACCGTGCCCGGCTCCGGCTACCGGATCTGATCGCGCGTGGCCGCCACCCCCGCGCCGCCCCAGGCGCCTCCCAAACCCACCTGGGACCCTCGTAGGCCCGCGCCGCCCCTTCCCTGGCTGCGTCCGACCATCCGGATACGGCTCACGCTGTTGTACGGCGGCATGTTCCTGATCGCCGGCATCGTGCTGCTGTCGATCATCTATCTGCTGGCGGCGCAGGCGCTGAACGTGGGCAGCGAGCTGCCGTTCAAGATCGTCTCGGGTCGGGTCTCCAGCGGAATCTGCAATTTCCCGCCGGAGAGCTCGGCGGACCAGGTCAACCAGGCCATGAACGCCTGCGTCAACCAGCAGCGTCAGCACGCCCTGGACAATCTCCTCAGCCGTTCTCTTCTCGCCCTGCTCGGTCTCGCCGTGATCGCCTTCGCCTTCGGGTACGCGATGGCGGGCCGGGTGCTCTCGCCGCTCGGCCGGATCACCCGCACCGCGCGCGCGGTGGCCGGGTCGGATCTGTCGCGCCGGATCGAGCTGGACGGTCCGGACGACGAGCTGAAGGAGTTGGCCGACACCTTCGACGACATGCTGGAGCGCTTGCAGCGCGCGTTCACGGCCCAGCAGCGCTTCGTCGGCAACGCCTCCCACGAGCTGCGCACGCCGCTGGCGATCAACCGCACGCTCCTGGAGGTGCATCTGTCCGACTCGCACGCGCCGGTGGAGCTGCAACAGCTCGGCAAGACCCTGCTGGCCACCAACGAGCGCAGTGAGCAGCTCGTGGAGGGGCTGCTGCTGCTCGCCCGCAGTGACAACCAGATCGTGGAGCGCAAGCCGGTGGACCTGGCGGAGGTGGCCTCGCAGGCCATCGACCAGGTCCATGCCGAGGCGGAGTCCAAGGGTGTGGTGATCCGTGGTGTCCGCGAGGCGGCGGTGGTCCAGGGCAACGGTGTGCTGCTGGAGCGGATCGCGCTGAACCTCATACAGAACGCGGTCCGGTACAACGTGCCCGAGGGTGGCTGGGTCGAGGCGATGACGGGGATCCAGCACGGTCACGCGGTGCTGGTGGTGTCCAATACCGGCCCGGTGGTGCCGGCGTACGAGGTCGACAATCTCTTCGAGCCGTTCAGGCGGCTGCGGACCGAGCGGACGGGCAGCGACAAGGGGGTGGGCCTCGGTCTGTCCATCGCGCGGTCCGTGGCGCGGGCGCACGGCGGGCATATCGCGGCCCAGCCGCGTGAAGGGGGTGGGCTGGTGATGAGAGTGACCCTGCCGATCTGAGATCATGACGCCGACACACACGGGCTTGTTCGCTTTGCGCGGAATTTTCACGCCGCGATTGGAGCAGACCAGTGTGTGATCGATCACAGGGGCGACATTCTGGCCATCTACTCTCCGTGATTGTTTCGGCCCTGGGTAAGCCGGGAAAATCCTGGTTTTCCAGGGGTCTGATCACGGGAAGTACACGGTGAGACGCCTTTGAACTGCGATATCCGGACCGTGTACGGTCCCGTTCGCCATCCAAGCCGATCACTCTTGAGGAGTCCGCTTGGGTGTCGATTGAGTAACAGACCTTGATGTGAGGCAAAATCTCCGCCTCGGGTCGGGCACAAGTCCGGCCTCTCACGCGTTACGTGCGCTGGAGACACCCACAGACACCCGGAGGGGGAGAGCGACATGGCAACCGATTACGACACCCCACGCAAGACGGACGACGACGTCGACTCGGACAGTCTCGAAGAGCTGAAGGCCAGGCGGAACGACAAGTCCGCCTCGGCCGTCGACGTCGACGAGTTCGAGGCCGCGGAAGGACTGGAGCTGCCCGGCGCAGACCTCTCGAACGAGGAACTGGCCGTTCGCGTGCTTCCGAAGCAACAGGACGAGTTCACCTGCATGAGCTGCTTCCTGGTGCACCACCGCAGCCAGCTGGCCCGCGAGAAGAACGGCCAGCCGATCTGCCGCGACTGCGACTGAGGAGGGGTCGGGCATGACTGGCTCGACCTCTCCCTGGAAGCGCCGTTTTCCCGCCGGGAAAGCGGACTCGGGGCCGTCGCGCGGCCCGAACGGCATGAATGACGATGAGCGAGGCTTCTCCGACGTGGGACTTTCCGGCAGTACGGAAGAACCTTCCGGCCAGGGATCGACCGGCCCGGGTTCTTCCGGCGCGGATTCCGTCCCCGCGGAGTCGGCCTCGCTCGAACGTGTGGACGACCGGGCTGACCTCCCGGCGCCGCTGGAGGCTCCCGCACCCGTCGCCCGTCGCAAGGTGGCGGTGATCCGGGACCGGGCCAGGGACCTGGCCAAGGAAGGCGCCCGCAAGGGCGGCAACCGGGCCAGGGCGTCCCTGGCCGTGCTCGCGGACCGCCTCATCGACCTGGCCCCGCGGATCCCCGTACGGGATCTGGCGACCCTGCGCAGGCAGTTCCCGGGACTCGATCCGGAACAGATCGCCGACAAACTGGTGGCCGGCGCGGCCAACGCCTCGGCGACCGTGGGCGCCGGAGTGGGCGCGGCGGCGATGATGCCGGTACCGCCCGCGATGCCCGCCGAACTGGCCGCGGAGGTGACCGGGGTCGCCGCGATCGAGCTGAAGCTGATCGCCGAGCTGCACGAGGTCTACGGCCTCCGGCCGCCCGGCGGCCTCAAGGACCGCAGCACCGCCTATCTGCGGTCGTGGTCCGGGGAACGCGGCATCGACGTGATGAAGCCGATGTCGATCAACGCCGCCCTCGGCGGCCAGATGAAGCGCGAACTGCGCCAGCAGATCATGAAGCGCATGGTGCGCAACATGCCGAACCTGATGCCGTTCATGGTGGGCGCCGCCGTCGGCGCGGTCATGAACCGGCGCGACACCAAGAAACTCGCGCAGCGCATCCGTACCGATCTGCGCAAGATGCAGGTCCCCTGGGACCGGCTCGGCGAACTGCCGACGCTGGAGCAGCCGGCCGAGCCGCTGCCCCTGGACGAGGACCCCAAGAAGCAACTGGGCCGCTGACGGCCGACCGGGCGACCTGATGGTCGGACCGGGCCGTGGACGACGCCCTCCGGGCCGCTGACGACGCCTCCTGGGCCGTGCCGGGCGGCCTGGCCGCCGCCGAGTGGGCCCGACCCCTCACACCCTCACGCCACGGCCGCGCGGGCCTCCCGTACCGCCTCCAGCAGCCGCTCCGGCTGCCGTGTCGACAGGTACAGGTACGGCGTCGGGTCCTGCGGGTCGGTGACCTCGATCCGCACCGCCGTCGGGATGTAGGAGCGCAGCAGCATGAAGGCCCGGGTGTCGGCCTTGTACGTGCGCCAGGCGCCCGCCTCCTCGCGGTCCAGCACCTCGCCCTCGCCCAGCGCGGCGACCGGGATCTTCGCGTCGTCCGCGATCAGCGCGCCGCCCACGACGCGGATCCGGACCGAGCCGTACGCGCTCGCGGCGACGGCCGCGACGGCGGTGCCGCCGGCCAGCCCGCCGAGCATCGGCAGAATGCCGAACGGCAGCAGGGTCAGCGCCAGGCCGACCCCGACCAGCAGGGAAATGCCCCACCAGGACTTGGGGGCGGTGAGGCGTTCTTCGTACGGGGTCCCGGAAAGCTCCATGCGCTCAAGCTTGGCACGCGACCCGACACGCACCGTCGGCAGGGCGCCGCGCCGGGGAGACGGCTGGGGTGTCCGTCGGGCGCCCACCGGGGCGACGGCTGGGGTGCCGCCCCGGAGCACCCGCTGACGTCCTCTGCGGCGACCACGCTGGGAGCCCGCCGGGCCGCCCACCGGTGCGTCACCCGAGCGTCCGGCTGGGGTCGGTCGAGGTGCCCCGGCCGGGGCGTCGCCGGAACGCCCCCGTGAGGCGATTGCCGGGTGTGCGCCGGGCGTCGCGTCGGGGTGGCTGTCGGGGTGTGCGCCGGGCGTCGCGTCGGGGTGGCTGTCGGGGTGTGCGCCGGGCGTCGCGTCGGGGTGGCTGTCGGGTGTTCGGCGGGATGTCCTCGCCGGGGGACTGCCGGGCGTCGTCGGAGCCCCGTGAGGCGATTGCTGGGTGTCCGCCGAGGCCGTCCCGGCGGGGTGGCTGTCGGGCGTCCGGCGGGGGCGTCCCGCCGGGGCGTCGCTGGGCGTCATGTGAGGTGACTGTCGGGTGTCCGGCGGGGGTTGTCCCACCGGGGGATTGCCGGGCGTCGTCGGAGTGCTTCGTGAGGCGGGGTGTCCGCCGGGCGTCCGAGGCGACTGTCCGGCGTCCGCCGAGGTGGCCGGGCGGTGTTCGGCGGGGTGGAGGGACGGTGCTCGGCGAGGTGGCCGGGGGGTGTTCGGTGGGGTGGGTGGTGGGGTGTTGGGGTGGGGGAGTCTGTGGTGGGTGGGGTGGGGAGTCGGGGGGATCCGGGCAGCGGAGTCATGGGGTAAAGCCCCGGCGGGTAAGGTCTGCGGCTGTGAGTGGTACTTCCGCGGTTCTGCAGCCCCCGGCCGACGCCCTGCCGCCGGTGCGGCATCCCGACGCTCCCGCCCCAGGTGAGCTGCTCGGCGCCCACTACGGCCAGTGTTTCGGCTGTGGCGAGGAGCAGCCGCACGGACTGCATCTGGCCGTCCGGGCCGGTGAGGGGGTCTCCCTCACCGCCGAGTTCACCGTGCGGCCCGCCCACCAGGGCGCCCCGGGCCTCGCGCACGGCGGGGTGCTGGCCTCGGCCCTGGACGAGACGCTCGGCTCCCTGAACTGGCTGCTGCGCACCATCGCGGTGACCGGCCGCCTGGAGACCGACTTCGTGCGGCCGGTGCCGGTCGGTACCGATCTCCACCTCCAGGCCGAGGTCGTCGCGGTGGCCGGGCGGAAGATCTACTCCACGGCCACCGGCCGGATCGGCGGTCCCGACGGGCCGGTCGCCGTCCGCGCGGACGCCCTCTTCATCGAGGTCAAGGTCGACCACTTCGTCGACAACGGCCGCGCCGAGGAGATCAAGGCCGCCATGAGCGACCCCGACCAGATCCGGCGTGCCCGCGCCTTCGAGGTGAACCCGTGAGCCGCGACCCGATCGGCGTCCTCATCCGCCGTGTCGACCCCGACGTACCCCTGCCGTCGTACGCGCACCCCGGGGACGCCGGGGCCGACCTGCGGACCACCGAGGGGTGCGAGCTGAAGCCGGGGGAGCGGGCCGTGCTGCCCACCGGGGTGGCGGTGGCGCTGCCCGAGGGGTACGCCGCCTTCGTACACCCCCGGTCCGGGCTGGCCGCCCGCTGCGGTGTCGCTCTCGTGAATGCCCCAGGGACGGTTGATGCCGGGTACCGTGGGGAGATCAAGGTGATCGTGGTGAATCTCGACCCGCGCGAGTCCGTGCGGTTCGAGCGCTTCGACCGGATCGCCCAGTTGATCGTCCAGCAGGTCGAGAGGGTCCGCTTCCAGGAGGTGGCGGAACTTCCCGGCTCGGCGCGGGCCGAAGGGGGCTTCGGGTCCACCGGAGGCCATGCCGCCGTGGACGGTGCAAGCGGCACCAGCGGTCATGCCGCCACGGGCGGCACGACGGGTGGGAATCGATACGCTTCGGTCGTATCCGACCGGGAAGGACAGTGACGTGTTCGGACGTCGCAAGAAGAAGGATGCCGCCGAGGACGCGGCCGGCGAGGCCGAGCAGGTCGTCGACAGCGTCGACACCGAGGCGGACGACAAGAGCGGGGGCGAAGGCGAAGGCGAGCGCGAGCGCGTCCGTCTCGAACCCGAGCCCCGGCCCGACGGACCCTGGGACAGCACCGAGGTGAGCGACCCCGCCGAGGGCCGCGTCGACCTGGGCGGCATCTTCGTACCGGGCGTCGACGGCATGGAGCTGCGGGTGGAGGTCGCGGGCGACGCGATCGTCGCGGCCACCGTCGTGCTGCGGGACAGCGCCGTACAGCTCCAGGCGTTCGCGGCGCCCAAGCGCGAGGGCATCTGGGGCGAGGTCCGCGAGGAGATCGCGACCGGCATCACCCAGCAGGGCGGCATCGTCGACGAGGTCGAGGGGCCGCTGGGCTGGGAGCTGCGGGCCCAGGTCCCGGTGCAGCTGCCGGACGGCACGAGCGGCTTCCAGGTCGTGCGGTTCGTCGGTGTGGACGGTCCCCGCTGGTTCCTGCGCGGGGTGATCTCGGGCCAGGGCGCGGTGCAGCCGCAGGCGGCCGGGCTGCTGGAGCAGATCTTCCGCGACACGGTCGTGGTGCGCGGCGAGGGCCCGATGGCGCCCCGTGACCCGATCGTCCTGAAGCTGCCGAACGACGCGCAGATGGTCCCCGAGGGCGTGCAGCAGGAGGACCAGGCCGGCTCCCGCTTCTCCGGCGGCATGGGCCAGCTCCAGCGCGGGCCGGAGATCACCGAGGTCCGCTGAGTCCGTCGTACGAGACCGATGGGCCGCGCTCCCGAGAGGGAGCGCGGCCCATCGGCGTTCTGTGCTCTTCCCTCGCCATCTCGGCCATCTCTGCCAGCTCTGACATGTCTGCCATCTCTCCCATCTCCGACGGCCCTCACCCACGGCGACCACCCGAACTGATCCCGCGCGCCCGTTGATCGGCCGGGCGACCACGGCGATACTGGCGCCCGGCCCACGGGGGGAGAAGATCATGAGCCAGGTGGTCACCGAGACCATGGTCGGCGTCGCGGACGTCCACAAGTCGTTCGGCGAGGGCGCCGCCGCCGTACACGCGCTGCGCGGGGTGTCGTTCACGATCCCGCGCGGCGAACTCGTCGCCCTCAAGGGCCGGTCCGGCTCCGGGAAGACCACCCTGCTCAACCTCGTCGGCGGGCTCGACGCGCCCGACCGGGGCCGGATCGCCGTGGACGGCCGGGAGCTGACCGGACTCGGCGAGACCGGGCTGCTGGAACTGCGCCGGGACCGGATCGGCTTCGTCTTCCAGTCCTTCGGGCTGATCCCGATCCTCACCGCCGCCGAGAACGTCGGCGTCCCCCTCAGGCTGCGCAAGGCCGACCCGCGTGAGCGTGAGGAGCGTGTGGCGCTGCTGCTCGCGCTCGTCGGACTCGCCGACCACGCCGCCCAGCGGCCCGGAGAACTCTCCGGCGGCCAGCAGCAGCGGGTGGCCATCGCCCGCGCCCTCGCCAACAACCCGGCGCTGATCATCGCCGACGAGCCCACCGCCCAGCTCGACGTGGAGACCGGGCACGCCGTGATGGAGCTGCTCAAGGCGGTGGTCCGCAGCGAGGGGGTGACCGCGCTGGTCGCCACGCACGACGCGACGCTGCTGGACCTGGCCGACCGGGTGCTGGAGCTGAGCGACGGGGAGATCATGGAGGCGTGAGCACGGACGGGCACCTTTCGTCATCGCCGGCGCGCGGGCACCTCTCGTCACCACCCGCTCGCGCGCACCTTCCGTCACCGCCCGGCCCTCGCCGGTGACGCCTGGTGCGGAGGGGGCGTGCGAGGTCAGGATCGGTATGCGCCCGGCGCATCAGGGTTCTGTCAAAGACGTCCCCCGACCGATATCTCGTCCCTTTTGTCGGCATCGTTGGCCGTAAGGTCTACGCTGCGTACGCGGCAGTGACGGGAAGACAATAGGGACATGGCACGCGGCAAGCTTCGGATCTACCTCGGTGCGGCACCGGGCGTCGGCAAGACGTACGCCATGCTCTCCGAGGCCCATCGACGGGTGGAGCGGGGTACGGACTGTGTGGTGGCCTTCGTGGAGCACCACCACCGCCCCCGCACCGAGGTGATGCTCCACGGCCTGGAGCAGATCCCGCGCCGGGAGCTGGGCTACCGGGGCGGCTCGTTCACCGAGATGGACGTGGACGCCGTCCTCGCCCGCCGCCCCAAAGTGGCACTGGTGGACGAACTGGCCCACACCAACGTCCCCGGCTCCCGCAACCCCAAGCGCTGGCAGGACGTCGAGGAACTGCTGGCCGCGGGCATCGACGTCGTGTCGACCGTCAACATCCAGCACCTGGAGTCCCTCGGCGACGTCGTCGAGTCCATCACCGGCGTACGGCAGCAGGAGACCGTACCGGACGAGGTGGTGCGCCGGGCCGACCAGATAGAGCTGGTCGACATGTCGCCGGAGGCGCTGCGCCGCCGCATGGCGCACGGCAACATCTACAAACCGGACAAGGTCGACGCGGCCCTGTCGAACTACTTCCGCCCCGGCAACCTCACCGCGCTGCGCGAACTGGCGCTGCTGTGGGTGGCGGACCGGGTGGACGAGTACCTCACCGAGTACCGCAGCGAACACCGCGTCTCCAAGATCTGGGGCTCCCGGGAGCGGATCGTCGTAGGACTGACCGGCGGCCCGGAGGGGCGCACGCTCATCCGGCGGGCCGCGCGGCTGGCCGAGAAGGGCGCGGGCGGCGAGGTCCTGGCCGTCTACATAGCCCGCAGCGACGGGCTCACCGCCGCCTCCCCGAAGGAACTGGCCGTCCAGCGGACCCTGGCCGAGGACCTCGGCGGCACGTTCCACCATGTCGTCGGCGACGACATCCCCGCGGCGCTGCTGGACTTCGCGCGCGGGGTGAACGCCACCCAGATCGTGCTGGGGTCCTCGCGCCGCAAGAGCTGGCAGTACGTCTTCGGCCCCGGCGTCGGCGCCACCGTCGCCCGGGAGTCCGGGCCCGACCTCGACGTGCACATCGTCACCCACGAGGAGGCCGCCAAGGGACGCGGGCTGCCCGTGGCGCGCGGCGCGCGGCTGGGCCGGGGGCGGATCATCTGCGGCTGGCTCGTCGGCCTCGTCGGACCGCCCGTGCTGACGCTGCTGCTCAGCAGTGTCTCCATCGGCCTCGCCAACGACATGCTGCTGTTCCTCGCCCTGACGGTGGCGGCGGCGCTGCTCGGCGGGCTCTACCCGGCGCTCGCCTCGGCCGCCTTCGGATCGCTCCTGCTGAACTGGTTCTTCACCTCGCCGCTGCACCGGCTGACCATCGCCGACCCCAAGAACATCGTCGCCCTCGCGATCTTCGTGGGGGTCGCGGTGGCCGTCGCGTCCGTCGTGGACACCGCCGCCCGGCGCACCCATCAGGCGGCCCGGCTGAGAGTGGAGTCGGAGATACTCTCCTTCCTCGCGGGCAACGTCCTGCGCGGGGAGACCAGCCTGGAGGAACTGCTGGAGCGGGTCCGGGAGACCTTCGCGATGGACTCCGCGGCCCTGCTGGAGCGGGCCGGCGACGTCGACCCCTGGTCCTGCGCGGGGTGGGCCGGCAGCGGGGAGGCGCCCAAGCGGCCCGAGGACGCCGACGTGGACGTGCCCATCGGCGACCACATGGCACTCGCCCTGACCGGACGGGTGCTGCCCGCCTCCGACCGCCGGGTGCTCGCCGCGTTCGCCGCGCAGGCGGCCGTCGTGCTCGACCGGCGCCGGCTGCGCGAGGAGGCCGACCAGGCCCGCACCCTCGCCGAGGGCAACCGCATCCGTACGGCGCTGCTGGCCGCCGTCAGCCACGATCTGCGCACCCCGCTCGCCGGGATCAAGGCGTCCGTCTCCAGTCTGCGCTCGGACGACGTGGCCTGGTCGGAGGAGGACCAGGCCGAACTCCTGGAGGGCATCGAGGAGGGCGCCGACCGGCTCGACCACCTCGTGGGCAACCTGCTGGACATGTCCCGCCTCCAGACCGGCACCGTCACCCCGATCGTCCGCGACATCGACGTGGACGAGGTGGTGCCGATGGCACTGGGCGGGGTCCCCGAGGACAGCGTCGACCTGGACATCCCGGAGACCCTGCCGATGGTCTCCGTGGACGCCGGGCTGCTGGAGCGGTCGGTGGCCAACCTGGTGGAGAACGCCGTCAAGTACAGTCCGCCCGACCGGCGCGTCCTGGTGTCCGGCAGCGCGATCGCCGACCGGGTCGAGGTGCGGGTGGTCGACCGGGGGCCCGGCGTCCCGGACGAGGCGAAGGAACGCATCTTCGAGCCCTTCCAGCGCCATGGCGATGTGCCGCGCGGCGCGGGCGTCGGCCTCGGGCTCGCCGTCGCCCGCGGCTTCACCGAGGCCATGGGCGGCACGCTCACGGCCGAGGACACCCCGGGGGGCGGGCTCACCATGGTGCTCTCGCTGCGCGCGGCGGCCCCCAGAGCGCCCGCCGAGGCGGCGGAGGGCTCTGGGGCCGACGGGGTGGCCGGGGCCAATGGGGCGGTCGGGGCCAATGGGGCGGTCGGGGCCAACAGGGCCAACGGGGCCAATGGTGTCAATGGGGCCACCGGGGTCCCTGAGACCTCTGAGGCGGCCGGGGCGGCCGAGGCCACCAGGGCCCCTGAGACTCCTGAGACTCCTGAGGCGGCCGGGGCGGCCGGCGGTCCCGTGGGGCGGGTGGACAGCTCGGGCACCGGGCCGGAGAGTTCCGGGGACGGTGCACAGACGCGGGCCGACGGCTCGCACCCAGGGGCCGGGAGCCCCGTACGACCCGAAAGGCAGGCTTCATGACCCGGGTGCTCGTGATCGACGACGAGCCGCAGATCGTGCGCGCCCTCGTGATCAACCTCAAGGCCCGCAAGTACGAGGTGGACGCGGCGCACGACGGCGCCACCGCCCTCCAGCTCGCGGCGGCCCGCCACCCCGACGTCGTCGTGCTCGACCTCGGCCTGCCCGACATGGACGGCGTCGAGGTGATCAAGGGGCTGCGCGGCTGGACCCGGGTGCCGATCCTGGTGCTCTCCGCCCGGCACTCCTCGGACGAGAAGGTCGAGGCGCTCGACGCGGGCGCCGACGACTACGTCACCAAGCCCTTCGGCATGGACGAGCTGCTCGCCCGGCTCCGGGCCGCCGTGCGCCGCGCCGAGCCCACCGGGGCGGGGGAGGACGACTCGACGGTGGAGACGGAGGGCTTCACCGTCGACCTGGCCGCGAAGAAGGTCAACCGCGCGGGCAAGGACGTACGGCTCACCCCGACCGAGTGGCATCTGCTGGAGGTGCTGGTCCGCAACACGGGCCGGCTGGTCAGCCAGAAACAGCTGCTCCAGGAGGTGTGGGGGCCCTCCTACGGCACCGAGACCAACTATCTGCGGGTGTACATGGCCCAGCTCCGGCGGAAGCTGGAGGCGGATCCTTCGCACCCGAGGCACTTCATCACCGAGCCGGGGATGGGGTACCGCTTCGAGCGGTGAGCCTGGCCCCAGGGGCCGGGGGCGTATGCCGTGGGCTGCCGTGCGCCCTGGTCTGCCGTGCCCCTGGCCTGCGGGGGTTCTGGGGTGTCGGGGTGCGCCGGTACGCTTCATTCATGAGTGGTGTTCCTCGTTCCGAAAAGCCGGTGGGCCGGTTCCGGCGCATGCTCGACCGGCTCTCCTCCTCGCAGGAGGACCTGGAGTCCGAGGAGCTGCGGGAGGACGCCGCGATCACCGGCTGTACCCGCATCGGCGACTGCCACGACCGGCAGATAGTGACGGTTACTGGTACCTTGCGCACGGTCACGCTACGTCCACGGGCGGGCGTCCCGGCCCTGGAGGCCGAGCTGTTCGACGGCTCCGCCGCGCTGGACGTGGTGTGGCTGGGCCGGCGCTCCATCGTCGGGATAGAGCCGGGCCGCAAGATGATCGCATCGGGCCGGATCTCGATGAGCCGGGGCCGCCGGGTGCTGTTCAACCCCAAGTACGAACTGAGACCCCTCGGACGGGAGTAGCCGGTGACGTCGCTCGACAAGCCGACCGAAGAAACCCATACCGAAGAGGCCCCCACCGAAGCGGCCCGGACGGAAGCGGCGGCCGGGACGGAAGCGGCCGGGACGGAAGGGGCCGGGACGGATTCACGGACGGTCACGGAAGCGGCTCTGTTCGAAGCCTTCGGCGGAGTCCGGGGCATGGTCGAGACGGTCGTCCCCGGCCTGCTGTTCGTGTCCATCTACACGATCAACAAGGACCTGCACCTGTCGGCCATCGCCGCGCTCGCCGTGTCCCTGGTGCTCGTGGTGGTCCGGCTGGCCATGAAGGACACCGTCAAGCACGCGTTCAGCGGTGTCTTCGGCGTGGTCTTCGGTGTCGTCTTCGCGATGATGACGGGCAACGCCAAGGACTTCTACCTGCCGGGCATGCTGTACACGCTGGGCCTCGGCCTCGCGTACATCATCACCACGCTGTGCGGAGTGCCGCTGATCGGGCTGGTGCTGGGCCCGGTGTTCAAGGAGAACCTCTCCTGGCGGACCCGGAACCCCGGGCGCAAGACGGCGTACGCCAAGGCGAGCTGGGCATGGGGGCTGATCCTGCTCGGCAAGAGCGCGATCCTGTTCCCGCTGTACTGGTGGGCCGACACGACGCAGCTCGGCTGGGTGCTCGTCTCCCTGAAGATCCCGCCGTTCCTGCTGGCGGTCTGGCTGACCTGGGTGTTCCTGGCGAAGGCGCCCGCGCCGATCGATGTGTTCGCCGAGATGGAAGAGGCGGAGCGGCGGGAGAAGGAGCGGGAGGCCGCGGCGCGGGGCGTCGAGTAGCACGCTCCCCGGGGCTCGGGTCGGGACAAGCCAGCCTCGTTGCCGGTCGGCCGAGAGACACCCCCGGGTCGAGAAACGCCGAAGGGCGCCCCACGGCCGTCGTGGGGCGCCCCTCGTCGCAGTAGGGAACGTTGCGGGCGGGCCTACTCCGCCGGCTCCCGGCGTACCGACAGCAGATCCTCCAGCTGCTCCTCCCTCGCCTGGGCCGCGACGAAGAGGAGTTCGTCGCCCGCCTCCAGGGAGTCCTCGCGGGTCGGGGTGAGCACCCGGTTGCCGCGGATGATGGTGACCAGGGAGGTGTCCTCCGGCCAGTCGACATCGCCGACCTGCGTGCCGGCCAGGGCCGACTCCTCGGGGAGCGTCAGCTCCACCAGGTTGGCGTCGCCGTGGCTGAAGCGCAGCAGCCGGACCAGGTCGCCGACGCTCACCGCCTCCTCGACCAGCGCCGACATCAGCCGCGGGGTGGAGACGGCGACGTCGACGCCCCACGCCTCGTTGAAGAGCCACTCGTTCTTCGGGTTGTTCACCCGGGCGACGACGCGCGGGACGCCGTACTCCGTCTTCGCGAGCAGCGAGACGACCAGGTTGACCTTGTCGTCGCCGGTGGCGGCGATGACGACGTTGCAGCGCTGGAGCGCCGCCTCGTCCAGGGACGTGATCTCACAGGCGTCGGCGAGCAGCCACTCCGCCTGCGGCACCCGCTCGACCGAGATCGCGGTGGGCGCCTTGTCGATCAGCAGCACCTCGTGGCCGTTCTCCAGCAGTTCGGCCGCGATCGAACGGCCCACCGCGCCGGCACCGGCAATGGCGACCCTCATCAGTGACCGCCCTCCTTCGGGCCCTCGGCGAACGCCGCCTCGACCTTCTCGATCTCGTCGGTGCGCATCATGACGTGTACCAGGTCGCCCTCCTGGAGGACCGTCTGCGAGCTGGGCAGGATCGCCTCGCCGAGACGGGTCAGGAACGCCACGCGGACGCCCGTCTCCTCCTGGAGCCTGCTGATCCGGTGACCGACCCACGAGTGGGCGGCGTGCACCTCGGCGAGCTGGACCCCACCGGTGGCATCCCGCCACAGCGGTTCGGAGCCGGACGGCAGCAGCCGGCGCAGCATCTGGTCCGCGGTCCAGCGGACGGTGGCCACGGTGGGGATGCCGAGGCGCTGGTAGACCTCGGCGCGGCGGGGGTCGTAGATCCGGGCGGCGACGTTCTCGACGCCGAACATCTCGCGGGCCACCCGGGCGGCGATGATGTTGGAGTTGTCGCCGCTGGACACGGCGGCGAAGGCGCCCGCCTCCTCGATACCGGCCTCGCGCAGGGTGTCCTGGTCGAAGCCGACGCCGGTGACCCGGCGGCCACCGAAGGAGGAACCGAGGCGTCGGAAGGCGGTGGGGTCCTGGTCGATGACGGCGACCGTGTGCCCCTGTTGCTCCAGGGTCTGGGCGAGAGCGGACCCCACTCTGCCGCAGCCCATGATGACGATGTGCACGACCGTCCTTCCGAGATCAGGGGGTGTTGACTTTGGCTTGTTCAGGGTCTCAGACCGTCGCCCAAGCTACACACGCACGGTCGGCGGACGGCACCCCCGTGCGCGGTTCGCGCCAAGGGGTCGGCGGCGGTGGACGCCGAGGGGTCGACGGCGGCCGGTGCCGAGGGGTCAGCGGCGGCCGGTGCCGCGGGGTCAGCGGCGGCTGATCCGGCGCACGCTGAGCAGGGTGAGGATGCCGAGGCCGATGAGTGCGGCGGTCGCGCCGATCAGCTCTGCGGTCGCGGGCATGGGACCTCCTTGGGTAGGGGGGCGGGTACGGACTCGATGCCCGTGCGGACGCGGGGTCGTCGTACTGACTCAGACGCCGGTTCGGGCCCGGTACCTGTGCCGATGTGAGGGGATCGTCGTACAGGCGGGCTGTCGTACCGGTGCGGGGCGCGGATCGGGGGGTGTGTTTCACCCGGGGGGCAGAGTGGTGCCGCCCTGACGGTCGTCTTGACGGAACCTTGACGCGCGCCTGCCCGGTATCGGCGTCCGTGTGGGGCGGATCTCGTTCCGGCGGGGGGCGAGTGGGCGTTCGAAGCCGTACGATCCTCAGTCGTGTCCAAACTGACCGACGTGCCCAAACGGATTCTCATCGGGCGCGCACTGCGCAGTGACCGGCTCGGCGAGACGCTCCTTCCGAAGCGCATCGCCCTCCCCGTCTTCGCGTCCGACCCGCTGTCCTCCGTGGCGTACGCGCCGGGCGAGGTGCTGCTGGTCCTGTCCATCGCGGGTGTGTCGGCGTACCACTTCAGCCCCTGGATCGCGCTCGCGGTCGTGGTGCTGATGTTCACGGTGGTCGCCTCCTACCGGCAGAACGTGCACGCCTACCCCAGCGGTGGCGGCGACTACGAGGTGGCCAACACCAACCTCGGCCCCAAGGCGGGCCTGACGGTCGCCAGCGCCCTGCTCGTGGACTATGTGCTGACGGTGGCCGTCTCCATCTCCTCCGGCATCGAGAACCTCGGCTCGGCGATCCCGTTCGTGGTCGAGAACAAGGTGGCCTGCGCGATCGGTGTGATCGTGCTGCTGACGGTGATGAATCTGCGCGGGGTCAGGGAGTCCGGGTCGCTGTTCGCGATCCCGACGTACGTCTTCGTCGCGGGCGTCTTCATCATGATCGCGTGGGGGGCGTACCGGGGGCTGGTGCTGGACGACACCATGCGGGCACCCACCGCGGACTTCGAGATCAAGGCGGAGCACCAGGGGCTGGCCGGTTTCGCGCTGGTCTTCCTGCTGCTACGGGCCTTCTCCTCGGGCTGTGCCGCGCTCACCGGTGTCGAGGCGATCTCCAACGGCGTACCGGCGTTCCGCAAGCCGAAGTCGCGCAACGCGGCGTCGACGCTGGCCCTGATGGGGCTGCTGGCCGTGACCATGTTCTGCGGGATCATCGGCCTGGCGATGGCCAGCAAGGTGCGGATGGCCGAGAACCCGGCGCACGATCTGCTGCTGGGCGGTGTCCCGGTCGGCGCGGACTATGTCCAGAACCCGGTGATCTCGCAGGTCGCCGAGGCGGTCTTCGGCAAGGGCAGCTTCCTGTTCCTGGTGCTGGCGGCGGCGACGGCGCTGGTGCTGTTCCTGGCGGCGAACACCGCGTACAACGGCTTCCCGGTGCTCGGGTCGATCCTCGCCCAGGACCGCTATCTGCCGCGTCAGCTGCACACCCGCGGCGACCGGCTCGCGTTCTCCAACGGCATCGTGGTGCTCGCGGGCGCGGCGGGGCTGCTGGTCTGGATCTACGGCGCGGACTCCACCCGCCTGATCCAGCTCTACATCGTCGGTGTCTTCGTCTCCTTCACCCTCAGCCAGACCGGCATGGTCCGGCACTGGAACCGCCATCTGGCGGTCGAGAAGGACCCCGCCAAGCGCCGCCACATGGTCCGCTCGCGGGCGATCAACGCGTTCGGCGCCTTCTTCACCGGCATGGTCCTGGTCATCGTCCTGGTCACCAAGTTCACCCACGGCGCGTGGGTGGCCCTGCTCGGCATGGTGATCTTCTACGTCACCATGAGCGCGATCCGGCGCCACTACGACCGGGTCTCCGAGGAACTGGCGGCCTCGGACGGGCCGAGCGACGACACGGTGCGGCCGTCGCGGGTGCACTCGGTCGTGCTGATCTCGAAGATCCACCGTCCGACGCTCCGCGCGCTGGCCTACGCCAAGCTGATGCGCTCGGACACTCTGGAGGCGCTCAGCGTCAATGTGGACCCGGCCGAGACCAAGGTGCTGCGGGAGGAGTGGGAGCGGCGCGGGATCGACGTACCGCTGAAGATCCTCGACTCGCCGTACCGGGAGATCACCCGGCCGGTGATCGAGTACGTCAAGGGCCTGCGGCGGGAGTCGCCGCGGGACGCCGTGTCCGTGATCATCCCCGAGTATGTGGTCGGGCACTGGTACGAGCATCTGCTGCACAACCAGAGCGCGCTGCGGCTGAAGGGGCGGCTGCTGTTCACGCCGGGCGTGATGGTGACGTCGGTGCCGTACCAGCTCCAGTCGTCGGAGGTGGCCCGGCAGCGGGCCCGCAAGCGGCAGGAGTGGGCGGCGCCCGGGGCGGTGCGCAGGGGGCCTGCGGGGGCGGGGCGAGGGGCCGGGGGCACCGGCGGGACGACGGAGAGCGAGAGGGAGGCCGGTCGGGAGGTCGCTCGGAAGTCCGGTCGGGGGGTCGGTCGGGAGTCCGGTGGGGACGCAGCCGGTCGGGAGTCCGGTGGGGAGTCCGGTGGGGACGCAGCCGGTCGGGATTCCGGTCGGGGCTGAGGGAGCCCCGGGGGACGTAGACTGGTGGGCTGTTGTCCGGCCCCTTCCCCTTTGACGTACTGGAGTCACCCCGCCATGCAGGCAGAACCGAAGAACTCGCTGGTCGGGGAGGAGTACGAGGTCGAGGTGGGGCCCGTCGCACATGGGGGGCACTGCATCGCCCGTACGTCCGAGGGCCAGGTGCTGTTCGTCCGGCACACGCTGCCCGGGGAGCGGGTGGTCGCGCGGGTGACGGACGGCGAGGAGGGGGCGCGCTTTCTGCGGGCCGACGCGGTCGAGGTGCTGACGGCGTCGAAGGACCGGATCGAGGCGCCCTGTCCGTACGCGGGTCCGGGCCGGTGCGGGGGCTGCGACTGGCAGCACGCGAAGCCCGGTGCGCAGCGGCGGCTGAAGGGCGAGGTGCTCACGGAGCAGTTGCGGCGACTGGCCGGGCTGACGCCGGAGGAGGCCGGCTGGGACGGCACCGTGATGCCGGCCGAGGGCGACAAGCTGCCGGCCGGGCAGGTGCCGCAGTGGCGGACGCGGGTGCAGTACGCGGTGGACGCGGAGACGGGGCGGGCGGGGTTGCGCCGGCACCGTTCGCACGAGGTGGAGCCGGTCGACCACTGCATGATCGCCGCCGAGGGCGTCAGCGAGCTGGGCATCGAGAAGCGGGACTGGACCGGCATGGAGTCGGTCGAGGCGATCACGGCGACGGGCTCCCAGGACCGGCAGGTGATCCTGACGCCCCGGGAGGGCGCGCGGCTGCCGCTGGTCGAACTGGACCGGCCGGTGTCGGTGATGCGGGTGGAGGAGAAGGACGGCGGGGTGCATCGCGTCCACGGCCGCCCCTTCGTCCGGGAGCGCGCGGACGGCCGTACCTACCGGGTCGGCAGCGGCGGTTTCTGGCAGGTCCACCCGAAGGCGGCGGACACCCTGGTGACGGCGGTCATGCAGGGCCTGCTGCCGCGCAAGGGCGACATGGCCCTCGACCTCTACTGCGGAGTCGGCCTGTTCGCGGGCGCGCTGGCCGATCGGGTCGGCGACCAGGGCGCGGTCCTCGGCATCGAGTCGGGCAAGCGGGCGGTGGAGGACGCGCGCCACAACCTGGCCGGCTTCGACCGCGTCCGCATCGAGCAGGGCAAGGTGGAGGCGGTCCTGCCGCGCACCGGGATCACCGAGGCCGACCTGATCGTCCTGGACCCGCCCCGAGCGGGCGCGGGCCGCAAGACGGTCGAGCACCTGGTGTCGCTGGGCGCCCGGCGGATCGCGTACGTGGCGTGCGATCCGGCCGCGTTGGCCCGGGACCTGGGGTACTTCGGGGACGGGGGGTATCGGGTGCGGACGCTCCGGGCGTTCGATCTGTTTCCGATGACGCATCACGTGGAGTGCGTGGCGATTCTTGAACCTGCGGCCAAGCGCTCCTGACCTGCGGTTTTGTCTGTGCGTATTATGTGCGGTGTGGGCGTTACGGGCGATATCTTGACGCCGAAATGACGCTCGTGACGCTCGTTCTGATGGGGTGTCAGGCGCCTTGCGGTGTAGGTCAGATTCACCAGAATTAACAGTTCCAGTGGGGCGGCTGCTGAAAAATCATGCTGCCGGGCCCTATGGGGGCCCAGTGCGCACAAGGCCCTTCTGGTCGCCCGGAGTTCGCGTCCACCGCTTCGATGACGCCTCTAACGAGCTCGTGCGTGGTTGGCGGTGGCGCGTCGAGACCTTGATCGTCGATCATGATCCATGTGGTGGGGAACAGGGCTCGTGCAGCGATCATCCGTAGTCAGCGGATCACGGGGCTGTCGTGGTGATCAGGCTGTCGAGCCAGCCGTGGCCGCGGGCGGAGTCGTCCAGCGCGCAGAGTACGCGAAACGCCGCCGTGTGCGCGGCCTCGACCGGGCCGCCCGCACCGCGTGGTGGAGATCGTCGGCGGCGTGGGCGCGCCTCGCCAGCGCGACGAGTTCAGGGACTCACTGATGGCTGGTCCGAGTGTCCGGGTGCCGGACGTGCGCAGCCGCGGACTGGAACTATTGATGCGCCCCCCCGCTGCGGCGAGGCGGGGGGCGCTCTGGATTTATTGGGAACGTGAGCGCGTGATGGCACTTGACTGCACTTCTCGTCCTGGCTACTCTTTGAGACTCAATGGGCGCGTGAGCGCGTGATGGAGAGATTGTCTTGGACGCGAGAACCTACCTCAGCAGCCTCGGGATCGACGTAACCGACGCTACGCAGCCGGTCATCGGACGGCTGGCCCTCGCTGGGGAGTTCATGCTCGGCGGCGAGCGCGGTGTGCTGCTTCGCCCCAAGCGCGGTGATGTGTCCGACCGCTACCTCGAGCTCCTCGCGGGCGAGGGCTACGCATTCGTGATCGTCGACGGCGGCAGCTATCCATCGTTCTACGCTCGCGAGCAGGAGGGGCTCGTCCCCGTGCGGGCACTGCCCGTCGCCGACCGCAGCCACTTTCCGTCGGCAGGAATCCTCGGCGCCTGGGGGCAGTTGATTCACGCGGCCGCCGGTCACGGTGATGCGACGAAGCTGGGCGTCGCCCAGATGGTCGCTCGGCTGGATGGCGATGAGGTGTTTGGGCCGGACCTCGTCCGCCCCACGAGCGGCGTGCCCGTGTCGCGTCTCGGTGGTGACGAGTCGGTCGCAGTAGAACCGCTCCGCACGGCGGCTGCGCTCCTGGCCGGCTTTCGACTCCGCCCGAACGCGCCCGATGAGTTGGTCCGTCTCGTCGTCGCGGTGTCCTCACTGCTTCCCGATAAGGGCCAGTTCTCCGGGCTGACCGAGAGCGTGGCGCCCTTGGTGCGCGGACATCAGCTCGGCGCTCGTCGTCTCCTGGTCTCAGGCGGAGCGGGGGCGGAGATCGCCGCACTCCTCGGCGCGGAGGGCACGATCTTTCTTCCGGCCGAGCTTCGCCTGCTCGAGCCGCTGCTGGAGCGCCTGCTTCCGAGCGTCGAGCGTGTGTTCGCTGACTTCCTGCAGTCGAACCTCGATGGGTCTTACGACGGCGTGATCGTCGTCCCGCCGATCGGCCTCCAACTGAGCGGAGCCCAGCCGGCCAGGTTTGAGCTGTCGAAGCGCGGGGGCAAGGTGCGCAGCCGCGTGCCTGTAGAGCTGCTGTTCGTCGAGCACGCGCTCGCGGCGATGGCCGATGGCGCTCTCCTCGTCACCGTCTTGCCCGAAGGGCTGCTCTCGAGCGCCGGGCATGCGGGCTTCCGTGAGTGGCTGCTCGAACACGCACGTCTACTGGCGGTCGTCAGCCTGCCTGCCGGAACCTGCTTCCGCGGCACGGGGGTGAAGTGCTCCGTCGTGATACTCCGCAAGCCGGCGCCGGCCGACGACTACCCGATCCTCATGGTCGACGTGGAGGCGCACGACCTGCGTGGCGACATCGGCGCGGCACGGTCGAAGCTCGACGACTTCCTCGAACGGGAGGTAGCCGCATGCGTGTAGCCACGCTCTCCCGCGCCGACCTCGGCAAGCGGCACGTTCGCCTCGACCCGGCCTTCTACCTCGGGCGCGAGTTGGTGCGGTCGACGATGAGCTCGGAGGGCAGTCGACACGTTAGCCTCGAGGATATCGTCGAGTCCATCCACGACGGGGCTCGCCTGCCTTCGGTCGCATCGGGGATCCCGATGCTTCGCTTGAACAACGTGCGGCCCTGCGAGCTGGACTTGGGCGGCATGGCCCACGTCGACGGCACCGCCGCCAAGTGGATCAACGTCCAGGAGAACGACGTCCTGTTCACGCGGGCAGCCCAGCCGTTTCGTGCGGCCGCGGTCCAGTCGGGGATGCCTGCAGAGCTCGCCGTGTCGTCGGAGCTGACCATCATCCGGCCCCGGCCGGCGGTCTTGCCCGAGTACCTGGCCGCCGTGTTCTGCACGCCGACGCTGAACCGGATCCTGCGTGACCTCGCGTACCGCGGTGGCTCGTCGGCGCTGCCGCGCCTTCGCCTCTCGGACATCGCGCGCCTCCCGATCCCGCTGCCCCCGCGCAGCCTGCAGGAGTCGCTCGGGCTGCAGTACCAGCGGGCCGTCAACCTGACAGGGAGCGCCCGCGCCGAGTTCAACGCGGTGGTGACGGCGATCTACACCGAGATCTACCACCGTGTCTCCGGGGTCAAGCCCCCCAGCAGCGCCATCGAGGTTCTCCGATCGCAGCTGGCAGACCGGTGGGACGTCCCGTTCAACCGCGGGCGCGTGTTCCGCCATTCTTCGGCAGCATCGTCGGCCATGCGGCCGTTGCTCCAGCTTGCGAAGCCCGCCGGCACGAGCCTTCGTGGCCTCGCCGATGACGAGGAGGTCTTCGCCGTTCAGGCCAACGACGTGAACGAGAGCACCTTCCTTGTCGAGGGCGGCGAGGTTCGGCCCCTGTCCGACCTGTCCTCGCGCATGCGGCAGCGGCTCGAGGTGGGTGATGTCCTGCTGTGCACGACAGGCTCGGGCGACCAGGTCGCTTACCTCGACGAAGAGCTCGGACCCGAGGAGCGGCCGCTCCTCGGGAGCGCCACCTTCACCGCCCTTCGCTTCCACGAGACGGCCCGCGTCTTCGCCGTCGCGCTTTCCCATCCCCTCGTCCGCACGCAGCTCCGGCTGCTCTCCTCCGGGTCCGTGCAGCGATTTGTCAACAAGCGCGACCTCGACGAGTTGCTCGTCCCGGTGCTGGGTCAAGTCTGGCGAGAGGACTTCGAGACCCGGCTCACCCGAGCGATGCAGCGTCGCCGCGAGGCATTGCTGGCGCGGACCGCGCTCATCGAAGCTGCCGACGACTACCTTCGGAAGGCGACGCTGTGAACGCCGCGGCGACGAGCATGAGCTCTCCTGGGAGCTGGAGTCGCCTTGTGCGGCGTGATGTGCTCACGCGGGCACTCGGGTCGGCGCCCCGCTTTGCCGTCGTACCGAGGGACAACATGTCGTCACTCGATCGGGTCGTACGACAAGCCACGCAACTGGCCCCGCTGAACCGCATAGTCGAGATGGTCGTGCTCGGCGAGGACGACCCGATGTGGCTCCAGCACAAGATCGCATTCAAGAACCTCCGCAACGTCCACTACTACCTGGCGGCCGCGCGCCGGGCCCGGCCATTCAAGGAGGATGCGATCCGCCCGACCAGTCTCGGTCGCCGCTACGTCAGCTCTCGCTTCGAGCCTCGGGTGATCCTCGAAGGGGTTCGTGGCCGCGCGATCTTTGAGGAGGTCAGGCGCGTGGCTGGCGAGGACGTGCCGACCCCGGACGTCGTCGCTAGCGTCCTGCGGCGTTGGAGCTTCCGTTACAGCAAGGGCACGGTCACGCGACGCGCCCGCGACTTCTGCGCGGACCTTGGCCGTATCATCGGCGAGGCCGCGAACTCGAAGGAGCGCAAGCTCGTTGGTCACTCGGCGTGGTTGGAGCCGCCGGACCTGCTGGCCATCAACGGCATCGCCGCGATCTGGCCAGCCCCGCAGCTCACGCCGGTCAAGGGCATCCGGCGTTCGGAAAATACTTCGCGGGGCGAGGCGACCGACGCCCAGCTGCGCCTCCCGCTCAAGGAGGAAGCATGACCGGCCCAATCACCTCGAAGATCCGCGACTTCCTGATCGGCCGCGGTCCCGCGACGCCCGAGCGCGTTGCGGAGGCCGTCCCCGAGCTCACGGAGGTGGGAGGTGCCGAGCGGGCCCTCTTGCTGATGAGACTCGATCCGACGCTCGAACGGACAGGTAACGAAATGTGGGCTGCGCGGGGAACGGCGATCACCGACGACAGCCGCGTGCGAAAGGCCGTCGAGAGGTTCTTCGACGGCCGCCCTGGTGCTCCGCTGGCAAGTACGGTGCGGGCGGTAGCGAACGAAACCAGCTTGCCAGAGCACCAGGTACGTGAGTTTCTTACCGAGCAGTTCGTCGTGGCGGGCACCAACATTTTCAACCGGCGACGGTAGCGAGAGGACCCATGGCCAAGAGGAAGAACACCACAGACGCGCTCCGCGATGGGGCGCGGGAGAAGCTCGCGCAGCTCGGCTACCAGCAGATCAAGGACGACTTCGCGCTCTTCGATCCGCTCGGCGACGGATCCATGTCGGCGACCGCCGAGCTCGTCGCGCTCGACGAGGACGAACCCGTCATCCTCTTCGCCAGCGGCGAGCCCGGCGATGCCTCGCGGCCTGCCGTGCAGGACGACGCGAAGTTCAAGGCCGGCCTCGGCGCCGCCGCCGGTAAGCCGTTTCGCTTCGTCTGGGTATGGGACGACGAGAACGACTTCATCTTCGACGTCGAGAAGGACGCGCAGGTCTCGGCGCTGCCGGCCCGGGACGAGTGGAAGACCGTCGCCCGGCCGATCTCCGAGTCCCGCACCCGGCTCGTGCAGGAGGTCTCGGCCGAGTACCACCGTGGCGACTTCCGGGCAATCCAGCGCAAGTTTGATCAGCTGCACGAGGTCATCTACTCGCGCGGCGGCGTCAAGCCCACCAATGCCGCTATCGACGAGCTCGGCAAGCTGCTCTTCCTCAAGGTCCACCTCGAGAAGGCGCCCGGTTACGTGCTCACGAGCGGCGCCGCGAAGGGCAAGCGGTTCGCTGACATCTACTCGGCCGACCACGTGCGGGAGCACAAGAAGGATGCCGTCATCCAGCTCAAGGACGCTTTCCGCGAGATCAACAACCTGCCGCAGTACAAGGCGACCGACATCACCGGCGAAGTGCACACGATCTTCTCGTATGATGAACCGCTGCGTCTCGAGAATCCTGACGTCCTCGCGCTCGCTATCGAGGCCCTCGAGCTGCGCGACCGCGAGGGCAAGCCCATCCGGCTCTCGGTGCCGGACCGCGAGCTCCTCGGCAGCGGCGAGAAGGCCCGCGAGATGCGGGCGCACCTGATCCACGAGGACCTGCTCGGCTGGGCCTTCGACGTGTTCCTTCGCGGCAAGTACGCGAGCGACGAAGGGCTCGCGACCTACCTGACGCCCAGCCAGGTCGTGGAATGCATGGCACGCATGGTCTTCCACGACGTCCCCGACGCAGACCTCTGGGCCCGACGAGGCGACGATGGGCAGCGCGAGCGATGGAACCCCCAAACCGACGAGGAAGCCGCGCTCCCCGCCTTCCTCGTCGGCGATATCTGTTGCGGTACCGGGCGTTTTCCCATCGGCGCGCTGCGCGAGGTGAAGCGGCGCGTGCTCGACGACCGGCACGTCGGTCATTCCGACGACGACAAGCTGCGCTGGCTCTCGCAGATGAAGCGGCATTGCTTCTTCGGCGCTGACCAGGCCGCGGGATCGATCCAGAAGGCTCGCATCAACATGCTGCTGTACGGCGAGGACCACAGCCAGCTGCTGAAGGTCGACGACTCTCTGGTCGACCCGCATCTCGATCGGCTCACCGGGAAGTTCGACGTCATCCTGACCAACCCGCCGTTCGGCTCTGGCAAATACGATGATCCCCGCGGGATGGCGCGCATGCGCGACGAGGAGCGCGGCCTCGAGCTCGGCTGGTCGTGGACTCCCGGGAACCGGGCGAAGCGAAAGGAGCTCAAAAAGACCGACCCAGCCTCGCTGTTCATCGACCGCAACCTGCAGCTCCTGAAGCCCGGCGGGCGGCTCCTGATTGTCTTGCCTGACGGCATCCTCTCCAATTCGGGGGACGCCTACATCCGCGAGTACTTCATGGGGACGAAGGACGAGGAGACGGGTGAGTTTCTCGGCGGAAAGGCGATTGTGCGCGCCGTCGTGAGCCTGCCCACCGAGACCTTCTCCATCGCGGGCACGGGCGCCAAGACCAGCTTCCTCTACCTGCAGAAGAAGCGGCATCCGGCCGAGAAGCAGGGGCCGGTCTTCATGGCTGTCGCTGAGCACGTCGGGTACCTGAAAAAGGGCAAGGCCGAGGTTCCTGACCCGCTTGGCAACGACCTGGTCGAGATTACGTCGGGTTATCTCAAGCGAGGTTCCGCGTGAGCGACATCGCCTCTTGGGTCACTGCAAAGGACCTGCGACATCGTCTCGACGCGGACTTCTACCGACCCGAGTACCTGGAATTCGAGCACCGCGCTGAGGCGCGTGGGCTGAAGGTGCGGCAGGTGGTCGAGATTTCCTCGCTTGTTACGGACGGGACGCACAAGACGCCGAGCTACGTCGATTCGGGCGTCCCGTTTCTTAGCGCCAAGAACATTCGGAACGGGTTCGTCGACGCGGGTAGCGGTCACAAGTACGTCAGCGCCGCGGAATTCGATCAGCTTGAACGATGGAACTGTGTGCCTCGACCCGACGACGTGCTCGTGGCGAAGAGCGGATCCATCGGTTCTGCTGGCCTGGCAAAGGGAGCGTACGATCGGTTCGCCGTATTCGAGAGCGCCGCAATCATTCGCCCGAGCGGGGTCAGCCCGGCGTACCTCTCGGCTTACCTCAATTCGCGCTTGGGGCAGCTCCAGATCCGACGCAACAGCAAGGGCGCTGTCATCCGCCATCTCCACCTCGAGGACCTCAGAGAAGTCGAGGTGCCGCTCCCCGACCGTCGCATCCAGGACTACATCGGCGCGAAGGTCGAGTTGGCGGAGCGCTGTCGCGCTGTCGCCTCTCGGGAGCGTGAGCAACTTGTCACGGAACTAGCGACGCTCTATGAGGGCTGTCCTCATGACGCGCTGTCGTCGCTCACTACGATGGTCGTGACCGCGGATATCGACGGCTCGCGGCTGGATGCTTGGTACCACCAGCGCCACTTCATCTCGCTCACGGAATGGCTGCACCGGAATCCTGCTTTCGTTGAACTCGGCAAGGTCGCGAGTCTATCCTCGGACCGGTGGTCACCGGGAGCCCATGGCCAGAGCACGTTCCGCTACATCGAGATCTCCAACGTTGACTCCTCGACGGGCCACGTGTCCCACTCCGAAGTACCGGTCGAGAACGCACCGAGCCGCGCGCGCAAGCTCGTTCGAGGCTTCGACGTGCTCGCCTCGACCGTGAGGCCGAACCGGGGTGCGGTAGGACTCGTGCCGGACTCGCTCGATGGCGCGGTCGCTACGACCGGCTTCGCAGTTGTGCGGCCCGTCAGCAAGACGGACGCATTCTTCCTGTTGGCGGTGCTCCGGCACCCGGCCTCCACGGCTCAACTGATGCGGTGCAACACCGGTTCGGCGTATCCGGCCATCGAGGAATCTGTGTTGCCGCAGATCTGGATCCCCGGGGCGACGCCGGGGACCCGCAAGAGCCTGGGAGCGCGGGAACTCAGGCGCACGACCTTGTTGCAGACCGCGGCCGATCTGGTCAACCAGGCCAAGGCCGACGTCGAAGCGCTAATCGAGGGCACCCTCGACGTGCAGGCGATCCTCGCCGGAACGCTCAAGGCGCCGACGGCGAATGACGTCCCGGAGCTGGCGGAGGACGGCGCATGAAGGTTCTCGGCATCGCTCCTAGCTCGACCGATTTCAAGTGGGCTCTCCTCGATGGCAGCCGCGCTCAACCCCGCGTTCTGCCGCTCCCGTCTACGTCGCAGAAGCTGCCCGCCGACGCGTGTGAGGGGCACGCGCTGGTGAGCCTTCGAAGGCTGCTCTCGACCTTTCTGGCGGAGCAGGGAGTAGAGCGAATCTGCGTCCTGCAGGCCGGCTCCTCGCAGTTTCGAGGGCCGTCGGCCTCGCGCGTCAAGGCAGAGGGGATCGTCCAGCTGGTGGGCGCTGAGCTCGAGCTGACCGTCGACCTTGTCGCGCCGCAATCTCTCCGCGCGCAGGAGAAGCGCTTCGCGTCTATCGCGTCTGCCTCTCCCGAGAACGTTTTGAACGGCGGCGCGGACTTCAAGCCGAAGACCTGGCGAGACGCGGTGCTCGTCGCGTGGTGGGGGCTCGACGAATGAGCACGACCCTTCAGGACGTCCAGCAGCTCATCGCTGCGACCGGGAAGTACAGGCTCGAGGCGGAGAACACCGAGGGCGCGAACGCGTACGCTTTTCGTGCGCATCACGTACCCCTCGACCTGCCGGTGTTCCTGAAGGTCCTCTACCCCGATCCGAGCGGTGACCTCTTCGCGGAGCCGCGCCTGCTCGTGGAGGCGACCAGGACCGAGGGCAACGAGAGCAACCTCGTGCGGGTCCACGACGCGCAGCGCCTCGGCGACGACTTCGTCCTCGTCGCCATGGAGTATGTCGGCGGCGGCAGCATCCTCTCGCGCCTGAGCGGTGGCCCGCTCCCGATGATGGAGGCCGTCCGCGCGGCGATTGGACTCCTCCACGGGCTCGCGCAACTTCACCAGGCACTCCTCGTTCACCGGGACATCAAGCCCGCGAACGTGCTGATCTCGCAGCGTCACGGGCGCATCTGGCCGAAGATCACCGACTTCGGCTCGGTCGCACGACTCGCTCATGCGAGTGCGAGTGTGACCGCCTCGCGCCACAGCGCGCTCTACGTGCCGGCCGAGGGATGGGCGACGCCGAACCGCTACGACGTGCGGTCGGACCTCTACCAGGTGGGCCTGGTGCTCTTCGAGATGGTGCATGGCGCTCTGCCGTACAACGACGACGCCTACCTGGACCGCGAGGCGAGGAAGGAGCTTCGCGAGTTGGCAGCGGCATCGGGCGGCTGCGTCGACGATTTCTACAGGCAGAAGGTGGTCGACCGTGCGCTGGCCCGGGCCGGGTCCGGCAAAGGCGTGATCTCCTTCGGGCGGATGCAGCCATACGTGCCCAAAAGCCTGGCGCGCATCATCAACAAGGCGGTCGCGCCCGACCCCGCCGCCCGATACCAGACGCCGTCCGAGATGATCGGCGATCTCGAGGCGCTCCGGCTGCCTGACTGGAGGCTGGCTCCCTACGGTGAGCAGTACGCCGCCAACGGATGGTCGGGCTGGGACTGGAGCATCGGGAAGGATCCGAAGAAGCCGGAGCAGTGGACCGTCCTGCGCTCCCGTAAGGCGGCGACGAACTTCCGCCGGTGGGCCGCGGCCGACAGCGCGCGAGCGGCCTGTCAACTCGTCATGGAGGCTGCGGCATGAGTCTCCCCGCCCGCCCGAGCGACGCGGTCCCGCTCTTCGAGTATCTTGCCCACTGGGGCGAGGTGTCGGCCTACGAGGCCGAGCACCTCGGCGCTGGGCCGTGGGTCTCGGTGTTCGAGAACGCAGGCGCCCTCAAGGCGGTTGACGACGAGCACGATCGTCCGGTGGCCTGGCACCTGACGCCACCCTTCGTGCACCTCCTCGAGTGCGACGCGCAACAGGTCGGGCGTCGTCTGTGCTTCGCGGTCCCCGAGTACCGCGCCTACCTGCTCAGCATCCTCGTCGAGGGGCTGGTCGATGCCGGCCGCGGGGGCATGACCGTGGAGCTCGAGGAGTGGACGAAAGGCGAGCTCGCGCCGCTGCTGGCCGAGCTCAACGTCGTCCTCGCGCAGCTGGAGGGCGGCAAGCGTCTGGTCGATCTCGCGTCGGCGGAGCTCGAGTCCCGCATGGCCGACCTCCCCGAGCGCTCGCGGCCGTTCGCCGCCTGGGACAGCTACGCACTCGGACACTCCGCACGTCCCAAGGGGCTCTTCGAGTTCGCGCTGCGGCGCTTCGGTCCCGCCTGCGTGGCGCTGCCCGTCGCTGTCGAGAGCGCTGCGGTGCTGCGCCCGCTGCCGCTCAATCGAGAGGACGGGTTCGGCCTTGGCAGCGCCTTTATTCCGCAGCCGTGGAACATGCAGCGCTTCGGCGTGCTGAGTGGCGCCCCGATCGTCGATGCGCGTGGCCAGCGCACGTTCGACGAGGACGCGCTCAACGAAGTGCTCCTCGAACATCTCCGTGATGCCGTAGTGGAGCACCCGTTCTACGCCGCGGTGATCCACCTGGGCATCTGCGCCTGGCGCTCGCCAGCGTCGACGATGCCGACCGTGGAACTCTACGTGCCCGCGTCTGGCGGCCTGCACGACGTCTCGGTGCTCGTGGGCTCCCGCGGGGTCGGCCGCGTGGCCGAGCTGCTCGGCGACCTCGTTCGCGTGCAGGGCTACGCACCCTTCGGCCTCGTCGACGGCCGAGTCTCCGACGAGCTCATGGGCAACCTGCTCCGGAACCTCCTCGAGCTTCGAATCCTGCGCCGCCAGGACGAGCTCCTGGTGCTCGGCGACGACTACCAGTCGTCACTGATGGCGGCGCGCCTGCGCACCGTGTTCCGGCCCGGCAAGGAGCTGCAGAAGCGCATCGTCGAGGAGCTCGCGCTGCGGGCGTCGGAGGGAGGTGCCGCATGAGGCCTCGCAAGGTCGACATGGCATTCGACTGGATGCGCAGCCAGCCGCGGCGGCCCTTCCACTACCGGGACGGGGTATGGGCGGCGCTGGCGGAGCTCCATTCGGACGAGTTCGCCGTGAGTGACGATCGCAAGACGCCGTGGGTTTCGCTGCATCGAGACATGACCGAGGACGCCCGTTTCCTTCGAGGTGACAAGGGGATGTTCAAGCTCGTCGAAGGCGCCATCGCTGAGGTCACCTCGGCCGAGGTCGCTGCCGTGCCCGACGTGAAGGAACCAAGGGTCTGGATCTTCCAGGCCAATCCCATGCTCTACCGGATCCTCGAGGCCCTCCAGCACCTCGACCGGATGCAGTTCCTGACCAACCGATACAAGGACCGCATCCACATCGGCGACATCGTCCTGCTCTGGATGTCGGGCAATTACGCGGGCATCTACGCCCAGGCTCGTGTCGTGGAGGGCGTCGCGGATCGGAAGTCCGATGGCGACGATGCAGCATTCTGGGCGGACCCGAGCAGCGGAGCCACGACCAAGCCCCGCGTCGTGCTCGCGATCGAGAGGCGGTTCCTCGGCAACCCACTCCTCAAGACCACCATCGCGGCCAGGAAAGGGCTGGCCAACCTGATGATCCTCCGGCAGCCGAACGGCACCAACTTCCCTGTCGACGCTGACGCGTGGGAGCTGTTGCGACCGCTCCTGTCTGTCGAGGAGACCCACGAGCCGGCGCGTGAGGTCCTCACGTGGGCGATGAAGCGGTCCAGGGCCGGCAAGATCTACGACGAGAGCTGCAACGAGCTGCTCGAGCGCTTCGTCGCCGAGACGTTCGCCGATGGAGACGAACACTCCCGGGACGAGATCACAAGCTGGTTCGCAGCGAACTACCCGCTCTTCAAACCGATCACCGTTCAGTGCCACATCGAGAAGTACACGACTAACTTCCGCAGTCGCGTCCACTACAACGTGACGCCAGAGCACGACCTCCTCTTCCGCGTCGATGACGACTGGGCTCGCCTTCGCCTCTACCGACCGGGCGACGATCCCCCGCCGATCCACGACAAGCCTGACGCACCGAAGCGCTCGAAGGCCAAGACGTCGACGAAGGCGACGCAGGTCTCACCCCTCGACCGCAATCGCCGGCTGCTCGCGCATCTCGCCACCCTCGGCGAGCTCACGCCGGGTGATCTGGAAGACCTCGGGCTGCATGAGGCGCACCTGATCGACTGGCTCGACTCGCTGCTGGCGCGTCGTCCCGAGGCACACGTG
Source organism: Streptomyces sp. NPDC091377 (assembly GCF_044757045.1). Lineage (NCBI taxonomy): Bacteria > Bacillati > Actinomycetota > Actinomycetes > Kitasatosporales > Streptomycetaceae > Streptomyces > Streptomyces sp. NPDC091377. The sequence goes on along the minus strand of NZ_JBIVUE010000024.1, from coordinate 12,468 downwards.
GTCACCCCGTTCTTCCTTCACCTCATCGACGGAGACGCGGGCCCGTCCGCGTTCACCACCCGGCTCGCGGCGCACTTCATGGGCGAGCACCTTCGGCGACACGCCCCGGAGCCGATTCCGGAGCTCGAGGAGTACGTCTGGGCACGGTTCGGACGTTGGCACCTGACGCAGCCCCACGGCGGCGATCAGAAGACGCACGCCTACCTGAGCGTGCCCACCCGCGAGCCGCGCGACGTGGCGGCCTCGGAGCGACTCGACCTGTTCGCTCAGCTTCCGCCGAAGGTGATCGGGGACCTGATTCGAGAGCCCGAGTTCCTTTCGGAGCAGCAGTCCTGGAACGCCGACGCGGCGTCGAGGTCGTCGGAGGGGCCGCTCAGCACGCAGCTCCGTCGAAGCTGGAAGCGCCCGTTGCTCCTCAGCACCGTGGAACTGCTCGTGGCCGACGACGGCCAGGTGCTGATCGGCGAGATGGAGCGCACCGACGTGATGGCCCGGAGATACGTCGCCGCCGGCCTACCGCTCTGTCGTCACGGCGAGTGGGAGCCTGCCGCCACGCTCGGTCGCGAGGCCGCCGCAGAGCGACTCTTCCAGCACCCCGTCGCGGCGGCGCTCCTTCAGCTCGAGGTTCACCGCCTGTTCGCCGGCCTGGCGGGCGATGTGACGGCGCTGATCCACGTCGATGGGGGTGTGGCGCATCTCGAGCTCGACGGCGCCGGGCGGGGCCCTCTGTGGCGCCACGTCCGCTCGATGCTCGAGCAGGTCGGCTACTGGCCGGCGGGGGCCAGCACCCAGGATTCGCTCTGGGAGAGCGCCGTCCACGTGATGCTGAAGAACCTCGAGCTGCTCGATGTGTTCGAGCGCGACGGCGACGTGCTGCGTCTGACCGACGACTACCAATCCAAGATCAAGGCTCATCCGGGACACCTGCAGAACCGGGGCGAAAAGCCCTACCGCGTTCGCCTGTCGCAGTTCCTGGCGACTTTCCACGGAGGACAGGCATGAACACGCCGTTGGTGCGCATCGCGCTCCCCAAGCTGTTTCTATGGAGCGAGGCGGCTCGCATCCAGGAGTACCCGGAGGCGGCGGCCCGTGCCGAGCCAGGCCGCGTCTATTCACGGGCCGATCTCGAGCGCGTGGTCTTCGACATCGCTCCCACGATGCAGTTCAGGGGCGGGGCGCCGCGCGGCAAGGGGACCGACGGCGTCATCAACACGTACGGGATGGAGCGCAGCGGCGCCCGCTACCGCATCAACGGGATCAGCCTCTTCGAGCGGGTCGACAAGGGCCTCCTGGCCACCGCGGAAGGCGTCGCGCTGGGGAAGGCGTTTCGCGAGGCGGACGCTGACGTCGACTGGGCTCGCGCCCTGGCGAAGCAGCTGCTTCGACGTGAGCCTCGCACGCGCTTGGTGATCGGGCTTTGCCTTGCGGGCTGGCAGCTGGCAGTCGAGGCGCCGGGCGGTATCCCCACGGGCGCGTTGTCGCTCACGTCGCCCGAGGGCGATGTCCTCGAGATCGCACAGCGCAACTGCGACGGCTTCAACACGCTGCTGCGCGACAAGGCCGAGCTCGCCCTCGGGCCGCGTTGGCGTGCTGACCTTTCGGCTCTGGGCGAAACTGCGGCGGTCGTGTGGGAGGGCGTCCAGGGTGGAACACCCTCGACGAACGACCTCCCGACCGCGCTCAAGAAGGCCCTGGCCGTGTTCTTCCACATCCGAGCCTTCGATGGTGGTCCCTCGACCTGGGGCCTGGACGCCGGTGGACTCGCTGGTGCGCTGGCGGTGGAGAACCTCGTCGAGCTCGGATTCGAGGACGCAGCGCCTGCGCGGCTGACCGACGACGAGGCGTTCGCCCGGGCGCTTCGCGATTGCGCGGACGCCGAGGGCTTTCTCATCGTGAGTCAGCTCGGCGAGCGCTTCGGCGAGCTCCTTCAGGTGCCGGACGAGGATCGAGCCGTCGTCCTCGACAGCTACATCCGGACGGCGATGTACCACGAGCAGCTGCGATTGCTCGACCGCCACCCAGGACAGCCCCGCATGGGACGAGGGCTGTTCGGCGAGCCCGGCGCACGTCGCGTCCGCATCGACTTCACGCCCCTCTACAAGACCATGAACGTCGAGACTGCGGAGCAGACCCCCACGGGTTCCTCCAGGGAGATGCAGGGAGAAGACCGATGACCATCATCAAACCGTGGGCCGCCAAGGGCGTCGCACTCTATCCGCCTTCTTTCTCCATGGTGGGCCAGAACCAGGTGTTCAACGCACTCCACCAATTCCGCCGATCCTTCTGGGACGGTGCCGCGAACGACATCGCCGGCTTCTTCATCGCGTTCGGCGACTGGGGTCTGGGCAAGACACGGCTTGGCTACGAGCTCATCGCGGAAGCGACGGGCCGCGTCGACCGGTGGCTACTCAACAAGAACGAGTACGTCATCCCGCCCTTCCATCAGCCAGACAAGAAGCCGCGTGTGCTCGAGCCGGCGCTGCAGGATGGCATCCTGCCGCTCTACATCCGCTACAGCACCGTGTGCGACGACGCGCTTGACGCTGCGACGTGGGTTGCTCGCCTGGCGGTCGAAGCCCTGCGGCACACGTTGCGCGCCGACCCTGCCGCTGGCGGGCCGCGGGACCTCTACGAGGATCTTAAGGCGGCGATGCAGGCCAAGGGCGTGAACCTGAAGGCGCTCTCGCTCGTCGACGACGACACGCGATCGTTCGAAGACCGGCTTCGCGATGCGAAGAAGGTCTTGGGTGATGCTGGCCTGAACCACCTCTGGATCATCGTCGACGAGGTCGAGACGCCCGGTGACCTGAAACGGGGCCTTCGCGAGGACACGCAGACCAAGGTCGACGACGAGTACCTCCTGATGGTCTCGGAGGTCATCAAGCACGAGAACTGGCGAAACCAGCATCCGGACGTGAACTTTCTGCTGCTGTGCAGCGTGGGCATGCGCGACCAGATCCATATCGGTCCGAACCTGCGCCGAGCGAGCTCGGTCACGATCGAGCCGAACCAACTGACCGACGTGCAGAGCTACGTCGACCACATCAAGGGCGGCCTGGTCGACCCGCACGCCGTCGAGTACCCGGTGGGGACGCTCGAGGGCGCGTTCCTTTCGGCCAACCGGAACTTCGGCTGGCTGAACGTGATCATGTCGTCCATCCACGAGACGTACGCCCGGCACATGGAGCGCGGCTACCGCTCGAGCGCGTGGGAGCTCCTGAAGGACTTCGCCAAGACCGATGCCCGGGCCAAGCATATCTTCAACGACGACGCCGTCCTCCCCCTGCTCGGCAAGGTAACCGGGGTCCCCAAGCAGGAGCTGGAGCGGCTCGTGTACGGCCAGCTGCCGGCTCCGGTCGGCGGGGCGGCGAAGGCGGCGTTGACCGAGGAGATGGCCGATGCGCTGCTCGCTCACGAGGTCGCGGGCCGCGGACACGCCTTCGCGGAGCTCTTTCAGGTTCACATCGACGAGCGCGCGCTCGCGAACGAGCTGACCCGCCCCGAGTTCGGCTTCAAGGCAAAGGAAGGGAAGACGGACACGTACTTCACCCCGACCTGCGAGGTGTCCGTCGTCGGACTGCTCGAGGCATTGCGAGCGTTCTCCGTTGCGGTCGGGGGAGCCCCGGGCGCCGCTGGTGACTTCGTCGTCTACGCCGACCTGGAGCAATGGGGCGAGCAGCTGGCGGCGCTCTACCCGCGAGAGGGCATCGAGTTCGCGGCCGAGTCGCTCCACCGCATCTTCTCGAAGCCGGAGTACCGGGTCGACGGGACCCGGTTCATCGGGATGTCGTTCCGGCTCTGGCGCGAGTTCAACAAGCTCCTGGTCTCGGCGGCTGAGAGCGTTCGCTTCTTCAGGGACGGCAAGTACGAGGCTTCGCTCGACGAGTACGTCCGCGGCATCAGTCAGACGAAGGCGAAGCGCGGGACGGCGATCTGCCTTGGCCTCGCGAAGCTCCTCGACGACCACCTCAAGGATGAGGCCACCAAGCACATCTCGGGGCTCAAGGACGTTCCGCACAAGGCGCTCACCTCCGCGTTCGGCTCGCCGTCGCTCGACGGGCTTCGGGTCACGCCGGATGGTCGGTGCACGGTCGTGTACTGCCTGGACGCGCAGCAGACCCTCGACAAGCTACGCGCCTACATCGGCCTCGAGCGGGTCCACCCGATCCTCGTCCTGTTCCCGGCAGGCGCGGACGTGGCCTCGTTCGAGCAGCAGCTCGATGCGTCGCCGGCCCTTCGCCGCTGCGTACTGACGCGGCGCCTCGTGTCGCAGGAGGAGGAGTTCCTTCTCAAGTACTCGGGCCGGGGCTCCGCCTACAACGCCCACGAGGCACGCCTGAGCAAAGTCGCGAAGGGGCTCGAGGGTTCCTACCGCGACGAGTGGCAAGCGAAGAGCCGGGAGTGGGCGAACGGCCTCCGCAAGACCGGCTACCTCCTCGCTCCCATCTGGAGCCGCAAGACCGGCAGTAACACAGCCGATTTCGCGAAGGGCTACCGCTACATGTTGGCGAACGACTGCTCGCTCGATGCAGCCGTCGACACGGCCGGCGGACCCCTGAATAACGTGGAGTTCGAAAACTGCAGGCAGGCGGCGAAGAAGAACATCGATCCACCTGTGGCGTGGAAGTACGGCGACCTCCTTGGCGTGCTGACGACCGACGGCGGCCTGCTTCCGAAGGTGCCCCGGTGCTTCTTCGCGCTCCTCCAAGAGCTCAAGACGCAGTCGGCGGTGAGCAAGCTCGCCAACAGCTTCTTTTTCGCGGTGCCCGACAGCGAGATGAAGGCACCGCAGCAGCTCGAGCAGATCCTCGAAGTGCTCATCGGCATCGGGCTCGTCCGTAAGAAGAACGACCTCTACAAGGCCGTCGACCGGACGATGCTCGAGAGCCGCCGCCAGTCGGCGTCGACCTGGCTCGAGGGGGAGTGCAAGGACTCGGTCAAGACGCTCACCGACCTGTTCCCGACGCAGGCCAGCATTCTGCTGAACAACAACTACCCCACGGCCAAGCAGCAGCTGGTGACGGCGGAAAAGAAGATCCAGCAGGTGAGCTCGGACCACCTGACCGCTGACATCGACAGCCTGACCGAGAGATCGCTCAAGACGGTCGTCGCTCAGGTCCTCGACATCGAGGAGCGCATCCTCGGTGTGTGCCCGCTTGAGATAGGCGAGACGACGCTCCACTTCGACTGCTCGCCGGCGCGAATCCCGTCCTACGAGACCCGGTATTCGACGCTCTCGCTGTGGGAGCGCGTCACCTTCCTGGCGTGGCTGAAGAAGACGTTCCTGGCGACTCGGGACGAGATGATCGAGGAGATCGACCATCTGCTAGGCGAGGCGGCCACGCTCGATGAGGCCGAGGGCCACCCGTTCCCCATCGCCCCGGTCACGCTGCCGCTCAAGGCCATCAAGTCCGAGCTCGAGAACGCAGTGAAAGGGCCCGCCGCGGCAGGCACGCAGACGCGGATGGCGACGATCCCGGTCGCGTCGTACACGCTGATGATCGACCAGTACCTGGTCAACTCGCAGTACGAACACTCGTGGAAGCGCATGGACGCGCTGAAGGACCTGATCAGCAAGGAGCAGCCCGGTAGCTTCTTCGCGCAGTTCAAGAAGCTACATGAGCAGTGGGCGAAGGCGGTCAAGGACTACAAGGCCGCCGCCTCCGCGTGGCAGTCGCTGGGCGACTTCACGGCCGACGCTCCGCAACCGGTGCAGGCCTCGCTCAACCCTCTCAAGCTCGAGGTCCAGAAGTTCCGCGGCCTCGTGGAGGGAGGCCTGAAGCAGCAGGTGCAATCGCTGATCGATCAAGTGGCAGAGACCGAGCTCTTGAAGAGCCTGGAGACCGAGGTCGTCGCGACCGCGCAAGCGGTCCAGGGGCTCCCGCAGCAGGTCACAGAGAAGCTCGACGAGCTCAAGACGGAACTCCGGCAGGTGATCCGGCAGAAGGAACTGCGCGCGCTCAACCGGGTCCTGAAGTCGAACCGGAAGCCGGCCAAGGCGGAGCCGACGCCGGCTGCGACCTTCGGGACCACGAAGGCGCGCTACGAGGCGTTCAACAGCGAGGTCTCCCAGGAGGGCGCAGGCTTCTTTGAGGGCGCTGGCAAGAACGTCCACTTCGGTCTGTGGGTCGATATCTCCGGCGACCTGGAGGCCGGCTCCTACGACGAAGACCAGCACCCGGACCACGCCGACGCGATTCGCGAGCTCAAGGAGATGAAGCTCATCCGCTCGAAGCTGGAGCTCCGATGAAAGCGCGCATCGTCGAAGCACAGGCTGACCTGTTCGAGATCGGCGTCCTCTCGCAGACGGCAGAGGTCGAGAGCGTTCCCATGGAACGGCTCCTGGCTGATCCGTCGGGGCCTCCCGTCGTCGTCGTCGGTGGGTTGCTGGATGCCGAGCGCCTCGTCGACATGCGCAAGCTATCGTCCGCGCTCGCGCGGTCGCGGGTCGCCGTCATCGTCGTGCCGCCGTTCACGGATCTGGACCTCGGCCGCTACTTCGAGACGCCGGTCCAGCTGGGAGCCCGACGCCGCGCCGCGGATTCGGCTGCTCGCATCACCGACGGTGCGCTCGAGGAGGTCCTCGGCGGAGAGGTGAAGGTCCGGTCGGACCACTTCTTCGACACAGTGCTCGGTGCAGGCGTGCTCGCCGTGGAAGCCCAGAACAAGCCCGTGCTCCTGCGGTACCAGGCGACCAACAACGCGGGTCCGGTGTTCTTCTCCGCGCTCCAGCTGCTTACCTACACGGCGCTGACCGACGAGGCGCATCGCCAGAGCCTGCTTGGGCACCTCTTGTCGTGGACTCCGTCGATCACGGCGGAGGCCAGGGAGATCGCACGGCAGCCGTCGAGCCCGCCGAAGGCCGAGGCAGTCGGCGAAGGGGTACTCGTCCCCGTTGTGCTGCTCCTTGCGGCCGGCGGCCCACAGACAGCAGAGCTCCTGCGATCTCGAGCCGGAGCGCTCCTTGGGGTGGACCTGAGCGCCAATGACGTCGGTCGAGCCCTCGACGAGCTCACGCGTCAGGGGCTCGCGGCCTCCGGCGCGTCGGCACCGAGCGATCGCGGGGCTCTCGTCCGGTTTCTCGAGCAGCGCGGGATGCACGCGTACCTGCGTGAGCTCGGGGCCCTGCTTGCCTCAGAGGAGACGACGACATGAAGAGCATCGAGCTGGCTCGCGCACTCGCCGCGGCAATGAGCCTGCGGCTTCCCGGCACCGCCGGGAAGATCGCCAACAAGATGCGGTACATCGACTCGAAGGCTCCGCTCTTCGTGCGTGGCGGCATCATCCGCAGCGTCGAGTCGCGCCGGTTCGATCGCGTCTACGCCGTCGGAGTTTCCTCCAAGAGCCGGAGCATGCCCGCCCTGGGCGGCATTCTCTATGGAGCTGCAGCGCTCCGTCACGACATCGTCGTGTCTGGCAACCAGGTGACGGAGGGCTTCCAGGACAGCCGCGTCGACATCAATGACATGAACTTCCTGGACGCGTCCGAGCGACTTGCATGGAAGGAGTACATCCTCGTCTACCAGCTCCTGACGGACCTGCTGGATTCGGATACGAAACCGGATGTCATCTTCGTCGACATCCCGCTCCTTGTCCCGCGTGCCGAGCAGAGTCTCAGCCTCGCCGAGCCCGACGTCGAGGAGGAGTGGCGCGAGCTGATCGAGGTGATGGAGGCATTCTGGCAGCGGTTCCTGCCTTCGATCTATCCGAACGACCTGAACGGTCCGTTCCTCGTCTCGCTTCAGTCGCGCCGCGACCTCAACGCCGCCGTCTTGAATGCGCTCCGTGAGAAGGGACCGGCGGGTTCCCCCGAGGTGATCGGCAGCGAAGCGCTGGACCTCGTGCAAAGCGAGTGGGTGCAGCTGCGGCGAGTCGGTGTTCTCCGCTTCCTCCGTGGTGCCCTGCGCGCAGGGCACCGGACGGCCGCCTACTACTACGAAGCGCTGGGGCGCCAGATGAAGCGCTTCGAGCCTCGGACGGTCGCGAACCACGGGCTCATCGGCTTCCACATCCAGGTCGGCCTCAGAACGCCGATCTGGAAGATCGAGACCGTCGGTGCTCCGGGGCAGTGGGACTCCGAGGCCCTCGACAGGCTGGCTAGCATCACCGCCTTCCTGACGCTGAACGACAACCCGCGGATGAAGCCGCTGCCGCTCTGGTACGCCGAACAGCTCGTGATGATGCCACGCGAGGTCCTGTCCAACTACCTTCGTTCGACCCTGGGCATGCTCAAGGACCGTGCCGTTGATCGAGCCTGGCTCGAGGGCGTCGACACCATGGATGAGGAGTGAGCATGTTCCGAGACGACGACAACTACATTGGCAAGCTGGTCGGCAACACCGGGGAACCCGACAAGCTGACGATCGCGCTGCGTACGAGCTTCTCGGCGCGGCGTGGGGAGTTCGTGCGGGTCGCGCACCAGGAGCGCGAGTCGGAATCGCAGCTCGACGTGCTGGGCCGCATCGTGGGGCTGTCGCGGTCGAACATCCTGTTCAGCCCAGCGCTCGGCGAAGGGATCAGTGAAGTCGAGCTGCTGCCGCAGTCGCGGCTCTCGGGCGAGACTGTGTACGCGACGCTCGAGCTGGTCGGCTACAAGGATCCGTTCACCGGCGAGATCCGGATACCCCGACGGCCTCTGACGCCGGGGACGAAGGTCTACGGAGTCGACTACGCGTTCCTCACGAGCTTCTACGAATTTTCCGAGGACACCAGCATCCATCTGGGCAACCTCGTCGGCTACGAGAAGGGCGAGAACATTGTCCCGGTCTTCCTCGACGCGAACACCTTGGTGACCGAGCACCTCGCCGTGCTTGCGATGACCGGCTCGGGGAAGAGCTACACCGTCGGGCGCGTCATCGAGCGGCTGGTCTCGCAGCTCAACGCGTCGGTCGTGGTCTTCGACCCGCACGGCGAGTACGGCAAGGCCTTCCGAACCGGCAAGCTCAACTTCAACGACCGGCTCGACAAGGTCGAGGATCCTCGGGACCGGCAGAAGCTCGCGGAGATCCAAGATGCCCTCCAGCAGCTGCAGGACCGCGGGGGCGGCATCAAGGTCTACACGCCGCAGCTGCGGAGCTTCGACGAGAAGTACGCGGGGAAGAACATGCGCCTTGCTCTTCAGCTCGACCACTTCGACGTGGACGAGTTCTCTGGTGTGCTCCCTGGACTGACGGAGCCGCAGCAGCGCGTGCTCGACGTCGCGCTCCGCTACTGGAAGGAGAACATCGACGAGCCTCGCGACATCCAGGAGCTCTTCGCGGTCCTCGATGATCTCGACCGCCTGAAGGAGTGGGTGACGGAGTCCGGCAGCCAGGGTGAGGCCAACGCACTCCGCGGGGGGAGCGCCAACATCGCCGCCATCCGCCTTCGGCGCATGATCAACGAGGCCCAGAGCTTCTACTCGCGCGCGGCCGGTGATCCGTTCGACGTCTACGAGATGGTCGGCGACGACAATGCCGAGGCCGGACGGCTCTGCATCATCGACCTCCAAGGGCTCTCGAACACGGCGCGGCAGGTCATCGTCGCGCTCATCTCGAGTGAGCTGATGAAGGCGGCGGCCGACAAGCAGCGCCCGACCCGACCGGTGTTCATTGTCTACGAGGAGGGGCATAACTTCGCGCCCGCCAGCGAGGCTGCGATCTCGAAGAACATCATCAAGCGCATCGCGGCCGAGGGCCGGAAGTTCGGCGTGGGCTTCGCCATCGTCAGCCAGCGCCCGAGCAAGCTCGACTCCGACGTGACGAGTCAGTGCAACACCATCGTTGCGATGCGCATCAAGAACCCGGACGACCAGCGGTTCATTCAGAAGACCTCCGACTACTTCTCTGCAGCGGACCTGGCGGAGCTCCCGACGCTGTCGACCGGTGAGGCGCTGATCTGCGGACGGGCGATCATCGCGCCGCTCGTCGTGAAGGTCGGCACCAAGGCGCTCGTCCACGGCGGTGAGTCACCGCGCGTGTGCGAGCGCTGGGGGAGGTCGGGAGGATGATGGATGACCGCTCCACATCACCGGCGGACCTGGTGTTCGACGGGCTCACCAACCGCGAACTGCTGGTCGAGCACTTCCCGATGCTGCTGTCGGGGATCCCGGACATCGGGCTCACGGTGCACTCGCACTTCCTCACGGTCCTGGCCACCGCAGGGCAGTCGCAGGGCTACTCCGCCGTGGCGGAGTGCCCGATCTGGTGGGCCCGCGACAACGGCCTCGGGGACGTGCGCGCGGACTCCGTGTGGTTCGAGAAGCACTCGGGCGAAGCCTCGCTCGCGTTCGAATTCGAGAGGTTCGAGCGCGGTGACGAGGGGAAGCTGCGGGGCAAGGTCGAGAACCTCGCGATCGCGTCGACCGTGTCCCCGAACTTGAAGCTGTGTGTCCTGATCTACTGGGTGCGCAGCGGCTCGGCTCCACGCAGCATGGACGCCATCATTGCAACTTACCGCGAAGGGTTCAGGCGTCGTGGCAGTGACGTGGATCCGGCACGGACACCGTTGATGATCATCAAGTGTGTGATGCGCCCCGCTCCCGATTCTGGACGTCTCGTGTTCGGCGAGTTCCTGCGCGACGAGCGCAATGAGCGGCTCGCCTTGGGGAGGGCGTAGTCGTGGCGCTGATCGTGTTCCGCGGCGAACCCAGCGAGGAGCTGGGCGATCGGTTTCGCTTGCTAGCCGAGCTCGGCAAAGGGAGCTTCGGCGAGGTGTGGCAGGCGCGGAGACTGAAGGATGGTGCCACGGTCGCGATCAAGATTCCGAAAGATCAGGAGAAGGGTGAGGAGGTGCTTCGCAAGGAGTCAGACATCATCAGGGAAATCCGTCACCCGAACATCGTTCGCGTCCACGGCTTCCACAACATCAGCGAGCTCTTCGTGATCGAGATGGAGTTCGTCGATGGCTACGACCTGGCGAAGGTCCTCGACAGCGTCAGCACGCGGGCGCCGCTCACCTTCGAACAGATACTGGAGTGGACGATGCAGATCCTTGACGGTCTTGCTGCCGTCCACGCCGCGAACATCTCGCACAACGACCTGAAGCCGCAGAACATCCTCGTCGACAAGGCGTCCGGGGCAGCGAAGATCACCGACTTCGGGTCGAGCCGCCGGCTCGAGGATGTGTGGGTTTGGACCAAGCGCCACGGCACGGAGGCGTACATGGCCCCGGAGGTGGCGCTCGAGGGGAAGCGTGCCCGGGACGTCAGCGACATCTACTCGATCGGCGTTCTCCTCTACGAGATGGCCACGGGACGGTTGCCCTACTCGAGCCCGCATCAGCTGCTGACCGGCGTGCAGATCGCCAAGCCTCGTGAGGTGAACCGCGATGTGCCTGCCGATCTCGAGGACGTAATCCTTCGCGCGATGGCGTGGCGGCCCGAGAACCGTTTTCAGAACTGCGGGTCGATGCGCGCCGCCGTGCAAGCATGCCTTGACCGGTTGCGCGCCGAGGCGGCGACGGCGGCCGTGCCGGCTCGCTCGGAGCCCAGCCAGCTCGGCTTCCAGCCGCCCTCGTCGAGTCCGCTCTACTACCTCGAACTGGCCAAGCAGCGGCTCGCCGAGGGCGATGCTCAAGGTGCCCTGGAGGCGGCGGAGGCCGCTGTCGATCGGAGCGACGGCCATCCTCAGTACCTGCGGATGCTTGGCGGCATCTGTATGCGACTGGGGTACGACCGCAAAGCGGCCGAAGCGTACGAGCAGCTGCTCGTTGCCTTCGATCGTGGCTACCCGGTCGAGGGACAGCAGCGACGCGACGTGCTCGAGCGACTCGGTCAGCTGTACACCAGCCTCCAGCGGTACGGCGACGCGGTGGCGATCTACGAGCGCCTTGTGGACGCCGTCAACCGGCCGTACTCGCGATTCCGGCTCGCCGTCGCGGCGGGACTTGATGGCGATTACGGGCGCGCGATCCGGCTGCTCGAGACCGTTCGAGCGGAGCGGCAGGATGCCGTCGTCGTCTACTCCAAGCTCGGGTGGGCGCACGCCCTCAACGGGAACGATCGCCTCGCTCTCAGCTTCTACAACCAGGCCCTGGCACTTGACGCCTTCGACCTGTTCAGTCTCTTCGAGCTCGGGAAGTACTACTTCATGGTCGGTGATCGGCGACGCGCCCGCGAGTATTTTGAGCGAGTCATGGACGCGGACAAACAGGGCTTCTACGGCGACCGCGTCCGCGAGCTCACGAGCCCGACAACCTGAGCTCCGCCCACAGATCGCGCTGGTCCTGTGCCTGGCGGCTGATCGAACGGCAGAAAGGGGCTGGATGAGGTTCCCCTCGTAGCGTGAAGGCCGTAGTTGCAGGGGAAGTTGGGTCTGGCAGAGAAGGCCAGCGGTACGACGCGGAGTTCCGCGACGGGACCGTGCGGATTGTCTCCGAGACCGGGAAGACGGTCGCCTAGGAGTTGTCTTCAAATGTCACGCCCACATCAGGAGTGATGCGAGGGTGACGGCTGCTTGGTAGGACTCGGCGGTCTTCTCGTAACGGGTG
>NZ_JBIVUE010000023.1:0-109547 GCF_044757045.1 Streptomyces sp. NPDC091377 | reverse complement strand
GCGGATCTACCTGGTCACGAGCCTGCCGCCCGGCGCGGCCACCGGCAGCGGACTCGCCGCCTGGATCCGCGGGCACTGGCTCATCGAAAACCAGCTCCACCACGTCCGAGACCGCACCTTCCGCGAGGACGCCTCCAAAATCTGCACCCGGCACCTGCCCCGCGTGATGGCCGGCCTGCGCAATCTCGCCATCGGCGTCCACCGCCAGGACGGCCACACCCACATCGCCGCCGCCCTCCGCCGCACCGGCCGTGACCACCAGCGGCCCCTCACCGCCCTCGGACTGACCTGACGAACCCGGACACAAGATCACTTCTCAAAGACCCTGATCCGCATCTCAATCCATTTCGGGGACACCGGCGCGCCCGTCAACAGCACACACGCCGGCGCCTGGGAGAACGCCAGTCCTGCTGACTGGGCAGCATGGGCAGTCGTGCAGCACCTTGCCGGGCGAGAAGCGGACACCGTTCCTGCTGCCTAGAAACGCCTGCGGAAGGACATGGGGGCGGCGCCGATGGCGTCGCCCCGCCTCACTGCGCAGAGACGACAGCCGAACCGCAGGACCAGCGTCCGTGTCGTGCTGGTGCCCAACCCGCAGCTGACCTCACCAGATTCGAAACGACGTCATGGACTTCGACCTCGCCCCCCTGGACACGTCGCCGCTCGTCGGGTTCCTCGACTGGCTTCGGCTGCGACACCCGCAGGACGAGCACCCGGTCACCTGCCAGACGCGGACACCGGGGGCCTCGCCGGGAAGTTGTACACGGTGAAGTCGCTGACCGGGCGATACCCGATCCGCTGGTACAAGGCGTTGCTGGTGGGATTGGCCAAGTCCGCGAACAGCATCACCTCCGCCGCGCCCGCCGCCAGCGCCGCCCGGCTCACTTCACCCGTCGCGGCACCCCCATATCCGCGGCCCCGCAGATGGGCCGGGGTGTAAACGGGAGCAACCCGGACCTGTCCTGCGACCAACGGCGTCGTGCCCGCCAAGGACACGGGGGTGCCGTCCGGGGTCTCCCAGAACGTGACACGTCCCTCGGTGATACGAGTGTCGGCCCAGACACGATCGTCTGAAGAGGCAGTACCTCCGATGGCGGCAACGAACTCGCGCTGCCACAGCATGAGTTGCTCGCGGTCCTGCTCGCCGACGACCCGGCCTCGGCCCTCGGGAGCCGGATCCGGCAGGGTGAGTGCGCCGAGGCGGTACAGGCGCTCCTGCTCGTGGAGCGTCGGCGTCACGCCCGTGTGCCGCGCCCACGCCTTGGCGAACGCGTCGGCAGTGTCGTCGTCCGCGTTGACGCCTGGAAGGACACGGCCGAGGCCGGCGAGGTGAGCGGCGAGGGCGTCAGCCTCGGTGGGAGTTAGAGAGGTGATGGTCAGGCGGCGCGGCGGGGTGCGGAAGAAGGTCGCACGCACCTCGCCCGCTCGCTCCTGCCAGCCGAGGAGAGGGGCTTCCGTGCCGTACGCGTTCGCTCCGCAGGTACGCAGAGCCTCGGTCACGGTGAGTGGGACGGTGTGTAATGCGGGACGTGAGCGCAGGAAGTCTCCGGCCTCAGCGAGAAACGTCTCGACGTCTTCGGTGAGATGCCAGGCATTCGGGTTCATGCCCCATGATCCCGTGCGCTGTCAGCGTTCGCCCGCGAATTTCCCCGGCACAGACGGCAGGGCTCGCATGCCCGAAAGCCCGGAATCAGGATTACCTTCGGTGACGAATACGCCCCCGCAGCCCGTGGCCGAGAGTTCGTACCGCTGCACCGCCGTCACGACACCATCGTCCGCACCGGCAGGATCCACGCCGTTGTCGACCAGCAGCTCCCGCGCCCACACATCCACACCAGCAGCCACGATCGGATACGCCCACGCGCCTTGCGTCGTACGGCCGAGCAGTGCCCGCCGGACCCGATCCGCGAGCCACTCGGCCTGATCGGTGCGCGCAGCCACGACGGTCACCTGGTAGACGAGACGTGCATCCTCTGCCCTGTCGGCGAGCGGTGCTCCGTCGACCGTGCCGCCCTGCGGATACAGGACCGTGTAAGGCAACGGTGCCGGACGGCCGTCGACGAGCGGAAGGCGGCCACGACCGCACGGCCTGCCGGTAGCCGCGGCCAGCATCCCATGCAGGGCTTCCGTCACACGGCCGCGTTCGATCACAGATCGCCTCCGGCGAAGTACGCGGCTGCGGGCCCCTCAATGCTGAGCACTCCGTACCGGCACAGGCCGAGTGCGTCCCACTCCATCACTCCGGGCGTGGTCAAAATCGACAGGCTTCGCTCACCGTCCTCGTCGAGGACCTCGGCGACCACGACCGCGCGGGCGAGTAGTCCCCGCTCGTGGTCTGCGAGCACGCCCGCCAGAGCGTCCTCGAGACTGTGGGCCATATCGCTCACAGCGTCCTCGACACCGCGCCGCGCAGCTCCCGGACGAGGAGCGGGCCGAAGGTGTTGACGGCCGGCCCCAGGTGAGGGAACGGCGGCGTGCTGTAGTGGCGGCCGAGGCTGTCGACGCCGACTAACCCGAACTCCAGCCGCCTGCCCTGCGGAGCATTGGTCCCGACTTCAGCGACGATCACGGGCCCGGCTCGATGCACGTCGGACTGCCACGATGCCCGGTACTTACAGGTGATCACCCGCGGGCCCGGCCGCCCGGACGCATTGCGCTGCACCTGCACCACGAGGGCCTTCGCTCCGTGCCGCATCGCGGTCTCTGCCGCGGTCACTGCTTCCTTGCCGCCACGGTCCAACGCCGCGGCCAGCTGGGACGGATGCTGAAATGTTCCTCCGCTCACCGCGCCACAGGCTTCCGGTTGTGCTCCTCCAACCAGACGGTACGCAGCACAGGGAACGACGACACCTCACCCAACGCCGACACGCGGTACGTACGGCCAACGGCCTGCTCGTCACGGGCCTCAACGACCAGAACGGTGTCGTTCTCCCACACCTCCGGCGCCCCAAGAGGAAGCAGCATCCGGTACCCGGCGCGCACCTCCTGGACGTACGCGCCGTCCTGCCCGGACCCCTTGCTGCGGATCCGCTCCTGGTGCGCGTACAGACCGGCCTTGTCCTCGTACGCGACCACCGGTGGCGCCGGCACAAGGTCACCAGTTCCCGGATCGAGGATGTCCTCGCCGCTGCCCCGGCTGACCTGCACCTTGTCCCGGATCAGATGGCGCTCCGCGAAGCGGACGAGCCCGGACTGATCAAGCACCCGCAGCCCATTCCCTCAGCTGCGCCAGCGTCCCGCGGGTCAGCTCCCCTGCACGCCCGTCCAGATCGTCCCGGTCGAGAACGGCCTCGTCGAGCTTCTGCCAGTCCACCGCATCAAGAAAGCCGATCACCACATGCCGAACATCCGCCGGCTCCACGACCACCTCGGCCAGACCGTCGAACTCCACACCCTTCCAGCCCTGTTGTACGTACAGGGTGACCTCGGGCCCCTCGTCGACGGTCTGCGTGATCCGGAACGCCTCCACCGCGGAGGCCACATCGTGCCCGTCGAGTTCGATGACTGCCCCCTCTCCGGGGGCGGCTGCGATCCGTACGCGGCGGAAGTCCTCGTTCACGCTCATGATCTCGACCCTAGGTGCGCGAACGACGGGCGCATTGGTCTGCAAAGGCCGTGGTCTCGACATCGACGTCGTGATCCGTGACCTGCGCTTCACTGCCGTACCGTGAAGCGAGTCCTATTTGAGCTGCTGGCTGCATCGCTCGGCGATGCTCCGCTCCCGTGTGCTGCGTGGAGGCGGAGCATCCAGGGGGCTCCTCGAACACGCTCTCGCTGCCTGTGTGACCGGCTATGTATCGATGTGGCGTGAATCATGGCTGAGGTTCGAGTCAACTTGTCTTATTGAAGGGTAAGTTGTAAATGTCTGGCTGTAGGTTCCCTGTGACCATTCTTGATCGTTCTAGGGGGAACCTTGTCGCGTCTCCGCGCGAGATTCTTGGCCCTGGCGTGCGCCGGGGCGACCGCACTGACCGTTCTTGGCACCGCCGCCCCGCCGGCCAGTGCCGGCGCACCCAACGATGCGTGCAGCATCCTGTACAGCGCCCGTATCACCTTCTGGGGGATGACCTGCAGCCAGCCCGGCGAGCCGATGATCGGCGGCTTCGCCAGTTGGCGGAACGTACCGATCACCTTCGATCAGACCGACACCGGCTCTGCCACCGTGCAGGTGGGCAACTATCTGAGGGTCACACCGAACACGTCGAGCAGCCCGCTGGCCGCCAACATCGAGATCGGCCTGTACGCGAACAAAACAGGTAGGACCACTCACACCTACGGGCCACGCTGGACGGAGCTGACGACCAGCGGCGGCCGTACCAAGGCCATCACGGCAGGCGTCAACCCGACCAAGCCGGATATGCGCAACCACACCTACATGACCGTGCGTCAGGACCACGGCAACCAGTGGGACGTGCTCTACGACTTCAACAAGGTCGGATCCACCACCAGCCAGCTCAAGGTGCTGGGCGGCAACACCAACCGCATCGACGTCGGCCTGGAGGTGACCGGCCCCAAGTACGTCGATGCCCCCTCGATCGCGAACCGCATGCAGTTCATGACCGGGAACAAGGTCTGGGAGAAGGTGGCCACGCGCAACGTCGCCAAGTCCGTCACCCCCGCATGCGGCGCGAGCCACCCGGCGCCGAGCTGCTTCACCACCAAGCTGGCCGACAACACGACCTTCACCCAGTGGACGGTGAGCAAGCCACGCCGGCAGGCCGCCGCCCTCGCCGCACCGGGCACCGAGACCGCCGACCCGTCGCACGTCCTGGCCGCCGCGGACCTGCCCGCCACGTTCAACGGCGTGGACCAAAAGGCCCTGCAGACCTGCCTGGACAGCGACCCCGACGGCTGTCTGACCACCGTGCCTGGCCTATCCGAGTGCGTAGTCACCGCACGGGTCTGCAACGCCGCGGCCCTGCCTGCCGGAAACATCGGTGACGACAACACAGGCGAGGCGGATGTATCCACCGCTGACATCCGCTCCCGGGCCGCAGCCGCCTTCGATGTCCCCGCCGACGCCCTCGCCCTCGACCCGCCGCAAGCGAGCCTCCGCTCGACTAACGGCACCGATGGCGCCGCCTGGACGGTGACCTCCACCAGCACCACCCCCGGGCTGCTGCACACCGACCGCCGCTTCGACGGCTTCACCGCCCGCTACTCCGCACGTACCGGCACGCTGCTGGAGGCCTGCTGGGGCGACCTCTGCGATGCCTCATGACCGCCGTCATCCGAATCCCTCGCAGTCACCCCGCCGCCGCTCGCCCGCAAGGAGTCTTCCGGTGAACACCCCTACCACGCTGCCACGTTACGCCCGCGCGGGACGTCAGGGGCACCACAAGCATCGGTCGCCTCTGGTTCGACCAGTGGATCCTCGGCTTCTCCTACGACGGCGACCGCCGCGTCGACTACGTCGCCAGCATCGAGAACATACGCGTCCAGCCCATACCCACTGAAGATGCCACCAAGTGGCGCGTCCGCCAGCACTTCCGTTCCAGCGTCAACGCCTCCACCAGCGACCCGGACCCCCAAGTCACCGAGCCGTCAACCAAGGAACGCGACGAACTGCTCGGCGTATGGGACCGCACCCCGCAGTGGAACCCTCACCTACACCTCCCCCGACAAGGGGCCCCTGTTCGACCAAGGCAACCTGCAGCGCGTCAACTCCACCGTCACCATGGACCTGACCGCCAGCTCACCTACCGCCGCCCCCTTCACTGGGGGAGTGGACAGCTACCACTCCAACGTCCGTTACGACTACGCTGGAAAGTCCGCAGGCAAGTACAAGGGCACCGTCTTCACCTCCGCCCGCGTGGAACTCGTCATGAGCCAGAAGGACCCGGCAGTCAACGAGAGCGCCCTGCATATCTACGACGCCCTGAACCGTCCGGAGCGCACCCTCCCCTCCTGGCCCGGCAAGACCGTGCCCGGCGCGAAGGAGCCTCTGCACCGGGTCACCGACCAGAACAAGATCGACAAGAACCGACAGAAGTCCATCGGCGAATGCAGGAAGGTCTGGGGCGACTACTCCGGCAGCGGCCTGCAATGCGACGAGTACCCCTTCGCTTCCACCAAGGAAGGGTCCACCAAGGGCGACAACCGCTTCTCCGTCCGGTTGATCGACGGCACCGACAACCGCAAGGGCGGAGAACGCCTTGCTGAGATGTACACCCTCAACCGCATCCTGGACGGCGACCCCTTCTACATGAAGATCACCAACTAGCAGGAAGGCCCCCCATGGCGCTTCTCGCCGAACACAACATCACCGCCACCCCCGGCCGCCGTGTTGTGGAGGTCTACGACGCAGACGCCTACCTCGGCGACGAAGCCGCCCTGGACGCCGCGGAGACACAGGTGGTGGCCGGCAACGGCTACCACCTGTACCTCTTCAGCCTGCAACCTGACATGAAGGTGCAGGTCACCATCCGTATCTGGGACACACCGCCCGCCCTGCCGGCGGAGCGCGAAGGCCACGTCGACATCAGCCTCGAGTCCGAAACCGGCACCCTAGTCATCGGCCAACTCGACCGCGGCCCTGCCGCCGACCTCGCCCTGCCCCGCCCCGGCGTCTATGAAGGCCACGCCTGGTGGATCAACCGTCAGGCAGCCGCCGACTACTACGACACCACCCTCGGCCAACTCACCGACGAATCCCCCGACGGCTGGCTGACCGAGGCCTGGAACAGCTGCCCTGTCACCGAACGTTATGTCCTGGACCTCGCCTACAGTCGAGAACCCGAACCCGTCGATGACGAAGACGTCTGAGGATTCAACGGCGGGGCACCCCATCAGCTGCCGGGGATCCGCCTTGCCTGTTCTCTCCTGTGCCCAATTTCGCCACGCGCTTCGGCAGCCAGGCGTCGCCCAGGACCTTCCTCATAAACCATCGAACCCCCGGACAACGAACGGCGCCCGTCCGATTCTTGCCGTACTACGTGGAGGGTTCGCCGCGCTTCGTCCAGCACACGACCGTACGACTTGATGAGGGCAGGATCAGCGAGCGCGCTGATCGCCCCACCAGGGCAGGATCGGAGGTAGGTCGCTCAGGCCCCTGGCGGGCCTCTTGGGTTGGGGAGACTCGCCGTCGTCGCCGTCCCAGCGGCGACCGTACTGATCGGGAAGCACGCCCCATCCCCAGTACGGAGTCGGGCGGCCTGGGGTGTTGCCTACTGTCTCCAGAGGATCAATGCGTTTCTCTCCCACCGTGCACAGATGTGCCCAGTCGTCTCCCAAGTCGAAGACGTAGGCTAACTGTTCGCCGACTTCCAACCTGCTGAGCTTGGTGGTGCGACCATCCACAGTGTCATCGGGAACTTCGTCTCCCCACCAGTCCAGCGGGCTGACTCCGGTTCCGTCAGCCAGAGTGAAAAAGGTGCAGGTGGGACAGGTCCCACCTGCCGAAAGCAGCATCAACGGCTTCGGCAAACTGAGGTCTTTCGGAGATGAGGGTGGGGGTACGCAGCGGTGGTGCCGTGTCTAGCGGTGAGCGGCTGCCGCCACGTGCTGGCCGTCGGGCCGGGGTGCCGGCCGGAAGGTGAGCAGCACCGGTATCAGGCTGCTGAACATCAGGAACGTGAGGAGCCGTAGGAGCCTTTTCCGGTTCCGGTTCCGGGACGTGGAGGGGTGGGGCACGCGGGCGCTTTCCTTGTCGGACGTGTGAGGTGTGTGCACGGGTGGGCCGGGATTCCGGCTGTGTTGCCGTGGAGGGGCCGTGGCTACGGGGTGGGGGTGAGCATTCGCCGGACGGCTTCGAGGCCGAAGCGGGCGACGATCAGGCTGTGGTCGGTCAGGCCCCGTACTTCTGCGGAGGTGATGACGTCGACGCCGCGCAGGCCCGCCCAGTCGTGGGTGCCCACGATCCAGTCGATCCGCTGCGGGGGGCCTTGATCCGTGCGGCTCAGGCTCGCGGTGGGCTCCAGGGCGCCGGGCTGTCGCAGCCGGGTTCCCGCGTGGTGGCCCAGGTCGGTGAACACGGGCCGCTTACCGCCGGTGAGGATCCGGCTGGGCGCTGTGTGTGGGGGACGCGGCGGCCGTCGATCTCGACGGTGCGGTGCTGGATGTGGGTGGCGTCCTCGACGGTGTCCCAGTCGATGGAGGCGGTGGTCTCGTCCTGGACGCGGTGGGGGTAGGAGTTCGCGTCGAGACCCATGAGCACCGAGTTGCGTTCCGCGAACACGGTCAGTCGGGCCGCTTCCATCTCACGCAGCGCCGGACTGTAGTGCGTCAGGTGTGCGGATGCGAGGGTGAGGGGCTTGGGGCATCCCCGGAGGCGGACCTGGACACCGCAGATCGGTTTCCAGGGCATGTCCTGGTCGGTCCGGGCCACCATGGTGAACAGGCCGGGGTGGAACATGATCCCGGGCGGATGACTGCTGCGGTCCTTCTTCGCCTCGGCCATGAACGCGCTCAGACCGCCGATCTCCTCGGCCTCCGCATACAGCGCCCGCCCGCCGTTTCTGGCCGCGTCGGTCAGTTCCTGCCGGAACACGACATGCACGCCGAGGCCGGCGAGGACCTGGGACGCCTTGCGGATGCCGGGTGCGGCGTCCCGGCCGTTGTCCTGCACGTTCCACGACGCCACGACCAGCTCATCCACGGATTCCCGGACATCAGTACTGCTCACAGCGCTCCTTGAGGTCGTATCGGATAGGGGTGGCCCCGGAGACGGGCCCGGCTGCGGTGCGGCCGAAGGAGCCACCCGCCGTGGGGGTGGTGTCGGTGACGGAGTAGCCGGTGCCGGGCCGGTGCGTGAGCAGGCCCAGGCGGTGCAGTTCGTGCAGGGCGTCGCGGACGCGGGGCTCGGGCACGCCCAGTTCCCTGGCCGTGCCGGTGAGGCAGAGGACGGATCCGGCGGGGAGGACGCCCTCCTTGATACGGGCCCTGAGTACCTGTGCCGCGTTGACCCGCGCGTATCTCCTCGCCCTGCCGGCGGCGTTGCCGGGCGCGTTGCCCGCAGGGGCCTTGGGCGTCTGCAGCGCCCGTTCCAGATCCCACCCGACCACATATCTCTCGTAGAGCGTGCGGTGGTCGACGACGCATCGTGGGTGGACGGCCCAGTCGGCCATCGTGAGGCTCTCACCGAACGCGGCGAGCCTCCTCCGCCCCGGATTGCGTCGTTCCGGGAGAACGAGCAGTTCGTCTCTGGACAGGGCCGGCACCTTGACGGAGACGAACTGCCGCCGCCGGTCGACCACATGGAGCAGGCCTTGCTGCTGCATGCGCCGCACGGCCTTGCGGACCGTCGCCACGGAGACACCGAACTCCCGGCCCAGCACCACGTACGAGGGGAACGGGTCACCCGCCGGGTAGACCCTCAGGTAGAGGCGTGCGCGCAGGGCCAGTTCGATGCTCTGGTCACGGGGCAGACCGCGCGCATCGCCCGGAGGATCCCACGTCGTCCCGTCGGTGACGACCCGGATCCCCACGCCCGGCCGCGTCTCCACGAGCCCGTCCTTGCGCAGCGCTTTGACGGCCGGGACCACGACGGCCGGGATACGGTGCTCCGGCAGCCCGAACTCCCGCGCGATCTCCTGGCCGCTGGTGATGTGACCGGGAAGCCACTGGCGGGTCTCGATACGCCTGCGCAGCAGGACCTCCAGCCTGCGTGCCTGTTCCGCTGCGACGCCGGGCTGGATCGGCGCCTCACGATTCTCGGAAGCATCGTGTGGTGTCATGGGTGTGCTGGTACCTCGGGTGTATGAGTGGTGGACAAGAGCCGGGATGTCCCGGCCCGGAGAAGCGCACAGGGCCGGCGGGCGTATTCGGCTGCGGCTGTGTCACGGGTGGGGCGGTGGATGCCGGTGTCACCCACGAGTGTCACCGGCTCGGAGCTGGGGCGGGGCGGGAGCCAGGGTGGTCATGCGGGGATTCCTTTCCGTGGAGGGACAGCAGGGGGTGGGCTTCGGCTGGTTGCGCCCAGCGCGCGGTGCGGGCCGGCGGCGGCTTCGGGCCGGGCAGCGTGCACAGGATGTGCCGGACCGGGCCGGGGGAGGTGTGTTCCGCGGTGGCGATCACCGCGAGCCCGGTCTGCTCGTGCACCGCGCGGACGGCGGCCGTTGCCGGGGTCTCCAGCTCACGGCTCCTGGTCTGCGGCAGCTGTGCTGCGCCGCAGCGGTCGGTCACCAGCAGAACGTCGTCGCTGCCGTGGGGGCTGACCACCGCGGCGACCGTCTCGCGGGCCGGGGGCCGCTCCGTGGCGGGAGGGCACCTGCACGTGGCCGGGATCGGTCCTGTACTGCCGCACTCGGCGCGCGCGTGACGGCGGGCCGCCGTGCGCAGCGCGGTGACCGCGAGCGGGCCGCCGACCGTCACGGCGAGGAGGGCGTCGAGTGCGGCGCGGACCTCGGGGGTGGGCGTCCGGTAGGCAGGGCTGTAGGTCTCGTTGAGGTAGAGGGTGTCGCCGCCGGGCAGGACGAGGCGCGAGCACAGGATGCCCAGCTTCTGTGCGAGGCCGACCAGTTCCGGGGCGTAGCAGGACACGATCCGCACATCCATCGTGTCCTCGGCCCGTCTGGCGAGTGCGTTGAGCCGCCAGGCCGTGTGTGTGGTGCAGCCGTGGGGCCGGGCGAGGAGCTGGTCCTGGAGCACCAGCGTGGCCAGCGCGCCGGGCCACGGGCGGGGTTCTTCCGGACCGGGAGCGGGCGGGTCCCACTCCCACTGGCGGGGCCACAGCGGTCCCAGGGCGACCGCCGTCATGTCCACGGCCAGGTCCTCCACGGCTCTCAGCCGCTCCGCCGCGCCCGGCAGCACGTCCGTGAACAGCGGCTCCCTCTGGACGGCCAGGTGCCGGACCGCGGCGAGGCCGGCTTCGCCGCGGATGCCGACCGTTTCCGCGAACGCCTGTGCCCGCCGCACGCCCAGCGCCGCCCGGTGCCCGCTCTCGGCCTGCTCGACCTGGAGGGTGGTGCAGCCGAGGGTGTGGGCGACCTGGCCGGTGGTCAGGCCCGTGCCGAGACGGCGCTGGCGCAGCCAGGTGCCGAGGACCAGCCTGGACGCGGAGCGGCCCGCCCGGGTGGCCGCCGTGCTGCTGCGCGGCGACACGGCCGCTGCGGCCGGGGAGGGTCCGGCGGTGGCGGTGGGTTCTGTGGTGGCGGTGGTGTCGGGCGGGTGGTTCATGCGGTCGCCGCCCCGGGCAGGACCAGGCACCCCGGTGCCGGGTCGCTGGCGGAGGGTTCGTGCCTCGTGGTGGCGGGGGAGGCGGGGAAGGACCGCTTGGAGGGCCGCTGGGCGGGGATCCACGCCCGGGCGGCGCGCATGCGGAGCGCACCCTGGACGAGGGTCCAGTGGCTGAACGCCTGGGGGAAGTTGCCGACTTGGCGCTTCCGGTGCGGGTCCCATTCCTCGGCCAGCAGGCCAAGGCCGCTGCGGAGGGCGAGGAGCTTGTCGAACAGATGGCGTGGCTCGTCGGCCCGGCCGGCTGACGCGAGAGCGTCGGCCATCCAGAACGAGCAGGCGAGGAACGCGCCCTCGTCGCCGGGCAGGCCGTCCACTCCCGCCTCCTCACCCTCGGTGGGGTAGCGCAGGATGAAGCCGTCCGGCGTGGACAGCTCCCGCTGGATCGCCTCGATGGTGCCGATGACCCGCTTGTCGTCCGGCGGCAGGAAGCCGGTCTGCCCGATCAGCAGCAGCGAGGCGTCCAGTTCCTTGGAGCCGTAGGACTGGGTGAAGGTGTTGCGTTCCTGGTCGTAGCCCTTCTCGCACACGTCCCGGTGGATGTCGTCGCGCAGGCCGCGCCAGCTCTCCAGCACGTCCTGCGGCACACCGGACCCGAGGAGCTTGATGGTGCGGTCCACCGCGACCCAGGCCATCACCTTGGAGTGCACGAAGTGACGGCGCGCACCGCGCACCTCCCAGATGCCTTCGTCCGGCTCCGTCCAGCGGGCCGCGACCTGTTCCACCAGAGCGCGTACGACAGCGTCCGCCTGCGGGTCCGGGTCCAGACCGTGGCGGTGCGCGGTGTGCAGGGCGTCGATCACCTCCCCGTACACGTCGAGCTGGACCTGGCCGGCGGCGGCGTTGCCGATCCGCACCGGACGGGAGCCCTCGTAGCCGGGCAGATGCTCCAGTGTGCCCTCGGGGAGGTCCCGTTCCCCGTCGATCCCGTACATGATCTGCATCTCACCGGAGGTGGCGGAGAGGGTGCGCACCAGCCACGCCCGCCAGGCTAGGGCCTCGTCCGGATAGCCTGCGCGGAGCAGGGCGTCGACGGTCAGGGCGCTGTCGCGCAGCCAGGTGTAGCGGTAGTCCCAGTTGCGGACGCCGCCGATCTCCTCGGGCAGAGAGGCTGTCGGCGCGGCCACGATCGCCCCGGTCGGGGCGTAGGTGAGGCCCTTGAGGGTGATCAGGGAGCGGACCACCGCCTCGCGGTAGGGGCCGTGGTACGTACAGTGTGCGACCCAATCCCGCCAGAAGTCCTCGGTCGCGGTCAGTGACTGCTCGGGATCGGGCACCGGGGGCGGCGGCTCGCATGGACGAGGGGCGTGCGGTGGCCGAGGAGTGACAGGAGACGTGCGGCCTGATCCGTCGTCAGGTCGCCGATCTCCACCCGGCCGTCGGTGGCCCGGGGGGCCACCGACGCGAACAGGGGCGGGCCGTGGCGGTGTCCGAGGGTGCGGAGGATGCCGCCCAGGCGGGCGGCATACCGGTGCGGCCGGGGCATCTCCTCCTCCACCAGCTGGGCGAGCTGCATCATGGCCCGTTCGCAGGAGCAGGAGAGGCAGGGGAGGCCGCGGTCGGAGCGGACGTTCACGCCGTCGATGTGCCGCGCCCGCAGGGCCCGTTCCAGCCGGCCGGCCCGGGAGGCGGTGAAGTCTGTCAGCGGGACGCGCGCGAGTGTCCCGCCCGGCCGGTCGAGGGTGAGGGCGTGGAGCGTGCCGTCGTCGGGTCGTCCTGGCTCGGGGACCACTGCCGGGCGGTCAGCACGTCATGCAGCGTGCGGAGCGCGGTGGGGTAGTCGGCCGGCATGGCGCAGACCGCCGCGCCCGGCACGGCCCCGGCAGCAGTCATGGCAGGCGCGGGAGCGGGGGTGGGGGTCATGGGGTCCTCACAGATGTCGCACCGGGCTGGATGGAGTCCTGGGGCGGGCGCAAGGCGGCCTGCCGGGGGCGGCCGGGAACGGTGGGCGGCGGGCCGGGGTCGGTCGCGAGTGCGGTGTTCAGGGCGGTGGCGAGGATGGCGAGGTGCCACGGGCGCAGCCAGGCCGGATCCGGCAGCGGTACGCACGCCAGTTCGCGCGCAGCAGCCGGGCCTCCTGGCCGCTGACCTGGTGGATGGTGATGTCGGAGACGGTGAGCCGCAGTCGCTGCCACTGGCGGGTGATCTCGGCGCTGGTGACGGCGCTGCGGTGCAGCCACTGGCGGCGGACCGCGGCGAGCAGGTCCTTGTCCGGCTGCCTGCCGGGGCCGGCCGGCGGGGGCGGCGCAATGTCGGTGGGCGGGCGGGTTCGAGCGGTACGGGTGGTCACAGGGGCTCCGGGCGGTGCTGGATCGGTGGAGGGGGCCGGCGCCGGTGGCTGGACGGGCCGTGCGCGGGGTGCGGTGCCGGGGGACGGCCGGGTCAGCGGTGCTGCTCCAGGAGCCCGTTGAGGTGGATGCGGACAGGGGGGTAGAGGTGCGGTAGGCGGGTGAGGACGGTGGCGATGGGAGCCCAGTGGACCTGGGCGGCGTCCGGTGTGGCGGCCAGGGGGGTTCCGCTGATGTAGGTGCAGGCGACGAAGGCGAGGAGGGTGTCGGTGTGCGGGTCGGGGCGTTCGCCGATCACCGTGTCGGCGAACACCTTGACGCCGCTGTGCAGGAGGGCGGCGTGGACGGCGGCGCGCTGCCGGCTGTGTGCGCCGGTACCGGCCGCTGCGTGGGGGAACTCCCATCGGGTGCGGGCGTGGGGGCGGATGAGCAGGACGTCGGTCCCGTGGGTGATGACCGCGAAGACGGTCGTGTCCTTGCCGGGCGGGCCGGGGCGGGTGCAGTGCTGTGGCAGGGGGAGCGGGGGGAAGCGGTCATCGGCTGCGGAGCACGGGACACGGCCGGTGAGGAGGGCTGCGGCGGCGAGGTGGGCGCGGTTGTCGGCGCTGAAGGAGTACCGCAGCCGGGTCAGGATCTGGTCGACGCTGGGGCGGGACCGGTGCAGCCGGGCGGCGATCTGCGCGGCGCTGTCGCCGCTGCAGGCGGCGTGCAGGACGGGGCGGTGCTCGTCGCGGACCACGGGGGTGCCGGGGCGCAGGGGGACGTGGGCGCAGGTGGTCACGCCGTGCAGCACGCCCAGGGAGACGGCGTGCACAGTGGTGCGGGCTCCCACCGTGGCGCGCAGTGCCCTGACGCGCTCGCTCACCGAGCTCGGTGAGATGTCCAGCTGCCCGGCGATCACGGGCACGGTGATCCCTGCGGCGAGGAGCCGCAGGAGCCGTAGGTCGTCGGGTGCCAGCGCGGGGCGGGGCGGGGGTGCGGGTGCGGGTGCGGTGGCCGCAACGGCGGGAGTGGAGGAAGGCACAGGGGCTCCGGGGCAGGGCTGGATCGGTGGGTTGGTGGGTGCGAGGTGGTGCCGGGGCGGGCGGCCGCGCGCCCGCTGGTGGTTCACCGGGGGTCATGCGGGGGCCGGGTCGGGTGTGGGTGCGAGTCGGCCCTTTCGGTCGGTGAGGCGCTGTGACCACTGGACGGTGTGGGTGTCCAGGGCTGTTCTGGCGAGGTGGCCGCGCTGGACCTCGCCGGTTCCGGCGGGGGCGTAGGTGTGCTGGATGTCGCGGAAGTGGCGTTGCAGGTCGTACTCGCCGTCGAGGGCGTGGGCGCCGTGGAGTTCCATCGCGTCCTGGGCGCTGCGGGCGGCGAGCCGGTGGCCGTCGTGTTTGGCCTCGATGAGTTCGGCGTCGCAGGGCACGCCGTGGTCGAGGAGGTGGACGGCGTGGTAGGCGGCGGTCCGGGCGTTCTGGAGGCGGGCCTGCATGGTGCCCAGGCGGTCCTGGATGACGGGGTGGTCGCTGAGGTGTCTGCCGTAGCGGGGGCGTCGGCTGAGGTAGTGGCTGGTGGTGGTGACGAGGGCTTCGTGGATGCCGAGGCTGATGGCGGTGAGGTTGGGGCGGCCGTAGAGGATGCTGCTGCTCTGCGCGACGTGCAGTCCCGTGCCGACGCCGCCGAGAATGTTGGTGTCGGGGACGCGGACGTGGTCCAGGTGCAGGTGGCCGGCGCTGAATCCGTGGAGTCCCAGCCTGCACCGGTGGGGTTCGACGGTGAGTCCTTTGCGATGGCTTTCGACGAGGAACGCGGTCAGGGCGCGGGAGGGCGGGGTGTTGCCGGGTGGTGCGGTGCGGGCGACGACGATGTGGAGGGAGGCGAGGTGGCTGTTGCCGATGTGGGCTTTGCGGCCGGTGATCACCCAGGTGCCGCCCCGGTGTTCGGCGCGAGTTTCGATGCCGCCGATGTGGCCGCCGGCGTCCGGCTCGGTGACGGCGATCGTCGGCAGGACCGTGCCGTCGCCGGTCTGGGGGAGCCAGTGCTGCTTCTGTTGGTCGCTGCCCCAGTGCTCGAGTGCGCCGATGGGGATGTGGCTGGCCTGGAGGATCGCGGCGGCGGCTGCGCAGATGACGGCGAGCCGGTGGATCAGGACCGTTTTCGCGACGTGCCCGGCCCCGGTCCCGCCCCACTCGCGGCTCAGGGTGATCCCGAACCAGCCCTGTTCGGCGAGGCGCCGGGGCAGTACGCGTTCCACGCGGTTCGGGCGGGTCTCCATGTGCCTGACGCGGGGGGTGACGTGTTCGGCGGCGAACGCGGACGCCTCCTTCCACAGGCGGTGGTGGGCGGGGGTGAGGTAGGGGGTGAGGGCGGAGGGC
Source organism: Streptomyces sp. NPDC091377 (assembly GCF_044757045.1). NCBI lineage: Bacteria > Bacillati > Actinomycetota > Actinomycetes > Kitasatosporales > Streptomycetaceae > Streptomyces > Streptomyces sp. NPDC091377. The sequence goes on along the minus strand of NZ_JBIVUE010000023.1, from coordinate 93,730 downwards.
GGTGGGGCGGGCAAGGGCGTCTCCCTGGTGTGGCGGGTCGGTCACCGGGCCGCGGTGGGGTCGGGCCGCGGGCGGCCGGGCCGGGGGTGCTGGGGAGCGGTCAGGGCCGGGAGCGTTCGACGACGGCTTCCACCAGCAGATCCCGCAGGTGCTCCATCAGCTGTTTCGCGGGCCGTCCCACGTCGCGGGCGCGGGGGTTGGGGCCGGTCGCGCAGATCGTGCCCCAGCGCTTCCCGGTGCGGGGGTCGCGCAGCTGGGCACCCTGGTAGGTGCGCACCCCGAACTCGTCGATGACGGGGTTGGACGCGAAGCGGGCGTAGGCGAGCGTGTCGTTGAGGATGAGTGTCCTGCCGGTCTCGTAGACGTCGGGGCAGTAGCCGTGCGTCAGTTCGGGCATGGTCCGTGTGGCCTGCGGCAGGCCGGACGCGGACGGGGGATTGGCGAGGCCGACGAAGAGCATCTGCTGGGGTACGAGTCCGAACCAGTTGACGAACGCGTACGGCAGGGCGCTCTGTCCGGCCAGGTGCGCGGCGAAGAGGTCGAAGGCGCCCAGCGGCGGGTCGTTGAGGTTCAGCTCGTCCGGCAGGTGCGCCTGCCAGTCCTCCGGGCGGGGCAGCGGGGCGAGGACGGCGGAGTACGGGGCGGGATTCATGTGCGGACTCCTTCGTACGGTGAAGTGGGTGTGCCGGCGTGTTCGATGGCCAGGTCCAGGGCGTCGGCGAGGATCTTGGTCGCGGACGCCCGCCGGCGGGCGTCGCAGAACAGGACGGGCCGTTCGGGCCCCAGAGCGAGGGCCTCGCGGACCTCGTCGGGGCTGTAGCGGTGGGAGCCGGGGAAGGTGTTCACGGCGATGAGGAAGGGCAGTGTGCGCCGCTCGAAGTAGTCGATGACGGGGAAGCTGTCGTCCAGGCGGCGGGTGTCGGCCAGGACGATGGCGACGACCGCCCCTTCGGCCAGTTCGTCCCACATGAACCGGAAGCGGTCCTGGCCCGGCGTGCCGAACAGGAACAGGGTGGCCCCTGCCTCGGGGAAGTCGCGCCGCCCGAAGTCCAGGGTGACGGTGGTCTCCGTCTTCTCGGGCAGGAGGGTGAGATCGGCGATGCCCTCGGAGGCGGACGTCATCGGGGCATCGGTGCGCAGCGGGCTGACGTCCGAGACCGCGCCCACGAAGGTGGTCTTGCCCACCCCGAAACCGCCCGCGACCACCGCCTTGATCGCCACCCGGCCGTCAGAGGGCACGGCGTAGCCCGTCACGGACTGCCTCCAGAAGGGTGATGGTCTGGTCCGTGCTGCGGTTCTGCGGCACGCAGACGGTGAGGGTCCCGGCATCGATCTGCCGGGACAGCAGGGACTTGACGAGGTGGACGGGCAGGTCCAGCAGGACGGCGATCTCGGCCACCGAGGACGGCTGGCCGCGGCACAGGGAGATGGCCTGCTCGGCCTCGGGTGGCTGTGTTCCGGTCGGGGGCGGCGGGTCCAGCGCGCTGAGCATGGTCTCCACCCGCAGCGGGTGAGCGGGCCGGACCGGGCCCCCGACCACCACGAACAGGGGCGCGGTCTCCGCCGGCTGCCGGGTCCATGCGGTGCCGGTGCGGCCCGGCATCTCAGTTACCGCCGTCCGTGACGGTCCCGGCGCGGCGGGCCTGCGTGCGCAGCACGTGGCCGAGCCGGTTGACCATCTGCCGCATCTCGTGCCCCACGGCGCCCTCGTCCGCCCCTGGCCGGGTGAGCACACCGAGCGTGCACTGCACGGTGCCCGGGCGCATCACCATGCCCAGCCCCAGCGGGGTTCCCTCCAGGACACCCTCGCCGGCGCTGGTGACGAACAGCGACCACCCGGCGTCCTTGAGGAGGGCGAGCTGGAGTCCGTTCCAGGTGCCCAGGGTGGCGCCCAGTCCCCGGGCGAGTCCGTGCAGACCGCTGATCACCGACGCGGTCTGGTCCGCGAGGTCTTCGTCGATGCCCGTGCCGCTGTCGGGGCGGCGCGGGGTGTAGGCCACCTTCAGGCCGTCCTGCGCGGCGATGACCGCGCCCGACACGCCGGGCAGGTCCAGCAGCGGTTGCAGCAGCCATTCCCAGCCCGTGCCCTGCTGCTGGCACGTGCTGGTCCTGTTCTCGGTCATCGCATGCTCCGATTCGCGTCACGGCGGGCGCCGGACACAGGTGGGGGGTCAGTGGTCGGTCTCGGCCGGTGACGGTGCCGCACTCGCGTCGGCACTTGTGCCGTTCGTGAAGTTCGCGAAGAAGTCCGGCGACGGGTCAGGCACGGGCCCCGCAGCCACCGCCCCCTCCGCCTCCGGCGCCTGTGTGTGCGCGGCGGGCGCCCGCTCGCCGGTGCGCGGGGTGCGGCGGGGCAGCAGGGGCCGCCCGCCCTCGGGGGCCCCGGGCCGTGGCTCGCCCGCCGCGGGAACCGGGCGCAGAACAGGAGAAGCGGCCTGCCGCAGGGCCAGGTCCGGCCGGGGCGGGTCGGCACGGTGCTGCTGCAGAAGCCCGCGGGGAACGATCACCGATGCCGTCGTGCCCGCGTACCAGTTCCGGTCGAGCCTGACCTGGATCCGGTAGCGGGCGGCGAGCCGGGCGGCGACCAGCAGCCCGGTCTGCCGGCGCGCGAGGCGCTCCGGCACGTCCTGCTCGGCGGGGGAGGCGAGCATCCGGTTGCTGTGGTCGAGCTGCTCATCGGTCATGCCCAGCCCGCGGTCCACGATCTCGATCAGGAGACCGGCGGCGACCTCGCTCGCACTCACACTCACCTCGTGCCGGGGCGGAGACGCCTGCGTCGCGTTCTCCATCAGCTCCGCGAGCAGATGAATGACATCCGGGGCGCCGCTGCCCGGACGGAAATCGGGCCGGGTGTCCGGGGCCGGGGTGACGATCCTCGTCGCGTCGTAGCGCTCGATCTCCCCGGCCGCAGCCCGCAGCACATTCAGCAGGGGCGTCGGCGTGTCGAAGCGGCGGGCGGTGGTGCCTCCCAGGACCGCGAAACGGGCGGCCTGCCGCCGGATCCGCCGCAGCAGGCTGTCCACGTCCAGAAGGTCGTAGAGGGCCTCGGGATCCTCCATCGTCGCCTCGCGCGCCTCCACGATCTCCAGGGCGCGCACGACCAGCGTGAACAGGTTTCCCGCCAGGAGCACGAACACCTGGGTGACATCGTCACCGGACTGGCGGCGGGCAGCCAGCGCGGACAGCGCCAGGCCGTGGGACGAGTGCAGGACATGGTCGACCGCCGTCCACTTCCCGTCCTGCGGCCTCAGACACATCCCCTGCGGTGCGGCACCCCGGGCCCCGCCCCGTCCGGCCGGGTCGACCGCGGCCCGGACAGAGCTGCTGAACTCCTCGGCCAGGGACGAGAAGTGGGACAGCCACTCGTCCGACCGCTGCCCCTCCTCCAGCTGCTCCCGCCGCAGACGGCGGGCCGACCGCAGCGCCGACCGGTCACAGACGAGCGCGCAGCAGCCCCACACCACGCCCGCGGCGGGCGCCAGCACCCAGCCGGGCAGCACGCCGGCCGCGTGCGCGGCCCAGGCCGACGACACGACGGCCGCCCCGGCCGCACCGGCCGCCAGGACCGTCGGCCGCAGCCCGGACCACACCGGGCCCGGCGTCACACCCGGGATGCCCGCCGAGGACGCTGTGCGGTGGCGCGCCGAGCGGCGGGCGAACGGACGACGGTACGAAACCATGGCTCCTCAAACAGGTGGTAAAGGCTACAAAAAGGTCAGTTGGGGGGTGCGCGGTGGGACCGGCTGCCGCAGGCCACAGGCGCGGCGGCAGCCGGGAGGGTGCGGCTTCAGCAGGTCCGCGGTCTCACCCCGCCCCCGGCCCGGATCCGGGAAGGTGGATCCAAGCCGGCGCAGGGCCCCTGTTCCGGCAGGCCGTCCCGCCCGATCCCCAAAAGCGGAACGCCGTGCCTGACCGTCCCGGAGCGCGACTGCCGGACCCATGACCCGGGGGGAGCCAGCGGGACCGGAGCCGACGGCTCCCGGACGGCCGTCCGAGGGCCGGGCACCGTCACGGGCCGCGGCCGGCGCTCCCCTGCGACACGGCGTCCGCGAGGAAGGGACGGAGCACCGCTCCGTCCGGCAGCACGGCGGGCGACCTGCGCAACGGCTGCCAGGGAGGCGTGTCCCACGACACGCCCCCGGTCGGCGGCAGGGGGAGCAGATCCGCGCCGGCCGCCACCCGCACGCCGTCCAGGGCGGGCGCGGAGCCCTGACGCACCAGCAGCGTCAGACCGTCCGGACCCAGCAGTATCGGCACCGGCTCCGCACCGTGCTGGAAGACCGGATGCCCCTCCAGCGCCCGGGCGACCCGGCCGACCGCTCCCGCAGGCACGGTCACCGCATCGACACCGGCAGCCGCACACGATGTGCTGATCACCGTCCCCGGGTCCCGGTCCAGCAGCCGCAGCGCCAGCCCGGCCGTCACCTCGGCCCCGCCCGCCAGGAGCGGCCAGCCGAGAACGGCGGTATAAGCCGCCAGCAGCCCGGCGGGATCGCTGGAGCGGGGAGGCCAGGGGGAGCCCATGTGAATCACGTCCTTGTGACCGGTCAGTCGAAAGTGGGGGCAGGGTCACGCGGTCGTTGCAACGCCAGGGCCACGAGCCGCCGCCCAGGTGGTCGGCTTCCCGAAGGCGTGCACGTTCCGCACGGGAGGTGAGAAGGTTCGCAACCAGCCGAGAGGCAGAACCACCCTCATTCCGCCCCCGGAAACATGCATGAGAGTGACCCGTTTCCCCGTTCCTCCTCCGGAGTCCCTCCGGAAACGGAGTCAAGGTTCCAACTCGGCCGCAGGGCGGGAACATTGACTGCCGGGAAGTCCTGACGTCGCCCCGGCGCAGGGAAGACCGACAGGAAGGGGCAGCCGGATGAGTACCTTCTTCCGCTACTTGCTTGACCAGGGCGAACTCGGTGATCACCGGGCGTTCCTCGCCGCCTTCCGGAAGGCGGCGCGTGAACTGGCCGACCTTGAGGACGATCCGCCCCTGCGGAACCTGGAACCGGCCCTGACCACGTTCGAGGGCTGGTACTACGGACGGCGCCAGCCGCAACGCGACGCCAGAAGAGTGCTCAGGCACTGGCTCGGACACAGTGTCGAGGTCCTCTGGAGCCCGGCCGAGTCCGTTCTCGCGCAACAGCACGAGAACTCCCCCGTGGATGACCGTGCCGAAAGAGGCCCGGTCCTGGACGAGATGAGAAGGACGGCAGTCATGGCCGCAGAACGCGCAGCAGACTTCGCCATGGGAACGGAGCACGGGCAGATCGGCCCGGAGACTCTCGCCATCGTGGCCGACAAGGTCGCCGCGATAGTCGAGGACTACCCGCGGGTTCCACTGTCCGCCATCTGGGAGGACATGGCCGCGACACAGGACCAGGTCTTCCGCCTGCTCGACGGCGGCCGGATCCAGCCCTCCCAGGGCCGCGACCTCGGGGTCCTGGCCACGATCCTGTCCTTCCACATGGCCAAGGGCTGCAACGACATGGGCGACCCCCGTCTGGCCATGACCCAGGCCCGCGCCGCCGGCGTGGCAGCCCAGTGGGCCGAACACACCGGACTCATCGGCATCACCCTGGAACTCAAGTCCCTGATCTCCTACTGGTCGAACCAGGCAGGACAAGCCCTCCACTACGCACGTCAGGGTGCCGCCCGGTGCGCAGACTCCCGGGGGACCGTCACCGTCTGGCTCGCCGCGCTGGAAGCCCGCGCAGCCGCACTCCTGGGGGACGAGGAATCCGCGACCGCCGCCCTCATCCGCGCCACCGACCTGCGCCAGCGCGTCGAACCCGACGACCTCGACCGCCTCGGCGGACTCCTGACCTTCCCCGAAGCCAAACAGACCTACTACACCGTCGAGACCCGCGTACTCCTCAACCACCGCGGCGCCGAAGTCGTCGCCCTCGCCGAGGAAGCCGCCCGGGCCTTCACCAACCCCGACACGGCACACTGGGCCTTCGGCGACCAGGCCGGAGCCCAGTGCAACCTCGCACTGACCCGCCTCAACAGCGACCAGCTCGACGGCGCCGCAGAAGCCGTACGCCCCGTCCTGGACCTCGAACCCACCCGGCGCAACCTCGGCATCGTCGTCTCCGCCGGACGCGTGGCATCCGCCCTCACCCACAGCCCGGCCCACAGCGCCCGCGCGGCCAGAGAACTCCGCCAGGAGATCGAGGCATACAGCTCCACCGCCCCCTCCCGCCCGGCACTGGCACGCTGACCTGAACCGGTAGAGTTCCCGCCCATGTACCCGGTCAGCCGCACCAGCGAGCGCCTCGCCCTGCGCGAACTGCACACCGACGACACCGACGACGTCCTGGCGATCTACGGAAACCCGCAGGCGACAGAACACCTCTCCTTCACACCACGGAGCAGGCAGGAAGTCACGGACATCGTCACCCGCTCCATCGCCTCGGCCCGAGCCGAACCGCGCGCCGAGTACGCCCTCGCCGTCACCACCCGCAGCGAGGACCGGCTGATCGGCTGCACCCGACTCGCCCTCGACCCCCACCAGCAACGCGCCGCCACCATCGGCTTCGCCCTGCGCCCCGACACCTGGGGCACCGGATACGGAACCGAGACCGTCCGGCTCCTGCTCACCCTCGCCTTCCACGACCTGGCTCTCCACCGCGTGTGGGGAGCCCGCTCGCCCCTCAACCACACATCCGCCCGCACCATGGAACGCGCCGGGATGCTCGAAGAAGGACTCATCCGCGAACACATCAACAAGAACGGCATCTGGCGTGACTCGGTCGTCCACGCCATCCTCGAACGGGAATGGACGCCCTGACCCCGCCCAGAACCGGCTGACGCGGCTCCGCGGCACAACGCCCCGTCCCTCCGCTGCGTCACCACCCCGTGACGCCGATGACCGGGCGGCTCCCGCGACACCGCAGACAAGGAACCGCCCATGCGTGTCGGCATCACCGGTCACCGCGGACTGCCCGACCCCGTCGCACACGAGGTGCACCGCCTCCTGACGGAGAAGGCCAAGGCGTACGGGCCGTCGTCCCAACTCGTCGCGGTAAGCTGCCTCGCGGACGGCCCCGACGCCTGGTGGGCGGACATCGTTCTCGACGCCGGCGGCACCCTGGAGGCCGTGGTCCCGGCCGAGGAGTACCGGTCCGGGCTGCCCGACTGGCACCACCCGCACTACGACACCCTCCTGGCCCGGGCCGACCGCGTCCATCACACCGGGCTGACCGGGTCCACCGCGCAGGCCCACCAGACGGGGAGCGAGATCCTCGTCGACCGCAGCGACGAACTGGTCGCGGTCTGGGACGGGCTGCCCGCCCGCGGCTTCGGAGGCACCGCCGACGTCGTCACCTACGCCCGCCGCACCGGCACGCCCGTCACCGTGCTGTGGCCCGACGGAGCCAGCCGCTGACACCGCCGCGCAGAAGGGCACAGCCGGAGCGTTCATGTCGCCGCCCTTGCCGCGGCGCAGATCCTGTGGGGCGGTGCAGGCCGCCAGCAGTCCGGCGGAATCGCTGGCGAGGGGAGGCCAGGTCATGTGCATCAGATCCTCGTGACCGGAACTGGACTGGTGTGTTCGGAGATGGGACCCGTACGCCGGACCGGAACCGACGCGAGCGGGACGCGATCCGGGCGGAGCGGGAGAGCCGGTAACGGAGGAGGCGTCATGGATGCGACGTCCTCCTTCGTGCGCGTGGGGGAGCCGGACCGGGACCCCTGCGGGCAGCGCGAGCGCGAGGGTCCCGCGCGTCACAGGGCGTGCCCCGGCAGTGACCAGCAGACACCGAAGTGACTGCTGAAGGGAAGGAAGTCCTGATGAAGTTGACCCGTCAGTAACCGGGCTGAGAGTGCCGCGCGGCAGGAGCCTGGTGACATGCTGGACGCCATGACCACGCTCAACGAACAGGCCGCGACCGCCGAGGACTTGCTTCCCCTGGCGCTCACCTCGTACGGACACTTCACATCCATGAGGGCCGACGCCGAGGGCCGGATCCGCGGCCTCTCCCTCCACCTGGAACGGCTCGTACGGGACAGCGAGAGGGTCTTCGGCACCCCGGTGGACCCAGCCCGGGTACGCGAACTCGTCGCCCACGCACTGGAGGAGAACAGGGGGCCCTGCGTCGTACGGGTCACCAACTACGACCCCGCTGTGGGCCTGGCACGCCCCGCCGACGCCGACAGCCCCCAGCTCCTCGTCACCGTCCGTGCGGCCGGCGACCTGTCCCCGCCCCCGCTCACCGTCCAGAGCATCCCCTACGAACGCGATCTGCCCCGGGTCAAGCACTGCGGCCTCTTCGGCGCCCTCCACGCACGCCGCACCGCCCAGCTCAACGGCTTCGAGGACGCCCTCTTCGTGGGAGCCGACGGCCTCGTGTCCGAGGGCGGGACCTGGAACGCCGGATTCATCGACGCGGCCGGCACCGTCGTGTGGCCCCAGGCCCCGGTACTGCCCGGCGTCACCATGGCCCTGCTCCAGCAGCACACCGATTTCACCGTCGCCCCCGTCACACCCGATCAGGCCAGGAACATGGCGTCCGGGTTCGCCACCAACACCTCCATCGGCGTCCGCGCCCTCGCGGCCATCGACAACAGCCCCCTGGACACCGGGCACCCCACGCTCACCGAACTGCGCGACACCTACCTCCGGATCCCCGGCGAAACCCTGTAGGGGACGGCCATGGGAGCCAACCGCTGGACCGGCAGCGAAGTCGCCCTGCTGCGGCAGGCCCTGCGCAAGACCGTCCGCGACTTCGCCGCCCTCGTACCCGTCAGCGCACGCCAGCTCACCACCTGGGAGAACCGCCGCGCGTCCATCAGCCTGCGCCCCGGCAACCAGGAAGCCCTCGACACCCTGCTCGCCCGCTCCGGGACCGCCGCCCAGGAACGCTTCGCCGCCCTGCTGACCGAACGGGCCGCGGCAGCCCACGACGCACGTACCGAACAGCTCCTCAGCCAGCTCCCGCGCACCGTCCCACACCCGGGGGACGGCAAACTCATGGTGGCCGTGGAAGAGGGCATCTTCTTCTCCGGGCCCGCAGACCAGCCGGTGTGGCTGGAGGCATTCCTCATCGACGTCTACCCGACGACGAACCGGGACTACGCACGCTTCGTCCTGGCCACCGGGCACCCGCCGCCGCGGCACTGGCCGGAGGGAAGGTGCCCCGCCGCCCGGGCCGATCACCCCGTGGTGTGGGTGACTTGGCACGACGCCAACGCGTACGCGAGCTGGGCCGGAAAGTCGCTGCCCACAGTCCGCCAGTGGGAGAAGGCCGCGCGGGGAACGAAAGGACGCCACTACCCGTGGGGAATCGAACCCACGGCCGCCAAGTGCAATGTCGCCGAAGCCGGGATAGGCGCCACGACCCCGGTCACGCGCTACCAGTCCGGCGTGAGCCCCTACGGCGCCTTCGACCTCTGCGGCAACTGCTGGGAATGGTGCTCCACCGAGGAAGTCCCGCAGTCCACACCTCGCCGCTACGAGCTGAAAGGGTCCGCCTTCACATCCCCCTTCGAACGCGCGCTCCCCTCGCTCAGGAACGCGGCCAACGCCGGTATGCGTGACAACGACACGTCCTTCCGCTGCGTCAGCAACCCGTGATGCCACAGGCTCACCGGCCTCAGCCCGACGGCAGCCCGCCGCATCGGCACCCCTGTCACCGTGCTGCGGCGGTAGCCCCCCTGCCACAGCCGGAGCGTTCACGTCGCCACCTCCGCCGCGGCGCAGGCCTTGTGGGGCGGGGTGAGGCGGCCGTCGGGCAGGAGGCATCCCGTGTCCTCGAAGGACACCACCCCGTTGCACAGCAGTGCCCATCCCTGGACCGGCTGGGAGCACACCGTGCGTGCCGACTGGCGGTCCGGGGCGGACGGGTCCGGGCACTGCGGCGTGTGCCCGCACATCCGCCCGGTCACCGGACCCACCCCGTGACCGCCGCGCGGCACCCCGCCCGCAGCGCATCGGGCGCCGGGCGGGCCAGGACCGCGAGCTCCCGGACCCTCTCCGCGGCCCGCACCACCGCGATCAGCGCGCCCAGGCCCTGTCCGGACCGGGCCTGGGCGAGCAGCACCTCCGCCCGGACGGCGACCTGGCGGGCCCGGTCCGTGTGCGGGCCCTGCTCGGCGAGCGGCAGCAGCACACGGACGTGGCGGCCGAGTGCCCGGCGCTGGCGGGCCAGGCCCCGCCCGGTGCAGGACAGGCGGCGACCGGGGTCGAGGATCCGCGCGGTGCGGGCCATCGCCCGGCGGACGGCGCGGTCCGCCCCGGCGGGCGTCGTGGCCGCCGCGGGCAGGGAGACGACGAAGGGGAACGGGGCCGGGCGGACCGATGCGGGCCCGGGCCCGGGCGGGGCGGCGGGCATCGGCGGCGGGAGAAGAGCGAGCGGCGACATGCGGGAATCCCAACGGGTTCGGCGAAGCGGGTTCGGAGCGGATGTGACCGGTGCTGCCGACTACGGCGCCGCGGCGGGAGCGGGCTCGCCCCAGTGAGGGACGTACATCCACACGCGCTTCCCGGGGCGGCTGAGGAAGCGGGTGCAGCCCCAGCGGCCGGTCAAGGAGTCGACCAGGCGCATCCCCCGCCCGCTGCTCTCGCAGTCTCCGGGGGACCGAAGACGCGGCGGATCGGCGCAGGTGTCGTCCACCGCGACACGGAGCACCCGCGGGCCGTGCTCAAGGGTGAGCGTGACCAGGTCACCGGGGCGCGAGCCGTGGACGACGGCATTGGTGACGAGTTCAGACACGGCGACCACCAGCAGATCCAGGTCGTCCCCCAGTACCTGGTCCCACGGGTTGAGGAACCGGTGGGCCAGACGCCGCGCATCGCGGACGTGGATCTCCAGCGCCGGGAACACGGCACAGCACATCCCAGGGGAAGCCGTGCGCTCCGGTTCCCCGGAACCTGCCGCGGGCGGTTGGGGAACGGCCCACTTCCGCAGCCAGTCGCAGGTCTCCCACGAGGCCGGCTCCAGGGCCTGGACCCGCCCGGCGTCCAGCGGGCTCGGGCCCGGGGCGCCGTGATCTGGGCGGTATCCCAGATCCGCCCGTGAGCGGACGACGAGGGTGCTGGCCCCGCTCTCCAGCAGGGGCGCGACCGCGGCCCAGCCCCGGCGTCCGTCCAGCCTGCTTCCCCGGGGCGCGGAGTCGGCGACCGACGCCCGTACCGTCAATCCCCGCGCCCGGGCGGACCGGGCCAGTCTGTCGGCAGCCGCTATCGACGCGGCGGCGTCCGGCTCGCAGGCATACACGATCGCGGTGGTCATGACAGACCCTCCGTAAGCGGGCGGTACGAACACTGCCCGGCGCTGCGGCCCAGGGCGTGCCCGCAAGGGCTGCGGCGGTGCGTGGGCGGATCGGCGGGCAGTCTGAGCCCCCGGGTGAGTACCCGGCCGTCCGGCAGGACCAGCGGGCGGCGGGCGTCCAACAGTGTGGAGCGCGCCGTGGTGCTGGCGAGCGACGCCCGCACTGTCAGCTTCCGGGTCTTTGCCGCCTGCGCCAGTCCGTCGACGGCCGCCACCGACGCAGCCTCGTTCGACTTGCAGGTGTACACGATCGCGGTCGGTACGTCTCTGGGTGCGGTGGTCATGAAGGACCTCCAGAAACGAAGTCTGCGGTGTGTGCGGCAGCGGGCGGCGAACTCCGCAGCGCAGTGACACTGCGGAGATCTGTGGCGTTGATGCTGCGGAACTTCTGCGCAGCGATGTGGCCCGGTCCGGGGAGGTGTCATCGGGCCGGTCGCGGATGCCTGGACGAGTGTGATCACCATGTCGTTCGGGGTGAGGGTCATGGCGGCCTCCGACCAGGCGAATTGGCTGAACGCGACACGGCGGGGAACCAGCGAGGGCTGAAAGGGCCCGGAGATGGTCAGCGATTTGATGAACTGGTTCGTCGCCGGGAACAGCGTTGCGCAGGAAGGCGGGAAGTGGGGCTGCCATCTCGCGTCATCTCGCGTCATCTTCGCGATCGGAGATGACGCGAGATGACGTGGGATGACGGTGCTGCAGTCGCGTGAGATGCGGGACGGTGGGGCGGGAGCAGACGGTCACCTGGCGCTGCCGGAGGGTGCCGACCTCGTCGAGTGATCGGCAGAGGCCGCATACGGAGACTCGGTGCGGCGTCCGTGATGACGTATGTCTCGGCCCAGGGCGGGAGGAGGGAGACTCGGGCATGAGGATGTCAGAGGGAGCCGAATGTGGTGTGGCGATCGCCGGCTCGGTCGCGGACGCTGTGTCCGGGCAGCGGGCAATGAAGGAAGCTGGCTGGACGGCTCCTGTCCGTTCCGCGTTCGGCGGTCGGCCTCTTGGCGGCTGATGCGCCGAGCCCGCAGGCTCCGGCGCGGGTACTCCGTGTCGGAGTGCACTGCCGCGACCGATCACACGGGGCCGGACTTCTGGACGACCGGACCTTTGCCGCAAGGATCACCCGGGCCATGGGGGCCGGTGTCACCTTTCTGGACACATCCGACGCCTACGGACTGGGCCGGTCCGAGCGTCTTCTCGGACGTCTGCTGGCCGACCACCCCGACCGTCCCGTGCGGGTGAGCAGCAAGGTCGGCCGGGTCCGGGGCACCGCCGCTCATCCGTACGCCGGGAGACGGGTCTCACTTCAGTTGCAGCAGACACTGGACAACCTGGGCCTGGAACGCCTGGCCGTCTACACCCTCGAATCGACGGACTTCGGCGAGGACGACCGTTACCTCGTGCCGGTGGTGGAGCAGTTGCGGACGCTGCGGGAGCTCGGCTACATCGGTGCGATCGGTCTGCGCGTGGTCGACGGTCGTCAGGGGCCCTGCGCTGAGGCCGTGGCCCGTGCCCGGCGGATGCTGTTTCTCCTTCAGCTCATCCGGCCCGATGTGATCTGGACCGAATTCGATGCACTGTTGCCGGCCAGGGCATTCAGTCCCGACGGCCGGGACCTGCTGTCGTTCGCAGCGGAGGAAGGGATGGCGGTGTTCCTGGCGGTCTCAACTGGTGCGAGGCTGCCGGCGGATGCGGCTGGGCCGGAATCGCGAGCGCTGGCCGCCCTCCGGCGCAGTCTGGGCGAGCGAGCGGGGAGGCTGCTCCTTCGGTACGTCGTGCGGCAGGCCGACTGTACTGCCCTCGCGGGCATGAAGGCCGACACCGAGGAACTGCGGCGGCTCATGGAGACGCCCTTGCCCCCCGAGGATCTCGCACGGGTTGCTGACGCGTACGGGCTGGTGCGCCGGATGCTGGCGGTGCCCGGAGTTGCAAGGCCGAATGGCCTGGTGTGAGGCCGCCACTGCCGCAGTGGCCGACGTGCTGGTCACGGACTCACATGTCGGGCACCGTCCCGCCGCGGGGCTCCTGGGCGTGCTGGGATACGCGGCCTGTGGACTGCTGCGGTGAGTGGCCCGGCAGCGTGTGGCTGACGCTGCCGGTAGGCGGATCTTCAGGTGGAGGCGGGTGAGGTCCAGCGGGTGAGGGCGTCGCCGTCGGCGAGCATGCTGAGGCGGCTGGCGAGTTCAGCGCGGGCGAAGTCGCTGCGGTGGGCGTTGCGGATGTAAGGACTGAGGCCGGTGATCTCCCGGGCTGCGATGACAGTGTCCAGGCTGTCCCAGGTACGGATGTCCCATCCGTAGGCGGCGGCGAAGGAATCCGCTTCCGCTGCCGTTGGGCGGCCGAAGCGGCGTCGGGTGTAGTGGATCTGCGCGAGGTCCCATTCGCGCGGGCCGATCGCGGTGTGGTCCCAGTCCGCGAGGATGGGCCCGTCGGGGGTGTGGAGAAGGTTGTTGGGGTGCGCGTCGCCGTGGATCAGGGCCCAGCGCCGGGTGAACGGCAGCAAGGGCCACTGGCGACCGAGGCCGTCCAGCCGGGAGAGTAGCCAGGAGCGGGACGCCGCGGTCATGGCGTCGGGGGCTTGTCGGACGGCAGCGGAGACGTCGTCGAAGGGGTCGTCGAACCAGGGCAGGGGAAAGGGCAGCAGGGGCTGATGGTGGAGGCGGCGCAGGAGATGTCCCAGCGCCGCCCCTGCCTGACCGGCTGGGGGAGTGGCGGGTACGAAGTGCCACAAGGAGACGACGGAGCCGTCGACGACCAAGGGCTGGTCGATCCCGCTGACCGGTATCACGCAGGGGAAGCCCTGGTCGGCGAGCCACCCGGTGACGCGCACCGACTGCGTGATGCGGTCCAGGGCGTCGGGAGCCGACGCTATGCGCACGACCCAGCCGGGGACGGGCAGCGCGATGACCGCGTTGGAGTGCTGATGCAGTATCCGGGCCCCGGTCATGTCGACGGAGAGACGCTCTGCGAGGCGGGTGACCACGCTCATGGTCCGCGTTTCGGCGTTCGGATCGTTAGACACACGCCGAGTGTCCCTGACCCGCTGCTGCCTCGCGACGATCCCCTCGGCAGTCCTCAGATAGCGGGAACGGAAGCGGAAACCAGCACGCGGCCCGCGACCTCGTACAGATCCTTCACCGCAGGCACTTCCCGGAACGGGGCCGCAGCATCGAGCACGTCCTGCAGACGGCGCTGGACCCGCCGGGAGGAGACCGACGGTGCCAGATAAGCCAGCTCGGTCCCCACCACGCACCCCTGCTCCACCTCCCCGGCCTGCAGATACCCGACCGCCTGGACCGACAGGGAGAAGGCCAGCAGCCGTGTGTAGCCGTTGACACCGGTACCGCGGAGCTCCATCGCCTCGGCCTCCGCCGCGACCGCCTCAGTGCCCATCGACAGGTTCCGGTAGCAGTGGCCTTCCTCGTCCCGCAGATAAGCCAGGTCGTAGATCCCCGCCCATGCGGGCTCACCCGAGCCGTCAGCCTGTTCCAGCAGTCCGCGTACCTGGCACAGCAGACCCTGTGTTGCGGCCCGGTCGCCCGTCAGAGAGGTGGCCAGCGCGGCCTTGCCCATGACGAAGGCGCGCGCTTTGCCCGGTGAGCGCGCCACCATGCCAGCGGCTCCCTGCGTATAGCTCAGAGCCGTCGGCACGTCCTGCGCCCAGACGGCTTTGAGTCCTCGCATGGCCAGGACCCATCCGACGAGCGTGGAGTCCCCGGCCTCCTCCGCAGCCGACAATGCAAAAGCCAGGAAATGACCTGACTGGCGCAGGTCACCGGTGTCGAAATGCATCCAGCCCACACGGACACCGAACTCGGCCGCCGCGCGGAACAGTTCCTGGCGGACCGGATCGCTCATCGGCAGATGCAGCCGGGGCTGGACCACCCGGCGCAGATAGCCGGTCGCGTACTCGCGGGCGTGCCCGCCGCCGAACTGATGGTCCGACGACGTGAGCGCGGCCAGGGTGGCGCGGATTACCTCGACATCCCGCGGACCCGGTCGCCCGCCCGCCGCGGGCAGCAGTTCCTGTCCCCCGGGCATGGCTCGGCCGCCCCAGAGGTGCGGCGGAGCATCGGCACGGGCTGGAGTGGGCGCCCCGCTCGGGCCCGAGGCCGAAGGATGCCCGCTCGCGCAGCCGGCAGCGGACTGCGCTGGCAGCGCGAAAAGCTGCTCCACCGGAATCCCGAAAAGGTGCTCAAGAATGATCCGGGGCTCGTGACGCGGCTTCACCTTCAGATCTCCGCTCAGCCACCGCTCGAACGTGCGCCGCAGGACAAACGCCCCACGCAGCGTCTCCAAGCCGGGCCGACGTGCGAGGTCCCCCGCCGCCTTGCGGTAGTGCTCTGCGAAGACGTCCGGCGACGTCCAGCCCCGAGCCGTCACCAGCTCACGGAACGGCGTCGGACGGGACATCGCTCCTCCTTGAACCGCAGCCCCCGGCTTTGCCCGGGCGCCGGGCCACCATGTGCCACAGGAGGCGACAGGGACATCACCCACCGTCATCCCAGGATGCTCCCGCGTCAGCCTCATTGGCAAGCCGAAAGGAGCAATCTGCGCCGCAGATTGCTCCTTTGACTGGTTGTCGGCCACCCGCAGCACCGTGCACACTGGTGCCCATGCCGCAGACCACCGCACCCACGGCCTCCCTGCCTGGACATCAAGTCGGCGCCCTGCTAAAGGAGTTGCGCGAAGGGACCGGCGACAGCCTCGCCCAGGTCTGCGACTACCTGAACACCCGGAACATCGGATGCGACACCGGCACTCTCAGTCGCATCGAGAACGGCAGGCGGCGCATCAACGCCGAGACCGCCACCGCACTCCTGGACCGCTACGGCGCCGACCCAGACGAAAGAAATCAGGTCCTCGACCTGATCAGCGTCGACACCACCCGACGCCGGCGCCCCGGCCTGTGGCGCAGGCACAGCGCCCTCATCTCCGGCATGCAGTTCGAACCGTTCCTCACCCTCGAACGCAAAGCCGACTGGATCACCACATACCAGACCGACCTGATCCCCGGCCTGCTGCAGACCCGCGACTACGCCCGCCAGGTCCTGGCACTCCTGCGCCCCAACCTGACCGCAGGCGACCTCGAGGGCCTGGCGGACCTGCGGATGAGCCGACAGAAGTCTTTCGCCCAGGGCCGGCAGCGGATCCGGGCACTGATCTGCCAGCGAGCCCTCACCCGCTCGGTCGGCGACCCCGCCGTCATGCACGAGCAACTGCAGCATCTCCTGTACACCGCAGGATCCCCACGCCATGACGTGCGGATCCTGCCCTACACCTCGCTGATCCACCCAGGGGCCACCGGCCCGTTCGTCATCCTCGGATTCGACGAGACCACCCCCGACCTCGTCTGCGTGGAAACCATGACCCACTCGGTGTACTTCGAAGGCGAAGCCGACGTCCGGGCCTACACCGAAGCGTTCTCCGGACTCTGGGACCGGGCCCTTGCGCCCGGCGACCCCACCATCGGCCTCGAAGAAATGATCAAGGAGCAGCACCCGTGAACCCGCACCACCCCGACCCGGCCCGTCTCGACCTCTCCCGCGTCGAATGGACCGTCTCCTCGTACAGCGGAGGCGGAGGCGACTGCGTCCGCGTCGGAGCTATCAACGGACACACTCTCATCGGCGACACCAAGGACCCCGACCGGCTCCCGAACATCTTCACTCCCCAAGCAGCACGCGCCTTCTTCCGAGGCGTCAAGAGCGGGAAGTTCAACTACCACCCGGATCAGCCCGGCTGAACTCAGGGCAGCCGCTGACAACGACGGCACGAACGCCCCTCGGATGCCCTTGGCCAGCGCCCCCAATGGACGCCCGCGTCTGCCGGGGCGTCGAACTCCGCGCCGAGCACGCGGCTTATCGTCTGCGGCCCTTGGGATGAAGGTCCAGCTCAGCGGCACCATGGTCGAACGGATCGAGAAGAACGAACGAACCTGCACCACCGAACTCGCCCGCAGGCTCGATCAGGCTCTGGACGCCGGCGGGGCGCTGATCCACATCTGGGAACGGGTCCAGGCGGAAGCGGACAGCCCCCGTGATGCGGACAAGTCCGCATCACCCACCCCGGACCCCGGATCGGGCACGCCCGCAGCGGGAACACTCCGCAGGAACACCGACGATGGGAGCAAACCGCCCGTGATACGTCGCAGATTCCTCGCCGGCGGCATGGCCGCAGCAGCCCCGGCCGCGCTGCCCTGCCCCGACATCCCCGCCGCAGGCACCACGCCACTTCCGAAGAGCATCCGCCCCCAGGACATCGACCAGATCCGCGCCGCATCCACGGCCCTCGCCCAATGGGACAACCTCTACGGAGGCGGCGGAATGGTACGAGAAGCCTTCATCGGACACCTCCGCTGGGCCAACGACCTCCTCACCGTCCCGTGCCCTGCACATCTCCACAACACCCTCTTCACCGCCGTCGGCCAGCTCGCCATCACCATGGGCGCCTCGGCCTTCGACGCCTACGACCACCCCACCGCAACCCGTCTCCTCTCCTTCGGCACCCGCTGCGCCGAAGAAGCCGCAAACTGGCATCTCCGGGCCGTCGGCTGCAACTGGCAGGCCCGCCAGGCCATCTGGACCGGCACCCCCGACGAAGGGCTCACGCACGCGGAACAGGGCCTCGTCCGCGCCGAACGCCTCACCCCCCGCGAACAGGCCATGCTCCACAACGCCCGCGCCCACGCCAAAATGGGCCACCACCAGGAAGCCCTCACCGCCATCGCGACCTCCGACGAGATCTTCTCCTACGCCCGCCCCGGCGAAGACGGCCCCTGGATGACCTACTACGACCACGCCCAGCACCACGGCGACACCGGCCACGCCGCCTTCGACCTCGCCCTCACCAACCCCCGCACCGTCCGCACCGCCGCCCAACGCCTCCATACCGCAGTCCAGCACCACACCGACAGCTACCTCCGCTCCCGCGCACTGTCCGGCACCAAACTCGCCACCCTCCTCATGACCACCGGCGACCCCCACCACGCCACCGCCACCGCCCACCGCGCCCTCGACGAAGCCGGCCGCCTCCGCTCCCAACGCGCCCTCGACGACCTCCGCGCCCTCGGCCGCTCCACCCACCCTTACCGACACCACCCCGACATCACAGAACTCCGCCACCGCATCACCACCCTCATCACCCCATGACCACCCACACCGAACCCAGCCGCGCCCTGCTCCACGAACTGACTGCCCAGGCAGGACTCTCCGCAACCGGCGCCCGGCCGATCCGCCTCGCCGAGAACGCCCTGTGGCGCCTGCCCGAAGGAATCGTCGTCCGGATCGCCCGCCCGGGACAGGAACACGCCGCAGCCCGCGAGATCACCGTCACCCGCTGGCTCACCACCGTCGGCTTCCCCGCAGTCAGACCCCTCGCCATCGACCAGCCGGTCCACGCCGCAGGCCGCACCGCCACCTTCTGGCACGAACTGCCCCCACACCACCACGGCACCACCAGCGACCTCGCCCCGCTCCTACGACGACTGCACGACCTGCCCGTACCACCGGACGTGGCGCAGGTACTCGGACACACCGACCCCTTCGTCCGGCTCACCGAACGCATCAACGCCGCACCCCACCTTGACCAGACCGCACGCGGCTTCCTGCTCGAACGCGCCACGGACCTCCGCGCACAATGGGACACCCTCGACCTCTCCACAGACACCCGGACCGTTCACGGAGACGCCTGCCCCTTTCACTAGGCAAGTGGGTTGTCGGAAGTGGGTGTGTCGGGTCGGCAGCGGAACCAGGGACTCGGCCATCGACACGCCGTTCTGAAGGAGACGCCGGAGCAGATTGGTATGGGTGCCAGCTGCATGCCGGTGTGCCGGGCGACGCTTGAAGCCTGCAGTGATGCCCCGTCTCGCCAGCCTTCGTATCGTCCTGGAGACGTCCCCACTTGCCCAGATATAAACGGTCGCTATGGCGCGGTCCATATCTGGCCCGGGCAAGTGCTCAGGGAATTACAGTCACGCTGGCGCCAGCGTGCCTGAAGGCCTCCACTGCCGTGAAGCCGCTAGTTCTTGACGCGCTGTAGGTATGCGCAGGGGCAGCGTCCTTATCGAAGGTGATTTGACCGCCGAACACGTCTGTCACCGTCACGCGGTAGGCGTCAATCTCTTCCTCTGAGGTGATACCGGGAACGAGATGGACTATGAATCCCATCATCGGTGCGCCATGGTGGATTGGACGTGGCGGCCAGTCCACCAGGTGCTGCTGATCTAGCGAGATATCGTTGTTGCCGATCCGGATTTCCACCGGAGATGACTGCCAGTTCTGAATGCGAGTCCCTGGAATCCACTGTTCAGCTCGTTTGGCTTCCAGCTCGAATCGTAGCGGGTGTACTGGGTGAACCGAAGAGTTGGTCAGCAAGATATGGAGACCAACGATACGTCCAGAAGGAAGATCAGGGATGATTGAACTGAATCCGTTGCTCCAAGCGAAGGTGACTGAGCCCTTGAGCTTGGGGCGGGGGCGAACGGCCCTCCATGCAGCAAAGGCTGAACCGATCGAGATCAGTGCGGCAAAGATCGCTACGACGAGACTGGAAACTTCCATTTCGTACTCCATGAGGTCGTCATGCGCCGACTCGGTGGGCGCTCTCTGTGCAATTTCGGCACAGGCGCGCTGGGCTGGTGATCTTAACGCTTTGAGTGTGGTAGCCGTACGTCAGCTGTGCTGGACCCGGCTCTGGTTGCAAAACTGTTGGGCGCCGTACTGAAGGACGCCTCAACGTTTGGTGGTGCTGTCATGGTGAAGCGGTCCACGTCCATGGTCTAGGGCCGCGGCGACCACGCAGGCAATCGGCGCGCAATTGAGCTTCACTGGTAAACCGTGTTTGCTCGGTGGCGAGCTGTGCCAGATAGCTCATCATGCGGAGTTCGCGAATGTCTCGGAGTAGTGGATAACCAGGCCACTCGGTGACGTCGAATCCATAAGTGTCGACGAACGCGTGGTAGTCGTTCTCGCCGATCATATTGAAGGACGTGTACTTGATGGCGGTGGAGACCAGGTCCCACTCGGGGCGTCCGATGGAGAACCGTTCGAGGTCGAGGAGTCGCACCATTCCGTCGTCCGACACGGCAAGATTCCCGCTCCACAGGTCGCCGTGAACGGCTGTCTCGCTCAGCCCTGCCGGCAGCCCGTCCGCCCACCGGCCTTCGAGGGACGCAAGGTGTCTGAGCAGCCATTCCCGGTCGTCGGGTATGAGGGCTGTCGCTGTGCTCAGTCGTTCCCGGAGGCGTACGAAGGGAGCCAGGCGGCCAAAGCTCCGGGCGTCGGGAACCGGGAGGTCATGGAGTTGTCGCAGGATGGTGGCGGTTTCGACAGGGGTGCCTGGGCGGTGCGGTGGCAGCTCCTTCCAGAAGGTCACCGGTCGGCTCTCGACCAGCAACGGCTGCTCCAATGGGAGGGCTTCGACCGTTGCCACTCCGTTCTCGGCGAGCCAACGAGCGACGTGTATCTCCCGTGCTGCGGCCTCGTGCTGGCCGACTCGGGCAATGCGTACGACGACGCTTCCCGGTAGCCGATAGATCGTATTCTCGCCCTGCCAGAGCACTTCGGCATCCGTCGCATCGATGCCGAGTTGGCCGCAGGCTGTCTTGAGGATCTCGGCCATGGTGTCCACGGGTCGAGCTTGGCACATCCGATCGCACACCGTGGCCCGCGGGCGAGACCGCCAAGGTGTCTGCAGGGGTCAGCGCCGTGGGCTGCGGGAGCGAGGCAGTTGCCTCACCTCGTACGCGGAGTCGCTTTCCTCACGGACTTGTTGCAGTTCCAGGGAGAGCTCGGCGGCGATGCGGCTCAGTGCTTTGCTCCGTTCGCGCTCGACGGTCAGTTCCGCCTTGAGCGCCGCCACCTGTTCCTTGAGCGCGGTGTTCTGCTCGGCGGTTTCGCGTACGACGTCGGGGGTGACGGACTGGTTGCGTGCGCGGGCCTGGAACTCCTCGACCAGGGATTTGTGGTCGCCGTAGACGACGTCTCGACGCAGTCCGCACTCGGTGATCAACTCGGTTCCGGTGAGTTTCCCGGTCTTCGATCTCAGCGGGGTGCCGGCCAAAAGCCGCGCGGCAGCGGCCTGGATGGTGGCGCGCTCGGCCTCCAGGTCACGTGTCCTTCGGGTCATACGACCTTGGCCTCCACATCGCCGGAGGGCCGGGTTGCCTCATGCCGGTCGATGACCTGCTGTGCGGCCCTGGCCTGCGCGGCTGCCCGGTCGCGACGCGGGCGGGGTGCGAGTGCGTCCGACGCCGTCGCTTCGTAGTCCGCGAGCTCCCGGTGAAGCTGCATGATGTCGCGGTCGGTGTAGGCGAGATTGAGGCACGAGGTCCGGCAGAACGACTCGTCCGGGCCGCTGCCGGCGGGGAGCCCCAACGTGACCTTCTCCATGCGGCACTCAGCGGTCTCCGCGCGGTGCACGCATGTCATGCCCTCGCCATGATGGATGTCCGGATCCGCCTGGTGCAGCAGCCGCTCGACACTGCGGATGCTGCTCACTATGCGTCCGGAGAACTTCGCGACCCGGCCCAACCGCGTCCGGTACTCGGCTGCGGACGGGCCGCTGACATGCTCGCCGTCCTCCGCGAGTGTGCAGTCGTCATCGATCTGCTCGAGCACCACCTCCAGTTTCTCCACGGCGAGATCCTCCATCCACGACGTGTCGCCTTCGCCCGCGTAATTGAGCGTGACCTTGGTGGATATGTGCGCGTACTGCAACGCGGCAGCGATGAGTCCTCGGGGGCGGCGCACGATGAAGTACGCCAGGGTCCTTCTGAATCGCGATCCAAGCAGCTTCTTCGACGGGTCCGGCGGGATCAGCGGCTGCTCACCGGGGGTGGCGAAGGTGTCGTTGATCCACGCAACCATGGACTCTATGCCGTCGTTCATCTGGTTCGATCGCTGGGCGAATCCGACAGAGCGAGGATTGTTCGTGAGCAGCTCGGCGGGGAAGAGCAGGTCAGCGTCGTGGAGCGACTCAAGCAGGGCGATGGCCTCGTGGACAGGCTGGACCGTGACCCACGGCTGGCTCGGCTTCGCGGCAGCCTCTGTGTCGGCTCCGGTGTCCGGGGTTCGGTCGCTTCCTTTGCCGGGGCGTCCGCGGATGAGGAGTTCGCCGCTGTTCTCGTCCGTGTCCCGGCAGCCTCTGCGTAGCGTCAGGACTTCCCCGGGGCGAGTTCCTGTCAGGTAGCAGATCACCACAAAGCAAGCCGCCATTGCGTGTCGGACCAGCCGAGGCAGCTCGGCGACCGTGATTTCCCGGTCGCGCCAGGGAACGTCGTTGACGAGGCCCGTGACCGTCCCGATGAAGCAGTCGTCGGCAATGGGCAGCCCGAGCCGGGCCGCGACGGCCTTGGCCTGTCCACCGAGATGATCAGTCCGGCGTCGCGGTTCGAGCCCCAGGTGGGAGTCGCTGATTTCCCCGGGCTGCTTCTTCGGGTTGCCGGGAAGTGCGACACCAGACCGGGCCGCGGCCTGTGCGAAGAGCTGTAGGCGTTCCCGGGGCGGTAGGTCTCGGTACGGCTCTTGGCTGGGGTGGACTCCGGCCTCCAATGCCTGGAAGTAGCGCCAGGCATCTCGGATGTCGGGCCCCATGTCCTCAACGATCCGCAATGCCCAGTCCAGCAGCGGCTGCATCGTCGACTCGGCGATCCTCGGGGTTGCGTTGAAGCGGCCGGGGGCCGGGCGTTCGGCGAGCTGCGAGACCGGGATGCCCTTCCACGGGTCATTGGTTGAGAGGCGGCAGACATCCGGCAGGAACTCCGCATAGGCCCACAGAGCACGGACCGCGCCGAGGAGCTGGCGCCGGACTTCCGGACTCGCGGAAGTGGCACGGACATGGTCGAGGTAGTCCTCCAGGACCTGGTCGTCCGCCTCGCTCAGCCGCTCGACACCGCGGTGGTCCAGCCAGACGGCGAAGGCCCGCAGGCGCATGAACCACAACCGCACGGTTCCCGGACCAGCCCGATCAATCGTCTTGTGGCCGGTGATCGCGACGGGGTACGGGTGGTCGAGAGCCGCGAGGACGAAGGTTCTGAACTGGTTCGCTGAGGTGGTCGGATAGGTGGTCCACCACAGGTTGATCGACTGGGCGTGCGCGTCGGGGTGCGCCGGTGTCAGGGGCCAGACATCGTCGTCGAAGCGGGCCATGCGCGTGCCTGCGGAGGTTCGGCGAACCCGCCGGCTGCGCAGGACGACCGTGTCGCCGAGCGGCCATCCGTCGTCCTCGACCCGGACGGCGACGGTCATGTTGGTGCGGGACATCATCGAAGATCAAGCCTTCCCATGGCGAGGTCGTCGACCAGCTGCCGCTGCGGACCGGTCAGGTTCCGGCGGGCCTGCTCCTGCTCCGCAGTGCTGTAGTGGCTCACGACATCGCACAGTTGGTCCAGCGGGCGCTCGAAGCGGACACGCCACACGTCAGGGTCCATGTGAGACCGCAGGGCCGCGAGCCGGTCGCGCAGCTCGATCTGTACGGGGAGCTGATGCGGTAGCGCCCGTGCGTTCTCGCAGTCCAAGCAGGCCAGGAAGGAGGCGTTGCACGGCTTGCCAGGGGGTGTGTGGGGGCCTGCTCGGTGGTCGGTGCAGGCGGTGGCTGCGGTGTCGTTCCGGCCGTCGATCATCTGCCGGAGGACCTCGGGCGGCACATCTGCCTCGGCGGCCGCGGTCACCAAGTCCGTCCGGGCCTTGGCGACCAGGGCGGCGGATACCACGGGAATCACGCGTCGCGCGCGGGCCTTGGTCACCTCCGTACGCAGTGCCTCGCCGACGATGGTCCGGCTCTCACGCTGCACCTCCGGGCTGCGCTTGAGGTAGTAGTCGTTCATCGTGCGCCGGGTGTGCGCGGCCGGGCGGCGGGTGTGCTCGATGCCTGGCTGCCGGATGCGTCCGGCCTCCACGGGTGGCGGCCCGCCCGCGAGGCTCTGACCGGTGGGGAAACCGTGACGGACCGCCCATTTTCCAATGTAGGACGCCCGCACGCCCTGGGCCCACCGGTCTGCCGCACTCTTGCGCATCGGAATGAGCCCGCTGAGCGCCAGTGTGTGCTCGCCGTGATGGCGTGACGTCTCGCTCAGTTCCAGCAACAGCCGGTAGACCCGCAACGGCGAGCGGAACAACGGGAGATCATCGCCCGGGTCCTGCAGCAGGGGGCCGAGACCCGAAGGAAGATCCTCCAGCGGCGTCACCATGTGCTCGCGGTCCGGACCGCGTCGTGGCTTCACCGACTCGACCAGCGCAATGCCGCCCTCCGCGCCGCCATCGGGTCGGTAGTGCACGGCGGGCCACGCCGCCACCGTGCCGAAGTTTTCCGTGGTCAGCGCGGTCAGCAGCAGACAGAACGCCGTGAGTTCGTCCACCGTCAGACACAGGCGCAGCCCGATCCCGGTCATTCCGCCCCAGCGCGATGCCGCGTGAGTGAGCGCGCCACCGTCGTACCGGGGGAGGTCTCCGGTCCGGTCGAAGTGATCCAGCAATCGCCCGATCTCCAGGTCCTGGCCTGCATCAGTGATCGTCCCGGAGCGAAACCGGTTCAGCAAGGCACGCCCGGCTCGCACCCGGTCTCGAGCCCGTCGGACATCACCTCGCACTTCCGTTATGATCCGCTGCATCTCTTCGTCGGAGTAGGCGAGAACCGCCTCCCGGTCCTCGCTCTCCGGCAGCCGCTCGGCGAACAGCACACGCAGCGACTCCACGGGGAGGTCCGGATCGTCGCGAAGCAGAGATCGCATGCCTTCCAGATAGGTGCGGTGCGCCCGCGTACGTCCGCAGAACTCCCACAGGCCCTGCATATGAGCTGGCGTGATCTCTTTTGGTCCCTGCGGTGACGGGCTGAGACTCGAGACGTACTGGGCCAGACGCACGGCCGACCGGTAGACGCCGGCGGCACCGCCGAGGCGGGTCACGCCCGAGCGTACGGACGTCTTGCGGGTGAACACCCTGGCCAGCCACTGCTGGATCCCGGCCTCGATCTCAACGAGATCGCCCTGCCGGGTCCGTGTGTCGATGAAGTCAAAGATCCGCTCCTGGTCACCGGACTGGCTCAGAAACCGCACCGTGGTGCCCTTGCCGTCCGCGAGCAGCCGCTCGGGCCGCTGCCATCCCTGGGGCGGAAGAGCAGCCCTGCGCCCTCCGCGAGACCCCGCCCTCATGCCGTTGCCACCCGGTTCGCAGCCGGTCCGACCGGCAGCAGAGTCCGGCCGCCAGCCGTGGCGACGGTACGGACCAGAGCATCCACCGCAGTCTGCTCCTCCTCGTCGAGTAGCGACACCAGGTAGTCGACCTGCAGAGAAGTGAACGGCTCAAGGTACACGTCCTTGGTGACCGCAGGGTCGTCGTGGCCCAGCAGCGTGGCAAGCGCGTACCAGACGTCGCCGAACTGTTCACGCAGATCCGCCAGTTCCTGGGTGGTGAAGCCTTCCACCGCCGGCTGCCACACGAGCGACAGCAGAGAGAACCATTTGAGGGCGAAAGAATGCCTGGCCATATGGGGGCGGGCCCACAGAGGACACAACTCCTTGCGGAGCTCGCGCTCCTGTCCCTTGAGCTCCGGAGCGGTCCACTGCACCCACTTCTCGGCGATCCTCGCGTTGGCCGCCTGGAAGGTGTCCTCCCAGCCGTCCGGCTTCTTCGGGATGCCACTCGGGGCCAGCCACAGTGCCAGGGGCTCCAGCCCCTGGGCTGTGCGGCGAAATAACAGGCGCCGCTCGTCGGGGCCGATCGTGTCCAACGGCAGCAGGCTCTCCGGCGTTCCCTCGACGCGCAGCGTACGGGTGCGCGCGTTGTAGCCGGTCACGATCCGCAGGTACGGCAACCGCTGGAATCGGCCCTCACGCTGGGCGCGCCGGATCGCCTCGGTACGTGACCCCTCCAGAGGGTCGCAGTACGCCACGATGTCGCGGAGCACCCGGCGCGGGATGCGGTAGGCGCGTCCCTCCTTCTTCGTCCCCTTGATGCATGACGCTGCCAGCCATGCCTTCGGGAAGTTCCCCGAAGCGCCTACAGGCAGCTCGAGGTCGAGCACGCTCGCCCACTCCTGCAGCCGCAGGCCAGTGCCGTACAGGCCGTCGACGAACACCGCGTCACGGTCCTCGTTCATCCCACGCCAGCCCGGAATCCTCAGCCCATAAAACCCGTAGCCACGCAGGCCGATGTCCCGCCACTGCTCGAAGGCCGCCCGCAGCAGCCACTTCACCTGGCGCCGACGCGCCCCCGTCGGCCGGAAGCCGTCTCGGCCGCGCCGCTGACCATCCGGACCGATCTCCTGCTCCTGACGCTCGTCCTGCTCGGCCGTCGAGACGCTGGGAACGGGATTGACCAGCGCATAGGCCCCCGATGCCCAGGAGTAGAAGGTGTTCAGGGCGGCACGGTCGGTGTCGAAGCTCCCCGGCTGGATGCGTTCGGGATTGCGGACATCGGTCAGACGCCAGTCCTTGAACGCCTCCATGTCCTGCGGTGTGACCTCCGCCCAATCGCGTCCGACCGCGTCGAGGAAGTTGAGCCACACCACCAGCGTCATCGCGTAGCGCCGCCACGTCCTGGGCTTCCGCCCCGTCATGGGACGCACACGGAAGAAGAGGTTCAGGCGAGGATCAGGCAGCACCCCGTGCGGAGGGATGATGATTGGCGTGCCGTGCCGAGCTTTGTTTCGCGCGGCTCGTTCGTGGAGGTCACCGAAGGATGCGAGGTACTCGTCGGGCAGGCTCGGTGCAGGCTTGAGGAAGTCATAGAAGTCCACCCTCCAGCCATCCTCGGTCACGTCGCTCAAGTCCCCTCCGCCGCCATCGAATCCGACAACTTCAGAGAGCCTAGTGAAGGCCGGGCAACACGGCCGCCCTCCCCGACGGCCGCGTCGCCCTCCTCGACTTCGAACGCACAGCGCTCGGTCCACCCCAATGGGACCTGACCTCCACAGCCGTCGCCGCCGACACCTTCGGCACCCTCGCCCCGGCTGCCTACCGGAACTTCGCCGACGCCTACGGCTCCGATGTCCGCACCTGGGACCACTACCCCGTCCTCCGCGGCATCAGGGAACTGCGCCTGGTGAGATTCGCTTTCCAGACTGCCGCTCAGTCGCCCGGTGCACTGCGCGAGGCACGGCACCGGCTCGCTTGCATCAGGGGAGAGAACGGACCACGCCCCTGGAACTGGACGGCCGTCGGCTGACCGCCATGGACACTCAACGACATCCGTGCGACGGCACACCCGCGGCGGGCGATGCGGTCGACCAACTCGCCGACGCACCTCACGCAAGCAAGTGCAGCGCTTTCCCGACTCACGGTCAGTCCCGGAGATGAACGCTGCTCGCGGCGGCACGGTCGAGGGGGTCGAGGGGAGTCCGCTCGTGAGGTCCTCCTGCTCACTGCGGTGACGAGCACGGCCGGCTGCAGGCCGTTCGCGTGCGATGTCATCGTGCCGAAGGTGACGCACCCGCACTCCTTCAGACCGCCAACCGGCCCGACGGCCTGCAGGTTATCCGTCATGTCCTGCAGGCCCAGGATGCCGTCCAGCATTACCACCACGAGGCACTCGGGACAGCGCGCGGCAAGGCGCCACCCACTCGTGGTGACCAGGAGCACTTTCACGTCACCGCTTGGCGTTCACGCAGGCGCACTTGCACAATCCTGAGCGTGAGGGCCGGCTGAGTGTTCCTCCGTGACCTCACCGAGTTCCCGGAGCCTCACCACCGCGACAGGGGCACTGGTCGCAGGCAACGCCACAGCGGTATCCGTCAGACGGACCTCGCAGGGCTCCGGATCAGTGATGCCGTCATTGTGGTCGCTCCACAGGTGTACTTCGCGGTACTTCTCCCACGGCCACCACTGATCCGCTCCACTGCCTCCCCGCGCCACAATCACCAGCCGGACTTAGGCGTCCTGACAGAAGCGACCACGTCCTCCCGTCACGGCGGGGGCACCATCCGCACCACCGTGATCTTCACGACGGTCGCCGCGACGTAGTAGCGGATGAAGACACCGGCGACGGTTGCTTCTCGCCGATCCCTCTCCCCACCCACCGGGCTGGAACCGTGCCCGTACGGATCGTGCCCGAGCGTCGAGGCCATCGCCCTGCGGAAACCGGCCGGCCCCGCGTACTGCTTGAGCGTCGCCTCCGCCACCGGCGCGTAGGCGATGCGATATCCGCTCACACCGCCCCCCGCCCCCGGTTCTCGGCCTCCAGCCGGGCGAACTCGTCCTCGTCCTCCGGATCCGAAGCGAGGTTGAGAACCCAGTGGCGCACCACACTGGCCACGGTCTCCGCCGTCGCCCGCCCCAGCTCCTCCTCGAAGCGGACCAGCTGCTCCTCGGACAGCGCGGCCCGGATCCCGTCCACCGTGTCCGGAACCGCGACCCGCTGCTCGTTGCGGACGGTCCATCTCAAACCGCTGTCCTCGGGCATACGGAAGATCCTCTCCATCCCCACCGGCACGGCACTCGCCGCACCCACCATTCACCCCAGCGTAGGACGCACAGGCTGCCCCGTAGGCGCACGCAGCGGGGGCGCCCGCAGCAACTGCAGCGCGCACGTCATACAGTCGCGCGCCTCCACACCGGGTCTGAGGCGGATTGAGCGAAGGGCGCCGTGGCGGGCGGCGAAGGCGCGGATGCCGGGCAGCTTCTGAGACTGCCGGGTGTAGAGAAGGTCGGTGGTGACCGTGCGCAGGGAGGGGCGTCGGAGTTCTTCCGGCGCGACATGCTCGATGGCGCGGAGGCCGGCGTAGACGCGGCCGGGTCGCCCGATTTTGTGCCACATGAGCGCGCTGTCGGTGTGGTAGTGGGCTTGCCGTTCGGCGGTGGGGAGGCGGGTGGGGGCGATACGTTGGGCGTAGGTGATGCCGTCGTAGGGGGTGCCGAACTGGGTGTGGATGCCGATCCGGTAGAGGCCGACCGTGCGAAATTCGGTGCACCGGCCCCGGCCGATTTGAGGAATCACCCCGACGGTCACCCACCCCGGGCGCCGGTCCCCGTGCCATCGGCGTCGTCAGCCGCGCCGCGCACTCAAGGGTGTTGCCGCCGCCATGGGCCTTCGCCACCGCTGGCCTGCGGTCTGCTGTCTGAAGACGGAGCGGACGTGCCTGCCGCCCGCAGGGGGCGCACGCCCTGGCTGCGTGCTCCCGGCAGTTCCCGTGTGCTGGGCTGACAGGGGTGCACCGTAACCGTCACACTTCTAGGTTGCCGGGGGACGGCGCCCGCACGGACAGGCAGGGAACCCGTATGGCCGGCCATCAGCAGACCATGTACATGGAGGGCGGACCGGTACAGGTACCCGCCACGATCCGCGGTGTGCGCGAGGCTCTGCCCGAAGGGCTGCGCGACGAGTTCATCGAGGACGTCGAGAACGCGTCGCCCGATCAACTCCGGTTCACTCTGGGCCGTTGGGCGATGAACATCCCTACGGAGAACGATGCGGCCGAAGAAGCCATCCTCAGCCGCATCCGGTCCGGTGACTTCTCCGACGTCACCTTCGCCGAAGACCTCGGTGACGACGAGTACCGGAGCGCCGGATGAGCTATCGCCTCGCCTGCAGCGACGTGGCGCGGGCGGGCCGTAACGCGCTTTCGGCTGCGGACCGCAAAGTGTTCGACGCCAAGAGCGCCGCCATTGCCCGGGACCCCCAAGGCTGCGTTTCCAGCGGGGCCGGGGCAGCCGGGACCGGCGGGACGCCCCGATCGGCAGAATCGCGATCGTCCGCTACGAGGTGAGCCCCAGCGTCGTCACCGTGACCGTTGTCCGCGTCTCCGGTTTCTGACTCCGTACCGGTCAAGGACCAGTGAACAGTCGATGTGAGCAGCGGCGCGCGGCCCGGGCCGTGGCCGGGCTGGCCCCGTCTTGCCCGCCGTGAGTACGACGGGGTCCGGGGGAGGCGTTCCACCTGACCGGCGGGGGCGTTCGGCGTGCTGCTCCTGTCGGTCCTCGCCACCTTGGCGGTAGACAGCGGCCCGTAGCGGAAGGTGTTGTCCGGGAATGCGGTGAAACCGCCCGTTTGATCGCGGTGAGGACGAGCGGCAGTTCGACTGCGGTCAGGTCGGGAGCGTCGGTGATGCGGCCACCTTTACGGCCGCCCTATGTTCTCGCCGCAGTGCCGCGCCCATTGGGGCAGCGATTCGTCGTTCCCATGCCGCCCGACCGCCGTGGAGGCTCCGGTCCGGCAGCGTGGTGCCTGCGGCTGCCGGCCATTCTGGCTCGTTCACAGGAGGTGATGCCGCCAGCGCAGAGAGGGGTGCTGGTCGAACCAGTAGGTGTGAGCTTCCTGGGTGACGCGGAGCCGCACGGTGGTGATGTCGGGGCTTCCCGCGTCCTGCCATGTGGTGAGGGCCTGTTCGATCGTGTCCCACAGCGGCAGCGGGCCGCCCTGCCGGACCGTCCATACGCCGTGGTCCTTGGTGAACGACGCGAACGACTCGCGGTCGGGGTCGAAGAGGTGAAGGAGCTGCCTGCCGTCCTGCGACGTGGCCCGGCTGAACTGCGCTCCGGGGGCGGCGAGCTGTGCGAGGAACGCGGGCATCCACTCCTCCAGCAGGAGCGGGGACAGTGTGGTTGCGCGCTCGCTGTCGGCGTAGGCGGTCCGGGCGGACAGGTCCCCGCCGAGGGGCACTTCGGCCTGGGACCGGGCCTGCATGAAGGATGACCGGCCGACGATCCTGCCCTCGGCGGTGCCGTCCTGCTCGACGGTGACTCTGGCGAGCCCGGTGCCGTACTGCCAGGACCCGCCGACCGTGGCCAGGACGATTCCGCCGGGGCGGGTCTGCCGGATCCAGGTGTAGGGGATGCGGCGTACCGCGCAGGTGGCGATGACCCGGTCGTACGGGGCCCGGCGGGGGTGGCCGAGGAGCCCGTCGCCGGTGACGGTCCAGGTGGAGAAGCCCGCCGTCTCCAGTGCGGCGTCCGCGCGGCGGGCCACGGCCGGGTCGACTTCGACGGTGGTGACGTTGTCCTCACCAAGGCGGTGGCACAGCAGGGCGGTGGAGTAGCCGGTCCCGGTCCCGATCTCCAGGACCCGGTCTCCGTCCTGCACGTCCAGCTGCTCGATCATGCCGACGACGGTGACCGGGGTCGTGGACGACGACGTGGGCGATCCCGTCACGGGGGTGCTGGTCTGGTCCGCTGTGAGGTGCCCGTCGAGCTGGGTGGCGAGGGACTCGTCGCGGTAGGCGATCCGCAGCCACTCCCCGGGGTCGGTCCCGACGGCAGTCACGGGACGCCACCGGCCGCCCTCCGCGGGCAGGAACACACCCGGATTCAGGAACAGCTCCCGGGGAACACTCTCCACGGCCGTCCGCCACTGGGGGCTGACCAGGACACCGGCCTGCGTGAGACGGTCGGCGAGCGCGCGACGCTCCAGAGACATGCCGGTCATGATGTGGCTCCTCGGGTCAGCAGATCAGCGAAGGCGACGGACATCGCAAGGCCAGTGGACTCCTGGAGCCAGCCCCACTGGCCGTTCGGGTTCAGCTCCAGCCACCACAGGCCGCCCTCCCGGTCGACGGCGAGATCGAAGCTTCCCGACACCAGCCCGAAGTGCCCCAGGTACGCCAGGAGCGCATTCTCCACCCGGGCGGGCAGTTCCACGGGGCGGTAGGACAGGACGGAGTAGTCCTGGCGCCAGTCCAGCATCCCGGACTCGATCCGTACGGCGAACACGCGCTGCCCGGCGACCAGGACACGGAGATCGGCCACTTTGTCCACGGCGGCCTGGTAGAGGTGCGGGGCGGCCCGTACGCTCTCGTCGATCTCGGGCGCGGTGACCGGTGTGGTCCATCCCGTCAGCGGGACACCGTCGCGCCGGTAGGGCGTCCACCGCAGCGTTTTGAAGATCACTCGCTGGTGGCTTTCGATGAAGTCCCGTGCCGCAGCGGGGTCGTTGGTGACCAGCGTGTCCGGCACGGTGAGCCCGAGCCTTTGGGCGGCGGCGAGCTGGACGGGCTTGTAGTCCGCGGCGGCGTTGCGCAGGGGGTGGTTGACCCACAGCGGACCGTCGAGGGCGTGGAGGATACCGCCGAGCCCGTAGCGGACCTGCGCCGCCGCGAAGCGGGCGTCGTCCGCGCCGAGGTGACCGAACGCGGGCCAGACCGGGCGGCGCCAGTACACGGAGCGGACCCCGTCCAGCGCAGCGGCCTTGGACGGGGTCCGTACCTGCCCGACGGGAGGGGCCGGGCAGGTACCGAACCGGGCGGAGACCGTCAGGTCCCGGCCGATGTCGGCGGGGTTGAACCGGACCACCGGCACGCCGCGCCGGTTCAGCTCGGTGATCACCATGTCGGCGGTGGCATCGTCGGTCTCGGTGACCACCAGCACCGGCCTGTTCCCGGACACGCTCAGTCCTGCTCATCGTCCTGGTCGTGTCCCTGGTCCGGCGCGGAGTCCAGGTTGGTCTTGGTGTTCGTCTCGGTGGCTTTCGCGGTGCCGTGCTTGCCCATCTCGATCACGCGCCCGTCCCGGTCGGTGTAGACACCGAGCTGGGTGTCGGCATCCAGGGTGACGGCCGTGTGGGGACAGGAGGTGACGGTCGGATACGGGGCGAGGTGGCGGACACCCCAGGGAGGTGGAGTCGTCTCGAACGCGGTGGTCATCGCCATGGGACTCCTTCTGCCGGCGGTTCCTGTCCTGAACCGAACCTACGGTCACCGTGGGTGGAGTAGAACTGACTGCGGGTACGGGTTCGCCGACCGGAGGCCACAGGGGGCGGCATGGCCGTGAGACGAGCCGCACAGGGGCGTGCGGCAGCGGGAGCGATCGCCGGGTACGTCCTGCGTATCGCCCGTGAGAGTGCGGACCGCACCCAGGTGGCCATGGCGGAAGCGCTGGGCGCTGATCTCACGACGTGGCAGGGCTGGGAGAGCGGGCGAAGGCCCCTGGCGAACATGAAGGCCGGTGCCCTGCTGGATCTGCGGCGCCGTCTCCTGGCGCTCGGATCAGACCCTCACGTCCTGCATCTGCTTGATCCGGCGATGGACGCGGACCGCATCATCGCCGCCACGGTCCGCCCCGAGGAGGGAGCCCCGCGACCGCACCCGCTCGCCGACTGGGTACACACCCGCGACACCGCCCACATGATCGCCTGGGCCCTGAACGGACGTGTCCCGCCCGGCCTCGCACGCAGGCCGGCAGCCGCACGCCGAGGCCCCGTCGCCAGAGCCCCCCTGCTGCCCGCAGCCGAACGAGGCGCCTTCTTCTCCCGCCTCCAGGACATGGCCGAGTCGGCCGCGCGAAAGGGGCAGGGCGGGCTGCTCCTGCACCGCCAGGCCCTCTACCTGTGTGCCTACGACCGCACACCTGAGGCCGCCGCATGGATGAGCCAAGCGCTGCACGACCGCCGCGACCTCGTGGCAGAGCGTGGCTGGACACCGCTGTGGCCGACCGCGCGCTCGACTGCCACCGCCCTCGCCCGGCTGGGCGACCGCCGGCCCCTGATGGACTTCATCGACAGGTCCATCGCCGGCCACGACGCTGCCGAGACCGCCAACCTGAACTACTGGGCCTACTGGCTCGGGTCGATCCGCGAACCCCAGCCGGACGACAGCTTCATGCGGCTCAGGGACGGCAACTGGGAGCCCTTACGCCTCCTGCACGGCCTCGCCGCGGGACTTCACCAGGCACCCGCCTACATCGACCTGTACATCCACACGCTCTGGGCCCTGCTGACCACCCACATGTGGCTGCCGCTCGCGGACCCCGCGCTGACGGACACCCTGCACACCCACACCGCCAGGCTCCTCGACCACGGGGGGATTTCCCCGCGATCACGGCGGGAACTCTCCACCGTGCACTACGTTCTAGGCGAGAACCGCACATGACCAACCGGAGGGCACAGACTCATGGCGGACACAGATCAGCCGGAGCACGCGAAAGGCACGACCGGCTTCCTGCTGGAGATGGGGATGCTCAAGCGTGCCAAGCGCACCGGGTGGTGGATCGCCGGGGTCAAGGACCCCGAGACCATCGCCGAACACAGCTTCAGAGTCGCCCTCATCGGTTCCGTCCTCGCCATGATGGAAGGCGCCGACCCTGCCAGGACCGCCCTCCTCGGACTCTGGCACGACACCCAGGAAACCCGCGTCGGTGACATCCCCCACATCGGCCGCCGCTACCTCACCGCCACAACCAACGAGGACGTCACCGCCGACCAGCTCTCCGCCGCACACCCCGCCGTACGCGCCGGCGCCCAGGAGATCGTGCACGAGTACGAGAACGGCGACTCCCTCGAAGTGATCTGCGCTCACGACGCCGACAAACTCGAATGCCTCCTCCAGGCCGTCGAGTACCGCGAACAGGGCTGCTCCAACGTCCAGCCCTGGATCGACAGCAGCCTCGCCAAGCTCAAGACCGCCGCAGCCCAGAACCTCGCCGAAGCCGCACTCGGCATGACCTCCATCGAGTGGCAGAAGACCTATCTGCGCGGCGGCAGCTGACTACAGGTGCCTGGAACCAGGCTGTCCGCCAGCCCTTCACGGTCCGGGCCACGTGCCCAGGGCCGGCTGACCTACCGCCAGTACGTCATAGGCCGCGGCGTGGTAGAGCAGGTGGGCCTTCCGTACCTGCCTGACGCACGTCCTGGCCCGCTGCCCCGAACTGGACACGGCCGCCGGGCACGTCCGGGACTTTGGCGAGACACTCAGCGGCCGTCTCGGTAGCACGTTCCTTGCCTGGGTCGACGCAGTCGATGGCAGCCGGTTGCCCGGGCGCACCGGCTTACCACTTCACCTGCTCCGGGGCCTCGACGCCGTGACGGGCGGGCTCACCCTGGACTGGAGTTCCGGCAGCATCGAGGGCGCCGTGAACCGCATCATTCTGTGGAATCAGCGATGTCAAGCCGTGTGCTTGCCCATCACGCCGAGGTAGTGGCGGTCTCGGTGAGGAACGTGGTTGTCCCGGCCCGGGAGACTGAAGACCGCGCAGACGTCAGAGGGCCCGGGCCCGGTCCGCCACCTCCTCCAGCACCCGCACCCCCTCCACAGCCCGGTCGAACGTCAACTGCGCCGCCGCGCCCTGGGCGTCGCGCAGCTCGCTGGCCCTCAGCGCGACGGACCGGACCCGGGCCCGCTGCAGACCGAGCTGCCCGTAGAGAACCCGCGCGGTGCGGGCGAGCGGCGGGGTGCGCGCGGTCGGCTCACCCATCGCACGGCTGCGGACCGTGGAACTCCCGTCCGCGTAGCCGACCGTCAGCTTCAGCCGCCCCGCGACCAGACCGCCCGTCCGCAGCCGCCAGGCCACCCTCTCGGCGACCCGCAACGCCCGCTGATGCCGGAACGGGCTGAGCTCGTCCCGGGGAAAGGCGTACTGCTCCGTGCTCGATGACCTCACCGGCTGGCACAACATGTTGAAGGCGACGGCCTGGTCCAGGTCAAGGACGCTGTCCTTGGTGGGGCCGGGACAGCCGTCGGGGCGGAAACGAACGGGTGAACCGAGCAAACACGTGAGGGCACAACTGCCTCCTGTGGAGACCGGATCACGGGCCGTGTATGGCCGTTGGCTCATTCTCACTCAATCTGCCGGTGGGAGTCTCGTCGGTATGTTTCTCTCCTGCCTTGTGGTGGGGAGAACGAGCACTTCCTGTTCTATGGAGAAGAGGGGAGAAGCCATGCCGATCACGGTTGAGGGCCGCCGTCGCGCAGGTGTCGCGCTCGATGCGCCGGAGTCGCGGCTGCCACTGAGTCCCGACGGCGCCCAGGCGATGCCGGAGCTGTCCGTCGGCGACGGGCCGTCACCGTTCGCGTTCCGTTTCCTCGTACCGGTCGCAGCTACCGGTGGCATCTTCCCGGGCGATATCGTCTACGACAAGGACACGCAGACGGGAACGTACGAGGGTCTGCCACCGGGCGTCTACATGACCAAGAATCCGCCGAAGACCTACGGACCGACGCAGCCGACGGGCGAGCTGGACGCGCCGGACGATCCCGGGCCCAGCGACGACTGATGCCCGAGGCCGGACAGATCCTCGTCCTCGCGGGTCGCTTCGACCCGACGTGCGACCTGGTGGTCTACGAGCTGAACCGCCGTGGCGTGCCTGTCTTCCGGGCGGACATGGCCGACTTCCCGCTCAAGCTCACCCTCGCCGCGTCCCTCCACGGGGACCGCTGGAACGGCACCCTGGCCGGCGACCGCCGCACGCTCGACCTCGCCTCGGTCCGCTCCGTCTACTACCGCCGTCCCATCCGGCCGAGACTTCCCGAAGGCATGTCCGCCGCAGCGCGCAAGGTCGCCGAGACCGAGGCCCGTCTCGGATTCGGCGGCCTGCTGACCGCTCTCCCGTGCCGCTGGCTCCCGCCGCCGGGGAAGGCGGCCGACGCCGAGTACAAGCCGCTCCAACTGCGCGTCGCCGCGCAAGCAGGGCTCAGCGTTCCGCAGACGCTCATCACGAATGATCCCGGCGTGGCCCGCGACTTCGCTGACACGGTCGGCGGCCCCCTCGTCTACAAGCCGTTCTTCCCCGTCAGGGGAACCGTCGACGGGCAGAGCGCCGCCGTGTACGCGAGCATCGTCCAACCCGGTGACCTGCCCCACCCGGACATCGCGACCACCGCCCACCTCTTCCAGGAATGGGTGCCCAAAGCACACGAGGTCCGGCTGACCGCCGTCGGTACCACGCTCTTCGCGGCCGAGATCCACGCCGGCTCCGAAGCGGGGCACATCGACTGGCGCAGCGACTACGACAGCCACCGCTACCAGGTCTGCGAGCCGCCCGCCGAGGTGACGGCCGGCGTCCTGCGGATGCTCGGTGTTCTGGGACTGCCTTACGGGGCCTTCGACTTCGTGGTGACCCCGGAGGGCGACTGGCGGTTCCTGGAAGTGAACCCGAGCGGCCAGTACGGATTCATCGAACAGGCGACCGGACTGCCGATCACCGCCGCGATCTGCGACTACCTGGAAGGCACCGGCCCGTGACACGCCCCGAAGAACAGCGCCTCCTCGACGCCCGGATCTCCCTCACACAGCAGATCGACCGCAGCGGCGTGGTGCTCTCCTCGCGCCTCGCCGGCGCCTTTCTCAACGTCCCACGCCACCTGTTCGTCCCCGTCTTCTACCGGCGCGAGGGCGACCGCTTCATCCCGTGGCGGCGCACCGACGGTGACGCGGACGCCTGGCTCGCAGCCGTCTACACCGACGACTCCCTCATCACCGAGGTCGACGACATCCACGCCGAGGACGCACCCGGCGGGGGAGTGGCCGGTGTGCCCACCTCGTCCTCGACAGCGCCGGGGCTCATGGCGGACATGCTCGACGCCCTCGATGTCCACGAGCAGCACGAGGTCCTCGAAGCCGGGACCGGCACAGGCTACAACGCCGCTGTCCTCAGCATCCTCGCCGGGGACAGGCACGTCACCACCGTCGACCGGACCGGAAACCTCACCAGCAAGGCAGGCCCGCGGCTGAACTCCGCCGGTTTCGACCCGCTCGTCCTGCACGGCGACGCCGCCCGCGACCTTCCTGCCGGCACGGTGTACGACCGGATCATCGCCACCGCCTCCGTACGCCGCATCCCACC
Source organism: Streptomyces sp. NPDC091377 (assembly GCF_044757045.1). NCBI lineage: Bacteria > Bacillati > Actinomycetota > Actinomycetes > Kitasatosporales > Streptomycetaceae > Streptomyces > Streptomyces sp. NPDC091377. The sequence goes on along the minus strand of NZ_JBIVUE010000023.1, from coordinate 55,992 downwards.
CGCCTGGCTCACCCGTCTGCGCACCGGCGGCATCATGGTCGTACCCATCAAGGGCACCCTCGCGGGCGGGATGGTCGCCCGACTCACCAAACTCCCCGACGGCACTGCGGCAGGCCACATCCTGCACACGCCTGCCGCGTTCATGCCGCTCAGGGACGGCACACCGCCATCCGGAGAGGTACCCGACGCCGTGACCGGCCCCTCCAGAGACACCTGCCTGTCGGGCCGCTCGCTCGACGACTGGACGTTCTCCTTCTTCGCCCAGCTCCACCTGCCCCCCGGCCTCATCCGCACCTACGCGAGGACCGCCGACGCACTGCACGTCACAACCCTCTACGACCCCGCCGACGGCTCAGCAGCCCAGATCGCCGACCTGCCCGAGGGGCCACCGAGGGTGACCGTCGACGGACCGCGCGACCTGTGGGAACCCGTCGAAACCGCCCACCGCCTGTGGCAGGTCCTCAACCGCCCGCGCCGCGAGTGGTTCACCATCGAAGCCACCACGAACCAGCAGACCGTCAGCTACACCACCCCCGACGGGCGCACCCAGCGCTGGACCTTGTAGCTGCTGTCCTCAGGATCGAGGCTGCAGCGCTCTGTCCCATGGCAGCGCAAGAGTCCTCCGCCTGTCCTGCGCTGGTTGAGCGGATGCGGGGGTGAGGAGCGCGGCGCTGGTCCCCGCCGCTCCGGTCATATGGTCTCGGCGTCGCACATCGTCCTCCGGGTCGGCCGGGTCAGCTCCGGGGCCCACACTCCAATTGTTCGTACATGAGTTGCTTTCGGCAGTACGGATGTCGATCAGGTGTCATCCTCCGCAGGCGACGGGATCCGACGCGAGGGCGATGTGATCGACTCCCACTGTGCTCGGTCGGGGCCGTCGAATCCGCCGGTGAAGCGAGGGTGTGCGGAGATCCATTGGCCGATGCGGTCCCGTACGCCCGGCTGTTGGAGTACCTGGTCGGGGTAGATCATGAGGTGGCGTACCCGGGCCCGCGCGCGCATCACGACCGGGTCGTCCCAGGCGGACGCTTCTATCGCCGCGGCCTCGGGCGGAGGCAGCACTGTGTCGCCGGCCGCGCCTGCCCGCAGGCGCTCCGCGTAGGCGCGGTCCGAGGTGACCTGGTGCTCGTACCAGGGCCGCAGCTCCCGCAGAGTCCACTGGTGGTGCCGGGCGGCGAGCGCCGAAGGGTCGTCCGGGTGCCGGCCGGTGAGGCGGGCGGTCTGCTGGGCGGTGCGCAGGGCGAGAGCTGCGCCCTGGCCGAGGGTGGGGTTGGTGTGGACGAGGGCGTCGCCGGCGTTGATGATGCCGGTCGCCACGGGCCCGGAGCCGTCGGCGAGGGGGGTCCAGCTGTTGGTGAGGCCGCCCATGGCCAGCACGGGGGAGAGAGGCTCGGGGTGTCCGGTGAGCCAGGCGTTCATGGAGGGGAAGGCTCGGGCGGCGGCCTCGAAAACGCTCGGGTCGAGGAGGGCGGTGCGGGTGGGGTCGGTGGAGGACAGGACGAAGGAGAGGGCGAAAGTGGCGCTGTCGGAGGGGAAGACCTGGCCGATCCCGAACGAGGCGGTCGACCCCGCTTTCACCCGGGCGGTGGGGGCGTGGCCGGGCCTGCCGCGGTACCAGCGGCAGTAGTAGCTGACGCCGGTCGGGTGGGACTCGGCTGCCGGCGACCGGCAGCCGGCGTCGGCCAGCCAGTGCGGTACCCGGGTGCGCCGTCCTGAGCAGTCGATGACGAGGTCCGCGGTGCGGTGAGTGCGGCGGGTGCGCACGCCGGTGACGCGGGGGGTGCCGTGCGCGGGGGTGATGGTCAGTCCGGTCACCGGCTGCCCGGTCATCAGGGCTGCGGGGTGATCCCGTTCGAGTGCGCGGCGCAGGGCGATTTCGAGGAGGAGACGGCGGGTCTGCACGGTGACCAGTTGCTCGTCGCCGGGCTGGTGCGGGGGGTGGTGGTCGAACCAGTCGAACTCGTGGCGCTCGCGGGCGCCGAGTTTGAGCATGGCGGCGTAGACGTCCGGGGCCTCGGCGAGCAGCACGTTCCGGACAGGGGCGAGGAGGCCGTGCGGCTGGACGGCGTGGGGGACGCGGGGGCGGCGCCAGGGCAGGAAGTCGTCGTCGGGGTGCGGGCTGAGCGCGTGGCCGTCCTGTTCGAGGACGGTGACCTGGTGGCCTCGGCGGGAGAGGAAGAGGGCGGTGGCCAGGCCGCTGACGCTGCCTCCGATGACGATGGTGCGGGTCATGTCGAGTCTCCTGGCCGGGCGGGTACGGGCACGCGTATTTTCGGCCAGAATGCCTTGCGCGGAGGGTATTTCGGGGATCTCGGGCGGCCGGCCGGGTGCGCCCGGTGCGGTATCCTCCCGTATGGCGTAATGCAATTTAGCGCCTGTGCAGCACCGTGGACTGCGGGATGCCGTCTTCGTCGCGGTTCCTCATTTCCCGGCTGTACCGGCCCCACATCCTGTGCGCGCGCCCATGATTCTTTCTGGGTGGATTCCTTCTTTTGCCGTGCGCGGTGGTCGGCCGATGGATGCTGTGCCCGTCAGAGCCTGCCGCCGGAGTGCGTTGGCAGGTTCCTCCTTGGAGATCACGTGCAAATTCTCGAAGAGACCTCCCGTACGCTCAACGAATTCCTTCTCCTGCCCGGCCTGACCACCAGGGAATGCACGCCGCAGAACGTGGATCTGACGACGTCGCTGGTGCGGCACCGGGTGGGGGAGACGTCTGCGGTGCGGGTCGCGACGCCGCTGGTGTCCGCGATCATGCAGGCGGTGTCGTCGCCGGGGCTGGCGGTCGCCCTGGCGGAGATGGGCGGCCTGTCCTTCATCCACCAGAACCAGTCGGTCGCCTCCCAGGCGGAGGAGGTGCGGCAGGTCAAGGCGCACAGGGCCGGGTTCCGCACCAGCGAGGTCGCCGTCAAGCCCACGGCCACGCTCGGCGAGGTGGCGCTGCTGCTGGCCGAGGCGGATCAGGGCCTGGCCGTGGTCACCGACGACGGCGACCCGGCCGGAGCGTTTCTCGGCGTCATCGGCGTGGAGGACTTCCACACCCGGCGTCACGGCGCGGACCAGGCGGTCACCACCCGGATGCGCCGGCGGGAGGCGCTGCGGACCGCGCCGCCGTCGATCACGCTGTCGGAGGCCAACGAGGTGATCTGGGACGAGCGGCTGGACGTGCTGCCCGTCGTCGACGGCGACCGGCTCGTCTCGCTCGTGCTCAAGGCGGACTACCAGGCGCACAAGACGTTCCAGCACGCGTCGATCGACGCCCAGAAGCGGTTCCGGGTGGGTGCGGGGATCAATTCCCGGGATTTCGAGGAGCGGGTTCCGGCGCTGGTCGAAGCAGGCGCCGATCTTCTGTGTCTGGATTCCTCGGACGGCTATTCCGAGTATCAGGCCGAGACGATCGCGTTCATTCGTCAGAAGTACGGGGACACGGTTTTCGTCGGCGCGGGGAATGTCGTCGAGGGCCGTGCGTTCCGGTATCTTGCGGAGGCCGGAGCCGATTTCGTGAAGGTCGGCATCGGCGGGGGGTCGATTTGCATCACCCGCGATCAGAAGGGCATCGGCCGGGGTCAGGCGTCCGCGCTGATCGACGTGGTCCGGGAACGGGACGCATATGCGGCCGAGACGGGAATCTATGTTCCCGTCTGCTGTGACGGCGGTCTGCTGAGCGACTCCCATGTGGCGATCGCGCTGGCGATCGGCGCCGACTTCATCATGCTGGGACGCTACTTCGCGCGTTTCGACGAGTCGCCCTCCCGCAAGGTCCAGGTGGAGGGCCAGTACTTCAAGGAGTACTGGGGCGAGGGGTCACGCCGCGCGCAGAACGCCGCGCGGTACGGGCAGTCGGATGCGATCGCCTTCGAGGAGGGCGTCGACGGCTATGTGCCGTACGCGGGCAGTCTCTACGACCAGGTGGCGCTGACCCGGGCGAAGCTGACCTCCACGATGATCAGCTGCGGGGCGAGGACGCTGCGCGGCTTCCACGAGGACGCGAAGCTGGTCCTGGTGTCCGAGCGGAGTTACGAGCAGAACAGCGCCGAGGTGCGGCTGAGGGTGCCCGCTGGCGAGTAGCCCCAGCCCTATTGGTTGTGATGTTGCGGCCCCGCACCCCTGGTCGGTTCGCCGGCCCGGGGGTGCGGGGCCTTCGTGGTTCAGCGGGCTGTGGTGCGGGCGGCGTGGGCGCGGGCGGCCGGCTGGAGGTGGAGGGCGGGGTGGAGGGCGGCGGTGTTCGCGTCCCGCCAGAGTCTCGGGATCGGGCCGCCCCGGCTGGTGGCGTGGACTCCGGCCTCATGGAAGAGCCGGTTGGCCGCGTCGTTGAGGAGACGGGCCGCGGTGGCGCAGTCGAGACGGCAGCGGACGGTCAGCTCGCCGTCCGGCCGGGGGTTCTGGTCGGCGGTGGCGGCCGCGCGGTGCAGGAGAAGGTGGGCTGCGTCGGTCTGCCCGGCGGACAGGGCGACGGCCAGGTCGGTGTCCCGCGCGGATCCGGCGGACGCTGCGGGGCGCCCGCGGGCGGCGTCCGTCCACGCCGTCAGGAGCGCCTGGACCGCGCCGAGGAGCGGCGCGGCGAAGAAGAGGCCGCTGACGGCCTCGTGCGCGGGGCCCGTGGTGGGGCTCAGCAGGCTCGCGCGGGGGAAGGAGCGGTCGGCCGGGACGTGTGCCGAGCGGATGGTGAGGGTGTGGCTGCCGGTGGCGCGCAGCCCGGCCGCGTCCCACGTCGCTTCGATGGTCCAGGCCGTACGCGGGACGAGGAGGAACCGCATCTCCCGTTCACCCTCCCGGGTGGTGACGGTGGTGCACAGCAGGGCCCACTGGGCGTGTTCGGCGCCGCTGACGAACGGCCACCGGCCGCTGAGGGTCCAGCCGCCGCCTGCCGTCGCTGTGGTGGTTCCGGAGGGCTGGAGGGTTCCGGCGATCATCACATCGGGTCCGGACTCCCACAGGGTGTCCTGGGCGCTGGGCGGTAGGTGGGCGGCCGCGCGGTTCATGGAGGTCATCACGGCCGCGCACCAGCCGGCCGACGGGTCGGCCCGGGAGAGGCCGGTGAGCGCGGACAGGCACGTGGCGAACGTCCCTGCGCCTCCGCCGTGCTGTGCGGGGACGCAGCCTGTGGAGGAGAAGCAGAAGGGAGCCTCGATCATGTGCAGGTGCTGCTGGTAGACGGCGTCCCATTCCGCCGCGTCGTACGGATGGATGATCACGGGCTCTTCGGCGGCCGTGCCTTCGGGAGCGGTCGTGATGTAGGGGAAGCGATGGCGGCCGGCAACCGCCCTCGGGTCCGTTCGCGGTGCGAAGGCCACCGACGGGTTCACCCACAAGCGGGCGATGCCGTCCACGTCTCCGTCCAGCGCCAGGAACTCGTGCTCGACCAGCCAGGCGACCACCGCGCGCAGACGGGCGACCGGCACACCCAGTTCATCGGCCCAGTGGACGAACTCGAACGGGACCGGTCCGCTGCCCTTGAGCCGACCGGACAGGATGCCCAGCACGTCCCGGCAGGTGCCGTCGTTGCGCGGAGGCTTCCTGCCGTCTGCCGGCCGGGCCTGCACGCGGTGCAGGAAGCCGGCCGCCATTCCCGCCGGTCCTGTGATGACGCCGAAGTCGCACGTGCAGCTGCTCACGTACAGCACAACGTCCAGCCCCCCGTGAACAGCTCCCCGCGGTGCGCAGACTCACCCGAACAGGCCCTTTGTGCCGCTTGTAGGGCCTCGCCAGCCTACCGGCGCCTTCTCGCACGGACGCCTGCCAGTCCGTGGCTACGCTGGGCGGGTGACTTCTTGAGCTGCTCCCAGGCGCTCCTTCAGCGAGATGCCGTGTGACCCCGGCCGTATCCAGTTGACGTACGAGCTGGAGGCGTCGCTGGACAACAGCGATCGTGAGGACACCCTGGAGAAGTGGAGGGTGGTTGCCCACCTGGGCGAGGACTTCGGTCTGGAGAGCATCCCTCCGTGTGATCGGTGCATCGAGCGGTGGAACCGGACCGAGGAGACGGGCGGTTATGTCGATGAGGACGACGGCTGCGTCCATCGCCTGCGGGTCGGGGTGCTAGAGCTGGTCAAGATCCGCTGGGGCGGCTCGCAGAACCCGTTCTGGGCCATGGAGGAAGAGTCCCAGAACCTCTACGAGATCGCCAAGACCGTCTACAACGACGAGCACAACGGTTTCACAGAAGAGTTCGAGCAGATCGCCGAGTTCGGCGGCGAGGACTTGCTCGTGCTGGACAAGGCAGAACTCGAGGCTGCGTGGCGCGGATTCAACCTCGCGCCGATGATCGCCGCGGACAGCTTCCGCCGTCTTGCCGGTGGCTGCGGGGCGGTCATGGTGCACCCCAGCCCGATCGACGCGACGGGCATGAGCAAGGACGAATGGGCTCGCGCTCGTGACCGGCTGCGCGAGACCTGGGCGCAGCTCGGGTTCGTGCCCTACGGCGAAACCCCTTACATGATCTTCGCGACCTGCTGGGCCGATCCGGAAGAGAAGCAGTACGCCCTCCGCCAGCAGGCTCAGGAGCTCAGCAAGCAGTGGCGAGCAGGGAAGGTCCTCCGCTGACCCGGTTGGGTCCTCCGCTGATCGGGCTCTCACCTCAGCAAACGAACGCCGACTCCGCTGCGCTTAGCCATCGGCGTCCTCGTCGCCACCCTGGTCGAAGGGCATGCGGCTCACTAATGATGGGTGGCCGGCTCGCGATACCAGCTGGCTCCGCTGCCGCCGCTCACCCCCGCACAACGCGTTGCTCTACGTCGCCCTTGGCACGGATCTTCCTGATGAGCTCGGCGTCGGCGCGCATGACTCCGGGGACCCTGGTATCGGCTTCGGTCTGGCCGTGCTCCTCACCGCACGGACACACGCTCCATCCGTCAGTCTCGATATGAGCCGCGACCTGCTCGATGATGTCGGCGGCTTCGTCGAGCAGGCCGATAGGAAGTCCCGCACTGTCGCTCGCCGAGTCCGCTCCGATCGCGAGGCCGATCTCGAAGGTCAGGTCCGTGGCGTGCTGCACGGTACGGGAATCGCCGTTGCTGGAGGCGTACTTGACTGCCTGCGCCAAGGCCATGAGCGGACGGGAACAGACCCACCGGGGCATGAAGACCGTCCGGTCGTCGACGCGTACCGGCCGTACGCCGTGGACAGCGTGAGCGCCGTCGGTGTCCACCGCACTGGCCTTGGCGATCTGGTCCGCCACGGCGGAGGGTTCGATGTAGCGCAGTGCTGAGCGGGGCTGGATTCCGAGCCGGTCGGCGACCATGGTGACGTTGTGGGCGAGGACGTTGGTCACCGCTACGGAGACGACGTCCAGCCCTCGGGTGAGGAGTTCGGCCTCGGTCTGCGTCGCGAGGGCCTTGAACGCCTTGGTGTTCCTGATGTCTGCCACGCAGGCCAGCATAGAGCCCTGACCGGAGGGCTCTCGCCGGACGGTGGGGCCGCCCCGCTGCGGGCTCACGCGTGGGGCTGGCCGGCGTAGGTCTGCGCCTGCGTGCGCCACAGGGTGGCGTACTCGCCATCGGCAGCGAGGAGCGAGTCGTGGGTGCCCTCCTCCAGAAGGCGTCCGCCGTCCAGGACGATGATGCGGTCGGCAGCGCGGGTGGAACCGAGGCGGTGGGTGATCAGGATGACCGTGCGCTGCTCGCTCAGCGCGCGGATGCGGTCGTAGACGGCTTCCTCCGCTCGGGGGTCGAGGGCGGAGGTCGGCTCGTCGCAGATCAGGACGGGTGCGTCCGTGCGGTGGAAGGCTCGGGCGCCGGCCAGGCGCTGCCATTGCCCGCCGGACAGGTCGCGTCCGCCCCACTGGGAGGGGGCGAGGTTGGTGTCGAGACCGTCGGGCAGGCAGGCGATGACGTCGTCGGCTCCGGAGGCGCGGGCCGCGACCATCACGGTCTCGTCGTCACCATCGCCCTGGCCGAGGGTGATGTTCTCGCGAGCGGACACCTGCCAGCGGGCGATGTCCTGGGGCAGCAGCGCGAGGCGGGACCAGACTTGTTCCGGGTCGGCTGTGGCCAGGTCCACGTCGTCCCAGGTGACGGTGCCAGTGGTGGGGGTGTAGAGGCCGGCGAGGAGCTTGGCGAGGGTGGACTTGCCCGCGCCATTCGCGCCCACGATCGCCAGGACCTCGCCGCGGCGCACGGTAACGCTGATGTTCTCGAGGACGGGAAGTTCGCTGCCGGGGTAGCGGAAGGTGATGTTGTGCGCGGCGATGGCGGCCGGACGGTCGGGCACGGGGACGGGCGTGGTGGGGAGCTGGGCGCGGTGTTCTGCGTCGGTGAGGAAGGTGGCCCAGTCGCCGAGGTAGAGGCCGGTCTTGTAGGTGGAGTTGATGCCGGTGACCAGTTGACCCAGGAGCAGGCGGCAGGTCTGGACGGCGATGAACGCGGTGCCCGCCGCGGCCGCCGGGATGTGGCCGCCGAGCACGAGCGCGAGCAGGGCGCCGTAGACGAGGAGGGCGGCTCCTCCGGCCATCGTGTCGCCGAGGAGCTGGTAGCGGGCGGTAGCGCGGCCGATGAGGGCGGCGTGTGCGGTGAGCCGGTCGGTGACGGCTGTGAACTGCCCGAGGAGCCAGTTGCGCATGGTGTTGGCCCGCACGTCGAGGGCGGTGGCGCGGCCGGCGGTGCAGTAGATGAGGTTGTGGCGCAGACGGCGGTCGGAGAGGGTGTGCCGCTCGGCGAGGTGGGCGGCGCGTGCGCCGCGGACGGCGGCCGCGCCACGCGGGACCACCGCGAGCAGCAGGAGCGGGAGCAGGAGCGGGTGGAGGGCGGTGAGGATGCCTGCGGCGGCGAGCAGGCCGAGGAGGGCCGCGGTCAGGGCGGTGAGCGCGTCGATCATCAAGTGGGCGTCCTTGGAGGCCCGGTTGGCGGCTTCGCTGTGGTCGCACCAGGCCGGGTCGTCGTAGACGGCGAGAGGGACGCGGGTGGCGGCGTTCAGGTAGCGCAGTTCGGCGATCGCGTCCACACGTGGTCCGATGCGGGCGGTGACGGCCAGAGTGGCGGCGGCGACCAGGGAGCGGCCGACGGCGGCGCCGGTGATCAGGGCGAGCGAGGGCAGCGCCGTCTGGATACGCTCGGCGGTCGGTCCGGTGGCGAGCAGGGGTTGGAGGGCGCCGCGGGTGGCGTAGAGGCCGATCGCGGTGATGGCGCCGGTGGCCAGCTGCAGGAGGGCGGTGAGCAGGACGGCGCGCCGGTCGGCGTCCCAGGCCAGGCGGAGCGCGGTCGCGGCCAGGGCGGGAAGACGCCTGGCGATGGTGGTGAAGTCGTCGGCGAGGGCGTTGTCGTGTCGCTCGGCACTGACCGTGTACTGCGGGATGGGCTCCCCGCCGGTGGGGCGGCGGCGCGGCCACGGCAGTCGAAGCCGTCGCCCCGGTGCGGGGGTCGTGAGGGTCTCGCGGGTGGCGCTGCGGTGCGCGGTGTCTGTCACATCCTGGGCAACGCCTCACCCATACGGGTGGTTGTGGTGGCGAAGGGTGGCGAATTTCAGTTCGAGCGTTCCACCTGGAGAGCGGGGACGTAGGGCCAGACGCGGTCGGTCTCGTCCTGCCCGATGATGGCGGTGCCGGCTTCGATCCAGGCGTGGGCCCCTTGGGGGGTGAAGCGGGCTCCGATCACCCAGCGCACACGGTGCCCGGTGAGGGCAGCCGCGAAGTGCGCGGCCAGGGATTCCTCCAGGCAGGCGGCGCGGCCGGGCCAGAGACGGGCGGCCCGGCGTACGGCGGCGAGGGCGGTCTCTGCCTCGTGGGGCAGGGCAGCGCGGCCCGGCAGGAGGCGCAGCAGGACAAGCGCCACGAACAGTGCGGTGTGCCCGGCCAGTTGCTGGGGTGCGCTGACGGGGGCGGGGGTGGCGAACCGGACCTCGGTGCGCTCGGATTGTGCGGTCGGGGACTCGCGGTGGAGGAGGCCGGCGCGTTCGAGGTCGTCGGCGAGGGCGGTGAGGTCGGTGCGGACCTGGGCTTGGTCGGCGCCCCTGCTGCGCCAGTAGGCGGTGAGGTCGTCGATGGCCGTGGCCGGGGTCGCGCCGTTGGTGATCGTCTGCCACAGGCGGGCGCCGATCGGATCGAGGAAGCGCCACTTGCCGCGTCCGGTGCGGATGTCCATCAGGGCGATGCCGTCCGGGCTGAGCGCCGCGTAGACGCCGGTTCGCGCGCTCATCGCGTGACCTCCTGTGTGTGGGCGGTGGTCGTCTCCCACCATGTGGTGCGGGCGGTAGGCAGCGCGGCAAGCCACAGCTCGGTGACGATCAGGGCGTGCAGCGCTGCCAGCGGCGCGGGTTCACCGCGTGCGGCGCTGTCGAGGGAGGCCAGTGCCTTCGCGCCGTCGAGCAGGTCGGCCTGGGCGAGGAGGGAGCGGTCGAGGATGCGGCGCAGGGCGGGGGCGTTGGTGCGCAGTCCGGCGAACAGGCTGCTGGTGAAGGCGGTCTTGGTGCGCCGGTGCAGCAGGTAGTCGGGGACGTGGCCGGTGAAGGCGGCGCGGGCCAGGGGCTTGAAGTCGCCGGGTTGGGTGCGTGCGTAGCCGGGGATCGCGTGGCAGGCGTCCACGACGAGGTTGTCCAGGAGTGGGGCATGGACGGGCAGGCGCCACTGCTGGCGGCTGATCTGGTCGAAGGTGGCGTGGCCGTCGCCCATCAGTTCCAGGGCGAGCCGCTCGTGGAGGGCGCCGGGGGCGGTCTGCGGGCGGGCGCTCTGGGCGCGGGCGGTGACCAGGTCAGCGACCTGGGCCCGGCCTGCGCGGGTGAGCCAGGCCGTGGCGGCGCCGCTCCCGCACCAGGTGAGCATCTGCGCAGCCGTCGTACCGGGGCCTCGCTGGACGGTGCGGTCGCCGCCGGCGTCGATCGTCTCCGCCAGAGCGGCGAGGGCCTGGGGGTAGGTGGTGCTCTGCGTGCGGGCTGCCTGCTCGAACACTGGCCACAGTGCGGCGCGGCGTGTGCGGGCGAACGCCGCGATGCGGCGCAGCGCCTCCATACGGTGCCCGGCCCGGTACTGGTCGATGGCCATGGTCGGGACCGCGTCCAGGACATCGTCGCCGCCGCGGCCCGTTAGGTGTGCACGGGATCCGTGAGCGGTGGCCGGGGCGAGCTGCGCCGCCTTGATGGCCAGCAGGCCGAGCGTGAACGAGGGAGTGTCGGTGAACGGCAGACCGGCCGGGTTCTCCAGGCCGTCGAAGTGCCGCACGCCGGCCCGGGCGCCGTGGATCGTCGTATGGGTGATTTGCGGGTGGTCGTGGGCGATGCGCTTGGCGTAGCGCATGTCGTCCTGCCCGCCCATGCGCGCGTCGGTGTAGGTGACGGCCAGCAGCGGCCCGCAGGCGGCGGCCAGGCTGGTGACGGTGCCGCTGTCGACGCCACCGGAGAGATCCGAGGAGATCGGGCCAGAACTGGCGGCCCGCCGACTGACAGCGGCGGTGATGGTCTCGCGCACCGCCTTGGCGCCTTCCTCGAAGGACGTCTCGGCCGTGAGAGCCGGTACGGCTTCGGTTCGCGGCTGCCGGCGGGGCGCCAGAACGAGGACGTGGCCGGGCGGGACGCGGCGCACCGCGTGGAAGTGGCTGTCGGCGGCCAGGACGTCGACGCCCCGCACCATGAACGAGCCCAGCAAGACCGCCGGGTTGGGCTCGGCCTCGGCGAACGCGGCCAGCGGGGCGGCCGCCGTCGCCCACAGCACACCCTCGCGGACCTCGATCCAGTACACGGTCACCGTCCCCGCCCGGTCACCGGCGATACGCAGCCCGGCACGGTCCCGCACCACGGTGAGGCAGGAGCCGGGTAGCCGCATCGCCGCCGCCCATCCTCCGCCCTCGGCGTCCGCGCGTGCCGCGGAGAGCTCCTCGCGTGTGGCCAGACAGCAGCCGATCGCCAGCACCTCAGCCTGGCTGCCGCGGCCCGAGCAGCGGCGGACCTCACCCGGTGCGAACCCAGTCGTCCAAACGCGCATCGAGCCGTCGTCGAACACGCCCTGCGCTCCCCGGGGGCGCCAGTCGTTCCCGGCCCAACTACCCCGCCCCGTATCGAATGTCCCGGCAATGAACCGCATGCACGCCATCCCGATCCGCTGATCCCCGTACTGGTCTGCTGCCGCTGCTCACCGAACGAGCGCCCGGCCCGGCGGCCATCGGCCGCCGCCCCGAGCGCTCGCTCACCCGCTCACGCCCCGCTGGGGGCGCCGCGTCACTGCCAGTACTGGGTGTCGTCCGCGTTGTTGTTGCCCGCGGAGCCGAGGGTGGCGCCGGTGACGGTGCCCAGCTCGCTCAGCACCGGCGCGGTGTAGGTCTCGGTCTCGGCGGTCGTGGCGGTGGTGTCCATGGAGTACCTCCGGTAGTCGTCTCGCTTCGGATGCCCGCCGGCCGGACGGGGAGTCTGTGTCTCCCGTACGGCCTCTCGGACTCCTCTATGACACCGCGCGCCAACCCCGCTCGACAGAGCAGAAGTTGGGGACTTCGTAGGACCCGGCCTGGAACGGAACTGGTATTCGACTGGGAGGTGCCGAGGTCAGCGAGCGTCCAGGAGTTCGAGGACGGCGCGGTGGTAGACCGCGTACACCTGCGGGAGCTCGGCGAGGCTGGCGCGCTCGTCGATCCCGTGCAGGCCCTCGTAGGGGACGCCGAATCCTGCGGTCGCCGGGATTCCTCCGGCTTGTCCGGCCAGCAGGTTGCCGATGTTGGACGGGCCGGCGGTCTTAGCCCGCACCGTGATGCCAAGGGAGGCCGCGGAATTCATCAGCGCGGCGGCGGGCTGCTCGTGCGGCTGCAACTGGAAGGGAGGCCAGCTGGCGATGGGTGTGACGCGGGTCGGGGTAGGACCGGGCAGTTCGGCGTCGAGCTCGGCGGCGGCCTTGCGGACCAGCGTCTCGGCGTCGTGGGCGTCGAAGGCCGGGGTCGTGCGCACGTCGACGTTCAGGTCGCACCGGTCCGCTGCCACGGAGAAGCCTTCGCCGCCGTGGATGGCGGTGACCGACAGCTTCGGCGGCAGCCCGAACACCGCGTCCGCCGCCGGAGGGCCGGGCAGGTCGGCGGTGTCCAGGAGCTGGACCAGGCGCGCAGCGCGGGAGACGGCGCCCAGAACGCTTCGGCTGGAGCCGGAGTGCCCGGAGTCTGCGGACACCGTGAGGGTCGCGCGCCACAGGCCCCGGCCGCCGACGACGACGTCGTCCATGCCGGGGTAGCCGATCATCACGCCGGCCGGGATGGCGGCCTCCGGGTCGGCGAGGTAGGCGCGGGCTCCGCCGAAGCCGCCGGTGTGTTCGTCGACGTCCAAAAGGACCGCCAGACCTCCGCGCAGCGTTGTGGCGTGGGGCAGCAGGTCGGCGGCGATGTGGCAGAACACGGAGGCGGCGAGCTTAGAGTCGGCGGCACCCCGACCCCGCAGAAACCCGTCGGCGATGTCTCCGGCCGTCGGCGGGAACGTCCACGCTTCCTCGTCGCCGAAGGAGGCGGTGTCCACGCAGGCGTCCAGGGTCCACCACGGGCCCGGCCGGCCGCCGGCGATCTCGACCAGCAGTCCGACCAGTTGGCCCCTCTCATCGTGCAAGCGCCGGTGAGGCAGAGTGTTCCTGGTCAGCCAGTCCTCCAGGAAGGTGAGGACCGGTGCGTAGTCGTCGATTCCCCCGCGGCTGGGCCTGCGGATCAGCTCCTGGGCCAGCTCGATCACGGACGCCGACCGCGTAGCGGCGTGGGCCACCAAGTCCTTCTTCACGCTTCTCCCTGTTCCGGCGTTGCGCCGTGCCGCACTGGCAGCGCGCGAACGGCCTCCAACGTCTCCACCGGCCATGCGGACGCGCACGCCTCCCGCCCATGCTGCACCAGTCCTACCGCCGCCTCGCGACCCAATAAGACTCCGCAGTCGAACCCTTCGGCCCCGTGGAAACTCGGCAGCGGCACCACGGCCGCACTCTCCGACGCCACGAAGTAGCGTTCCATCGCCTCCAGCGGCTCAACGAGCCCGATGTGGAGCGTCTTAACGCCGTTACGGCGTTCGCCGGGGTCGCGCAGCTCCAGCAGCCGCACCAGATGCTCGGACAACCCGCGGTGACGCGGCGGCCCATACAGAACCCGGTAGTGCACCAGATCGGGCTGCTGCGCCACGGCCGTCTCGATCGCCGCCAGGTACGCCTTCTCCCGACTGCGGGATCCCGTGACCACCAGGTGTTCACGCGCGCCGGCCACGACCTCGACCATGGCCTCCACGAGATCGGTATACCGCGTAAGCACCCGCACGACCACGTCGGTGCCGGTGGCCTCCAGAGCACTCGCGGTATCGCGCCCGTCCTGGTGGGCGAAGAGCACCTCGGAGCGTTCCCGGTAGAGCTGACTCAACCCCCGGCGGTTCCTCACCCCCGTGCGCTTGCGTCCCGACTCCCACGCGCTCAGCAGGCTCGCGTCCGTCGCACCACCGGTGATCTCGTTCAGCTGGTCAACCGCCTCCTCCTGCGTCAGGTTCTGAGCCAGCCGAGCTCGCTTGAGTGCCGAGTCCGTACTTGCCGCTCCGGTCACGGTTCCCCCAGATTCTTCGTCGGACGGCGGAGCAGCACCGCCGACACTTGGCCAGGTGCGCGCGTGTCGGGCTGGGGCCTAAGTCGTTCCCCGCGTCGCGGCTCTCGCCGCGGCGCGTTGCGCCCGCTTGCCGGCCTCAACCTTCTCCCGGGATGCCACGACCAGGAGAAGCCGCTCGTCGTGGCCACCGACACGGCGTAGCCGCTGACCGCCGTCCGGTGCACCGTCGAAGCACTCCATACCCGCCCTGGCTTCGCACGTGGGGCAGTTGCGCTTGAACCAATGGCTCCGGACAACCCGCGTCTGGAGCGTACCGAGCTTGACGCCGCTGGTGAGCCGCTCCCGGGAACCGTCTGATTCCGCTGCTGGCCGCCGCTCGCTAAGCCGTCCCAGCCCTGCACCGTGCCCCCATGCCGATCCGCCTCATCGGTGACCGATGCTGCCATCCCGCCCCGCCCGACAACAGTCCTCCTCTCCGCGCTGACCGGGGTCGCGGATCCCCGCACGCCGTGGCCAACGCCTCGGCCTCGATTCTCGCCTGCACAGCCCGGCCATCGGCATCCGAGGCGAGGTAGCGCAAGCCTTCGTCGCCCAGCGCGTCCACCAGCGGGTGCAGCGCCTGCGCGCGGCGCTCGAGGTAGCGAAGCCGCTCGTCGAGGGGGAGAACGAGATAGTTCTCGGCGTCACCGAGTGTGGCCTCCGCACGAGCACCGCGTCGGCCGGGCATCCGGCGGTCTTGCCGATTCTCTCCAGTGCGGTCACAGCGTCGGTCCGGCCGCCGCCAAACGCTCCAGCTCGGGCAGCCCGTTCCCGCAGCAGTCCCCGCACACCAGGCGTCGGCGCGCCGGCTCGACGGGCAGGTTGTAGGCGAGCCGCCGCTCTGCGCCGCGTGCACGCAGGTCGAAGCGGCACTCGGCGCACAGCAGCCCCATCGCCTCGGCTTGTTTGACGCTCCAGGCCGGCCACTCGGCCGCGAAGGAGGACAGCACCAGCATGGCCATCCCGCTCGGACGTGGCTCGCAGTACGTGAAGGTGAAGCCGGGTGTCTCGGCCGGGAGCTCGTCGATGGGCTGCTGGAGCGAAGGTACCCAGCGCACCAGCTTGGCGAACGCGACGCGGACCTCCTGCCCCTTGCGGCGACGCGCCTCGCGCGCCCGCGGCGGACGGAAGGCGACGACAACCTCGTGGGGCACCTTCAAGACGTCCAGGTCCTGTGACAGCTCAGCGGCGGACGCCTTCCATTCCCCGGCGTTGCACTCGCGCCACATCGCCAGCCCGCCGCCGGTCAACACGCTGGACGTGCGCACGACCCCGACGAGGCGGCGCTGGGCCGCACGCTCGGCTTCCGTCACCAGCTGAGCCATCCCGCTCCAACCCTTCCATCGCCGGGGAACGCGCAGGTGCACCCACCCACACCGCGCTCAACGACACCGTGCCCCCGGCGGTTGCTCCCTACGTCCCGGATGGCGCCCTCTCGGCCGCAGCCCTCGCAGGGTTCGGTCGACAGCTCGGCCTTCGCCGACCAGGACCTGACCGACGCGCACGTACAGCACACCGTGGACCTGCTCCTGGACCGCTCCCGCGTCCTGGCGGATCAGGTCGCCGCCGGACACACCGGCGTCGTCGGCCTGGGCCTACCAACTCGCCGAGGGCGGCTCCCGGATGGTCACCTCCCACGGCGTCTCCGCTACGGCAGCCTCCACCGTGCAGACTAGTTGATCACCGCCCGGATGGATGGTGCTGCGGTGGCCTTCCGCCCTACTGGCGCCTCCCCTGAATCGCGCGTAAACCAGCATCGAGAAGGGCCACTTGGTGCCTTTTCGGCCAGCTGATCCATACCGGCACGAAGGCGGCCCTGGCGCCGGTTAGCGTGATCGAAATGGCTCCGCCGCCGCGTCCCAACCAGGGGAGGACCGCCCGCATGAGCAGGCACGCCACCGCCTACGTGCACAGTCTCGGGATCGCCGATGAGACCGCCCGCCGGGTTCTGGTCCTTCTGGCCGAACGCACCCACGCACCCGGCGACCCGCACCGTCCAGAAGACGTCCCCGAAGTCATGGGCCTGCACCTTCAGGACTCCGACATCCCCGCCCTCGCAGCCCAGGCCGGGGTCGATCCCGATGCGTTCCGCCAGCAACTGCGCGGGCTCAAGAGCCACGTGAAGATGGACATCCTCGAGCACCCCGACGGGCTCTGGGAGATCGTCTACGGCCCCTCCTACACCAGGGCCCCGAAGCCGCGACCGGCGACGCCTGACCTGACACGAGGCGGGCCGCACCCGTTCTGGCTGCCGGGCTGGGAGGAGTACAGCACCTGGGGCTACGAGCAGGGTCCCGGCGGACACCAGCACCTGTACGCGCCGCTCATCCTCAACCAGGACGGCGCCAATGCGGAGCCTCGGATCTGGATCACCCCGCCGCGGCACACGGCAACAAGCGTCGACGAGCTCGCCGAAGCAATCGCCGAGGCCCTCGTGCCGTACGGGCCAGTCCCTCCGCCGGCCGCCGAGGTCAAGAGGTGGCTGACCTCGCCGCCCCCGTCATCCTGGTAGCCCGGGCCCTACGCCCGGGATTCGGTTGGGCCTGTTCGCGCGCAACGGCGCACTTCAGAAAGCCCACACCAAGGGACGGCACCGGCGCACAACAGCAACACGCGCGCTCCTGCTGCTTTTCGCCATTCACCATTGCGGGACCGTCGAAGGTCGTCTCTGCCGTTCTTCGCAGGTGAGAGACACCCATGCGGTGAACCCCGCGGGGCACGGTCGGCGGGGCGACGGTGGCCGCACAGCTGCCGGCCGCCGATCCATCGAGGTCAGCAACTCCTGGCTTCCGACCTGTTGGACGGCCGGCAGATGGGAGGCGCCTGGCTTGATGACGGCCTGTCCAGGCTCCGTCTCGTGACGGGCCGACAGGTTCTGTCAGTGCCCGCTGCTACACCAATTTGAGGGACGGGTCGTGACCGCGGCTCGCCGACGGGAGGGGACGTCATGTCGAAGGTACCGGACGGGTTCCACTACGTGCGCGGACACATCCGCCGCAATCCGAAGCCGGGCAGGGCGAAGCGGATGAGCGGCTGGCTGATCGCCGGCATCGTGGCCGGCATCTGGTTATGGGGGCAGGTGGTCGGGTTCGGCGAGGTGGCCACCACGACGCCTCCCGCGCAGCCGCAGCCGGCCGTCTCCTCTCCGGCCGCCCGCTGATGGGACGCAAACGGATGCGCTTTCGACGTCCGCGCGGCGCGGCCGAGGTCCTGTCGGCGGGTGTCGTGGCGCTGGCCGTCTTGGTCCTGGCCGTCCGTACGGCTGCCGGGGCTGTCCAGGCGCTGGAGGACGCCTGGCCGTTGCTGCTGGCTCTCGCCCTGCTGGCGGGGGCCGTTACGGCCTGGCGACTTGCGCGAGCCATACAGGCGCGGCGCGGTGACGCCGAGCGGCTGGCCACGCTGCGGATCACCCTGTCCGAGTTCGACGCCATGGACGACCGACAGTTCGAGTACGCGTTGCGGGACCTACTGGTCCGCGACGGCTGGCCGGCACGCCGCGTGGGGGCGGCGGCGATCAGGCGGCCGACGTCATCGGTGACCACACGCAGCGCGGCCGGATCGTCGTGCAGGCCAAGCACACCCGCGTCGGCGGGAAGGTGGGCTCCTCGGTCATGTACGCGATGAAAGGGACGGCCGGCCCGGCCCACCGAGCCGACCACGCCGTCGTCGTCACCAATGGCACCTTCACCCGTGACGCCATGGCCTGGGGCGACCGGCACAGCGTCTTGTGGGTCGACCGGGACAAGCTCCGGTGCTGGGCGGAGAACGGCACCGCGCTGCACGAACTCCTCGGGCTGTCCGTCCGCCGCAGCCGGTTCAAGCGTGCTGCCTGACAGCCACTTGCTCATCGTCACCGTCTTGGAGGTGTGGTGTTCGACGAAGACGGGTCACTCGACCCGCTGCTGAAGTTCCTGCTGTACGCCGTCCTTGCGCTGGCCATCGGCAAGATGGTGTGGGAGTGGCTCAGGGACGACGTCAGCCGGTGGCTCACCGTGGACCTGTGGGGGCTCATCTGCGATCACCCCTGGTGGACCGGCTGCATCACCGTCGGCGCACTGGCCACGCTCATCCTTCTGGCGAAGCTGCTGTCCTTCCTGTTCGGCGCCGGTGCCGGCACGTACGCCTACGTCGACAGTGACGAGGACTACGCCTCCACCGTCGCGCCGGGCGAGACGGTGGAACCGGACGTGCTGACCTTCAAGATGAAGCAGCTCGCCGCGATGAGCGCGACGGGCTTCGAGCAGGCGTGCGCCGATCTCCTGGCCCGGGACGGGTTCCGCGGCACCCGGCGGGTGGGAGGCGCCAGAGACCTCGGCGTGGACGTCACCGCCCGCGACCCCGACGGGCAGCTCGTGATCTTGCAATGTAAGCAGTACAAGGCCCCGGTCGGCTCAGGGCACGTGCAGAAGTTCAACGGGACGGCGCGCCTCCACCACGGAGCCGATGTCCCCATCATGATCGGCCTGAACGGCTTCACCCAGCCTGCCATCGAGTTCGCCGCGCACCACGAACTCCTCCTCATGGGCCGTCCCGAACTGAAGAGATGGGCCCACGGCCAGCACCTGTACGACGTCCTGGGCATCCCCAGCGCGACCCCGTGACCCCCGGTTCGGCCCCACCCCGCCGCCACGCCGCCGCTCATGCCTCTCTGCGTGGCGGGTGGGGCTGCTCCTCCTCCGGGGTGGGCAGTACCGCGATGCGCTTGCGGCCGAGCCTCTTTTTCAGGGTGAGGTTCTCGGCGTAGAGGTTCGCCGTCACCGTGGCGAGGGCGTCGAGCTTGCCTTGGGTCTCGGCGGCCTGCTCCCTCGCCTCCCGCAGCTTCTTCCTGAGGTCGGCGATGGTCTCGTCGCGCTGGACCTCACCGGGTGTGCGCAGGACGGGGCGGCCGACCTGCGCGTCCCATTCGGCGAGGATGTCTTCGGCGCGGTGCACGGTCGCGTGGCTGACCTGGGCCTCGCGGGCGAGGTTCTCCTTGGTGAGGGCGCCGTCGGTGTGCATGGGCTCGCCGGCCAGCAGCCGGGTCATGGCCGCTCTCAGCTTGTCGGCGGACGCTGCGGATACCGGCATCAGGCGTGGCCTTCCTCTTCGAGTGCGCGGGTGATGCGGTGGACGTCGGCAAGTCGGATGAAGACCGCCTCTCGCCTTGGCGGCGACAGCCGCGGGTCCTCGACACAGGCGGTCAGGTCGTCTTCTTCGGCGATCCAGTACGGGGCGTGGGTGCGGGTGATGGTCGAGTTGCGGCAGCGGGCCGGCTGGCAGGCGCCGAGCAGTGGGGCCAGTCCGCGCTGGTCTTCGGGGAGCTCGTCTTGGCACTCGGCCTGAGGGGCGTCGAACATGCAGTGGTTGATGGTGCCCAGGTGCAGGTTGGACAACTCGTCGGCGAGCAGGGCCTCTTCCACCCGTTCGTCGGCGATCTGTGCCCGGAGCTGGGGGTTGTTGTTGATGGTGTTGATGACCTTGTCGAGGCCGGCGTGCAGGCGTGCGGCACCGGGGCCGACCGCGACGCGTTCGCCGCGGCGGCGGCCGCGGAGCAGGTCCACGAGCTTGCGGGCGGCGGCCTGCTGCAGTTCGGTGTCGAACTCCTTGGCCCAGCTCGTGTCCATCTGCGCGTACGCCTGGGTGGTGCGGTTGGCCAGGGCCCGGCGGGCGGCGTGCTTGGGCTGGAGGCCGAGCGCGACCTCGGAGTCCGGTTCGCGTCCGGCGAGCTGGGCCATGGTCTTGCGGAACATGTGCGAGCGGACGTGCGAGGGAGCGGGTCAGGCCGTGGAAGGCGGCTTTGGCGGCGCCGCAGGCGGTGAGTCCGGGGCGGCCCGCGCGGGAATGTCCGGTCACGGCGTGACCAGAGCGGGCGCGGCGGGCCGGTCGCCTTCCTGGAGAGTGAGGAGCTCGTGGAAGAGAGACCCCTCCCGGTCGGCGAGCTCGGAGAACGTGCCCTGTTCGGCAACACGGCCGTGGTGGAGGACGATGATGCGGTCGGCGTGGCGGGTGCTGATCAGGCGGTGCGTGACCAGGACGGTGGCCCGGTCGGCAGCCAGCTCGCGCATGGTGGCGAACAGGGCGGACTCGGCGCGGGAGTCGAGGGCGGAGGTCGGCTCGTCCAGGACCAGGAGGGCTGCGTCCCGATGGAACGCACGGGCCAGCGCGATGCGCTGCCACTGGCCGCCGGAGAGATCGTGGCCGTCGGCCCCGGAGGGTGCGAGGGAGGTGCCGAGTCCCTGGGGAAGCTGGGCGATGACGCTGTCGGCGCGGGCGGTGGCCGCCGCTGCGTGGACGGCCTGGTCACCGCCGGGGCGCGGGGTGCCGAGCTGGATGTTCTCCCGTACGGTCAGCGCCCATTCGGTGAAGCACTGCGGCACCAGGGCGACGTGCTCCCACACCGTTGCGGAGTCTGCCTCGGCCAGGTCGAGACCGTCCCACCGGACGGTGCCGGTGTCCGGGAGGGCCAGACCGGTGAGGAGCTGGACGAGGGTGGACTTGCCCGCGCCGTTCTCACCGACGAGGGCGACGACCTCGCCCCGCCGGACGGTCATGTAGGTTCCGCGATCCGTGAGCAATTCCGCGTGATCATGAGCACCGAACGAGCAATTCCGCGGTTCGGTGAGCAGTCGATCCCGCGACCTGCGGCTTCGGCGAGCCTGCGGGCGCGGCTCCTGGCTCCGTGACCGTGCTGGTGCTCATGATCAGCCAGCAAGGCCAGTGTTCACGAAGCCCGGATTTCGGCGTTTCCGCAGTAACGAGTGCTCACGCACTCGCGGAACCTACAGGTCACGCTGACGCCGTCCAGCGCCGGGCGGCTGGCGCCAGGGTAGGTGTAGGTGACGTCGTCGGCCTCCATGACGGCCGGGCCGGCGGCCGGGACGGCCCGGGTGCCGCGCCGGGCGGTGCACTCGCCGTTGGTTGCGAAGGAGTGCTTCGTGGGTGCCTTCTTCGCGAAGGCATCCGCCGTCGAGGACGAGGTGCGGTCGGCGGCGCGAGTCGAGCCGAGTCGGTGGGTGATCAGCATGACGGTGCGGCTGCTGTGTGTGCGGATGTGGTGGACGGCTCCTCGGCACGCGGGTCCATCAGAGGTCGGCTCGTCGCAGATGTGCCGACCGCGGCCTGAGCCCCTGGGGCCGAAACGTCGTCTGGGGTGGTCACCGGACCGTGTAGCGGGCGGTGTTGTCCACGCGGGTGGTGAAGCCGCCCGCGGTGTCGCGGGTGAGCAGCAGCAGCGGTTCGACGGAGGTCAGGTCGGGGGTGCCGGTGATGCCGCCGATCTTGCGGGTGGCGGTGACGGCGATGAGGTCGCCGCCGGGGGCGAGGTCGTCGAGGTAGGCGGTGTTGTGCTGGCCGCGTTCGCCGTTCAGCAGGCACTTGGCGGCGCCCAGGACGCCGAGGGTCATGCAGCCGCCGAGCAGGATGACGGTGGTGCCCTGGCCGAGGGTGAGGCGGGTGATGACGGTCAGGTCCGCCAGGAGTTCGCCCTCGGGCGCCCAGAGCGGCGCCAGGCGGATGCCGCCGTGGCCGGGGAGGGCGATGGCCGCCTCCGGCGGCGGGGTGAAGGTGTAGGGCAGGTGGGGGCCGAACTCGGCGTAGGCGGTGTTGCGGTCGGGGGCTCCGAGGATGATCAGGCTGTCGGGTTCGGCGTTTTAGTACTCGCCGGGGTGGAAGTCGCGGATGGTTGCGGCCGGGAAGTTCTGGGCGAGGTGCACGCGGACGTAGAGCAGGGCGTCGAGGTCGGCGAAGCCCGCGTAGCGGGCGTACAGCGGGTCGCTCGGCCGTCCCCGCGCCTGGTTCGCGGCGGGCAGCGCGGAGCAGATGATGTCCACGCGTGAGTCGGCGGTGATGCCGAAGAACCGGCCCGTCCCATCGTCGGAGGCCGTTCCTGCGGTGGCGGGGGCGTCGCTGCCGGGCGGGGGCGGTTCGGCGACGTAACTGCCGTCGCAGATGAGCAGGGCGAGGGTGTCCAGTGCCTGTCCAGCGTGGCGGCGCACGGTCTTGGCCGAGCAGCCCAGCACCCGGGCGAGGGATTCCTGCCGCTCGGTCAGGCTCGGCCAGGAGTGCTCACCCAGCAGGTTGAAGTCGGCGGCTGCGTAGCGGCGCTCGTGCGGGGTCAACGCGTCGATCGCCCTGCGCAGGGCCCCCACCAGGCGTGTGGTCTCGCTCGCCGCGTTCGACAGCGGCGGGGTGCGGGCGAGCAGCAGCGTCTTCAGCGGTTCGCTGAGCGCGGTAACCGCTCCGGGGTGACCCAGAGCGGGGCCCTGGCGCAGTCGCAGCAGCTCGGTGCGTACGTCCTCGGGGGAGAGCCGGGGCGGGGGGATCGCCATCTGTCCAAGGGTTGTCCAACGGGCGGGATCTGTCCTGGTTTTGGGGCAGCTGGCGGGATGTCGCCCCCACCGGGTTCGCGGGGATGGTGAGGGCTCCTTCCCCACCGCTGGAGGTGACCATGCACGCCGCGCTCGTACCGGCCCCGACCTGGGGGGCCGCAGCCCCCGCCCCCTCCTCCGCCTCCGCCTCCGCCCCCGCCCCCGCCGCCGACCAGCGACAACGACTGGAAACCGTCGCCCGCGGTTCCGGGCGCCCCCGTGCCGGAAGGACACACCCCCGACACGGGGGCGCCCCGGTTCCACCACCCGCGTCACCGAAGGAAGAAGGAGAAGGCGGCCGTGGACGATCGCCCGGCGAGCACACTGGTGCTCAATCCTGATGAGCTCGGCCCCGACCCGGCAACCGGCATGGACCTGGCGGTGAAGCTGGGCATCGGGCACCTGGAGGTCCGCTCGACCGAAGGCGCCAACGCGGTGACCCTGCCCGCCGACCGTCTGTGGCACATCCGCGCCCTGGCCGACGAGCGCGGCCTGAAGGTGGCGGCGCTGGCCTCGCCGCTGTGGAAGTGGTGCCGGCCCGAGGCGACGCCAGGAAGGGTGGACACCTTCGGCTTCCCCACCCAGGTCCCGCCCGCAGACCGGCTGGGCTGGATCGAGCGGGCCATCGAGGCCGCGCGCACCCTGGGTGCTCCGATCGTGCGGGTCTTCTCCCACCTGCAGGTCGAGCCGGAGTTCACCGAGCAGTTGCTCGGTGACCCGCTGCTGGCCAAGGCCCTGGACGCGGCGAACACCGCAGGGGTGCGGCTGCTGCTGGAGAACGAGCCGGTGTGCACCGTCGCCCACGCCGAACCGCTCCTGGAGGTCCTTCACCGGTACCACGGGCAGGGCCTGGGACTGTGGCTGGACGTGGCGAACCTCCACGAGGTCGGCCAGGCCACTCCCGAGGTGGTCGGCCCCCTGGCCCCGTACGTCGGCTACGTACACGTCAAGGACTACCGCCCCGCCGACGGCGGCGGGCGATCCTTCTGCCCGGCCGGCGAGGGCGTGGTGCCGTACGGCGAGGTGCTGCCGCTGCTGCACGCGGCCCGCCCGGCGCTCCCGTACGCGCTGGAGACCCACGTGCGCGACACCCCTGCCGACGCGCTCACCGCCGGGGCCGCGTTCCTGCGCTCGGCCGTCCCGGGCGGCGTCGCGTGAAACGCGCTCTGCTCGTCGGGGCCGGCGAGGTCGGAGCCAAGCACCTGACCGCCCTCTCCGGCACGCCCGGCCTGGCGGTCGCCGGGGTCGCGGACCCCGCCCCGCGCACCGATGTCCCCAGAGGCGTGCCGCTGTTCGCGTCCTGGCGAGCGGCGCTCAGGGCCGTGACGCCGGACCTGGTGGTCGTGGCCGCCCCTCCCGGGACCGCGCTCGCCGCGGCCCGGGACGCCGCCCAGACCGGGGCCGCCGTGCTCGTGGAGAAGCCCGGCACCACCGATCCCGCCGCCCTGGCGCCCCGGCCGGGCGACGGCCGGGTCTTCGTCGCGTTCCAGCCCCACTTCGCCCCCGGCCTCGACGCTCTGCTCGCCGAGCGTCCGGCCGTCGTCCGGGCCGAGGTGAGGCTGGCCGTGCGGCGCGATCCCGGCTACTTCCGCGGCTGGCGGCGTACCTATGCCGCTGCCGGCGGGGTGCTGCACCAGCAGGCCATCCACGGCCTGGCCCTCGCGCTGCGGTTCGTGCCCGGTGACGTCGAAGTGATCGACGCGGCGGTGACCCACTGCCGGGGCCTGGCCGAGACCGAGGACCACGTCGCCGCCGCCATCACCCTGTCCGGCGGAGCCACGGTGCAGGTCGACGCCCGCGTCGACCACGACGGGCCGCCGGCCCACGAACTCGTCCTCCACCTCGCCGACGGCCGCCGCCTTGACGTGCGCGGCCGCAACCTCGAAGCCGGACTCGGCGAGATCGCCGCCGCCCCCACGCACGAGGAGCTTCGGCGCGCGATGTACGCCGCCGTCCTCGACGCCGCCGAGGGCCGACCGGCCCACCCCTGCCTGTTCCCGCTGACGGCGCTGCGGCGCCCGCTGGAGGTGATCGACCGTGTCTACCGCGACGCCCGCGTCGTCCGCGCTGCGCACGCCGCTGCCGCATGAACTTCCCGTCGAGGTCGTCGAACGCAAGGGCATCGGCCACCCCGACACCCTCGCCGACGGCATCGCCGAACTCGCCTCCATCCGCTACAGCCGGCACTGCCTGGACGTGGCGGGGGCGGTGCTGCACCACAACCTGGACAAGGTCGCCGTCCTCGGCGGCCGGGCCGCGTTCACCGACACCGACGGCGTCTACGACCGGCCGCTGCGGGTCGTCTTCGGCGGCCGGATCTCCACCAGCTTCGCCGGCCGGGAGCTGACGGTGCGGGAGATCCTGGAGCAGGCGGCCGTCGACCACCTGGGTACCGCCCTGCCGGGCTTCGACCGGGTGAAGCTGGAGATCCGGCACGAGACGACCGACTCCTCGAAGTTCCCCCGCTGGTTCGCCCCCCGCTCCCTGGAGGATCTGCCCGAGAGGCGCGGTGCGTTCTCCAACGACACCGCCTACCTTGTCGGCTCGGCCCCGCGCACGGCCACGGAGACCGTGGTGCTGCTGGCCGAGGCGTGGTTCCGCCGTCTGCCCTGGGCGGGCAGCGACATCAAGGCCCTCGCTGTCCGCGACGGCCGGGCCTGGAGGGTGACCGTGTGCGTGCCCGCCCTGGCCGGGCACCTGACCAGCTCCGCTCAGTTCGACGACGCCGTCACCGCCGCCGCCGGCGAACTGACCGAGCTGCTTGCCCAGCGGCTGCCCGGCCGGGTGACGGTGGTGTGCAACACCCGCAACTCCCGCACCGGCCCCCTGTCCGGCCAGTACTTCACGCTGTCGGGGTCGGCCGTCGACTACGGCGAGGACGGCCTCGTGGGCCGGGGCAACGCCCGCACCGGCGTGATCAGCGGAGCCCACCTGGCCGGCAACGAGGCGACATTCGGGAAGAACCCGGCCTACCACGTCGGCAAGGTCGGCGGCTGGCTCGCCGATGAGGCCGCCCGCGCGGTGGCCGCCGAGTTCGGTCCGTGCCGCATCGCCCTGCTGTGGCGCAACGGCGCCCCGTACGACGAGCCCGCCCAGGTCGAGATCACCACGGTCCACCAAGCGCCGTCCGGGGCGGCGGAGGAGCTGGTGCGGGCCACCCTGTCCCGCACGGACTGGATGGAGGACCTGCTGTCCGGCAGGTACCTCCCCACCGTCGCACCGGTCGAGGAGCTGCTGGTCGGCCTGGAGCGGGCGGCGGGATGAACGTGCACCGGCTCGTCACCGGCCACGTCTCCGCCTGCCTCGCCCTGCCCGAGCAGCTGGACACCAGGGCCGCGCGGGCCGCCGCCCGCGCCCTGCCCGGTGGCTGGACCCTGACGGCAGGCCCCGCCGCGGAAGCGGCGGACGTCGAGGTCACCACGGGGGCCGCGGCCGTCACCGTCGCGGCCGGCACCGTGCGCCTGTGGTTGCCGGTCGAGACGGCCGCCTCGGACACGCTCGCGTACGTCACCTACACCGCGCTCGAACGCGCCCGCCAGCACCAGCGCAAAGTCACGGTGCACGCCACCGCGCTGATAGCTCCCGACGGGCGGGCGGTGCTGCTGCTCGGCGCGAAGGGGGCGGGCAAGACGTCCACCGCGCTCGTCCTCGCGACACGGGGCTGGACCCATGCCGGAGACGACCTGGTCGTCCTCGGCGAGAGCGATGACGGCACGGTGGCGGTGTGGCCGGGCAAGCCCTCCGCCGCCGTCCGCGACCCGGTCCGGCCGCTCGCGCCGAAGCCCCAGCACGCCCTGAAACCGTTCGCCGCCGGGCCGGTCCCGCTGGCCCGGGTCGTACGCGTCGCTGTCCACCGGGCGCTGGACACTGCGTCGCTGACGCCCGCGGCGCCGCTGTCGGTGAACGAGCGGCTGCGCCTGCACGAGCTGCTGGGCCGCTACATCTCCGGCCTGCCCACCCCCCTCACCTGCGTGACCGGGATGCCGTACGGGCCGGTGTGGCCGCTGGATACCCCCGCCCTGGCCCGCTGGCGCAGCCACCTCATCACCCGGCTCGCCGGCGGCCGGTTCGACTACCTGCACGCCCCCGGCCCCGCCACGGCCGCCGATCTGCTGACCAAGGAGGAGGCCGGATGAAGGTCGCCGCGATCCTGCCCAGCCGCAACGAGCCGGCCACCATCGCCGCCGTCACCACAGCCGTCGACGCCGCGCTCGCCGAGCGCGGGTTGGTCATCGTGCACGCCGACTCCTCCGACACCCCGGCCACCTCCGAGCGCTTCGCCACCACCGGCACCCGGGCGGTCAAGGTGCCGCTGACCGGCCTGGTGCGGGGGAAGGGCGCCCAGATCCTGGCCGCCGCCCACGACCCGGTGACCGCCGGAGCCGATGCGGTGCTGATCGCGGACACCGACACCCGGGGCCCCGACCCCGCCGTCTACGCCGCCCTGCTGGAGCGCGTACGGGCCGGGGCCGCCGTGGCGATCGCTGACTACCCGCGGCACTGGGACGAGGCCAACCTCACCAACCATCTCGCCCGGCCGCTGATCGCCGCCACCACCGGCCACGACGTGCCCCAGCCCCTCGCCGGGGACCTCGTCCTCTCCCGCGCCGCCCTGGACGCAGCCCTCCGTGCTGCTCAGGCCCTGCCAGCGGAGGTGGCGGCGTGCGTGGCAGGGTACGGCATCGACGCGTTCCTGCTGCTGACCGCGACCACCGCCGGGCCGATCGCCTCCGTGCGGTTCGACCGGTCCAAACAGCACGCCGGGTCCTTCCCCCACCTCCCGGCCATCTACCACCAGGCCGTCCCCGTCCTGCTGCACCTGACCGCCACATGGGCCCCGCCTCCAGGCCTGCCGGACGGCGCGACGGCGCTCTACCGAGTCGCCGACCGTACCGTGGAGCCCGCCCGTCTTTCGGCCATGCTCACCACACTGGACAGCTTTGGCCCACACCCCGGCGGATACGATGAACACCCGTGGCCGGAGCCCGCCGCGGACGCCTGGCACGCCGTCAACTCCGGTACACCGGCGCCCGACGCGGCCCGCCGGCTGTGGCCGCGCTACCTCCGGTGCGTGACCGACTGGCTCACCAGCGGGCAACGCGCCACCACCCGGCAGCGGGCCGAGACACTCGCCGCCGCACACGCCCGCCTGCACACAGCCGTCCTCACCCCGCAGGAGCCCTGCCGATGACCGCCGCCCCGACCTCCGGATTCTCCGCGTTCGCCCTGGAGCCCTTCCCCGAGCTCCAGCCGGGCGACGACCTGGCGGGCACCATCACCGACGTCCTCAGCCGCACCGACACCGGACTGCGCGACGGGGACATCGTCGTGGTCGCCAGCAAGGCCGTCTCCATCGCGGAGAAGCGGTACGTCGACCTCGCCAGCGTCACCCCCGGCCCCGAGGCTCTGGAGCTGTCCGCCAGGACGGGCAAGCCCGCCGAGATCGTGCAACTGATCCTGGACTCCTCCAGCGAGCACTTCCTGGCCACCGACAAGGGCCCCATCATCGCCCGGCACACCCTCGGCTACCAGCTCTTCTCTGAACTACGACTGAGTGGCACCTCGGCGGAGGTAGCTTGCGCTGGTGGGCGGCCTGTTGAGCCTCGACGATGACCACGCCGACCCTGATCAATCCCTCGTGCGCACGGAGCCTTCGATGATCACTTCCTCGTTCACAGCGTTCGCGCTGGAGCCCTTCCCCACGATCAAGCCGGGCGACGACCTGGTCGAGGCCATCACCACGGTCATGCAGGCCCAGGACGTCGCCCTGCATGACGGGGACGTGATCGTCGTCGCGAGTAAGGCGGTCTCGATCTCGGAGAACCGCCGGGTGGACCTGGCCACCGTCACGCCCAGCGCGGAGGCCCTGGACCTGTCGGCTCGGACTGGTAAGCCGGCCGAGGTGATCCAACTTGTCCTGAATGAGTCGGTCACACACTTTGTGGCGGGAGATCGAGGCCCCATCATCGCCCGCCACCGACTGGGTTTCGAACTCACGTCAGCGGGAGTTGACCGGGACGGCCCGGACGGCGCATGGCTGCTGCCCAGCGATCCGGATGCCTCCGCCCGCGGTCTGCGCGACGCTCTCACCAAGGCAACCGGCGCCCCCGTAGCCGTGGTGATCGCCGACTCCGATGGCCGGGCCGACCGCCGCGGTGCCACGGTGATCTCGATCGGTGCCGCCGGCATCGCGCCCTTGCGCACGTCGGAGCACGCCGAGCCCGATGGCCGGGTCAAGCGCCAAGAGGAGACGCTGACCGACCTGGTAGCCGCGGCCGCCGGGCTGATCTTGGGCCAGCGAGGCCGCGGCGCCCCCGTGGCTGTCCTGCGGGGTGTGGCGTACGAATCCAGCGACGCGGGAGTGTCGGCGATGCTCCACCACCGGCCGTGACGCTGCTGATCACGGGTGCCGCCGGGACCATCGGCACCCGGCTCGCTTCCGACCTGGCCGCCCGCGGTGTCCCGCTCCGCCTGCTCGACCAGCACCCGCCCACCAGCCCCCCGCCCGCGGGCGCCGAGTTCTTACAGGCCGACCTGCGCAACCTGGACCCGATCGAGAAGGCCACCGCCGGGACATCCGCCGTCGTGCACCTCGCGGGCTTCACCCACGAGGGGCCGTTCGCCGGCATGGTGGAGCACAACATCACCGGTACCCACCACGTCCTGGAGGCCGCCCGCCGTCAGCACGTGCCGCGCGTCGTACTGGCCAGCAGCCACCACGTCACCGGCCTCAATCCCGTCGACTCCCCGACCGCGCCGCAGGCCCCCGACAGCTTCTACGCGGTCTCCAAGGTCACCATCGAAGCCTTGGGCCACCTCTACGCCCACAAGACCAGCATGCAGGTCGTCGCCGTCCGCATCGGCAGCTACCGCGACCGCCCCACCGAGCCCCGCCACCGGGCTACCTGGCTCAGCCCCCGCGACGCCACCGCCCTCTTCTACGCCGCCGCCACCCGGCCTCTGACCTGCTCGTTCCTCACCGTGTACGGCACCTCCGCAAACCGCGAGTCCTGGTGGCCACGCACCGGCTGGGACGCCCTCG
Source organism: Streptomyces sp. NPDC091377 (assembly GCF_044757045.1). Classification (NCBI taxonomy): domain Bacteria; kingdom Bacillati; phylum Actinomycetota; class Actinomycetes; order Kitasatosporales; family Streptomycetaceae; genus Streptomyces; species Streptomyces sp. NPDC091377. Next base: position 26,110 of record NZ_JBIVUE010000023.1, on the reverse strand, counting down.
GCTACCAGCCCGCCGACGAGGCCGGCTACCACCCCGATGCCGGGCCGCTCACGGACCGCTTCATGGGCGGCGCCTTCGCCGACGACGAACTCCCCGCATAGGAGCGTGATGAAGCAGCTCGCCGTGCTCGGCTCCCCGATCAGCCAGGCCCTGTCCCCGGTGCTGCACCGCGCCGCCTACCAGGCACTCGGCCTGGACTGGAGCTACCGCGCCATCGACTGCACCCCCGACCGGCTCGCCTCCTTCCTCGCCTCCCTGGACGACACCTGGGCGGGGCTGTCGCTGACCATGCCGCTCAAGCGCGCCGCCGTCCCCCTGCTCGACGCGGTCTCGCAGACGGTGAAGGCCACCGGCACCGCCAACACCGTCACTGTGCGCGGCGGCCGACTCCTGGGCGAGAACACCGACGTCGACGGCATGCTCCAGGCCCTCCGCGACGCCGGGATCAACCGCGTGGAATCGGCGTGCGTGCTCGGCGCGGGCGCGACCGCCGCCACCGCCCTCGCCGTCCTGAACGCCCTCGGCTGCCGCGAGGCGACCGCCATCGCCCGTACCCCCGCCCGCACCGACGAGCTGGCGCACGCGGCCGAGCGCATCGGGACCGCCCTGCGCATCCAGCCCTGGGACCAGGCCGCTCGGCACCTTCAGGCGGACATCGTCGTCTCCGCCCTCCCGCCCGGCGCCGCCGACCCGCTCGCCCCACAGTGGCCGTCAGCGGGGAACACGCTGTTCGACGTCGTGTACCGGCCCTGGCCCACCCCGCTCGCCCAGGCCGCCCGCCGCGCGGGCAGCACCGTCATCGGCGGCCTGCCGATGCTCGTGCATCAGGCCGCCCGGCAGGTCGAACTGCAAACCGGCCGCACCCCGGCGCCCCTGGCCGCGATGCGGAGAGCCGCCGAAGGCGCCCTCGGCGAGGTCACCCCCGAGGCGTAGGCGAGACTGGACGCGCCCGGCGGCGCGACGACGTCCGGCCGATGCCGCCGCCGGGCCCCCCACGTCCGCCTCTGGGTCCGCACCGCCCCATGGCCCGAAGGGGGCCTTCGTCCCCGGGGCCTACATCAGTCAGCCGCGACAGCAGCTCGCCGAAGGTCGCGGCCCTCGCAGGGCGTTCCGGGCAGGCGGCGAGCCCAGCAAGAGACCTGCTCGCGCTCGCAGACCGGCGACTGCCGCGACAGCGTCCTGAAGACCCCGTCCAAGGAACACGGCGAAACCTCCGGGCCCCCGCATGAAAGCCGCAGGTCAAAGCGCTGGCACCGGGGACAAGATGGGCGCGTTCTGTTTCGTGCGACGAGAGGACCACCCCTCATGGGAGCTCTGCCCCCGCTCAGTCCCGAGCGTTCCGGCAGCATTGAGGGCGCCGTGAACCGCATCATTCTGTGGAATCAGCGATGTCAAGCCGTGTGCTTGCCCATCACGCCGAGGTAGTGGCGGTCTCGGTGGGGAACGTGGTTGTCCCGGCCCGGGAGACTGAAGACCGCGCAGACGTCAGAGGGCCGGGTGAGGATGCTGGACTGCTGGCCGAACGTGAGAGTGTTGTTGACGTAGTGCTCACAACCTGCGGCATCCAGGGCTGTGACCAGTTCCTCGCGGAGCACGGTGGCCTCGAACGACTCTGATTCGGGAGGGGAGTGGGGGAGCGGTGGAGTCGTCCGTGGGCCGCCTGGCGCTGTCGGGCGGAGCGTGCCGCTGGCCGTCCGGACGCAGACCGTGACCCGGCCTGTCACGGGAAGTCTCCTTCAAGCCGGTTGATCCGGAGTGCTCCGTCCGATGGCCGCTCGTCGCCGTTCCGCATACGGCCGCACGATTACGACGTCTCTTCATAGAGTGTGGCGCCCTCGGGAGTAGCGGCGAGGGTGACGCTGCTGGTGAGACACAGGCCGCACTCGGGAGCGTTGTCGGCGAGGTCGGAGGGGTCCCGGTCGGCGAGGAGGAGGCGCAGTGCTGTGGCCGGGGCGAGGTGTTGGCCGGGGTGCCAGCCCTGGGTGCGGGCGGTGTCGGGATCCTGGGCGGCCGTGTGCCGGCCGGCTCGGGCCAGCAGGTCCGCGTCGGCCACGGCGAGCCGCAGGGTCTGGGTGACGGTCACTTCGGTCAGCACCGGGCCAACATCCGGTGCGCTGTGCCGGCGCTGGTGGGGGAGGGGAAGGGCGTCGTGAGTCATCCGGGGGTGCTCCTTGCGGGGTGTGGATGTCAATGGGTGGGGGTCAGGACGGCCCAGGATCTGGCGCGGAAGGGCCGGGCGGGGGTGGTGTCGCGGCCGTGACGGGCGGCGAGAGCGGCGACGATGGCCAGGCCGCGGCCGTGCTCGATGAGAGGGCCTTCCGGGGGGCGGGGTGCGGAGGGGGCGGGGCCTCCGTCGGCGACGGCTATCCGGATGGAGCCGTCCAGGTGCCGGTGCAGGTCCGCCCGGATCGGGCCGACGGCGTGCGTGACTGCGTTGGTGACCAGCTCGGAGACGACCAGGACGATGTCCTCGTCCACCCGCCCCTCGCGGCAGCCGTCGGGCGGCGGCCAGTCACGCAGGGTCTCCCTGGCCCACCGGCGGGCCTCGCCGCACGCGCGGGCGCAGCGGTCGAGATGGATGCAGGTGTGCCGGATTCCGGCGGGCCGGGACACGGTGGGGCCGGTCATACGGGTGTCTCCACGGGTCGGGTGCGGTGATGGTCCGGTCGTGACGGCCCCGGTGGGCCGAGGGCGCGGCGTGGTGCCGTGCCGGATTTGCGGACACACTCAACTGTGACGCACCGCACGACAGGTGCAACGCACAGGATGTACAGCATGGGCGAACCGTCCACAGTGTCGGACGGACGGGCCGGGAGGAGGCCGGGATGCCGAGGCCGAGATCGGGGCCGGGCGTACTGCACGCGGTGCTCGCCACCCGCCTCAAGTGGCGGCGTGAGGGCGCCGGTGTGTCTCACGCTCAGGCCGCGGCGGAGCTCGGGGCGCACCCGGCGACGGTGCGGCGGATCGAGGGGGCGGAGACGTCGCTGGACGCCGGGCAGGTCGGCACGCTGCTGCGGTTCTACGGCGCGGGGGAGGCGGAGATCGCCGAGGTCGTGGCCCAGCTCGCGGAGGCGAACGCGCCGGGCTGGTGGCATCCCTGGCGCGACGTCATGGACGAGTGGCAGCAGCAGATGATGAGTGTGGAGACTGCGTCCAGCCTGATCCGGGTCTGGGACCCCGCCCTCGTGCCCGAACTGCTGCGTACGCCTGCGTATGCGCAGGCGGTCGACCGGCTGCGCAGCCCTGGGGTCCCGGATCGGGTCCGGATCCGGCGCGCCGAGTTCCTCGCGGAGCGACAGGCCCGCATCACGGCCCGCAAGGCACGGATCTGGGCGCTGATGCCGGAGGCCGCGCTGCACACCCGTGTCGGCACCCCGGCGGTGATGGCCGAGCAGATCGAGGCCCTGCGCGCGGCGGCCAGGCCGCCGCGCGGGCTGCGCACCGTTCAGGTCTCGCCGCTCGCCGGGCCGGCGCATCCGCTCACCGGCGCGCCCGCGCTGGCCCTGTACCGGGTCGATGTCGAGGAGATCCCCGACCATGTGGTCCGGGACAGTCCCGTCGGCCCGCCCAAAATCCGCGACGACACCACCACCGTGACCGCCTACCGCATGCTGCTCGACCAGGCATGCGCCGCCGCCCCCGGCCCGGAAAATCCGCTCCCCACCTTGTGAGAGGAATCTGTGATGACCGACGACCAGCCCGGCCAGCGGCCGCGTATCGACACCTCCGTGGCCCACTCCGCCCGTGTGTGGAACTACTGGCTCGGCGGGAAGGACCACTACCCGGCCGATCAGGCGGCCGGCCTCGCCTACGAAGCCGCGCTCCCGCAGGCCCGCCAGTGGGCGCAGGAGTCGCGGGCGTTCCTGCGCCGGATGATCACCTACCTCGCCGCCGAGGCCGGGATCCGCCAGTTCCTCGACCTGGGCTCCGGGCTGCCGACGGTCAACAACACCCATGAGGTGGCCCAGCGGATCGCCCCGGACGCCCGGGTCGTCTATGTCGACCACGACCCGCAGGTCCTTCTCCACGTCGGCGCGCTGCTGACCAGTACGCCCGAAGGGGCCACCGCCTACGTCGAAGCCGACATGCGCGATACCGAGCGGGTCCTCGCCGGTGCGGCGGACACCCTGGACCTGTCCCGGCCCGTCGCTCTGGTCTGCGCGGATGTCCTCGGGCACATCGAAGACTTCGACGAGGCACTGGACCTGATCGACCGGATCGTGCGGCGGCTGCCCTCCGGCAGCTACCTCGCCCTCAGCCACTGCGACGCCGACGGCCCCGAGCACCGGGCGGCCCAGGACGCCTACAACGCGACCGGCGCCATCCCCTACATCCTCCGCACGCCCGAGCAGATCGCCCGCTTCTTCCAGGGCCTGGAGCTGGTGGAGCCGGGACTGGTGTCCTGGCCGAACTGGCGGCCGGACGCCACCACGGGCACCACCACCATCCGCGCCGGCTGGGGAGCCGTCGCCCGCATCCCCTGAAACCCCTCCTCCCGGACCCACTGCCGACCTCGCGTCAAGACACGGAATTCGTGTGCTGCACCTCGGTCCGCTCCGGTGTCGACTTTGTCGTGGACCAGTGCAGTTCGCGCTGGCCAGAGCCTCGATCGGCAGCAAGCCAAGTAAGGCACGTTGACTCCGAAGGCATTTCCAACGCCCCCCGTCGACATTTCCGACGGGGGGCGTTGAATCTTGCGAAGGTACTGCCCGCTGCTACCAAGGAGAGCGCCATGAGCGCCGTTCAGCCCCTGGCCGAGACCGTCGTCGACGACTGGGACGCCGCCCGTACTCACCTCGCGGAGAACACCAGCACCGCGGCCTACGACCTCACCGAGTTGACGGCCTTGCTCGACGCCGAGCTCCACCACCTGGTGCTCGACCCGCAGACCCGGACCATCTGGTGGGCCTACGACAACAGCCCCCTGGACGGTGAGGGCTGGACGGTCCAGCAGCTGTCCCCCTCCGACGCCGCCGCGCAGCTGAGCGCCGTGGTCGACCTGATCCAGGACCGGCAGGACGACCTCACCGAGTACGTCGATCGCCACGCCGACCTCGACCGCGACCAGGAAGCGCTCGACGAGTACGCGGCCGTTCTCCTGCTGGCCCTGCCGGTCGAACCGGCGGAGGCCGCCGTGACGATCAAGTGGCGGCGGCGCCAGATCGCACGAGAAGGCACCCTCCAGCAGCGCGCCTACGCCCAGCTGGTCGCCGAACTCGCGGGCACCGAGCACGGGGGCAAGACCCACGCCGGACGGGTTCTGGGCGTCACTGATGTCCAGATTGGCCGGATCATCCGCGAGGACCAGCAGCGTCGTACCGCGCTGGCCGATACCGTCCGAGCCGCACGCCAGACTTCGGACTGACGGTCCAACCTTTTCAACCGAAAAGTTGGCGCCAGCGGTGTCGTACGTGCCTGACGAACCCTCGGATATCTGTAAGGCACGGACCAATCGAGTCCACTTGCCTGACGTGCCTTATGGCTCCTGAGCACCCCAGATAACGACCGCTCTCCTTGCGGATGCGCCGCAGCGTCACCTGCTCGAACCTGTTCCTTATGGACAGCGACGCTGTGGTGATCCGGCGGCTCATCGCCGCCGCCCGCGCCGGCGCCCAGCTCATCACCGAAGCCGCCCACACCACGAACGGCTGGGCCGTTCTGGTCGACCCGATCGCCGGCGCGATCTACAGCGCCCCGCCCGAAGCTGCCGAGGAAGGGATTCACGCGGCCGCCGAGCCGTCCACCGCCGACACCGCCGTCACAGTCCGTCCGGCCGCTGGAGCCGCCCTGGTCCTGTGCCCCGGACCCGACACCTCCGCCCGCCGCGCCGACCTCGTTGCCTCCACCACCGCCGGCCTCCTCGCCGTCCGCGCCCGCCGCACCCTGGACCTCAGACCCGCCGACATCCGCCTCCACACCGCCGCCATCCGCCTCCTCCTACGAGGCGAAACCACCCTCGCCCACGACATCCTCGGCACCCTCGCCCCCACCGCCACCGTCTACCGCCTCACCGGCCCCGACCCCCAGCGCGCCCACCACGCCCTGCGCCGCGCTCTCCAGCCCACCGCACCGGACCACGGCGAACACACCCTGCTCACCCTCCTCGACGGCGAGCTCACCGTCATCGCCCTCCACCCGGCCGCCGATGACGGCCGCGTCCTGCGCCTCATCGCCCGCGCGGCCGAGCGCCACCAGCTCCTCGGCGGCGTCGCCGACCCCTGCCCCCTCGACATGATCGCCACCGCCTGGACCGAAGCCGAACAAGCACAAGCCGCCGCCACCGCCGGCCACCGCCTCGCCCCCGTCACCGGCCTCGGCACCCGCAGCCTGCTGCGCCTCATCCCACCCGACCGGCTCACCGCCTGGGCCCACACCCTGCTCCACCCCCTCGACACGGCCGCCCGCCGCCTGCTGAACATCTGGCTCCGCAGCGCCTCCATCGGCACCACCGCGCAGATCCTCGGCATCTCCCGCGCCACCGTCCGCACCCGCCTGCGCACTGCCGCCCAGCTCCTCCACACCCCCCTGGACTCCGCCACCACCCAGGCCCAGCTCCTCCTCGCCCTCAAAACCCCCACCCCGGACGCGGCGAACCCGCCTCCCACCAGTCGGGCACCGCTCCCCGTCTCCCTGGCCGACGCACCGACGGCTCACCGATGGGCCACCACTCTCCTCGCCCCCTGGACGCCCCGTCCCTGCGGATCGCCCTCCACGTCTGGCTGCAGCACCTCGGCCACACGGCCCCCGCGGCCGACGCCCTCGGGCTTCACCGCACCACCTTGAACCGCTGGCTGGAGGAGATCACCGAGCGCCTCGCCGCCGACCTGACCTCACCGGCCACCCGGGCGGAGCTGCACCTCGCCTGTGTGACCCTCGGCGAGCACACCGAGCCGAACACCCTCCCCCGACGCGGCGGCAGGACTTTCCAGCGGGGCCCGCTTCCGCAGGAAGCGCCGCCGCTGGCGGATCAGTGAGCCGGACCGCGAACCCTCTCCGCGGTGCGGATGGCCGGTGTCCCCCACCGCCCGCGCAGGAAGGGTCGCTTCAGCGGGTGTCGCCCGACCGGCTCACAGCAGCACCGAGTCGTGCTGATGCCATTCCTTGCGACGCGGCGCCTTCTCGATCGGGCCACCACCGAGCGGTGCCGGTCCTTCCATGCGGTGATCATTCCGCCCCGCCACCACACCATCAGGCGAAAGCAGATCCACTCAAAGACTCACGAACCGCCCTCTCAGAACTGCCTCGCACAACACGCAGGATTCGAAAGGACTTCTGCGAGTGGTGACCTGCGGAAACGTGATCGCTTCGGGGGCTCTCGCAGAACTCTCACAGATGGTCATTTGTCAGAACGCGCCGCGCGCCCCATGCGCCCCCGGAGTGCAACGCCGCGCTGACAGCGCGGCATTGTCAGCGCAGTGCTGTGTCGGGATGGTGGGGGCATGACGACCACCGACAAGCCCGCTCGTCCGCCCCGGCCGGTCCCGTACGTGATGGACAGGGACCAGGCCCGGCTGCTTGCCCGGCTCTCCGAGGACTACGTCGACGTCGTACCCGAGATCCAGAACCGTACGCCTCAGGCGTCGGTCGCCGTGCTGCTGCACGCGGTCCATGCCCATCAGGCGCAGCGTTTGTTCGCAACCGACGCACGCTGGAGGGAGATCGCGGGCATCACGGAGGTGCCCGAGGACCGCGCGGATGACGTCGCCGCCGCGCTCGCGCTGCTCCAGGTCGCCCGCGCGGATCTGGACGGCCTGGAGGCCGCTCTGCTGCTCGCCGCTCGCACGGCCAGTGCACGCACGGGCAAGCCGGTACTGACGTTCAAGCAGATCGCTGCCGCGCTCGGCGTGGAGTCCGAGCAGGCCGCCCAGGGCCGCTACCGCCGCAAGGTCGGCAACCTCAACGGCAGCGACTCCGGCGCCGATCGGTGAGTCCGTCGGCGCCGGGTCGGATGCCGGGCGGTCGCCCGATGTGCGGGTGGGTGGTGGTGATGGCCTCCATGCGGCCCCTTGTTCATGATCTAGACGAGTAAGTCCGAAGTCTGCGGGCGCATAAAGCGAGGGTCTCGTTGATCTGTTTGTGACGACAGATCTCGAAACCCTCGCGACAGCACTGTACGTGAAGATCGATGACTCTCTGACAGGAACGCGTCGGCCAGGACGGCCGCCGCGGCTGACAGACGCGGAACTGTTGACGGTGGCGGTGATGCAGGCCGTCCTGGGATTCGTCTCCGAAGCCCGCTGGCTGAGGTTCGCCCGCCGCCACCTGGCCGCCGAGTTCCCCTGCCTGCCCGGCCAGTCCGGCTACAATAAACGTCTGCGGGCCGCGAACACCCTGATCAGCCGCTTCATCCGCACCCTCGCCCGGGACACCGACCTGTGGCATGACGACGTGTGGATCGTGGATTCCACCCCCGTCGAATGCGCCCGCTCACGCCCCACGGTCAAACGCTCCGACCTGGCAGGCTGGGCCGCCTACTCCTACTGCCCCTCACACTCCCGGTTCTTCTGGGGCCTGCGCCTGCACCTGATCTGCACCCCCGGCGGCCTGCCCGTCGCCTGGGCCCTGGCCAACCCGAAAACGGACGAGCGGGAAGTCCTGGCCGGCACGCTCACCCAGGACGCCGATCTGCTGACCACCCACCCCGGCCAGACCGTCATCGGCGACAAGGGCTACGTCTCCGGACACCTCGACGCTCTCATGGCCGACCACGGCCTGACCCTGCTGCGGCCGAGCTACCGCAACAAGACACCCCGGCCAGGCGAGCACCTGCCCAAGCCGATCCGCCAGCTGATCGAGTCGGTCAACGACACCCTCAAAGGCCAGCTCGACCCCGAACGCCACGGAGCCAGGGCCCCAGCCGGAGTCCTGGCCCGCGTCGGACAACGCATCCTCACCCTGACCGCAGCCATCTGGCACAACCGCGCCAGCGGAACACCATTGACCAGGTCACTCATCCCCTACGATCACTGACCAGGACTTCGGACTTACTCGTCTAGCGCCAAACGGTATCCCGACCCACCGACAAAGCGCACTGATATTCGATCTCGGTGGCTGGCCTCTGTGAACGCTGGTGCCACAGGAGAGTCCAGTGGGCTTTTCCGGGGCACCCGCATGCGCAGCGCCGGTATGGGCTACTGGGTCAGCCGCAGGTTCCAGCCCTCCGAGGTGCGGGTGAGCGTCGAGGAGTATGTCTCGGGGGCGGGGCGCCCGGCGTCCTCCCAGGCGGTCAGCCAGTTGCGCAGGATCGTAAGGGAAGGGGAGTCGGCGCGGCTGGCGAGGACCGTGCCGTCCTGCTGGAGGACCGCAGCAGTGGCGGGCGTGGAGTGACCGATCGCCCACAGGTCCGGCCGAAGCCCCGCCATGGTGAGGTTCGGGTCCGCCTGGGCCGCGGCGAATGTACGCCAGGACGGCCAGTCGATCTCCGGGCCCGCATACGGCTCGGTGTGCGCGTCCTTCGTCAGGAGATCCAGGGCGGTGTGGGCGCCGGTGTTCCAGTGGTCGTCGTGATCGCGCCAGGCGACAGAGATCCATGAAGGACTGGGCACTCGGTTCTCCCAGTCCACCCACCGGCCCGGGAGATCCAGGTTGTCCTTGGGCGAAGTGGTGGCCTCGATGTACCCGCCGGTGAACACCTCCTCGACGACAGGCTCTCCGCCCACGACGCGGATCTTGGCGACGACCGTCATGTTGGGCACGGGGGCGATAGGCAGTGGGGCAACGATCAGCCCGCCGTCGACGACCTGGTCCACCCATGCCTTGGGCAAGAAGGGCGGGGTGCACCACGACACCATCCGGTCGTACGGGGCCGGCTTCGGGAAGCCGGCGGTGCCGTCGGCAACGTGGCAGTGGATGTTGTGCAGCCCACGTTCCTGGTGGATGAGGCCCGCCCAGCGTGCGAGGTAGGCGTCGATGTCGAGGCTGGTGACGTGACCGCCGTTGCCGACGATTTCGGCGAGCAAGGCTCCGGAGTAGCCGGAGCCGGTGCCGTACTCGATGACGTTCATGTCCTCGCGTACGTCCAGGTTGGCGATCTCGCGGTGGATCACCACCGGGTTGGAGCGGTGCGGGGTGGCGCCGCGGCCTTCGTGGTGGGTGTACTGGCGTTCAGGGACGGTTGCGGCGACATCGGCGACGGCGGTCACAGCTCACTCCTTCGAGGGGGGTGGGGCACTCGTATCCGATAACTGCTCCGGGCGGGTGAAGGACACGCGCCCGGCGACTTGCTGTACGGCGTCAGATCGTCAAGGCAGTGTGGTGGTGCCAGCCGGCGGCGGTGTACTCGCCGACCGGGCCGTGGCCGGGCAGGTTGGGCCAGGCGTGGTACTCGACCGGGGGCGGGGCGAAGCGCGCGCCGAGGCACCACTCGAGGCGCTGGCCGAGGAGGGCGGCGGCAAGGACGCTGCCCAGTGAGGTCTCCATGCAGGCGGCTCGGCCGGGGTAGAGCCGGCTGGTGTGCCGCACCGCGCTGACCAGGGCCTCGGCGCGGTTGACATCGAGGTCGCGGTGGCCGGCCCTGCGGGCGAGGCGGACGGTGCGGACGGTGTGACGAAACCGCAGCTGCAGCAGGACCAGGGCGAGCGCGAGACCTGCTGCGGCGGCCAGACGCTCGCCGTAGGTGCCGGAGCGGGCGGTTGAGTAGGCCTCCATGCTGGTCATCGGGTCCACCTCCACCGGCGGCGGGAACGTGTGGCCGGCGCGAGTGTGGGCTCGTCATGCGCGAGGCCCTGGACGGTCAGCGTCTCGGCGACATTCCGTACATCGATCGCCGCCTGCTCGGCGGGGATTCCGTAGCGCGTGGCGAAGCGATCGGCGGCCTGCTCCGGGGTGGAGCCGGCGAGGAGGAGCATGACCGCGACCGAGGCCGTCGGCGTCAGGTAGGACCACCGTCCGGTGCGCTCGCTGAGGATCGCGCCGCCCTCGTCGGTGAGGACCGGATGAGCGCCGTCACGTAGCTGCCACATGACCGCTCACCGTCTCCCACCAAGTGGAGGAGGCCGAGGCGAGTTGCCGGAGCCAGACCTCGGCGGCCACTACCAGGTGCAGCGCGCCCTGGGCGGTGGGCTGACCCGCGGACGCCCGGGACAGCGCCTCCGCGATGGGCTGCTCGGTGACGAGCCCCAGCGCAGCCAATCGCGAGGTGGGGCCGAGCAGATCCTTCAGGACGGGCGCATTCTCGCGCAGACCCGCGTAGGCGAGGGAGTTGAAACCGCCCTTGGTCGTGCGGGCGAGGATGAAGCCGGGCAACACCCCGCTGCCGGTGAACGCCGCGTCCAGCATCGGCTTGTACCGGGCGGGGGCGCCCCGCTGGTCGGCGCCGACAGCAAGACAGGCGCGGATCACCTCGTTGTCCAGGTAGGGAGCGGCCAGCTCGATGCCGTGCTCGGCCAGAGCGAGCGCCCGCCATCCGGCGGTGTTCGCACCGACCCGGGCCAGGTCCTGCCGCTCGGTCCACTCCGCCAGCCGGGCCGGCGCGTCGGTGAGCGCACCCGCGGCCTCGTCGAGGGCGGCGGCGAGCATCAGCCGGGCGCCGTGGGTCATCCAGTCTGCCGAGGCCAGCAGCGGTGTCCAGGCCATCGGCCGCTGGGCCTGGGGGATCCAGCCCCGCGCGGAGCCGCGGAGTGCGGTTGCCGTGTGCCGCCAGGCGCCGGCCAAGTCGATGCGGGAGGCGGGCCGTGCGCGGGAGAGGACGGCGAAGGTGGAAGTATGCCGCAGCCGGGCGTGGACCAGGGCGTGCTGCCAGGCCCGGCGGTGCCGCCGCTCGCGGAGCAGGTCGGCGATGTACGACGAAGGGGCGGAGAGCACCGCGTCCCCGGCAGCCCCGGTGAAGTGCACCCCCGGGCCGGTGGTGTGCTCGGTGACCGTGTCGAGGACGGCCCGCTTGATGGATGCGGTGACCGCGTACGCATTCGGGGCGTCGGATACCGGCAGCGCGGAGATGTTCTCGAGCCCGGAGTAGTACACGGTGCCCGGGGCGCCGGGGACCTTATGGGGGGTCAGGTTCGGCACCGTGGCCGCGGTGCGGGTCGCGAACGAAAGATCGTCGTCGCGCAGGCGTTCGTCGGCGAAGGTCACGGCGGTCACCGGGCCGCGCTGGGCGGCCAGGCAGGCGAGCGTGGTGGAATCCAGCCCTGCGAGATCCGCGCTGGCCGGCCGGGAGTCGATTCGGGCAGCAACCGCCTCAGAGAGTGCGGCCCGAACCACGGGACCCTGCTGGCGCAGAGCGACGGGCGAGTAGGCGACCGGCTCGTACCGCTCGACACCGCCTCCGTCCGGGCCGATCAGCAGCAGATGCCCGCCCGGCACCCGCGCCACCTCGCGGAACAGACTGCGCGTGGCGAGCACGTCGGGCTGCCCGAAGGCGAGATGGGCGGCGAGCGCGGTCACGTCGACCGGGGCCCCGTCCAGCGCGGCCAGCGCGGACGCGGAAGTCGCCCACCACGTGCCGGCCCCATCCGTACGGTAGTACACCGGGTGCTGCCCGGCGAGGTCGCCGATCACGGCCAGGCGGCTACCGCCGTGCGCCACCACCAGGTACGAGCCGGGCCAGCGGGTCAGCAACCGCCAGCCGCGGGCTCGCACAACCGGCAGCGCGTTGCGCAGTTGGGCATCATCGGCGCCGCACTCGCCGATCACGGCCAGTGTCGCCTGCTCATCAGTGACGGCCCGGATCCGCTCTGGCGGCCATCCGCTCGTCCATGTCGTGTCCAGGCCGGGCACCGCCCGGCCTTCGGCGGGCCGCCGGTCCCGTCCGGTGCCCCCGTGCCATCCCGCGCTCCACCTCATTGATGCCCACTTCCTCGTCCGTGCGCGCGTACGTGGTCAAGAACGGGGCGGAGGCGCCGAGCCCGCCCCTCCCGCGCCCCAGCACGGGGTGTGACGGACCCGGCGCCTCCTTGCCGGAAGTCGGGGCGTGGTGCCCCGCCGCCCTCCGGCAGTCCGCGGACTCAGGCGTTCTTGTACTCGGTGTCGTCGGCGGTGTCGAAGCTGTTCGTGCCCAGCGTCACCGCGACGACCGCGCCCGCGTCCAGCACGATCGGGGCCTCGTAGACCGGGGCAACCGGGGTGGGGGCGAGGTTCAAGACGAACGTCCCTTCGCTCACTGCCCGGCGGCCGTCCGCCGGGCTATGACGATCAGTCAACGCCCGGACGCGTAGCGTGGACAGCTGCCACAATGTCTGCCAGGTGTAGGCCAGTTGTGAACCAGGACCGACGATCGGCCGGACATGACTCTTGCGGAGCGCATCCGCGCGGCACGTGAAGCACGGCGGCCCAGATGCAGTCAGCAGCGGCTCGCTGACGAGCTCTCGGTGGCACGGTGGGGGCAGGCGGGTTTCCTCGACCGGCAGCAGGTCTACCGGTGGGAGACCGGGCGACGGGAGCCGGAGGAATGGCTCCCCTTCCTCGAACAGGTCCTGCACCTCGACCTGTCCGATGACAATGAGCCTCAGTTCGCCGATACCGTGACCGCAGTCATGCTCCTGGGAGGAAACGACGTGGAACGACGGCAGTTCCTCGCGGCATCTGCTGCCGTTGGTCTGGCCGCGCTCGACCTGACGGACGCCGAGGCGGTCACCCGCCGTGTGAACCGGCCGGGCCCGGTCGCGGTCGGGATGGGCGAAGTCAGCGCCGTCCGTACGATGACCACCACCCTCGGAGACGCCGCCTCCGAACTCGGCGGAGGTCACGCCCGCCACCTCGCCGTGCGCTACCTGACCGTCGACGTCAAGCGATGGCTGCACGGCCGCTACACCGACACGGTCGGCCGCGAGCTGTTCGCCGCGACCAGCGAGCTGGTGCACCTGATCGGCTGGATGGCCCGAGACGAGGGCAACCAGGGCCTGAGCCAGCGCTACAACGTGCACAGCTACAAGCTCGCTGCCGAGGCCGGCGAGAACGAACTCGCCGCGACCGCCTTGCGCGGCCTGGCCGACCAGGCGATCGATCTTGGTCACATCCCCACCGCCGTAAGGCTCGCCGAGGCATGCGAGCACCGGGGCCGGAAGCTGAGCAACCCCAAGGCACTGGCCTACTACCGCAACACGCTCGCCCACGCGGCCGCCGCCGACAGCGACCGCACCACCGCCACGCAGATGCTCACTTCCGCGCAGGCCGCGATCGAACTCGCACCGGCCCGGCCCGGCCAGTCCTGGGCAAGCCACTACAGCCACGGCCGGTGGGCCCACGAATCCGGCATGATCCACGCGAAGCTGGGCGACTACGCCGCGGCGGAGGAACACCTGCACCTGGCCCTCGACATCCACGGACTCGACCGCAATCGCACCCGGGCGATCGTGCTCGCCGACCTCGGACACGTCCAGCTCAAGCGTGGGAACACCGCCCAGGCCCTCACGACCTGGAACGACTTCCTCGACTGGTCGGACGGCGTGCAGTCCGTCCGCGTCAACGACGGTTTGACCAACATCGCCGCACGCCTGCCTAGCATTCCGGACAGCCCGGCCGCCCAGGAGCTCGGCGAGCGCATCACCGCCCGTACGTGATCGTGTCGCAGGAGGGCCTCTCGCCCACTGATGCCCGCCGGGTATGCTCAGGGCTCATGGGCCACTGCGACTGGCCCGAGCCCCGTCCTCATGCCCACGCCGCACAGGACCCAGAGGCCAAGAGCCGCAGACTCGTAGGGATCTCGGACCATCACTGGCATGACCTGACAGCAGCCGGTGGGCGTGGCGCCAAGGGCTGTGGAACGGGCATGACGTGACCCACCCCAACGAGGACCGCAAGCACCTGATCCGCGCGTACATGGCGGAACACGGAATCCGCTACAACGTGGCCCGCCGGGCACTGGACGAAGCGTCCGGAGTGGACCCGTGGGACGTTTTACCTCCGAGGAGCGCTCAAGGCGGCGGTGGAACGCCGGAACGTTCACCGGGTTCATCGCTCCGCCAGAGGCGGCGCTGCTGTCTGCGGTTGCCGACCAGCTCGGCCGCCTGCTGTACGACGAGGCGGTCAGGTGGGGCGACGAGCCGGTCATCGTCTGGGTCGAGGACGAACTGGGCGACTCGGTCCTTGCCCGGTTGCCCAGGTGTACCGACCGCCAGGACCAGGCATGGCGTGTGCGTATGGCCCGCGCGTTCGGTGACCTCGCTGGCGACCCGGAGCAGGCGGGCGAGCGTGTGCGGGACCGCGCGAAGACGCAGCTCGGTCCCGTGTTCCTCGGCCCGGCGACTCGCAGCCATCAGGGCACTCAGCCCGGTGCCGTCGCAGAATTTCAGCCGCGCCAGGTCGACCTCCGCGCGCCCGGACGCCGCCCGGATCCCTCCGGCCCCGCCCCCGCCGCGCCGTGCGGCGTGCCGACACATCCGACTCCGTGCCCGCGTTGCCCTGTTGTTGCGGGCCTTGCCGTGTGCCGGGTCAGGGTGCGGTCACCGGGCCGGGGGAGCGGTGGCCACCCTCCCGCTCCCTCCGGCCGCTCCATCCCCACGCCGTCGCACACGGCACGCTCGAAGGGACCCCACATGCCCCGCCTGACCCGCCAGCAGAACACGCAGCTCGACCGCGTGGAGCACTTCCTGAACCTGGCCCTTGCCGAGCTCACCAACGACCGCACCGTCGTCGCGATGAAGTCTGCCGGAGCCGCGACCTTGGAGTTCTACAACGAGTGCAGTGACCAGTGGATCGCGCCCATCCGCCCGGCATCGCTCGCCTACCGGGGGGTGCCCCTATGGGTTTGGCCAAGCTGATCGGGCGGGTTGGGGTTCGTAGAAGGTGCCGTCGCGGAGCATGGCGAAGAGGACGTCGGCTCGTCGTCTCGCGAGGCAGAGGAGAGCTTGGGTGTGGTGCTTGCCCTGGGCGATCTTCTTGTCGTAGTAGGCCCGGGACGCGGGGTCGCCGAGGGCCGCGAACGCTGAGAGTAAGAAGGCCCGTTTGAGCTGCTTGTTCCCTCGGCGGGAGGGTTGTTCGCCGCGGATCGAGGAGCCCGAGTTGCGGGTCGCCGGGGCGAGTCCGGCATAGGCGGCGAGGTGGGCGGCGGAGGGGAAGCTGCTGCCGTCGCCGACCTCGATGAGGATCCTGGCTCCGGTCCTGATGCCGACTCCCGGCATCGAGATCAGGACCTGGGAAAGAGGGTGGGCCTCCAGTAGTTCCTCGATCCGCCCGGCCAGGAGTTTGCGCTGGTCGAGCACCGCTTGGAGCGAGGTGGCCAGGCTTGGGACGATCAGCGCGGCCGCCTCGGTGCCGGGGACCACGACGGTCTGCTCGTCCAGCGCGGTGAAGATGTCCTCGACCAGGCGCTCGGCCATGCGTGGCGCCTTCGGCCGCAGAAGCGTGATCAGGCGGCGCCGGCCCGCCTTGCGTATCTGGGCCGGGGACCCGAACCGTTCGAGCAGGGCCAGGACGGCCGGGTGCTGCAGCCGCGGGCCCAGGACCCGTTCGAGCGACGGGTGGATCTGGGCCAGCAGGCCGTGGAGCCGGTTCGTGACGCGGGTGGCCTCGCCGGTCAGGTCGTCGTCGAAGCCGACGATCATCTCCAGCTCGGCGATCGTCTCGTCTTCGAGGTCGACCGAGCGCAGGGTGTGAGGCATCGCGCGGGCCGCGTCGGCGATGATGAACGCGTCCCTCGCGTCGGTCTTGGCCTCGCCGGGGTAGAGGTCGGCGATCCGCCTCATCGTCAGGCCGGGCAGATAGGCGACCGGGCAGCCCATGTCCCGGGCGACGGCCAGCGGCAGGGCTCCGATGGAGGCCGGCTGGTCGACCACGACCAGCACCGTTCCGTGCTTGGCCTGGAGTTTCGTGAACAGCTCGCGGAGCTTCGGTTGGGTGTTGGGCAGGCGCTTGTCGAACGCCCTTTTCCCGGCCGGTGTCACGGCGGTGGCGTGGTGTTCGCCCTTGCCGACGTCCAGGCCGAGGAAGACATCGATGCCGCCGGTCTCGATCACGTGCATCCTTCGGTCGTGCTCCACCCGGCCGTCCTCCGGCACCGATCGCTACATCCATATTACGAAGAACCTCCCGACCTGCGAAGAGTCGGTGATCATGCCCCTAATCAGCGGTCTGTCAGTGCCTCCGGGCCCGGTGACACCACCCCCCCCGGATCATGGTTAACAAGGGGGGGAAGTCATGCCGGACCCGAAGGCCGGGAGCCCCATTGCGCGACCATCAAAAAGGTAATGGGGGGGGGAGAGAACGGCAGGGCGGGAGCCACGTGCTGGACGGGAGCCACGTGCTGGGCGGAAGGCCGGTGGGAGCCGCCGGTGCGGCTCACCGGCTCACTTCAGCCAGGCGTCGACGACCGTCTCGTTCTGGGCGATCCACTCCTTGGCGGCTTCCTGCTCGTGCCCCTGGCCCTTCTCCTGGATCAGCAGTTCGAGGCTGCCCAGCTGATCGGAGGTGAGCTTGAAGTTGTTCAGCCAGCCGGCCAGTTCGGGGTGGTCGTCGGAGAAGCCCTTGGAGGCGATGGCCTGAACCTTGTCGGGGTCTCCGTATGTGCCCTTGGTGTCCTTGAGGACCTTCAGCGGGAGCTTGGCGTAGGCCCAGTGCGGTCGCCACAGGGTGACCACGATGGGCTTCTTCTTCTTGATGGCGGTCTGCAGCGCGGAGAGCATCGCGGACGTGCTGCTCTCGGTGAGCTGGTAGTCGTCCTTGAGGCCGTAGCCGGGTATGACGTTCTCGCGTGTGAGGCGCATCAGGCCGGAGCCCGCCTCGATGCCGACGATCTGGCCGTCGAACTCGGAGGCGTGCGCCTTGAGGTCGGCGATCGTGTTGACGTCCTTGACGTAGGTGGGGACGCTCAGGTTGAGGTCGGCCGGCGAGTACCAGGTGGAGACGGTCTCCAGCTTGGAGCCGAGTTTCTTCCAGTACGTCTCGTGCGTGGCGGGCAGCCAGGCGTCGAGGTAGAGGTCGACCTGCTTGTTGGCGACGCCGGTGAAGGTGCTGGCGATGTCCAGCTCCTGGACCTCGACCTTGTACCCCTTGTCCTCGAGGATCTGCTTCCACAGGTAGGTGGCGGCGATGTCCTCGTCCCAGCCCGCGACGGCGGCGATCTTCAGCGTCTTCTTGCCGCCGCTGTCTCCTCCGGAGTCGGAGCCCACGGTCGCGGTCTGTCCGCTGCACGCGGTGGTGACCAGGGTGAGTACGGCGCCTATACAGCCGACGAGGAGCGTGCGGCGGCGTGCGGTGTGGTTCATGAGGGTTTTCCTGTTCTCAAGCGGTCTTCACGCCGAAGCGGCGACGGCGGGTTCGGGGTCGGGAGCGGAGGTCGTGTCCGCGACCTTGACGGCCGGGGCGGACTGGGTCCGGTTCTTGCGGGGCTTGCGCCGCTTCGTCGTGGCCAGGGCGCCTGTGGTGCGGTCGAGGAAGATGGCGAGGAAGACGACCGCGAGGCCGCCCTGGAAGCCGACGCCGACGTCGAGCTGGCTGATGCCGCGGACGACGACGGTGCCCAGGCCGGCGGCGCCGACCATGCCGGCGATGACCACCATGGACAGTGCCAGCATGATCACCTGGTTGACGCCGGCCATGATCGAGGGCAGGGCGAGCGGGAGCTGGACCTCGCGCAGGATCTGGCGGGGCTTGGCGCCGAAGGCATGCGCGGCTTCGACGACCTCCCTGTCGACCTGCCGGATGCCCAGCTCGGTCAGGCGCACCGCGGGCGGGATGGCGAACACGGTCGTGGCCACTACACCGGGAACGAGGCCGATGCCGAAGAAGAACACGGCCGGGATGAGGTAGACGAACACCGGCAGGGTCTGCATGAAGTCCAGCACCGGCCGTACCACGGCACTCGCCAACGGCCCGCGGGCCGCCCACACCCCGATCGGCACCCCGATCGCCACCGCGAGCGACGAGGCGACCAGGACCACGGCGAGGGACTGCATCGCCTCGGTCCACAGGCCCATCGCCTGGATCAGGAGGAAGGCGACGACGGTGAACGCGGCGAAGCCCCACTTGCGGGCGAAGTAGGCCAGCACCGTGAACACCACGGTGATGACCAGCGGATGCGGTGCGGTCAGCACGACCAGCACAGCGTTGACCAGCGTCGTCATCACCGAGGAGATCGCGTCGAACAGGCCGCCCAGGTGCTCTGTGAGCCAGTCGACGGCGGAGCTGACCGGGGTTCCGAGGTCGATGGTGAACAGCGGGCTAGACATGGGCCGCCTCCTTCGGTGTGTCGCTGGAGTCCGTGGTGCGGGCATCCGACAGGGCCGTGAGGAGGGCGGCGCGGGGGACCACGCCGCGCAGCTTTCCGTCGTCGTCGGTCACGGCCAGGGGTACGGCATGCCGCCCGACCTGACGGCACAGATCCACCAGCAGGGTGTCGGGACCGGTCTGCTCGTAGTCGTCGGTCAAGCATTCCCGCAGGGAGGTGCACTTCTCCGCGGCGGCCCGGGCCAGCAGCTCGTCATGCGCCACCCCGGCGATGCGTCCGTCGTCCTCCAGCACGAAGACTCCGCCGGCCTCGATGTTCGACAGCTTCCGCAGCACCTCCCGGGGATCGTCGCTCACGCGGGCGGTCAGCAGGGGTTCACGCATGATGGTGCTCGCGGTCAGCACACGGGAGCGGTCCACGTCGGAGACGAAGTCGCGCACGTACCTGCACGAGGGCTTGTGCAGGATGTCGGTCGCGGTGCCCAGCTGTACCACCCGCCCGTTCCGCATGACCATGATCCTGTCGCCCAGGCGCATCGCCTCGTTGAGGTCGTGGGTGACGAAGACGATGGTGCGGCGCAGATCACGCTGCAGCTTCAGCAGCAGGTCCTGCATGTCCCGCCGGATCAGCGGGTCGAGCGCGCTGAACGGCTCGTCCATGAGCAGGATCTCCGCGTCCGTGGCCAGCGCACGTGCCAGCCCCACCCGCTGCCGCTGCCCGCCGGACAGCTGGTCGGGGTAGGCGTCGCCGCGGTCGCCCAGGCCGACCGTCTTGAGCGCCCAGTCGGCGCGCTCCAACCGTTCGGCCTCGGCGACGCCGCGTACCCGCATGCCGTAGGCGGAGTTCTCGCGCACCGTGCGGTGCGGGAACAAGGCGAAGTGCTGGAAGATCATATTGATCTTGCGGTTGCGCAGGTCCCGCAGGTCCGCGTCGCCCATCTTCAGGACGTCGCGGCCGTCGATGCGCAGCTCGCCGCCGGTCGGCTCGACGAGCCGGTTGAGCATCCGAAGCAGGGTGGATTTGCCTGAACCGGACAAACCCATGATGACGAAGAGTTCTCCGGGAGCGATGTCGAAGGAGACGCCGTCGACAGCGTGTACTCCCTCGGATGCCGAGCCGTAGACCTTTTTCAGCCGGGATGCCTCAATCACCGTGCCCCACCTCCGGGGGTCCGCGCGGGGCGGAAGGGTTACAGCCTGCAAGGCTGATGTCTCGCTGTGCGAAACAGCTGTGCAATGCGGTACGAAGATGTCCCCACGTCGGGCCACTCGTCAAGGCCCTGCGTGGAGGAATCGGAGAATTTACGCCGGGCGGTCACCACCGGCAGGCCCGCTCCGCAGCCGTAACACGGGGTTCATTCCGGGTGCTTGGGAGGCCGCAGGCAGCACTGCCGGGCTCGGCTACTCTTCCGTCATGTCCAGCAACGGAAGCCGCCCCCGTGATCACTCGGTCCAGTCCGTCGACCGAGCGGTTTCAATCCTGCAGGTTCTGGCCGCGCAGGGTCCGTGCGGCGTGACCGAGATCGCCGAGGCGCTGGGCATCCACAAGTCGACCGTCTTCCGGCTGCTGGCGACGCTGGAGTCGCGAGGAATGGTCGAGCAGAAGAGTGAGCGCGGGCGGTACCGCATCGGGTACACCGTGGTCGAGCTCGCCGGCGGGGCGAGCAAGGTGAACGACCTGTCCGCGCTGAGCCACCCCGTATGCCAGGAACTGGCCGCGGCCGTGGGCGACACGGTGAACGTCGCGATCCGCGAGGGCGACGACGTGATCAGCATCGACCAGGCGATCGGTGCGTCGATCATGAGCATCGACTGGGTCGGCAGGCGCACCCCGATCCACGCGACCTCGGCGGGCAAGCTCTTCCTGGCCCACATGACCCCGGACGAGGTCGAGGACATCTTCGCGAAGGGTCAGCAGAAGCACACCCCGCACACCATCGTCGACCCGGCGAGCCTGGCGGCCGAGTTGGACGGCGTCCGAGAGCGCGGCTACGCCGTCAGCCTCGAGGAGCATGAGATCGGACTGGCCGCCATCGCCGCCCCGATCCACGACCTGAACGGCCGGATCATCGCCGCCATCACCCTGTCGGGGCCGACCTTCCGCATCAACGAGGACACCATCCCGGGCCTCGCCGAGCAGCTCCTGGCGGCCGGCGCGAAGGTCTCCTGGCGCCGGGGGTACGTGAAGCGCGGGTGACCGCGCACCGAACGGGCTGACGCGGAGTGGTGAGGTCGGTCCGGAGCAGGTCGGAAGACGAGGGCTCTTGACGGCTGGGATGTCCAGGCTCACCCTTTGTCTCGTATCGCGATGTCGTTTCGCAATGCGAAACCACCAGTGACCCGAGGAGCGGCTGTGCCCTCACCCACCCTGGATCCCCTGCTCCAGCCCTTCCGGCTGAAGCACCTCACCCTGCGCAACCGCGTAGTCAGCACCTCGCACGAACCGGCGTTCGGCGAGGACGGCATGCCCAAGGACCGATACCGCGCCTACCACCTGGAAAAGGCGCGGGGCGGAGTCGGCCTGACGATGATCGGCGGCTCGGCGGTCGTCTCCCCGGACAGCCCGCCCGCCTTCGGCAACCTGCTCCTGTACAGCGACGACATCGTGCCGTGGCTGCGCCGACTGGCCGACGACGTGCACGAAGCCGGGGCTGCGGTCATGTGCCAGGTCACCCACCTGGGGCGCCGTACCAGCAACTACGCCGGCGACTGGCTCCCGCTGGTGTCCGCCTCCGCGCTGCGCGAGCCCGCGCACCGCTCCTTCCCCAAGGCCGCCGAGGCGTGGGACCTGGACCGGATCGTCGCCGACTACGCCGCCGCGGCGGTCCGCTGCAAGGAGGGCGGCCTCGACGGCATCGAGTTGGAGGCGTACGGCCACTTCCTGGACAGCTTCCTCTCTCCGGCGACCAACCACCGCGACGACGAGTTCGGCGGCAGCCTGTCCCACCGCATGGCGTTCCCGCGCCGGGTGATCCGCGCCGTCCGCGAAGCCGTCGGCCCGGACTTCGTCGTCGGCATCCGGATGTCGCTCAACGAGGCACACCCCCGCGGGCTCACGTCGGACGAGGCACTCGCCGCCGCCGAGCAGTTCACCGCCGACGGCATCGACTTCATCAGCGCCATCCACGGATCCATCGAGAGCGACGCGTCCCTGGCGAAGACCATCCCGTCCATCGGCACCCCGCTCGGTCCGTTCCTGGACTTCACCGGCGAGATGAAACGCCGGCTCGCCATCCCCGTGATGCACGCGGCCCGCATCGCCGACGTCGCCACCGCGAGGCACGCCCTGCGCGAGGGGCTCCTCGACCTGGTCGGCATGACCCGCGCGCAGATCGCCGACCCGTACCTGGTCGCCAAGGTGAAGTCCGGCCAGGAGGACCGCATCCGCCCCTGCGTCGGGGCGAGCTACTGTCTCGACGCGATCTACGACTCCGGCGACACCAAGTGCATCCACAACCCGTCGTCAGGTCGCGAACTCCAGCTGCCCCACATCCTCTCGCCGACCATCGGCCGCCGCCGTAAGGCAGTCGTCGTCGGCGCCGGACCCGCTGGCCTGGAAGCGGCCCGCGTGCTGGGTGAACGGGGCCACGACGTCGTCCTGTTCGAGGCGAGCGACCAGCCCGGCGGACAGATCAGGCTCGCCGCCTCCAACCCCCGCCGTCACGACCTGATCCAGATCGTCGACTGGCGCTTCCTGGAGTGCAAGCATCTCGGCGTCGACCTCCGGCTCGGGACCTACGCCGAGGCCGAGGACGTCCTCGCCGAACACCCCGACCTCGTCATCGTCGCCACCGGCGGCGTCCCCAACCGCAACTTCCTGACCAAGGGCGAGGGCCTGGTCGCCGACACCTGGGACGTCATGAGCGGCTCCGTGCGGCCCAAGGGCGAGATCCTCGTCTACGACGACCACGGCGGCTACCCGGCCATGGACGCCGTGGAGGTCCTCAGCGCGTCCCCCGACGTGGGGATCGAGTACGTCACTCCCGAGCGCACCCTCGCCCCCGACGTCGGCAGCATGAACTCCCCCGCCTACCTCCGGGCGTTCGCCGCACACGAGGTGGCCACCACACTCGCCCAGCGGCTGCGCTCGGTGCGCCGCACCGGCGACGGACGGCTCGCCGCGATCCTCTACAGCGAGTACACCGAGGCCGAGACCGAACGGCTCGTGGACCACGTGATCGTGGAGCACGGGACGCTGCCCAACGACGAGCTGTACTTCGACCTCGTCCCCGGCTCGACCAACCTCGGCGAGGTCGACGTCCGCGCCCTGCTCGCGCACGAGGCCCAGACTGTGGTCCGCAACGAGGCGGGCCGCTACCAGCTGTTCCGCATAGGCGACGCCGTCGCCTCCCGCAATATCCACGCCGCGGTCTACGACGCCCTGCGGCTGTGCCTGCCGGTCTGAGCACCCCCATTCCAACCGCCGACTCCTGAGTTCTGCCGGAGAGATGAGATGACCCCAGTGACAACCCCCGCGGACCTCGTTTCCCGGCGTGCCGTCGGCCAGAGCCTGGAGGCGCCGTTCTACACCGGCGAGGAGTTCTTCGGTCTCGACATCGAGGCCGTCTTCGCCCGGCATTGGATCTTCGCCGCCACCGAGGCCGAGATACCCGAGCCCGGCGACTACGTGACCGTCACGCTCGGGCCGTACTCGATCATCATCGTCCGCGACGACGACGAGGACGTACGCGCTTTCCACAACGTCTGCCGCCACCGCGGCGCCCGCATCCTCAACGAGGACCGCGGGTCGGTGGGCAACATCGTCTGCGGCTACCACCTCTGGACGTACGGCGTGGACGGCACACTGCGGCACGCCGAGTCCCAGGCGCCCGACTTCGACCGGAAGTGCTTCTCGCTCAAGTCCGTGCACGTACGCACCGTGGCCGGACTCGTCTACATCTGCCTGGCCCAGGAGCCGCCCGCGGACTTCGACGAGATCATCACCCGGGTGGAGCCGTACCTGGCGCCGCACAACCTGGCCAGGGCGAAGGTCGCCGCGCAGATCGACCTGGTCGAGCACGGCAACTGGAAGCTGACCATGGAGAACAACCGGGAGTGCTACCACTGCGTGGGCCACCCCGAGCTCCAGCAGTGCTACTTCCCCACCTACGGCTACGCCGAGCAGGACGTCCCCGCTGCGCTGCGCCCCACCTACGTGCGCTTCCTGAAGACCGACGCTGACGCCCGTACGACCTACGAGTCGCTCGGCCTCCCCTACGCCGCAATCGAGGAACTCGACAACCGTCCCACGGGCTTCCGTATCCAGCGCGAACCCCTTGACGGGGCCGGCGAGTCCTACACCCCGGACGGCACCGCGGCCTGCAAACGCCTACTGGCGGACTTCCCCACCGCCCGCCTGGGCCGCCTGTCCTTCCACACCCAGCCCAACGCCTGGTTCCACATCATGGCCGACCACGCGATCACCTTCTCCGCGATCCCTCTCGGCCCGGACCGCACCCTGGTGCGCACCACCTGGCTCGTGCACGCCGACGCCGTCGAGGGCGTCGACTACGACCTCGACACACTCACCAAGATCTGGAAGGCCACCAACGACCAGGACGCCGTCTTCGTCGCGCGAGCCCAGCGGGGCATCAGCAGCCCGGCCTATGTGCCGGGCCCCTACAGCCCGACGGAGGAACAGGTCGAGGCGTTCGTCAACTGGTACGTCACCCGGCTCAAGGCACACCTGGAGCGGCAGCGATGACCTCGGAGACCGAAGAACTGCTGGTGTGCCGTCAGGTCCACCCGCTCACCCACGACGTCACCACGTTCGTGTTCGAGTACGCCGAACCCCGGCTGTTCCGGCACGAGCCCGGCCAGTACATCACGCTGACCGTGGAGATCGACGGGCAGCCGGTGCAGCGCTGCTACACGATCTCCTCCCCGCCCACCCGCCCGTTCCTGCTCTCGATCACGGTGAAGCGGGTGCCGGGCGGACGCGTCTCGAACTGGCTGCACGACCACCTGAAGCCCGGCGACAGGGTGCGGGCGCACGGCCCGCACGGCGAGTTCACGACGGCCCTGCACCCGGCATCCAAGTACCTCTTCCTGTCCGGGGGAGTGGGGGTCACCCCCTCCATGTCGATGACCAGGACGCTCTACGACCTGGCCGACCCGGCCGACGTGGTCTTCGTGCACAGCGCGCGCACCCCGGCCGATATCGTCTTCCGCCACGAACTCGACCTCATCGCCGCGACCGCGCCCAACATCCGGGTGGTCCACATCTGCGAGGAGGATCGCCCCTACGCTCCCTGGGGCGGCTACCGTGGTCGGCTGACCATCGAGGCACTCCGCCAGATCGCGCCCGACCTCACCGAACGCGAGGTCTTCGCCTGCGGACCCGCCCCCTATATGACCGCCGTGCGCACCATGCTGTCGGACGCCGGCCTCGACATGGACCGCTACCACCAGGAGAGCTTCACCTTCGAAGCTCCCGTCGCGGCGCCCGACACCGACACGGGCGCCTCCGGCTTCAAGATCGAGTTCACCCGCAGCGGGCGCACCATCGAGTGCGATGCCGAGACCTCACTCCTCGCCGCCGCCTCCAGAGAGGGGATCAGCCTCCCGGCCTCCTGCGCCCAGGGCATGTGCGGCACCTGCAAGACGAGCCTCGTCGCCGGCTCCGTCGACATGCAGCACAACGGCGGCATACGGCCCCGCGAGATCGCCCAGAACAAGATCCTCCTCTGCTGCTCGAAGCCGCTGGAGGACCTGGTGATCGACGCGTGAAGGTGAAAGGACATGTCACCCGCAGACGACCTCGCCGACGTTGTCCTACAGCAGCGATCGGAGTCGCGTCTCCCAATTGGCGGTCGAGTCGTCGCGGGGTTCCGGGCGGCCAAGTCCTTTGAGCCTTCCCAGCGGCGCCCCGATGACAGCCATACCCAGAACCCCTGGGCCCTCCGATCTTACGAATGACTGTGAGGATTGCTGATGGCACCGCTCGGCGGTCTGACCCACCGAATGACTGACGCCTCGGCTGTCCATTTCTGGAATCGTCGGCCGGCTG